>CAZTOU010000036.1:8577-54393 GCA_964615365.1 uncultured Spirochaetales bacterium
GCCGGGCTCCCGTCTTCGAGGTCACCGCCGCCGCGCACCCTGTCCGTCCGTCCCTCTTCGATGATCTCATCGAGCTCGTCGTCGGAGAGGCCGGAGGAGAGCGAGAGCTGTGTGGAGGCCTGCTGTCCGGTCTCCTGATCGCAGGCCGTGACGTTCACGATCCCATCGCTGTCGATCTCGAAGGTCACGTCGATCCGGACCTCACCTCGCCGCGCCTTCTTGAAGCCGGAGAACTCGAACTGGCCGAGCATCTCGTTCTCCTTGGCCTGGCGCGACTCGCCCTGGAAGACCCGGATCTTCACGGACTCCTGGAAATCCTGGTAGGTGGTGAAGGTCCGCGTCTGCTCGATGGGCACCGGTGTGTTGCACCCGATCACGGTCTCGGCGAGCCCCCCCGCCACCCCGATGCGCAGCGAGAGCGGGGTCACGTCGAGCAGGACGGAATCCTGTTGCTCGGGCGAGCAAAGCGAGGCGGCGTGGATCGCGGCGCCCATGGCGACGACCTCGTCAGGATCCACGTCTCCCTTGGGCTCCTGCTGGAAGTACTCCTTCACTGCGTGGCGGATCACCGAAAGGCGGGTCGAGCCGCCCACCAGGATCACCCCGCCCAGATCCCGGGTGACCAGGTTGGCCTGCTGCAGCGCTTCATCGCAGACCTTGAAGGTGCGCTGGACCAGGTCCGTGACGAGGGCGGAGTACTCGTCCCTCGTGATGGTTCGCGCGATGGAGCGGGGCTCGCCGTCGGTGCCCATCGCGATGTCGGGGATGCGGATCTCGACCTGCTCGTCGACGGAGAGTCCCTTCTTGGCGCTCTCTGCGGCGACCTTGAGCTTCTCCAGCGCATAGGGATCGTTGCGGAGATTGATTCCCTCCCGGGACACGAACTCGTCTGCCATCAGATCGATCAATCGATCGTCGAAGTCCTCGCCTCCGAGGTAGGTGTCTCCGCAGGTCGAGAGGACCTCGAACACGTCCTTCCCGATCTCGAGAATCGAGATGTCGAAGGTCCCCCCGCCCAGGTCGTAGACGGCCACCCGCTGGGTGAGGCCAAGGCCGAAGCCGTAGGCGAGAGCGGCCGCGGTGGGCTCGTTCAGAAGTCGCAGCACCTCGAGGCCGGCGATCCGCCCGGCGTCCTTGGTGGCCTGTCGCTGGTTGTCGTTGAAGTAGGCGGGAACCGTGATCACCGCCTTCTTCGCCTCCTCGCCGAGCTGCTCCTCGGCGATCGTCTTCATCTCCCGAAGCACCATGGCCGAGATCTCGGGGAGGGAGAACTCCTCATCCCGGATCTGGATGCGCAGGCTGTGATTCGGGCCCTCGACGATGCCGTAGGAGTAGACCGCCTGGGCCTTCTTGACCTCCTCGGAGAAGTAGTAGCGGCCGATCAGGCGCTTCGCGGACGACACCGTGTTCATGGGGTCGTGGATGATGTTGGCCTTGGCGGCGTTTCCCACCGCGATGCTGCCGTCCTCGTGGAAGGCCACCACGCTGGCCGTCACCGGCTCGCCGTAGGTGTTCTGTAGCACCTCCACCTTGCCGCCTCGCGCGATCGAGACGCAGGAGTTGCTGGTTCCCAGGTCGATTCCGACGGCGATCTCCGCCATGATAAGATTCCTCAACAGCGCTACGCGGAGGCCGCAGCGAGCCCCCCACGTATCGGTGAAATCGGCCGGTTCCTAAGCGGTTTCCTGTCTCCGCCGCGCGCCTGGAGGGGTCCATTGAGATGTCCGGTCATTCTAAGTGGTCGACGATCAAGCGGAAAAAAGGGGCGGCGGACGCCAAGCGGGGCAAGATCTTCACCAAGCTGATCCGCGAGATCGCCACCGCCGCCAGGATGGGGGGAGGAGACCCGGATGCGAACCCCCGCCTTCGGCTGGCCATGGACAAGGCTCGCGCTGCCAACATGCCCAAGGACAACATCCAGCGGGCGATCCAGAAGGGCATCGGTGGGGGCGACGAGGCCTCCTACGAGGAGGTGATCTACGAGGGCTACGGTCCCGGGGGGACCGCCGTGCTCCTGGAGGCCCTCACGGACAACCGGAAGCGCACCGTCAGCGAGGTGCGTCACGTCTTCTCCAAGAACGGGGGAAACCTCGGCTCCAACGGCTGCGTGGCCTACCTCTTCGAGAAGAAGGGAATCATCAGCGTCGAGGCGGGGGGAACGGACCCGGATGCCCTCATGGAGGCAGCCCTCGACGCCGGGGCTCTCGACGTGGTGGAGAGCGAGCCGCTGGAGGTGGTCACCGCGCCCTCGGATTTCGAGTCGGTGAAGAGCGCGCTGGTGACCGCGGGCTTCGCGGTCTCGACCGCGGCGATCCGGATGGCGCCCAGCTCGCTGGTGAGGCTCGAAGACAAGGACGCCGAATCCATGCTCCGGCTGACCGATGCCCTGGACGACCTGGAGGACATCCAGGCGGTCTACGCGAATTTCGACATCTCCGACGAGACCATGGCGAATTTCGCCTGAGATTCGCCTAAGATGGTGCCTGCCACCCCCTCCGCCATGAACCCGTCCTTTGCGGGAGCGCGATGCGCATCCTGGGAATCGATCCCGGCTCGAGGGCTACCGGCTACGGCATCGTAGAGCGGGTGAACGCCGAGCTCGTTCACCTGGCCCACGGGACGCTGCGGCCGTCGAAGTGCCTGGAGCTGCCGGCGCGGCTGGCGGCGATTCAGAGCGGCCTCGCCGAGGTGATCCAGGGCTACGCCCCCGATCTGGCCGTCGTGGAGCAGGTCTTCGTGTCGTCGAGCCCCCGCTCGGCGCTGATCCTCGGGGAGGCGCGCGGGGTCGTCCTCGCGGCTCTCGCCGCGGCCGGTCTCCCGGTGGAGGAGTACTCGGCCCGGGAGATCAAGCAGTCCGTGGTCGGAACCGGAGCGGCGGCGAAGGCGGAGGTCCAGGACATGGTGAAGCGGATCCTCCGGCTCGACCGCAAGCCCCCTCAGGATGCCGCCGATGCGCTTGCCGCGGCGATCTGCAGGGCCCACCGCGGGCCGCTCGCCGACCTGACCCGCGGCGCACCTCGCCGGCGCTCCCGTTCCAGGGGGCGCGGCGGCGGATTCGTGATGAGGAGCTCGCGGTGATCGCGCGACTCGAAGGAGAGCTGCTCGAGAAGGCGCCGACGCGCGTCCTCCTCGGCGTCGGGGGGGTCGGCTACGAGGCCCTGATCCCCCTGTCGACCTTCACCCGCCTTCCCGACGAGGGCAAGACCGTCGCCCTCCGGATTCACACCCACGTGCGCGAGGATGCCCTCCAGCTCTACGGGTTCTTCACGCGGGACGAGCACGCCGCCTTCGAGCTGCTGCTCCACGCCAGCCGGATCGGCCCCAAGCTCGCCCAGACCGTCCTCTCCGGGATCGAGGCCGGTGCACTGGTGGCCGCCATTCGCGACGGCGATGCGGCGTCGCTACGAGCGGTGCCCGGGGTCGGGGCAAAGACCGCGGATCGGATCATCGTCGAGCTCCGCGACCGGGCGGAGGATCTGGCCCGAGCCGGCGCCTGTGCCCGCGAGCCGTCGGGCCGCGCCTCCCGGCCGTCCGGGGAGAGCGAGACCCGCCGCGAGCTGGTCTCGGCCCTGCTCAACCTGCAGATCGCGAAGGCAAGGGCAGAGCGGGTGAGCGCCGATGTGATCGAGACGCTCGGCGAATCGGCGCCCATCGCGGATCTGATTCGGGCAGCCCTCAGGAGGTTGGCGAAGTGAGTGAGGCCAGCCTCGGGCGCTCCGAGCTCTGTGCGGACCCGCTTCCCGGCGAGGTCGGCTTCGAGGAGAAGCTCCGCCCGCAATCCCTGGAGGAGATGCTGGGTCAGGACCGGCTTCGGGAGAATCTCGCAGTCTTCGTCGCTGCGGCCCGGGAGCGCAACGAGGCCCTGGACCACCTGCTCTTCTACGGTCCCCCCGGTCTCGGGAAGACCTCCCTCGCGCGCATCGTCGCCCGAGAAATGGGAGCCCAGTTTCGCGCCACCAGCGGTCCGGTTCTCGACCGGGCCGGCGACCTGGCGGCGCTGCTCTCGAACCTCGAGCCGGACGACCTGCTCTTCATCGACGAGATCCACCGCCTGCCTCCGGTCGTGGAGGAGATCCTCTACCCGGCCATGGAGGACTTCCAGCTCGACGTGCTGATCGGCCAGGGGCCGAGTGCGCGCTCGATACGGATCGATCTGCCGCGCTTCACGCTGGTGGGTGCCACCACCCGGGCCGGGCTCCTGACCTCCCCGCTGCGCGATCGCTTCGGCTGGTCCGCCCGTCTCGACTACTACCCGGCCGAGGATCTGGTGGGAATCCTGCAGCGCTCCGCGCGCCTGCTCCAGATCGACCTCGACGAGGAATCCGCTCGAGTCATCGCCGGCCGCTCCCGGGGCACTCCGCGCATCGCCAACCGACTCCTGCGCCGGGTGCGCGACTTCAACTCGGTGGAGAACGGTCCCAGCGCCCCCATCGGTTGCGCCATGGCCCGCTACGCCCTCGAGCGCCTCGACGTCGACGAGATGGGCTTCGACAAGCTCGACCAGGCGGTGCTGCTCACCCTGATCGAGAAGTTCGACGGGGGGCCGGTTGGCCTGGAGACCCTGGCTGCCGCGATCGGCGAGGACAAGGGGACCCTGGAGGATCTCGTCGAGCCCTTCCTGATCCAGAGAGGATTCCTGGACCGCACCCCCCGCGGGCGGATGGCGACGCGCAGTGCCTTCGCGCACTTCGGCGTCGAGCTCCGTGGCGGCCCGCCGGGGAGGGGCGGTCGGGACGGGCCGGACCAGGGGAAGCTGATCTAGACGGGTCGGGGGCCACGGGGGCCAGATTGGCGCCGGTGAGGCTCAACGGAGATCCCCGGGGCGCCGATAGGGCTGTGCGTAGGGGCTCCCCGCCTCGAATCGGACAAGGAGCGCTGGCCCGCCCATGATCCCGCGAGCTCTCGGAGTTCTCCTGGCTCTCCTGTGCATCACCGCCGGTGCCTTCGGACTCGGCGCGGGCTACTTCCCGGACAGCGGCCTGGTGGCCCTCGGGCGGACCCTGCTCGAGGGGCAGAGCGGCCTCCTGGCGGCACTTCCCGGGGGCGACCACAGCGCAGAATCGATCGAGAGGAATCTCGCCGGACTCCCGGCGCTCGCGCTCCTCGGTGCGGGTCTGGTGGTCCTGCTGCTCTCGATGCGGCAGCGGGCGGACCAGGGGCCCGAGGAGAAGGAGGTCGCCGAAGCCCGGACGGAGCCCGACGGCGTTTCCATCGACAAGCGGCTCGCCAGGAAGGTCCAGAAGCAGGCGGCGGCGCTGGCGAAGAAGGGGAAGGTCCGAGAAGCCGCCGAGCTCTGTCTGGGCAGCGGTGTTCTCGAACAGGCCGCCGAGTACTTCGAACAGGACGAGGATCTGGTGCGTGCCGCCGAGGTGCTTCACGACCAGAACCGCTTCAGCGAGGCGGCGGAGCTCTACGTCCGAGCGGGTCAACACGAGACCGCGGGCACCATCTTCGCTTCGGCGAACGAGTTCGCTCGGGCGGCGGAGAGCTACCAGAAGGCCGACCGCCAGAGCGTGGCAGCGGAGATGTTCGAGAAGGCGGGCGCATGGCGGGAGGCCGGCGAGTGCTACTCGCAATGCGAGTTCCACCGCCACGCAGCTCAGGTCTTCGTCAAGGCCGAGCAGTGGGCTCGAGCCGCCGGGGCCCTGGAGGAAGTGATCCTCGAGGAAGGGACCCGAGTCGGGAGCGGTCAGGATCCGGGTAAGGAGAAAGAGCTTCAGAAGCTGGTGCTGCAGGCGGGCAAGCTCTACGAGCGCTCCGCGGATCTGGAGTCCGCGGAGCGGGTCCTCGAGAAGGGGGGCTGTTTCGCTGCCGCCGGCGAAGTAGCGGTTCGCCTCGAGCACTTCTCGAAGGCGTCGGATCTCTTCCTGCGCGCCGGCGACGCTCTGCGGGCAGCCGAAGCCCTGCGACAGGTCGGGGAGGAGCAGGCGGCTGCACAGATCCTCGGCGACTACCACCGGGACCGGGGCGAAGACGAAGAGGCTGCGCAGCTGCTCGTCCAGGCGGGTGACTTCCTCGCCGCCGGTGATCTGTACCGCAAGCTCGAGAAACTCGGCGAGGCCGGTGAGTGCTACGAACGGCAGGGAGATGCGGCCCAGGCTGCGGAGATGTTCCTCCTGGCGGGCGATTACGCGAGGGCCGCCGCGAACTACGAGTGCATCGCCCAGTTCGAGGACGCCGCCCTCTGCTGTGAGCGGATGGGGGATACCCGAAAGCAGGCCTACCACCTCGCCAAGGCGGGGCGGTTGTTCGAGGCGGGGGGGATCCTGCACCGCGAGGGATTGGACGACGACTCGATCAAGCTGCTCCAGCAGGTGGCATCCGACAGTGCCGATTTCTCCGCGGCTTCCTCACTGCTCGGAGACATCTTCTGCTCCAGGGGCAAGCACTCCCTCGCGATCAAGAAGCTGCGTCACGCGATCGGGGAATCGGATCTCGATAACGAGAACCGGGATGTCTACTACCGCCTTGCCACCGCGTACGAAGCTGCCGACGAGTTCCGGGAAGCCGTGGATCTGTATGAGAAGATCCTCACCTTCGACTATCACTACAAGGACGTGGAGAAGCGCCTGGAGGCCGCCCGCTCCAAGGTCCAGCCGGATCGGACCTCCACGTCTCAGTCGGCCACTCCGGGAAGCAACGGAGCCCCGACCACTCGCTCCGGCCGCTACCAGATCCTGGGAGAGCTCGGACGCGGGGGGATGGGGATCGTCTACAAGGCGCAGGACTCCGTCCTGGACCGGCCCGTCGCCTTCAAGGTGCTTCCCGACGCGCTCAAGGACAACCCCGAGGCGCTGAAGAACTTTCTCCGGGAGGCGAAGAGCGCTGCCAAGCTGAACCACCCGAACATCGTGACCGTCTACGACGCGGGGGAGCAGGATGGCCGCTACTACATCGCGATGGAGTACGTGGACGGCACGACGCTCAAGGAGATCATCCGGAGGCGCGGGTCGATCTCACCCAACGGGGTGCTTCACGTGCTCATCCAGATGTGTGAGGGACTCGCCTTCGCGCACGGTCACAAGGTGGTTCACCGCGACGTCAAGACCGCGAACACGATGTGGACCCGCGACAAGAAGGCCAAGATCATGGACTTCGGACTCGCCAAGGTCATCGAGGAAGTGCGCAACCACACCACCCTGGTTTCGGGTACTCCCTACTACATGAGCCCGGAACAGACGCTGGGCAAGAACGTGGATCACCGCACCGACATCTACAGCCTGGGGGTGACCCTCTTCGAGCTGGCTACCGGCTCGCTTCCCTTTCACGAGGGCAACGTTCCCTATCATCACGTGCACACCCCGGCGCCCGACCCCCGTGAGGTGAATCCCAAGCTTCCCGCACTGCTCGCCGAGATCATCATCAGCTGCATGAAGAAGGATCCCAGCGAACGATTCCAGGGGGCGGGGGAGATCGTCACCCACGTGAAGGCCCGACTGAACAAGAGTCAGAGCAAGAGCGGGGGCTGAGCGGTCGGCCTCACTGCCGTGATCTCTGCGTCACGGGCGTGACACAAATGTCACTTTCATCGGGCCTTCATGCGGAGCGTCCCCTGGGGGAAGCTTCAATAGTGTGAGCTGCATCACGCTAAGCACTTGAATCATCAGCGTAATCTCCGCTTCATTTTCTCGAGCGCGATCTGCTCCAGTTCGGCACGCACCTTGCTTCTGATCCATATCCGAGGGGTCTGGAATCGGTAAAGACCCCTGTTGACGGGCAGTTGAAAGCCCGTCTGGATGGTCCAAGGGGGGGACGGACCTTGAAGCAGTGCACCATCGCCGAGAAGATCTCGTGTACGGGCATCGGCCTTCACACGGGTCAGCCGGTCCAGCTGACCCTGCATCCCGCCCGGTTGAACACGGGAATCGTCTTCGCGCGTGCCGACCTGGCACATCCGGTTGAGATTCCGGCGCAGCCTCGATCCGTGGCGTCCACCGCGTACGCGACCACTCTCGGCTGCGGCGATGCCACCATCGGCACCGTCGAACACCTGCTCGCCGCTCTCTACAGCCTCGGCATCGACAACCTGAATGTCGAAGTCGACGGTCCGGAGATCCCGGTGATGGACGGGAGCGCCGCGTCCTTCGTCTTCCTGATCCGCGCCGCTGGCATCTTCGAGCAGCGTGGCGAGCGCCGCCGGATGCGCATCCGCAAGCCCATCGAGATCCGAGACGGCGAGCGGTCGATCCGCATCACGCCGGGGCGCTCGCTCCGGATCAGCTACTCCGTCGACTACACCCATCCCGCCATCGGTCGCCAGACCCTGAAGGGCTTCGCGCTGAATGGGCAGAACTTCGAGCGCGAGATCTGTCGGGCGCGAACCTTCGGCTTCCTCCACGAGGTAGAGGCTCTCTGGCGCAACGGCCTCGCCCGCGGCGGAAACCTCGACAACACGGTGGTGATGGACGAGAGCCGCGTCCTCAATCGCGACGGTCTCCGGTGGACGGACGAGTTCGTGCGGCACAAGGTCCTGGATCTGATCGGCGACCTCGCTCTGCTCGGCATGCCCGTCGAGGGGCACATCGCCGTCGAGCGCGGAGGTCACGCCCTTCACCAGGAGCTGGTCGCGGAGATCCTGCGGACGCCCGAAGCCTGGCGGGTCGAAGGGCCCGTGGCGCCGGTCTGCGAGGCGGCCGATCTCGCTTCGCTGCCGACCCCGGTCGGGGTCTCCGCCTAGCCTGCATTCCTCACCAGCTCGCTGCTGCGGCCGCCGATAGCACCGCATCTTCGCGACCTTCTCCCTCCGGCTGCCTCGACGTACCGCCAAGCACGGTTCCTCGGGGCGTTTCGCGCCTGGCCGGGCGGAGGCGTAGCCCGTAGTCGAGCTCTTCTCTCCGAATCCCTCCCGGTGTGCGAGAACTCTTCCGAGCTCCGCCTGCTTCGGGACCAGCGTCTTCCGGTGCTCAGTCGCTGACTTGTTCCAGTCGGTTGCCGGTCTTCGAAAAGGGGCCTTGAGTCACCTACGGGCAAAAGCTGAGCGGCCGGGGCGCCGAAGAGGGAGGGGCGAGGGGCCGCCCACGGCGGCCTGCGTTGCAAGGAAGGAACCTGCCATGTTCCGCCACCAGTTCGTTGCCAGTCTGGCTACGCTGGGTCTCCTCGCTCTCCTGGGGACGGCGCCGGCAGAGGCGCGCCAGAAGCAGACCCAGACCGAGGCCACGTTCCTGAGCTACGACGCCGATGCCCACACGGTCACCGTGGAGGTACGCAGAACCGGTAGGGGCAGGGGGCCGAAGCCGCCGCCCCAGCTGCGTCTCAAGCGCGGCCAGCAGGCCACCTTCAACGTGAAGGAGAGCGGCTCGGTGCTGACCGCCACCATCGTCAAGAGCAGGGAAGGCACCCGGATGACGTTCGAGGAGCTCAAGTCCGGGCTCACGGTGTTCGTATTCTGGGTGCCGGACGAGAAGGACGACAGCGCGCGCTTTGCCCGGTCGATCTCGATCTACGACGCCATCCAGAACTGGTCCGGCGCCGAGGATGCCGAGGTTCCCGCCGCCGCCGCCGACTAGCGCGCCACGCACTTGCCCGCCACTGCGGGCCCCTGCACACTGCGCCGCCCATCGACTCCGTCGGTGGGGCTCGCAACTCCGCCGACTCGGGAGCGTTCAGAAGCTCCCGGATCCTCCCCGGCTCAGGTGCGGAACCTTCGGACGTCCTGGCGCAGCCCCTCGGCCTGGGCCCGCAGCGTTTGCGATGCTTCGTTCAGGCGTCGCGCGGCGTCCTCGTTGCTGTGCGTGCGCTCGAAGATCCGCTCGAGGCTCGAGGCTACCTCGCTGCACGAGGCCGTCTGCTGCCGGAGGCTCGCGTTCATGCGGTCGACCGCGTCGCGCACGCTCTCCATGCTTTCGCGGATGCGCGACGCGTCGCGCGCCTGCTCCTCGGTCGTGCGGCTCACCTGCTGTGCGACGTCGCGTACCGCGGTGGTGCTGTTCATCACCACCTCGTTGCCGCGCTCCTGCTCCTCGCCCGCGCTCCGGATGATCCCGACGCCCCCGCTGACCCGCTCCATCAGGTCGGCCACGTGGGCGGCGGCCCGCGTCTGCTCCTGCACCGACTGAACGATCTCCTGGATGCGGCCTCCGCTGTCGCGCGCGGCGCCAGTGATCTCCTTGAGGGAGACGCCCGCCTCGGCGGCTAGCTCGACCCCCTGCTGCACGCGATCGGCGCCGCCCTCGATCGCGGAAATCGCGTTGCTGCTCTCGTCCTGCACGGCGCGGATCAGGCTCGCGATCTCCTTGGTGCTGGCGAGCACGCGGTCCGCGAGCTCGGTGATCTCGTCGGCGACGACGGAGAAGGCGCTCCCCTGGTCGCCGGCCTGGGCGGCGATGATCGCGGCGTTCAGCGCGAGCAGGCTCGTCTCGTCCGCGACGTCGTCGATCACGTCGATGATCGACCCGATCGCCTGGACGCGGCTGCCCAGCCCGCCGATCACGGTCTGGACGGTGGATGTCTCCTCGCGTATCGCGTCCATGCCCGCGATCATCTGGTGGACGTGCTCGTGCCCGCTCTCCGAGGCCGTGACGACCCGCGAGGAGAGCCGCGCGGTCTCCGAGGCGTTCGTCTCGACATCGCGCATCGAGGCGGCCATCTCGGTCATCGACGAGGACGTCTCCGAGGCGGCTCCCGAGAGGGCCTCCGAGTTCTCGCCGATCGAGCGCCCGCTCCGCACCATCTGCTCGATCGAGCTCCCTGCCGTCTCCACCTGCTCGGTGAGCGACGAGGCCGTCTGGTTCAGCTGCGCGCCGGCGGCGCCGAGCTCGAGGAGCGAGCTGCTCGCCTCCTCCACGTTCCCGTTCAGGAGCTGGACCGACTGGGCCAGTCCCGCGATCTCGTCGTTCACCGAGCGCATCGAGCCCCGAGAGTGGTCGAGGGCCCGGGTCTGCTCCGAGGTGGCCTCGGCCACGCTGCCGCCCGCCTCGGCGATCGCCTGGGCCGCGCTCTCCACGCCGTCCGCGGCCCCGGCGACGCGGCCCACCGTGGCTCGTAGCGAGCCCGCCATGCGCTCGAAGGCGCGGGCCAGCTCGCCGAGCTCGTCCTCGCTCTCCACCACCGCGCCCTTGGTGAGGTCTCCGCTGGCGATGCGCTCGGCCTCACTGCGCAGGCGTGAGGCGGTGGTGCCGACGTCGCGGGCCAGGAAGTGCGCCCATGCCAGACCCACCGCGGCCAGGAAGAAGGCCAGCAGGCCGAGCAGCAGGCGCGTTTCCGTGAGGTCGCCGGTCAGCTCGCCGCGCTCGATCACCGTCACGAGGACGTGGTCCTCGTCGACCTCGATCGGCACCCAGGCGAAGGCGTGGGTCGACTCGAAGCCCATGCTGTTCGCGCCGACGCCGCCGCCTCGGACGATCCACGCCCGCTCGCTCTCCGTGAGCGCGTCCTCGGGCCCGTCGGCGATCGAGCCGTCGTGGCGGTTGACGACGATCAGCTCGGCGCCGATCCCGAGCTCCTCGTGGTCCTCGCGCGCGATGTTCAGTATCGGATCGCCGGGGCCATCGATGCGGGTGGCCATGCGCTCCAGGTAGCCGGTCTGGATCCGGGTGGCGTAGGCCTCGATCGGACGCTGCGAGAGCATGTCACTCACGACGGCCGCCAGCAGCGCGGTCGAGAGGATCAGGCCGGTCAGCGAAACCCGCAGCTTGCGGCCCAGGGTGAGCGGACGCACGAGCTGCTGGCGCTCGGCCGGGTCGCGCAGCTGCGAGGCCCAGCGGTCGCGAAGCCCCTCCACCATGCGCCGGTCTAGCAGGTACGTGAAGACCGCGCAGCTCACCCCGCCGCCGGCCATGAAGACGAAGACCGCCACCGAGGCACCCGTCGGGAAGTCGGGATAGCGCACCAGCATGAGCGAGGGGATCATCACTCCCGCGCCCACCCAGGCGGCCAGGGTGAAGAAGATCCCGTGGACCGGGAAGCGGACGGCGGCCGCGAAGGCCCTCCGCAGGCGCGCGCCGTCCAGCCCGCCCGCCGCGTCCGCGTCCACGGCCTCGCGGACCGGGCCGTCCACGCCTGCCATGGTGAACTGGGCGAGCGCGCTGTAGGCGAGGATGTAGAGGCCCGTGACGATCAGGAACCAGCGCCACTGCTCGGGCGTCATCTCGAGGAGCTCGACCAGGTAGTAGGCGATCACTGCGGCCACGCCGGCGCCGGCTGCCGCGCGGCCGAGCTGGGATCGCAAGCGGAACTGGGCTCCGTTCCGGTATCGGAGCTCGCTCACGACCCTCCTCCTGCGGCCAGGAGCACCGCCCGGCGAATGGCTTCGAGCACGTGCTTGAGCGTCGCCACCATCGGCGAACGCATCGTCGCCGGGACCTTCACCACGAGGGTGCTCTGCACCGAATCCCCCCCCCCACTGCCCGGCAAAAGCCCTACTATCGATCGGCATTCGGGCCGATTCTCTTGAGGCTCGGAAGGGGCTTCGGGTCGCCCCCCGGCGAGCGGCGCGGGCGCCGCCTACGGGTCCTCAGCGCCTTTTCGAGCCCCGCATCCGTCCTCGAAAAGGGGCTTGCGCTTCCCACGTGCCGCGCCGCTCTGCGCTCGGTCACCCGCCAGGCGCAGCCGGAGAATCCCTCAGCCCATCCCGTCGAGCTCGCGCGCCAGCGCGCCCGCCGCCACCGCGTTCACGAATTCCACCCCCATGCCCGGAGCCCGGGAGATCTGCTCCCCGGAGACCGCCCGCTGGTTCCAGACCACGCGTCCCTCGATCTGGTGGACCTGTTCGCCGCCCGGTAGTCGGAAACGGACCTCGATGGGCGAGCCCACCTCGAGCGGATCCTCGGTGCTGACGAAGAGACCGCCGGCGCCGAGGATCGTGGCGTACTCGCAACGGAACCCGGTGCCGCACTGATAGTCGACCAGGATTCGGACCGTCCGGCGGCGGAACCGTCGGTCCTTCGTTTCGGCGGGGGGAGGGGGCATTCCGGTTCCTCGCGGCTCAGGCCCAGAGGGGCCTCACAGTGCCTCGATCCATGCCGTGATCACGCTGCGCAGCAGGGCAGAGGCTTCGGGGCGAGTGGCGACCAGTTGGGCGACGTCCGCCTCGGGCGGGATCGCCCCGGCGTCTTCACCGTCGCCGGACTGGAGCCAGGCGGTGAGAGCGACCCGGAAGTCGACGTCCCCGGATTCCAAGGCCAGTGCGCTGGCCAGCCCGCGCAGATCGGCGCGCCAGGCCTCGAAGTCGATCGATGCGATGGTGGCCGCGTCGACCTCTCCGAGGGCCTTGCGCACCCGCCGTCTCACGCGCCGGCCCAGGGCCGAGGAGAGGGCGTTCACCAGATCGCCGTCTGCGCTGACGGAAGATGCGTCGAGTGCGAGCTCGGCGACCAGAGTGATCACGGAGGCGAGTTCGGGTGTGGGAAGCGGAACCAGCGCCGGCGCGGACAGCTCTCCCTGGGCGGCGGTTGCCGCGAGTCGGAAGCGCGCAAGGGAATCCAGGGGCTCGCTCTCGCGCATCTCGGGTCCGCTTCCCACGCCGAGCGCCTCACCAATCTCGCCGGCGGCGATCGTGGCGATCCGGCGCGCGGTCTCCCAGACCGGGTTGCTCATGGACGGTCCCCCGTCACGTGAGGCGGGAGGCCGTGCGGGAGCCTCGATTCTCTCTTCGGGAGTCGCAGTACCGAGGGCGCGCAGAATGGCGAGCCCCGTCGCAGTTCCCACCTCCGAGCCGAGCCCCCGCGAGATGCGGAGCAGCGCACGGATGGAGGCGAGCCGAACCGGCTCACCCAGGAGCAGGTCCCGGTGCTGTCGGATCGCCTCGCTCCAGTGCTCCGGGCGGTGCGCCAACAGCTCGGCGAGGGCGATCCTCGCGTCGCGGAGTTCGGGATCGGCGGCGATGGTCCGACGGTAGACGTCGATGGCGCCCTCCACGTCCTCGAGCGGGCCCGCCAGGAGCCGCCCCAGCTGTTGGAGGGCGGGTGCGATGTCGGGAGATTCTCCGTCGGGATGCGCATCCACGAAGCCGTTCAGCACATCGGCAGCCTCACGCCACTCCCCCAGACAACGCAGCAGGCGCGCACCCGAGAGAGCACCCTCGTCGCAGGTGCTCTCGATTCGCACCGCCTCGCGGTAGGAAACGGCGGCCTCGCGGCGATCGCCCCGCTTCTCCAGGGCTCGGGCGTGGATCAAGGCGATCCCCGCGCGTTCGGGCACCTCTCCAATGGCTTCGAGTGCGAGCGTCGTCGAACCCAGGGCCTCGGCGCTCCGTCCGCGCGACCAGAGCAGATCGGCGAGCAGCAGCCATGCCCGGGCGGCCGAAGGGGAGACCGAGGTGGCCTCGCGCAGCAGCACCTCGGCGGGCTCTTCGCGCCCCTCCCGGCGCAGCTCCAGCTCACCGGCGCGAAGCAGGCGCTCGGCGCGGTCGCCGCTGTCGCTCGCCCGGGCGGCCCAGGCCTGGAGTGCGTTCACCGCCTCGTCGGTCCGAGAGAGCCCCTCGAGAACCCGGACCAGGCCCTCATGCGCCTGGTCGAAGCCCGGCTCCAGCAGGGCCGCGTCGGAGTAGTGCTCGAGGGCGACGTCTGGCGCCTCGTTCTCGAAACTCGCCGCCACCAGGCACAGGTGGCTCGGTCGATCCAGATCGGGAACGTCGAGAGCCAGGCGCGCCTCCAGTGCCAGCCGTGCTCCCGCCAGATCGCCGAGGGAGAAGAGCAGCTCGCCCCGCGCAGCGAGCGCCTCGGGGTGCTCGGGAGCGAGATCGATGGCGGTGCCGTAGAGACGTTCCGCCGCCTCCAGACGCTCCAGGGTCCGCGCGGTCCGGCCTCCGATCAGGGCGGTCTCGAGCAGGGTCGCCGGATCGAGTTCCGCGCCTCCGTCGGCCAGCTCGAGAGTGACCTCCGCGGCTCGCATCGCCTGGGATGGCCTTGCGAGCGCGAAGGCGACCCGGGCGAGCATCGCCTCTGCGACGGCCAGGGCCGGGTCGGCGTTGACGGCGCGCTCCAGCTGCGCTGCCGTCCACTCGGGATCGAGGTCTTCGGTCAACACCGCCGCGCGATGGTGGCGCCGGGCGGCCTCTCCTCCAGACAGGCAGCTGGCGGCCTTTTCCAGCGCTTCCGCGGCCGACCGCGCGTCACCCCGCGCCTCTCGGAGCCGTGCCGCCGCGTCCCAGCCCACCGGGTTCTCCGGCTCGATCTCGAGGGCGCGCTCCACACGTGCCAGGGCTTCATCCGAGCGATCGAGCTCCTCGAGGGTCTGGGCCAGGAGCAGGTGATAGTCGCCGCATGCGCCGGACCGCGGGTCGTCGCACCAGATCGCGAAGACCTCGGCGAAAGGTTCCGGGCGGTCGAGCTGCTGGTAGAGATCCGCCAGCTCGCGAAGCCTCTCTGCGGGCAGCGCCTCGATCTCGGCGGCAGCCTCGTAGGCGCGGGCGGCTCGCTCGGGCTCGCCCGTCTGGGTGCGGGCCAGCTCTCCGGCGCGGAGCCAGACCGTCCTGCGACGTTCCGGTTCCTCGTTGCCGAGCACCTCGACCTCGCTCTCGAGGAGGTCCAGCGCGCCGCGCCAGTGTTCCATCGCCTCGAACAGGGATTCGAGGGAGCGGAGCGCGACGAGATCGCTCGGATCCGCCTCCAGCGCAGCGGCGAAGGCACGGCTGGCCCTCGTCGTCGAGTCGAGGAACTCCCAGGCGACCTGGCCGAGTCGCCGACAGATGGCGGCCCGCTCGCGATTCGAGAGTGACGGCGCCCGGTCGAGCTCCATCTCGAGGGCGCGCGCCATCTCCTCGTAGTCTCCCACCTGCTCGCTGACGCCGCGAAGACCGCGAATCGCACGGAGGTCCTTCGGATCCCTTGCCAGTACCTCGCGGTAGGCTTCGGCTGCCCGGCAGGGTCGGTGGAGGCGTTCGCGGCGGAGCCGCGCCAGCTCGAGCCAGAGGTCCGCCTCCCGCCGCTGGGATTCCGGGGCCTGGGGACATTCATCCCCCTCTTCACCGGACGAGCGCGCGGCGGCCTTGCGAGCCAGGTGTCGGCTCAGCCGCTGCTCCAGCTCGATGTCGTTTCGCTCGGCGCGGAGCAGGCGCAGCAGGGCTGCCTCGGCTTCCTCGAAGACGCCTGGGTCCTCGGAATCGAACGCCGCGACGCCCCCCTCCACCAGTGCGCGAAGGTGTCGGCGCGCGGCATCCGGACGACCGAGCTCGGCGTCGTAGGCCCGGGCCAGCTCGAGCTGGAGCTGCCGCCGTCGCTCGACGAACACTTCCGCTCCGGCGTCGAGGGAACGGAGCTCCTCCTCCGCGGTGCGAGCCCAGAGATCCCTTCTTCCCAGGGACAGGAAGGTGGAGCCGAGCCGGCGCAGCAGCTCGATCCGTTCCGCGCCGGAGTCCGGCATCTCGCGGAGTGCCGCCCACAGATGGTCCGCGGCGCAAACGGGGAGTCCCGCGCCGTCGGCGTAGATCTCCGCAGCGGCGAGTCGCAGCGCGAGGCGCTTCTCGCCGCTGGCGTCGGCGATCAGAAGCTCGAGGATCTCGACCCGTTCTCGCGGGCGGTGGGTGTCCCGGTAGAGCCTTTCGAGCTCCTGCAGCACCTTCCGCGAGCCCGGATTTGCGGTTCGCGCCGCCTCCAGGGCGGCGATCGCGCGCCCCGGCGAAGCCATCTGCTCCTCCAGGATCAGGGCTCGCTCGAGCTGGAGATCGAAGAGGCGAGCGGGATCCGGACCGAGGGCGATCTCGTCTTCCAGGGTGTGGAGAAGCTCCTCGTGGCGACCGGCCCGCCCGTGCAGCTCGGCGATCCGGGCCACCACCGAGGCGTCCTCGCTCCGAATCGCGCGGAGACGCACCAGCCAGGGCAGGGCGGCATCGCCGGAGACATGGGTGGTGGCGATCTCGGTGGCCTTCGCACAGATCTCGGCCTGCCCGTCCTGGTCGTCGCGATCCAGGATCCGTCTCTCCAGCTCGAGGCACTCCAGCACGGCTGACCAGTCGCCCCGCTTCTCGAGGAGATCGAGCAGCGCACTTCTCGCCTCCACCTGCGTCGCATCCAGCTCGATCGCCCTCCGGAAGCTCTCCACCGCCTCCTCGGGACGGGAGAGCTCCCCGACGAGGAGTCGGCCGCGCCGGGTCAGAATCCGTGCGCGCTCGACGGGGTTGCGGGTTCGCTCGAGCGCGATCTCCAGCAGCTCGGCCCACTCGGTGGTCTGCCCCAACTGCTCGGCGAGCCGCATCGCCCGCCCCAGCGCGTGGCAGTGGCCGGGCTCGATCTGGAGGACGCGGCGAAGATGGGGCAGCGCATCCTCGGGACGGGAAAGGGATTCCTCCAGGAGCGTCGCCAGCTCCAGCCGGATCGGAATCTCTTCTTCTCCACCCGTCCGAGAGAGTTCGGCTTCGAGCAGCCGCACCAGGGGCTCGGTCTCTCCCAACCGCCGGTAGATGTCCCGGAGCGCGCTCGGGGCATGCCGGTCTTCGGGCCGATCCGCCAGCGCCTGCCGGTACGCGCCGGCTGCACCCGCGTAGTCTTCGCGGCTGCAGAGGGCGTCGCCGATGCGAAGGTGCCATCCGCTCCGCTCCAGCGGGGCATCACAGGCACCAGCCGCGCGCAGGCAGAGCTGGATCAGCTCGTCATCCCGACCCGCGCGCTGGTAGAGGTCGGCCAGGGGCTCGGCCACGACGGCGAGAGCGTCGCTCTCCTCCGCTGCAGGCTGGAGGATCTCGATGGCTCCTTCCAGATCTTCCAGCGGGTCGGAGCGGAGGGCGGCGATGCGGATCCGCAGCGAGATCTCGGCGCCGGCGCCGTCCAGCTCCCGGGAGGCACCTTCGCCCTCCGTCTCGCGCTGGTCGCGGAGGGTTAAGAGCCTCGTCTCGAGGACGCGGGCGAGATCGGCGTATCGCTCCTCGCGGTCGAGCTGCTCGACCAGAAACTCGCTGGCGATCGAATGACACGGATCCAGGTCGAGAACCCGCTGGTAGTGAACCCCCGCTCGCGCCGGGTCGGCGCAGGCTTCGAGCGAAAGCTCCGCGGCGCGCGAGTGGAGGAGCAGCGCCCGGTCCGGGTCCGGACCGGTCTCGAGCTCGGACTCGATGGCACGCAGGAGGTCTGCCGGCCGCTCCTCCTCCTGGTAGAGCCGCCCCAGGGCCTGCCAGACCTCGGCGGAGTCGCCGCGGAGGGAAGCGGCCTCCTCGAGGTGCGTGATGGCGTCGTCGGGATCGATCAGGCGGTCCTGGCACAGAGTTCCGAGTCGCAGACGAAGCTCGAAGTCGTCCTCGGGAGAGCCTTTGCCGAGCTTCGCCACCAGCCGATCCCGTGCGGTATCCCACTCGCCGAGCCGCTCCAGGAGCTCGTCGAGCCGTCGCTCGGACTCCGCCGCCAGGGTGGTTTCGCCGTCGGCGAGAGCGACGAGCAGCTGCTTGGCCTCCTCATCCCGGTGCAGCATCTGCTCGAGAAGCGTCGCTCGTTCGAGATCCAGTGCCGCTCGGGCCTCCGCGTTCTGCTCCTCGGCCGCGCGCAACTCGAGCAGCTCGCAGAGACCTGCCGCATCGTTCGCCTGGCGAAATGCCCGCTCGAGCCCTTCGCGGATTCTCTCGCACTCCGGCTCCCGCTCGTAGAGCTCCCGGTAGAGAGCCGCCGCCTGAACGGGGAGGCCCAGCCCATCGAGAAGGATCTCGGCGCGTCGTAGCTCGAGCTCGCGAGCTTCGGGGGAAGTGGCATCGAGTCGCTCGCATCGCCCCGAGAGTCGCTCGGCGAGAGCCTCGAAGCGCTCGGTTCGCTCCAGCAGGCTCTCCAGCCGCTCCTCCACGTCCTGCGGAGCCGCGGGGTCCTTCGAGAGCTCCTCGAAGACGGGAATCGCGGACTCGGCTTCGTCGAGGCGGTCCGCGAAAAGAACCCCCACGGCGTGGAGGTGCTCGGTGCGTTCCTCGGGAGAACCCAGCTCGGCCAGGTGTCGGCGCACCTCGACCACCTCCCGCAGGCGCTCGCTCTCTTCCAGAAGCGGCAGCAGGGCGCGCAGACAGGAGACGTCGTCCGGAGCTGCCTCGAGAGCTCCCTGGTACGCGGCGATCGCTCCTTCGGGATTCCCCGCGGAGATCTGCAGCTCCGCCAGATGCCGGCGATTCGCTGCCTGCTCCTCGCCCTGGAGCAGCACGTCCAGGCGCTCCAGCGTATCGCGCAGCAAGATGGGCTTGTCCAGCGTCTCCTGGAGGCGGGCGCAGGTCTCGATCGCGCGCCGGTCCTCGGGCATCGCCTCCACGAGACGTTCGATCCAGACGAGCGCCGCGTCGAGCTGACTGCGCTCCTCCAGAATCCGTACCAGCTCCCAGACCAGAAAGGAGAGGCGGCTTCGGTCGGTGGTGACCCCCGCCTCGCGCTCGAATGCCTCGAGGATGGTGTCCTCGTCTCCGCTGTCCAGAGCGATCCGCTCGATTCCCTGGAGGGCTCGTGGAGCGGTGGGATCCACCGCGGCGGCCGCCTCGAAGGATTGTCGGGCCGCAGGAGCGTCCTGGAACTGCTCGAGCAGGAGCTCACCGAGGGAGCAGTGAAGCTCGACCGAGTGCCGGCCCGCGGATCGCTCGAGGCTGTCTTCCAGGTGTCTGCGAAGCCTCTCCCAGCTCTCCGTCTTGCGGTAGAGCCGTTCCAGAGCCTCGGAGACTCCCGGTTGTTCCGGATCCTCGGTACCGGCGCGCTGGTAGGCGTCGATGGCGGCCTCGAAGTCGGCCAGGTGCTCCTCGTGGAGAGAGCCGAGCCGGGCCAGAGCCTGGGCACGGCCGCTCGCATCGTGCGTGGCCAGGGCGGCCTGCGCTTCGAGGATCTCCACCGGGATGGACTCCTCGGCGAGATCGCACGCGCGTCGAAGATGTCCGGCGAGGGCCTCCCGGTTGCCCGCGAGTCGCTCCACGTCCGCCAGCGCCAGGTGGTTGGCCGGGTCGTCCGGGAAGAGGTCGAGAGCGCGGGAGATCCACAGGCGCGCGCCCTGGGAATTCCGCAATCGATCCAGGTGAAGGTATCCCCCTTCGAGGGCGATCGCGGCGCGGCGTCGCGCTCCCGCTGCCAGGTCGAAGCGCCGCTCCTGGATCTCGGAGGCCTGATCCCATTTTTCGGCGGCAACCGCCCGCTCGAACAGGGCTTCGAGGGCGGCCTCGCAGCAGGGGTCGTCGGTGAGGGCCTGGCGGTAGAGCTCCTCCGCACGATCGGGGTCCTCGAGGGGGCCGGCGAGGAGACGGGCCAGCTGCACCAGCGCGGGAGCCCGGTCGGGTCCGCGGAGGTTCGAGGTGGCGCGCTCCAGGGCCTGCCGGGCCGCGAGCGCGTCGCCCAGCTCCTCCTTGGCTCGCGCCAGACCGAGCAGCGCCCCGGCGTGATCCGGGTCGTTCTCGAGCGCGCGCTCGAAGCAGACCACGCCCTGCTCCGTATCGCCGAGTCGCTGGTACCAGATCTCGCCCATTTCGGTGGAGAAGGCCGCCTGCTCGAAGGATGTCATGGGGAGCTGAGCCTGGGCCTCGGCGACCTGGAGTACGACCTCCCATCTCGCCTGGGCCGTGTAGATTCGTCGGAGCTGGGCCAGTGCCGGCTGGTAGCTCGGGTCCAGGCGAACCACCTGCTCGTAGGCTTCCGCCGCCCGGTCCACCTGCAGGCAGCGCTCCTCGAGCACCTGGGCCATCCGGAAGACGATCTTTGCCCGCTCCTTGGAGTGCTCCTCGGGCGTCAGGTCCGATGCCTCGAGCCTCTGCTCGTACAGGGCGACGAGCTCGTTCCAGTCGCCGTTGACGAAGTGATGCTCTTCGAGAGCCTCGAAGGCGGCAGCGATGGAAGGATCAGATTCAAAACGCGCCCGCAGCCGCTCCAGGTTGGCATCCAAAGGAGTCTCCCTTCGGGGGAATCGCGGATGAACCCCCGGTCTTCCATCGGCGCTCCGATACTTCTTCTTGAACGGTTTCGCTTGCAGCGATTTCTTGGTTTGATTAGATTTTTCGCGATGTTACATGGACACGATGCCGTCCGACCCACCCTCTAGCGAACTCGCTCCCCGGAGCGACCTGCCCGACGCCGAGCGGCGCCGCCGCCGCCGCGATCTGGTCATCACCGCCGCGGTGATGGCGGCGATCGTCGCCGTGGTGGTGGTCGAGCGCCGCATCGCCAGCCTGCCCGAGGCGTTGCCCTTCGGCGACAGCCTGCTCTTCCTGTTCCTGAACGCCTTGAACGTGGTGCTGATCGTCCTGCTGATCTACCTGATCTCCAGGAGCTTCGTGAAGCTCATCTTCGAGCGGCGCTCGGGGGTACTGGGTTCGCACCTGAATCTCAAGTTCGCCCTGGCGCTGTTCCTGGTCGCCGCGATTCCGATGGGGCTCCAGTACGTGGTGTCGTCCTCGTTCATCACCGCCTCCATCGACACCTGGTTCAGCCTGCAGATGGACCGGGCCATCGACGACAGCCGAGAGGTGGCGGACGCGTACTACGACGCGTGGACCGGAAACGCCCTGCACTTTGGCACCCAGATCTCCCAGGAGATCCAGGCCCAGAAGCTGCTCCGCGAGGGGAACAACGAGGATCTGGCCGCCTTCGTCCAGGCCAAGCAGCGGGAGTACAACCTCGGCGTCGTCCAGATCTTCCCCTTCGCCGAGACCGAGCCAATCGCGACGCTGGTGAATCCGGAGATCCCGACGGCAGCTTTCGTGAAGCGAGACAGCCGGATCGTCGCCTCCGCACTGGAGGGCGAACGGGCCTCCATCGTCGAGGGCACCGGAACCGAGATCGGCGACGTGATCCGAGGTGCGGTGCCGATCTACTCGTCAGACCCCGCCCGCCCGGAGGAGGTGGTGGGCGCGGTGGTCGTGAATCACCTCGTGCCGCACCCGCTGGTGTACAAGGTCGGCGTGATCCGCGCTGCCATCGAGGAGTACCGGGCAATCCAGCCCTTCGCAGGCCGCATCGCCGGTGTCTATCAACTGGTCCTGCTGCTCTTCTCCCTGGTGATCGTGCTCTTCGCCCTGTGGTGGGGACTGCGCATGGCGAAGGGAGTGACGGGTCCGATTCGCGCGCTGGTGGAGGGGACCGAGAAGGTCGCGCAGGGAGACCTGAACGTCGTGGTCGAGGCCAGCTCGAACGACGAGATCGGTTTCCTGGTCCGGTCCTTCAATCAGATGACCCACGACCTTCGCGAGGCCCTCTCCGGTCTGGAGCGGTCCAATACCGAGCTCGACCAGCGTCGCCGATACATGGAGATCGTGCTGCGCAACGTCGACGCCGGGGTGGTCTCCGTCGACGCGGAGGGCCGGATCAGCACCATCAATCCCGCCGCCCAGCGTCTGCTCGGCATCGCGCCTGGCACCGGCGTGATCGGCAACAAGCTGGAGGAGGTGCTGACTCGTACCGAGTACCTCGACGTGGTCCGCGATCTCAGCAGTCAGACCCGCCCGGGAATGCGCGAGAGCGTCCGCCAGCAGGTGCAGATACCCAGTGGTGACGAGATTCTCACCCTGCTGGTCACGCTGACCCTGCTACAGGACTACGACGGAAAGGCGATCGGCTCGGTGCTGGTCTTCGACGACTACACGCAGGAGGTCCGGGCCCAGCGGATGGTGGCCTGGAGGGAGGTCGCCCGGCGGATCGCCCACGAGATCAAGAACCCGCTCACACCGATCCAGCTCTCCGCTCAGAGAATCCGGCGGCGCTTCCGCGATCGCCTGGGTGGATCGTCCCAGGATTCCCAGGTCTTCGACGAGTGCGTCGACACCATCACCAGCCAGGTCGAGGGTCTCAAGGTGCTCGTCAACGAGTTCTCCAACTTCGCGCGGCTGCCCGCGGCGAATCCAAGGCCCGACGATCTCAATCAACTGGTGCAGGAGGCGATCTCCGGCTACGCCGGGACCGATGGTGTCGAGTTCGAGATGGACCTGGATTCGGAGCTCCCCAAGGTGGATCTCGACCGGGAGCAGATCCGTCGCGTGCTCTCCAACATGATCGACAACGCGAGAGCCGCAGTGGTCGAGCGCACCGCCGTGGAAGGCGGGACCGGCTCCGTCGAGGTGCGCACCGTTCACGACGCCCCGCTGCAGACGGTGAGGCTCGAGATCGCCGACGACGGAATCGGCATTTCGCCGGATGAACGCAGGAAGATCTTCGAGCCCTACTTCTCGACCAAGGATCACGGATCAGGCCTCGGCTTGGCGATCGTCTCCCGGATCATCGCGGACCATCACGGCTATATTCGCGTACACGGGAACCGGCCTCGCGGAACCCGCTTCATCGTCGAGCTTCCCGAACGGAGCGTCTGAGACATGAGCCGCATCCTGATCGTCGATGACGAGGAGAGCATCCGGCGTTCCCTGGCCGGGATCCTCTCCGATGAGGGCTTCGAGACGGGCACCGCCACGGACGGTGAGGATGCGCTCTCGGTGCTCCGCGAGGGGCCCGAGACCACGAACCTGGTGCTCCTGGACATCGCCATGCCGGGCCGCGACGGCGTCGAGATCCTGGCGGAGATCCGCCAGGGCTGGCCCGATCTGCCCGTGGTGATGATGAGCGGTCACGGGACGATCGAGACGGCGGTTCGCGCCACACAGCTCGGGGCCTTCGATTTCATCGAGAAGCCGCTCTCCATCGAGAAGCTGCTCTTGACCCTGCGCCACGCCTTGGAGCGCTCCCGCCTCGAGCGGGAGAACCGGGAGCTTCGGGCCGAGACCATCCGCGCACACGAGATCCTCGGTGCCTCGGAGCCCGTCAAGAAGCTGAAGCAGCAGATCCGGATCGCCGCACCGACCAACGGCTGGGTACTGATCACCGGCGAGAACGGCACCGGAAAGGAGATGGTGGCGAAGCAGATCCACGTACAGAGCAAGCGCGCGGAGCAGCCCTTCGTGGAGGTCAACTGCGCCGCCATTCCCGAGGAGTTGATCGAATCGGAGCTCTTCGGCCACGAGAAGGGGGCGTTCACCGGGGCGATCGCGCAGAAGCGCGGCAAGTTCGAGCTCGCCAACGAGGGGACCATCTTCCTCGACGAGATCGCCGACATGAGCTTGCGTACCCAGGCCAAGATCCTGCGCATCCTTCAGGAGCACACGTTCGAGCGGGTGGGCGGCACCGACACCATCGAGGTGGACGTGCGCGTGATCGCCGCGAGCAACAAGAGCCTGGAGCGGGAGATCCAGGAGGGAAACTTCCGGGAGGATCTCTACTACCGGCTCGCCGTGATTCCATTCCACGTACCGCCCCTTCGGGAACGCCGCGAGGACCTGCCGATCCTGGCCAAGGCCTTCGTGGAGGAGTTCTGCGCGGAGTCCGGAAGCAAGCGGAAGCAGATCACCCCCCGCACCATGAACCGGCTTCAGACCTACTCCTGGCCCGGCAACGTCCGGGAGCTCCGCAACCTGATGGAGCGCCTGGTGCTGATGACGCCGGGGCCGAAGATTCGCGCCGAGGATCTACCTCCGGATCTGGGGGAGCGCGAGCAGCGGGAGGATTCCGAGGCGGTCACCCTCGACGCGGCTCGCAAGGACTTCGAACGGGAGTTCCTGATCGCGCGACTGACGGAGAACGACTGGAACATCTCCCGCACCGCCGAGGGGATCGGAATGGCCCGGGAGAGCCTGTCTCGAAAGGTGCGCAGCCTCGAGATCAAGGTGCCGCGTGATTGAGGTCGTGAGCGCCGATCGGGGCGACGTTCTCGAGATCGCCACCCTTGCTGCCGCCTCGCTTCGGGAGCCCTGGCCGGCCGACTCCTTCGAGCGGGAGATCCAGCTTTCCGAGGCGCGACTCTCGGTAGCCCGGGAGGGATCCCTCGGGATCGGCTATCTGTCCGCACGTCGGATTGCCGATGAGGTGCACATTCTCTCCATCGCCGTCGATCCGGCGCGGCGAAGGCGCGGCGTGGCGCGAGCGCTGCTGGACTCGTTGTTGCGCGAGGAGCAGGCCCGCGGCGCAGAGAGCGCGCTCCTCGAGGTTCGGGTCTCGAACCTGTCCGCTCGGGCTCTCTACGAGAGCGCCGGCTTCGTCGCGGTGGGCCGGAGACCGCGCTATTACGCCAACGGCGAAGACGCCCTCCTGATGACGAGGTCCACTTGACGCTGCATCCCGGAAGCCAGGAAAGCCAGGCCAGGCCCCTGCGAGTCGATTCGGAGATCCTCTCCAACGCCGCCCTGGGAGGGACGAACCGGCATCTCGTGCTCCGCGTCTGTGAGGGCTGGCCCGATGCGAAGCCCGGCCAGTTTCTGATGCTCTCGCCGGGCGCCCGAAGCCGCGTCGAACGCTACGATCCGCTCCTGCCGCGACCCATGGCGATCTTCCGCACTCGCCGGATGGGCGAGGCGACGGCGGTCGAGGTCCTCTACAAGGTGGTGGGTCGGGGGACCCGCCTCCTCGCCGATGCACGCCCCGGCGAAGAGGTGCGCCTGGTCGGCCCTCTCGGCAGGGGATTCCCCGAGCCCTCCCCCGGCGAGCGCATCATCCTGGTGGGCGGAGGGACCGGGATCGCCTCGCTCTACGATCTGGCGCGACAGGCGTCGAAGCGGGCTCGGGTCTCGGTGCTCCTCGGCGCGCGCACTGCGGCCGAGATGATGGGCCGAGCCGAGTTCGAAGACCTCGAGGTGGATCTCCAGATCGCCACCGACGACGGCAGCGACGGGACCGAGGGCTTCGTGACGAATCTCCTGGAGCGGGAGATCGCACGCGAGAGCCCGGCGCGAGTCTACGCGTGCGGCCCCACCCCCATGATGCGACGCGCCGCGGAGATCACTGCCGAGAGCGGTCTGCCTTGCCTCGTCTCTCTCGAGAATCGCATGGCCTGCGGGTTTGGCGTCTGTCTCGGGTGCGCCGTGCCCCGCTCGGGGGAGGGCTATCACCTGGTGTGCCGGGACGGACCGGTCTTCGAGTCCGGGGAGCTCTCCTGGGAGGGGCTGCCGTGAGCACGACGCCGGATCTGTCGACGGATCTGGGCGGGATCCAGCTTCGAAACCCGGTGCTCACCGCCTCGGGCACCTTCGGCTACGGGACCGAGCTCGCCCCATTCATGGATCTGCGCCGGATCGGTGGCTTCGTCGCCAAGAGCCTCACCCTCGAACCTCGTCACGGGAATCCGCCACCTCGCATCGTGGAGACGCCGGCGGGTATGCTGAACGCGATCAGTCTCGAGAACGTCGGCGTCCGCGCCTTCGTCGAGGAGAAGCTCCCGGAGATCCCCGAGGGCGTGCCGGTGATCGCCAGCGTCTTCGGCACGGAGATCGAGAGCTACGCCGAGGTCTGCAAGCGACTGGCGGGCGCGCCGAAGGTGGCGGGGATCGAGGTCAACGCCTCCTGCCCCCACGTGAAGAGCGGGGGGATCGAGTTCGGCCAGAATCCCGCGGTGCTCGGCCAGTTGATCCGCGCCGTGCGTCGCGCGACCCCACTTCCCCTGCTCGTGAAGCTCTCCCCCAACGTGACGAGCATCGCCGAGATGGCCCGGGTCTGCGAGGGAGAGGGCGCCGACGGGATCGCGGCGATCAACACCCTCGCGGCCCTGGTCGTGGACGTGGAGACCCGAAAGCCCAGCCTCTCCAACGGCCTCGGGGGCCTCTCGGGGCCCGCGATTCGGCCGGTTGCCCTGCGGATGGTCTGGCAGTGCGCCCAGGCGGTCCAGATTCCGGTGTGTGGGATCGGCGGGATCTGCACCGCCGAGGATGCCATCCAGTTTCTGCTCTGCGGGGCGACGGCCGTCCAGGTGGGAACCGCCAACTTCCTGAATCCGACCGCGGCAGCCGAGGTGGCCGAGGGGATCGAGGGGTATTGCACCCGTCACGGTGTGGCGCGGGTATCCGACCTGGTCGGAGCGGTGGAGTTCCCCAACCGCTAGGTCACCTCCGGCGGGCCCGGGGCGAGGTCTCGGCCGCTGCCGTTCGGTCTTGCAAACCCCCTGTAGTTTGGATAGGTTACGCGAGATTTGTACGCGGGAGAAGGTGGGCGAATCGTCCGCCTTTTTGTTTTCGGGTGAAGAGTTCGGGCGAGCGTTTGAAACGGATCGATTGTGTACCGGGACATCCCGGAAGAGATGCGGGCATTGATCGAGCCCATCGTCGCTGATCATGGCCTCGAGTTGGTGGACGTCGACCTCAAGCGGGGCCGCGTGCCGTGGATCCTGCGTGTCTTCGTGGACACGCAGGTGGGGGATGGCTGTGTCCCCGTAGAAGACTGCGCGCGAGTCTCTCGAGAGATCGGAAGCCACCTGGACGCCGCTGATCTGGTTCCGGCCCGCTACACCCTGGAGGTCTCGTCGCCCGGGCTGGATCGGGTGCTGGCGCGGGAGAAGGACTTCATCGCGGCCTGCGGATCCGAGGTGAAGATCGAGACTCGCGTACCGCAGGAGGGCCGCAAGCGGTTCCGGGGGCGCCTGATCGGCTTCGACGAAGAGGTGGCCCGCCTCCTCGTCGATGGGGAAGAGGTCCAGATCGCTTTCGTCGACGTGGCGAGGGCAAACGCCATCTACGAGTTTACTCGCGAGGATTTCGCAAAGGGCGCGCGCCGCTAGCCGGCGGGCGCGCGACAGCGAGATGGAGTTCCGATGAACATCGCTCCGCTCAAGCGAGAAATCGATCAGATTGCCAAGGACAAGGGGATCGACCGGGACACCATCGTCGGTGCTCTCGAAGAGGCGATGCGCCAGGCGGCGCGGAAGAAGTTCGGCCTGGAGCGCGAGATCGAGGCGCGCTTCAACACCGAGACCGGTGAGATCGAGCTCTTCGAGTTCCGTGAGGTGGTGGAGGAGGTGGCGGACGAGATCCTGCAGATCACCCTCGACCAGGCGCGTGAGTACGATCCGGAAGCGGAAATCGGCGACGAGATCGGCGTGAAGCTCGACACCAGCGGCTTCGGCCGGATCCTCGCCCAGACCGCCAAGCAGGTGATCATCCAGCGCGTTCGCGACGCGGAGCGGGACATCGTCTTCGAGGAGTACAAGGACCGCAAGGGGGAGGTCCTGAACGGGATCGTTCGCCGCTTCGAGAAGGGGTCGATCATCGTCGATCTGGGGCGCGCCGAAGCGGTCCTGCCGCCGAAGGAACAGGTGCCGCGGGAGAACTACCGCCCCGGAGACCGCATCCGCGCGTACGTTCTCGACGTGAACCACGCCTCCAAGGGCGCTCAGATCGTCCTGTCGCGAGCTTGTATCGAGGTGCTCACCAAGCTCTTCGCCCAAGAGGTGCCGGAGATGTACGAGGGCATCGTGACCATCGAGTCCGCGGCGCGGGAGCCCGGGGGCCGCTCCAAGGTCGCGGTGGCCTCCCGGGACAGTGACGTCGACCCCGTGGGTGCCTGCGTGGGCATGAAGGGAAGCCGGGTTCAGGCCGTGGTTCAGGAGCTCCGGGGCGAGCGCATCGACATCGTTCCGTGGAGCCCGGACCCGGCCCGCTACGTGTGCAGCGCTCTGTCGCCGGCGCAGGTTTCGAAGGTGATCATCGACGAGGGAGAGAAGTCGATGGACGTGATCGTCCCCGACGATCAGCTCTCCCTCGCCATCGGGCGCAAGGGGCAGAACGTTCGCCTCGCCGTCCAGCTCACCGGCTGGCGGATCGACATCAAGAGCGAAGCCAAGATGCGCGAGGTCGCGCGCTGGTTCGCCGAGGCCGTCTCCATCGTCGAGGGTTGCGGCGAGCCCGAAGCCGAGCTGCTGCTCCAGCGCGGGATCACCTCTCTCGAAGATCTGGCGGACTGCGAGCAGGATCTGCTCGCCTCCCTGCCCGGGATCGGCGATACCGGCGCCGAGGCGATCAAGCAGCGCGCCGCCGAGCTCGCCGTCGAGAAGGCCGAGGAGGAGGCTCGCGCCGAGGCCGAGGCCGCCGCAGCGGCGGCAGCGGAGGCAGCGGAGGCGGCAGCGGCAGCGGAGGAGGCGGCAGCAGCGGAGGCCGCCGCGGCAGAAGAGGCGGCGGGGACCGAGACGGGGGAGGGGGAGGAGACCGAGGCGGAGGAAGCTGAGGCCGCCGAGCCGGTGTCTTCCGATCCATCCACCCCGACTGAGGAGCGGAGCTAGGCGGCTCGAATGGCGAAGATCAGGGTCTACAAGATCGCGGAAGAACTCGGCATCGAGCGCAACGAGTTCGTCGAGAAGGCCCGCGCGATCGGCATCGAGCTCAAGAGCGCGATGACCACCGTCGACGAGGAGGAAGCGGCACTCCTCCGCGAGAAGCTCGGAGAGAAGGTCCGCCGGGGCCCCGTGACGGAGGCGCGCGTCGCCCGCAAGGGAGGCGGCGCGGTCATTCGCCGACGCAAGCGCTCGGCGCCGGTCCCGGAGCCCGAGCCGCCGGCCCCGGAGTCCGAGCTGCCGGCGCCGCTGGAGCCCGCACCGGTGCCCGAAGAGGTCGGGCCGGTCGTGCCCGGGGTCGGGGAGCCCGAGCCGCCGGAGCCCTCAACGGCGCCCGGAGAGGTCGAGCCGGTCGTGCCCGGGGTCGGGGAGCCCGAGGTGCCGGCGCCGGAGCCGACCGTGCAGGTGGCGGCACCGGTGGAGGCTCGCGCCGAGACCGGCGTCGCACCTCGCGGAAGGGCGGGCCCGGCCCAGGAGGCGCCGGACCGCAAGGGCCGGCAGCGCAAGCAGTTCCGGGAGGTGGTGAACCTACGGGAGCAGGAGCAGATCGCCCGGCAGGTGACGAGCCGGACGACAGGTCGGCCCCAGGTCACGTCGGATCCGCGCGTGTTCACGTCGCCGCGGCGCAGGCGAAGGGACGCCGTGGTCAAGAAGCCCGCGGTCGCGGCGCCCAAGGTCCAGAAGCGCATCGTTCGCGTCGAGGGTGACATCAGCGTCGCGGAGCTCGCGAGACAGCTCGGCGCCAAGGCCGCGGAGGTGCAGGGCAAGCTGATGGCGCACGGTACCATGGTGTCGATCAACCAGACCGTGCCCCTGCAGACCGCCGAAGAGCTCGCGAAGGAGTTCGGCTACGAGGTCCAGGACGTGGGATTTCAGGAGAACGAGTATCTCGCGGCTTCAGACCACGCGTCCGACCAGGAGAGTCTCAAACTCCGTCCCGCGGTCATCACCGTCATGGGCCACGTCGACCACGGCAAGACTTCGCTCCTCGACGCCCTGCGAGAGAGCAATGTGGTGGCCGGCGAGGCCGGGGGCATCACGCAGCACATCGGGGCGTATCAGGTCACCATCGACGGCCGCACGCTCACCTTCATCGATACGCCGGGCCACGCGGCCTTTACCGCCATGCGGGCCCGCGGCGCCCAGGTCACCGACATCGTGATCCTGGTGATCGCCGCGACCGAGGGCATCATGCCGCAGACCATCGAGGCGATCGATCACGCCAAGGCAGCGGGTGTTCCCATCGTCGTGGCCGTGAATAAGTGCGATCTCCCCGACGCGAACCCGCAGATGGCACGCCAGCGGCTGATGGAGCACGGTCTGGTCACGGAGGAGTTCGGCGGCGAGGTGCTCGCGGTGGCGGTCTCGGCGACCAAGAAGACCGGGCTCGACAAGCTTCTCGAGGCGTTGACCCTCCAGGCGGAGCTCCTCGAGCCCGTGGCCGACCCGGATCGTCGCGCCGAGGGGGTGGTGCTCGAGTCACAGCTCGACAAGGGCCGCGGCCCGGTGGCGACGGTCCTGGTGAAGGAGGGAACGCTGCAGCGCGGTGACGTGGTCGTGGTGGGGACGATTCACGGACGCGTTCGCACCATGTTGGACGAGCGCGGCAAGGCGGTCCGACAGGCGGCCCCCTCGACGCCCGTCCAGGTGGTGGGATTCGCCGGTCTCCCCGAGGCTGGCGACCTCCTTCACGTCGTCGAGAGCGAGCGCATCGCCAAGGACATCACCGCCCACCGCGCGAGCCAGCTCCGCGGCCGGACCGAGGCGCCCAAGCCGCGCGTCACCCTCGAGGATCTCTTCGCGCAAGCCGAGGAGGGAGGCGTCAAGGAGCTCAACGTCATCCTCAAGGCCGATACCCAGGGCTCCGCCGAGGCGCTGCGCGATTCGCTCCTGCAGCTTTCGACGGACAAGGTGAAGCTGACCGTGATCCACTCCGCGGTGGGAGCAGTGACCGAGAGCGACGTGCAGCTCGCCGCCGCCAGCTCGGCGATCGTGGTGGGCTTCCACGTCCGGCCCGATTCCTCTGCGCGAACGACCGCCGACAGCCAGGGCGTCGACGTTCGCCTCTACCAGGTCATCTACGAGGTGGTGGACGAGATTCGCGCCGCCATGGCGGGCCTGCTGCCGCCGACGGTGAGCGAGACGATCATCGGGCAGGCCGAGGTGCGGAAGACCTTCACGATTCCGAAGACGGGCACCATCGCGGGCTGCTACGTGACCGATGGAGCGATTCGGCGCAACGTCGGCTGCCGGCTGATCCGCGACGGTGTCCAGGTCTACCAGGGCAAGTTCGGCTCCCTGAAGCGCTTCAAAGAGGATACCCGCGAGGTCCAGACCGGCTTCGAGTGCGGCATCGGCATCGAGGGCTTCAACGACGTGAAGATCGGCGACGTGATCGAGGCCTTCGAGCAAGAGGAACGGCCGGCCGAGCTCTGATGGTCATCGGGGCAGCCCGCGTCGAGCTGCACGTTCACAGCTCCCAGTCCCTGAAGCAGAAGAGAGGTGTCGTGCGCGCCATCAGCCAGCGAGTGCGGAACCGCTTCAACGTCTCCGTTGCGGAGGTGGGAGGGCAGGGGACCTGGCAGCGTGTCGTGCTCGGGATCAGCACCGTTTCCGGTGACGCCCAGAGCGCGCGGAGGAGGCTCGAGAAGGCGATCGACTTCATCGAGGACCTGCATCTGGCCGAGGTGATCGATCAGGAAGTGGACATCCTGTGAGTCGCCGTACCGAGCGCATCGGAGAGCAGATCCGCGCCGAGCTGGCGCGACTGCTGCACGAGGAGGCCACCGATCCCCGCATCGGTCTGGTGACCCTGACCGAGGTCGACGTTTCCCCCGATCTCGCCAACGCCCGCGTCTACTGGAGCGCGGTAGGGCCGAAGGATGTCGACCAGCGGAAGAGAATCGAGGCGGGGCTTGAGAGCGCCGCCGGATTCCTCCGGCATCGGCTCGCCCGGATTCTCGAGCTGAAGAGGGTTCCCGAGCTTCGTTTCCGACACGATCCCTCTCTCGCTCTGGGCGACGCGACCCTCTCTCTTCTCCGAGAGATTCGAGATGACGCGCCGGAGTAGTAGACGCCGCAACGATCGCCCCGGTCCCAGCGGCTTTCTCGTCGTCGACAAGCCGGTGGGTTGGACCTCTCACGCAGTGGTCGACGCGGCTCGTCGCTGGCTGGGGATCCGCCGGGTGGGTCATCTCGGCACGCTGGATCCGCTGGCGACAGGGCTGCTTCCCCTCGCGATCCGCGAGGCCACCAAGCTGGCGCCCTTCGTCGCCCTGGGGTCCAGGGTCTACGTGGGAAGCATCCGCCTCGGGGTGGCGACTGACACCTTCGACGCCGAGGGCCGGGTATTGCGCCGACACGACGGCCCCTTCCCCTCCGAAGAGGTGGTCGCTTCGGCCTTGTCGGACTTCGTGGGCGAGACCATGCAGATCCCGCCCATGTTCAGCTCCGTCAAGAAGGACGGCGTGCCTCTCTATCGCCTGGCCCGGCGAGGCGAGGAGGTGGAGCGCGCCCCGCGCCCGATCCAGATCCACTCTCTGGAGATGCATCACTACCTGCCACCGGAGATCGGAATCGAGATCTCCTGCTCCTCGGGCACCTATGTCCGGACCCTGGCCTCGGATCTGGGTGAGCGCCTGGGCTGTGGCGCGCACCTTTCGGGACTCCGGCGCATCGCGAGCGGGCCTTTTCTCATGGATCACGCGGTCTCGGTCGAAGAGCTCGAGGCGGCGGAGGAGGGGAAGATCTACGAGCGATGGCTGATCACCCCGGGACGGATTCTGGGTCTCCCCCTGGTGAAGCTCCAGGTGGACCAGGCGCGACGGGTCGGCCACGGTGGTGACATCCCCGTCGCCGAGGCGTCTGGGCCCTTCGAGTCGGGCGCTCCACCGCGCCCCGGAGACCGACTGGCCGCGCTGGCCCCCTCGGGTAAGCTCCTTGCGGTGATGGAGCTTCGCCCGGACCGTCGACTGCACCCGCTTCGGGTGCTGGCGGCGCCGGAGGGGCTCTGATAAACCTTACGGCCACTTACAGCGATCTCGCGCTCCGCGTCGCGTCATCGAAGGACGGATGACGGGGGGCGAGCCGCGGGACGACGAGGAATGCGATCTTGATCTCCGCTGAACGCAAGCGAGAAGCCATCGAGAGCTTCCGTACCCATGAGACGGATACGGGCTCGCCGGAGGTCCAGGTCGCGATCCTGACCGAACGAATCAACGAGCTCACCGAGCACTTCAAGACGCACAAGAAGGATCATCACTCGCGTCGCGGCTTGCTCAAGCTGGTGAGTCAGCGGCGAAGGCTGCTGAACTACCTCCGGGGTGTTGACTCCGGGCGTTACCAGACCCTGATCAAGCAGTTGGGTCTGCGCCGCTAGAAGGAAAGGGCGGCACCCCGCCTGAGGGACAGGCGGAATCCCAAGAGAGGTGGGCGCGCGGGTCGCGCCGACGCGGAATGTGGGAGTCCGTGATTCGCGAGGCCGGGATCTTCGGCCGACTTCGCGTATCCCCGATCCCGCATTCTGTCTCCCCTCGATCCCCGTGATCCACCACCTGATGACTCCGAAGCCCGGTTCTCGCGATCGGGCCGGGGAGGAGACAATCTTCGATGCCCTATTGGTTCCAACCTACCTCCGTATCCACAGAGATCGGCGGCCGCACGCTGTCGATCGAGACCGGACGAGTGGCCAAGCAGGCGGCGGGAGCCGCCCTCGTGAGCTACGGCGACACCGTCGTGCTCGTCGCCGCGACCTCAGGTACACCGCGGGAAGGAATCGACTTCTTTCCCCTGACCGTCGATTTCGTCGAGAAGACCTCGGCGGCCGGGAAGATTCCCGGCGGCTTCTTCAAGCGGGAGGGGCGCCTCGCGGATCGCGAGGTCATCGTCTGCCGCTTCATCGACCGCTCTATCCGCCCGCTCTTTGCCGACGGCTACAAGGACGAGACCCAGATTCTCGCCACCGTGCTCGCCGCCGACGGCGTCACCCATCCGGACATACCCGCGCTGATCGGAGCCTCCGCGGCGCTGGGCATCTCCGATCTTCCCTTTCTCGGGCCGATCGCCGCGGTTCGGGTCGGGAAGGTCGAGGGCGAGCTCATCGCAAATCCCATGAACTCCCAGCTGACCGAGTCCGCGATGGACCTGGTCGTGGCGGGAAGCCGAGACGCGCTGGTGATGGTGGAGGGAAGTGCGAAAGAGGCGACCGAGGTGGAGGTCCTCGCGGCGCTCCAGTTCGCCCACACGCAGATCCAGCCCCTGATCGACATCCAGGAGGATCTGATCGCCAAGGCCGGAAGACCCAAGCGCGAGATCCCGGCGGCGGGGAGCCGCGACGATCTCAATGCCCGGGTGCGAGAGGCAGCCGAGACGGAGCTCCGCGAGGCGGTTGCGATTCCGACCAAGGCCGAGCGCTACTCGAAGATCGCCGCCGTCGAAGGGGAGGTGGTGGAGCGGCTCAGGTCCGAGTACAGGAGGGAAAAGGCCGTTCTCGATTCCCTGGAGGCCGTCGAAGAGCGCCAGGCCGGGCTCCGCAAGCTCGTCTCCGACACGAAAGGGAGCCTCCACGACCTGCGCTCCAAGCTGATGCGCGAGCGGATTCTCGGCGAGGGGATCCGGATCGACGGACGCTCCAGCACCGATGTGCGGCCGATCGCCTGTGAGGTTCGGGCGGTGCCCCGCGCTCACGGTGCAGCGCTCTTCACCCGCGGAGAGACCCAGGCCCTGGTCTACACCACACTCGGCAGCTCCGGAGACGCCCAGACCATCGATGCCCTCACCGAACGCACCAGCAAGCACTTCATGCTCCACTACAACTTCCCGCCCTTCTCGGTGGGCGAGGCGCGGTTCCTGCGCGGACCCTCGCGGCGGGACGTCGGCCACGGCAATCTCGCCGAGCGCGCGATTCAGGCGGTGCTGCCCTCTCAGGAGGAGTTTCCCTATACGGTTCGCGTGGTGTCCGAGGTGCTCGAGTCGAACGGCTCCTCGTCGATGGCGACCGTCTGCGGTGCGACCCTCTCGCTGATGGACGCCGGCGTCTCCCTCAAGGCGCCGGTGGCCGGAATCGCCATGGGGCTGATCGAAGACGGCGAGCGCCACTCGATCCTCTCGGACATCCTCGGAGACGAGGACCATCTCGGCGACATGGACTTCAAGGTCGCCGGTACCCGCGAGGGCATCACCGCACTGCAGATGGACATCAAGATCGAGAGCGTGGACTGGACGGTGATGGAGAGCGCCCTCGAACAGGCACGCGCCGGTCGTCTCCACATCCTCGATTGCATGGAGTCGGAGACCCGGGAGGAGCTCAAGGACTTCCAGGCACGGGTCGACCTCTCGCAGTGGGCTCCCCGTCTCGAGGTGATCACCATCAAGCCGGATCGGATCCGCGACATCATCGGGCCCGGCGGTCGGGTGATCCGCGGAATCCAGGAGATGAGCGGTGCAAAGATCGACGTCGACGACAATGGCGAGGTGGGGATCTTCGCGCCGGATCTCGAGTCGTTGGAACGGGCCCGGGCGATGGTGGACGAGCTCACCCAGGAGGCCGAGATCGACAAGGTGTATCTGGGCAAGGTCAAGCGGATCACGGATTTCGGCGCCTTCGTCGAGATCTTCCCGGGAACCGACGGGCTGATCCACATCAGTCACCTGGCCGAGGGCCGGGTCGACTCGGTGACCGACGTCCTGGCCGAGGGCGACGAGGTTCTCGCCAAGTGCATCGACATCGATCCCAGTGGCAGGATCCGCCTCTCCCGCAAGGAGGCGTTGGCCGACGCCATGGCCCAGTCCTGAGGCCGTGACGGTTCGGGTCGCAATCGCCCGCCTTCCGGGAGCCCGGGATCTACCGCTTCCGAGCTATGCGACCGAGGGGTCGGCTGGCTGCGATCTCCACGCGTCCGTGGAGGGCGAGCGGGTGCTGGCGCCCGGCGAGCGGGCCCTGATCGCGACCGGGATTCGCATCGCCCTCTCACCGGGCTACGAGGCCCAGGTGCGGCCGCGCAGCGGGCTGGCCCTCCGGCACGGCATCATGCTCCCGAATGCACCCGGTACGGTAGACTCCGACTACCGCGGGGAGCTCTCGGTCATCGTCTGGAACTCGGGATCCGAGCCCTACGTGATCCGGCGCGGCGATCGCATCGCCCAGCTTGTCGTCGCACCGGTGACCCGGGTAGAGTGGGACGAGCATCCGGATCTCGATGCGACCGGGCGCGGGCCCGGCGGCTTCGGTCACACGGGGGACTGACGGTTGACGGAATCTATGCCCACTCCCGAGGAGCCGATCCACCCGAAGCCCGCGACGCTCATCGATCCGTCGCGTCCCAGGAAGACCGCCAGCAACCTGCAGCTTCGCATCCTGACCGCGGTCGTGCTGATCCCGGCGGTTCTCTACGTGATCGTCCAGGGGGGCCTCTGGGTGCTGGCCACCGTGGAGATCATCACCATCCTGGGGCTCAGCGAGTTCTACCAGTTGATCGAGGCGAAGGGTGCCCATCCTCTCCGTGGCTTCGGAATGATCGCCGGGGCCTCCCTTCCCGTGGTGGCATTCGTGGGGAACGAGTATCACGTCACCATCCTGATGAGCGCCGTTCTCCTTGGGGTGATGGTCGCCCAGCTCGGAAAGGCGCGAATCTCCGACGCGCTCGCCAGCATCTCCGGCACCTTCTTCGGCGTCTTCTACGTGGGCTGGCTGATGTCCCACGCGATCGTTCTTCGCGACTTCCACCGCGTGGCGCAGGGAAAGTGGGGAGACGTCGCGATGGCGGAGATCCTTCCAGAGGTCGGCATCTTCTACCTGCTCTTCACCGCCGCCATCGTGATCGCCGGCGACGCCGGCGCCTACTTCTCCGGTCGCGCCTATGGGAGACACAAGCTCGCCCCCACCATCAGTCCGGGGAAGACGGTGGAGGGGGCCCTCGGTGCGTTGGTCGCGGGGGTTGCCGTCGGCTACGCCTGCAAGGCGGCCTTCGAGGTGCTGATCCCCGGCGTCACCGCCCAGATCGGCTGGGTGCTCTGCGGAGTGCTCGCCGTGCTCCTCGCCGTGGTCGGTATCATCGGAGATTTGGTGGAGTCGCTGCTCAAGCGCGACGCCGCCGTCAAGGACACGGGGATGCTGCTGCCGGGAACCGGCGGGATCCTCGATCGGGTGGATTCCAACCTCCTCGCGATCCCGGTGATGTACTATCTGATGCTCGCCTATTTCTACTTCTGGGTCGGCTAGCACCAGCGCCTGCAGGAGAGCCTGTCGATGAGCGGAGGCTGTTTACGATGTTCACCCGGCCAGGAAGAAGTGCCGGCCGAGCTGGCCCGGGAGCTTCTCGAGGATCGGATCAGGGACGAGTGCGGCGTCTTCGGCATCCACGGACACCCAGAAGCCGCGAAGATCGCCTACCTGGGCCTCTACGCTCTCCAGCATCGCGGACAGGAGAGCGCCGGCATCTGCTCCGCTCAGGGCGGTGAGCACTACGTTCACCGGGCGATGGGCCTCGTCTCGGACGTCTTCCACGAGAGGAATCTCGACAGGCTTCCCGGTCGGTATGCCATCGGCCACGTTCGGTACTCGACCTCCGGGGGGAGTCTGCTCCGGAACGCCCAGCCGTTCTGCGCGAACACGGACGGCGGCCCCGTGGCCCTCGCGCACAACGGGAATCTGTTGAACGCCGAGGTGGTTCGGCGTGAGCTCGAGAGCCGGGGTGCGATCTTCAGCACCAGCTCGGACAGCGAGGTGATCGTGCACCTGGTGGCGCGCTCCCGGGAGTCGTCTCTGGAGGAGCGGCTCATCGATGCGCTCTCCCGGGTGAAGGGAGCCTATTCCGTGGTCATGCTCACCCAGGATTCCCTGATCGCGGCACGCGACCCGAACGGCTTCCGGCCCCTGGTCGTCGGTCGCCTCGACGGGTCCTGGGTGGCGGCGAGCGAGACCTGTGCCCTCGACCTGATCGGAGCCCGGACCGAGCGGTATCTGGATCGCGGCGAGGTGGCGGTGATCCGGCGCGGAAGGCTGCGCTCGCTGCGCCCCTTCCCGAAGTCCGACCGCGAGACCTTCTGCATCTTCGAGTACATCTACTTCGCGCGGCCCGATTCGAACCTGCGCGGCGGGAACGTCTACGCGTTTCGGAAGGATCTCGGCCGCGCCCTCGCCCGGGAGCATCCTGTCGAGGCCGACGTCGTGGTGCCGCTGCTCGACTCCGGGAACCCGGCGGCGCTGGGCTTTGCAGAGGAATCGGGGATCCCCTACGAGACGGCCATCATCCGCAACCACTTCGTCGGACGCACCTTCATCGAGCCCGCCCAGTCGATCCGCGACTTCGGCGTGAAGATCAAGCACAACGCCGTCCGCGAGATCCTCGGCGGCCGACGGGTGGTGCTGGTGGACGACTCGATCGTGCGGGGAACCACGCTGCTCAAGATCTCGAGCATGATCCGGAGCGCGGGTGCGCGGGAAGTCCACGTGCGCATCTCGGCTCCACCGACCATCGGATCCTGTCACTACGGTATAGACATGCCCACCCAGAGCGAGCTCATCGCCCATCGCCTCTCCCTCGAGGAGATCCGCGAGAGCATCAGGGCGGACTCCCTGGGCTACATCTCCCTCGAAGGGCTGCGGCGCGTCTCGGAGCAGCTCAAGCACGGTCGCTGCGACGCCTGCTTCTCGGCCGAGTACCCGGTGTCGATCGATCCGGAACAGTTCACACCTCAGCTCTCCCTCTTTCACTCCACCGACCCGGAAGACGACGCGGAGCCCGAGGTGGAACGACGGACGCCGGGCGAGTGACTCGCCTCGACACCGAAGGTCCGGGTCGGCTCGACCTCACCGACCTGGAGGAACGCGTGGCGACGGGGGAGATCGATACCGTCATCACCGCCATCCCGGATCTCTACGGGCGTCTGGTCGGCAAGCGCAACACCGGGCACTTCTTTCTCGGCGAGGTGGCTCGGAAGGGAATGCACGTCTGCGACTATCTCCTGGCCTGCGACATGGAGATGGATCCGACTCCCGGCTACGCCTTCACCAGCTGGGAGAGCGGCTATGGTGACCTGCGCGGTGTTCCCGATCTCTCGACGCTTCGCGTGGCATCCTGGCTCGATCGCACCGCGATCGTGCTCTGCGATGCATTGCGTGACGGCTCCGCCGACCCGATCTCGATTGCCCCGCGCTCGATCCTGATCCGCCAGCTCGAGCGGGCCGCCTCCATGGGCCTGGTCGCCAAGATGGGCAGCGAGCTCGAGTTCTTCCTGTTCCGGGACGACTTCGACGCGGCCCGGGCCAAGGGATATCGCGATCTCGCCACCACGCAGTCCTACATCGAGGACTACCACGTGCTCTCCGGGACCTTCGTCGAGTCTGTGATCGGGGAGATCCGCCGGCAGATGGATGCCTCCGGGATCCCGGTGGAGTTCAGCAAGGGCGAGTGGGGCCCGGGCCAGCACGAGATCAACCTCCGCTACGCGTCGGCTCTCGAGATGGCGGATCGCCACGTGATCTACAAGCTCGCTGCCAAGGAGATCGCCCATCGGGCGGGCTGTGCGCTGACCTTCATGGCCAAGTGGGACGAGCGACTGGCGGGAAGCAGCCTTCACGTGCACAGCAGCCTGTGGAGCGAGCGGGACGAGCCGCTCTTCGCGGGTGAGCGCCCGCTGCTGACCGGAAGCTCCGTCCGCGTCTCCGATGCCTTTCGGTGGTTTCTCGGCGGCGTCCTGGCGCACGCCCGCGAGCTGGCCTGGTTCTTCGCACCGACGGTGAACTCCTACAAGCGCTACCGCCCGGGAACCTTCGCACCCACGGGAATCGCCTGGAGCTACGACAACCGCACCGCGGGATTTCGGGTCGTGGGGAGCGGCGCGTCGGTTCGCGTCGAGTGTCGCATCCCGGGCGCCGACGCGAATCCCTACCTGGTCTACGCCGCACTTCTGTCGGCAGGGCTCGACGGGATCGAGCGGGAGCTCGATCCAGGTCCGGTCTTCGAGGGAGACCTCTACAAGGCGGAGGGACTGCCGCAGGTGCCCCATTCCCTCCCGGAGGCGATCGCAGAGCTGGAGCGCAGTGAGTTCGCGCGCCAGAGCTTCGGCGATCCGGTGATCGACCACCTGCTCCACTTCGCTCGGACCGAACAGGAGCGCTTCGAATCGGCGGTGACGGACTTCGAGCGCGAGCGCTACTTCGAGCGCGTCTAGTGTCTCGTCCCCTGGTCGGCGTCACCACCTACCACCGGGAGACCGAGGAGCGCCCGCGCTTCTACCTTCCCAGCGCCTACGTGGACGCGGTTCGCGCGGGGGGAGGGATTCCTGTCCTGCTCACGCCCGGAGAAGAACGTCCGGCGGAGCTTCTCGTGAGACTGGATGCGCTGGTCTTCTCGGGGGGAGGCGACCTGCATCCGGCGCACTTCGGGGGAGACGATCACCCGAGCTCCTACTTCGTCTGCGAGGAGCGCGACGGCTTCGAGCTCACGCTGATGCGGGCCGCCCTCGAGAGAGAGACCCCTGTCCTCGCCATCTGCCGAGGCAGTCAGGTGCTGAACGTCGCCCTGGGAGGAAGCCTCCATTCCCATCTGGAGGATGCGGTCGGTGACGCGATCCCTCACCGCGAGAGCCAGACCCGCCACTGCTATCACCCGGTGAAGCTCGATCCCGACTCCAGGCTGGCCGCTCTGCTGGGGGCGGCGGAGCTCCCCGATGTCGCCTCCTGGCACCACCAGGCCGTGGATCGACTGGGTGCGGGCCTGCGGGCGGTCGCGTGGGCGCCCGACGGAACGGTGGAGGCCCTGGAGCTCGCCGAGGCCCCACGGCTCCTGGCCGTTCAGTGGCACCCCGAGCTCCAGATCGAGCTGGGCTCTCACCAGCGCCGGCTCTTCGAGGCGATCGTCCGGATGGCCGGCGAGGACCGCTGAGTCCCCGTGGGGCTCCAGTCTCTTCGGAGCCTCGTGATCGGACCGTCAGGGGGATCGGCAGTTGGGCCGATAGGGGGGCAGGAGGAGAACGACCCCGCCCCGGAACGTTCCGTTCTGGAAAGGCGCGGTCTGCGCCCGATATGGTCCGTCGCCTACGCCGAGCCTTCGATGAAGCGGTCGAATTCCGGGAGGAGTTCGAGCAGAACATCGTCAACGGAGGCGCCTTCATCCGCACCGGAGAGGAGTTCGCGCCACGCGACCTGGTCGAGGTCGAGCTGGAGCTCGGCTTCCGCGGCGAGTCGGTGGTGCTGGAGGCGGAGATCGTTCACGTCACCAGCGCAGAGCAGGCAGGCTCGGAGTCCGCGTCCGGCGTCGCGGTGCAGTTTCTCGAGCCGGCGCAGGCGCTTCGCGAACGGCTGCAGCAGTTCGTCGCGGAGGACGAGGGCATGGATCCAGTCGAGTCTGGCACGGACGAAGATCTCGCCGAGCTCGACCGGCGAGATCTGTTCGGTGAAGAGGACATCTCCGGGGCGGACTTCGAGCACCTGCTCGAGGACGGGCGCGCCGACGGGGCCGACGAGGCGGAGTTCTCGGACCGGTTCGTCGCGGACACCGCCACGGGTGTCGACACCGAGGCTCGAACCGTCGTGGCGGAGAGGCGCAGGGCTCCCCGGGTACAGGCTCGGGTGCAGGCCCGAGTCGACGCCAAGACCATCTCGCTGGAGGGACGCACGCGCAACCTGAGCGCGACGGGCGCCCTCGTCTCCGGCGACGCGAGTGATCTGCCGATCGGGAAGGCCGTCAATCTGGAGCTCGCCCATCCCGTCTCAGGGGACCGGCTCGAGGTGGAGGGGACGGTCTCCCGCCACATCGAGACCGAGGGGACCGTTGCCGCAGTGGGGATCGAGTTCGCTCGGGACGCCGCCGATCCCGAGGTCGCCACCTTCGTGAAGGAGGTGAACGAGGCCGAGGAGGAGCTGAAGCGCACCGGGATCCACGGCGCGATCGAGGAGCTGGGGATGCAGACCCTGGTGCACATGCTCGGCATGAACGCGAAGCGGGGAACGCTCACCCTCGTCTCCGGCGTCGAGGACGGCTCCGTCGGCTTCGAGAGCGGAATGCTGCGCGACGCGCGGCTGGGCGAGCTGCGCGGGGTCAAGGCTCTCGCGCGGCTACTCTCCTGGGAGCGGGGAAGCTTCGAGTTCCACGCGCGTCTCGATCCGGAGGACGGTGAGTCCGATGCCATGTCGCTCCCGGACGCGCTCGCGCAGGCGGCCCGTCAGCACGAAGACGCGATCCAGGCCGCCCACGCCGGCGCCCTGGACCCCGCCACCCGCTTTTTCGAACTTCGTTCGCCTGCGGCTCACTGCGCGCGCCGCTTGCTAGAGCCTCTGAACGACGGTGTCGGTGCGGAAGTCCTCGTCGGGTTCGGGGTGATCCAGCGTGTAGTGGAGGCCGCGGCTTTCCTTGCGGCGGGAGGCGCACTCGATCACCAGCTCGGCGATGGTGGCGAGGTTGCGCAGCTCGACCAGATCCGGGGTGATCCGGAAGTCCCAGTAGTACTGGTTGATCTCCTCCCTGAGAAGCAGGATGCGCCGCTGGGCGCGGGTGAGGCGCTTGTTGGTGCGCACGATGCCCACGTAGTTCCACATCAGGCGCCGGATCTCGTCCCAGTTCTGGGTGATCACCACCGCCTCGGAGCTCTCCGTGGCGCTCCCCTCCTTCCACTCCTCCACCGGAACGTCTCCGACGGAGAGATCGGGAAGTCTGCGGATTCCCTCCTCCGCCGCGGCCTGGGCGAAGACCACGCCCTCCAGCAGGGAGTTCGAGGCCAGACGGTTTGCACCGTGAAGCCCGGTGCAGGCCACCTCGCCAGCAGCGAATAGGTTCTCCACCCCGGTCTCTCCCCGCAGGCCCGTGACCACCCCGCCGCAGCAGTAGTGGGCGGCCGGAACCACCGGTATCGGCTGGCGGGCCATGTCGATGCCGTAGTCCAGACAGGCCTCGTAGATGTTGGGGAAGCGGTCGCGAATGAAGTCCGCGTCGCGGTGGGAGATGTCCAGGAAGGCCGAGTCCGCGCCGGTGCGCTTCAGTTCGTCGTCGATGGCGCGAGCCACGATGTCGCGGGGGGCCAGGTCCTTCATCGGGTGCTGATGCTCCATGAAGGCGTCGCCCGCCTCGTTGCGGAGCAGGGCGCCCTCGCCCCGGAGTGCCTCGCTGATCAAGTACGACTTGGCCTGGGGGTGGTACAGGCAGGTGGGGTGGAACTGGAAGAACTCCATGTTGGCGAGCGCGGCGCCTGCCCGGTACGCCATCGCCATCCCGTCTCCCGTCGCGATGTCGGGATTGCTGGTGTACAGGTAGACCTTGCCCGCCCCTCCGGTGGCGAGGAAAGTGGCGCGCGCTCGGAAGCGCTCCACGTTTCCATTCTTGACATCGAGCACGTAGGCGCCGAGAGCGCGATTCGGGCCCGGCAGCCCCGCGCCGCGGGTCGTCAGCAGATCGATGGCGCAGTGGTCTTCCAGCAGGGTGATGTTCGGATGCGCGCGGGCCCTGGCCAGAAGCGCGCGCTCGATCTCCCGTCCCGTGGCATCCCGGTGGTGGAGGACCCGGCGAACCGTGTGACCGCCCTCGCGCCCGAGCGCGAACTCCGCAGTGCCCGGCGTCGCGTCGCCACTCTTCCGATCGAACTCGACGCCCAGCTTTCCCAGGGCCTCGATCGCGGTGGCGCCGCGTTCCACGACGAAGCGGACCACCTCCTCGCGGCAGAGGCCGGCGCCGGCCGTCAGGGTGTCCTGGGTATGGGCCTCGAACGAATCCTCGTTGGAGACCACCGCCGCGATGCCCCCCTGCGCGAAGTTGGTCGCCGACTGGACGGCCTCCTTCTTGGTCACCACCGCCACTCGGCCGTGCTCTGCGACGCGCAGCGCGTAGAAGAGACCGGCGACACCGCTGCCCAGCACGAGAAAATCGGAATCGCTGTTTCCTGACATCGGTTCCCCCTGGGGAATAAACGAGAAGAGCGCCCGCCGGGTGTGGTTCCACCTAAGGCGATGGTTCGGGCGCTCCGATAGTGGCTACACGAGGCGGAATCGAGCCCGATTCTATCGGTTGGAGAGAACCGACGACAGCCCCCCTTGGGGGTCCTCTAGAGGACGGGAGAGTGATGAGCGCCCTCCGTGGGGTCGTGATGCTGGTGGTCGTGGTGGGGTTTCTCGGCGTCTCCGCGCCGGCCGGGGCGGAGAACAAGCTCTACCGGTACGTGGACAAGCGGGGGGTGGTCCACTTCACCAACGTTCCCAGCGATCCTCGCTACGCCCGGGTCCAGAGACTGCGCTCCCTGGCCAACCGGCCCACCCGCCGGACGCTCTCGCCGGTGCGTCACTACGACGGACTCATCCAGCGGGCCTCGCGTCGGCACGGAGTTCCGGCGGCCCTGGTGAAGGCCGTGATCCACGCGGAGTCCGCCTTCGACCCGAAGGCGGTCTCGCCCAAGGGCGCCATGGGCCTGATGCAGCTGATGCCCGCCACGGCCGAGGAGCTGGGCGTCGCTCGACCCTTCCAGGCCACCCAGAATGTGTACGGGGGCACCCGCTACCTGCGCGCACTACACAATCGGTACGGAAGCTGGACCCACACCCTGGCGGCCTACAACGCGGGACCCGGGGCGGTGGATCAATACCGCGGCGTTCCCCCGTATACCGAGACGCGTCAGTATGTGAAACGCGTTCTTTCGTACTATCGTCGCTACCATGGCGACTTCCCTCAGTGAGAGAGAGTCCTCGCCCACAGCCACCGTCCGCGAGCGGTTCTGGAATCTCCCCAACACCATCACCGTGGTGCGGCTCGCCGTCGTTCCCGTCCTCCTCGTGTTTCCCCTCTACGACGGGCCGGCGGGCAGCAGGGTCGTGGCCTGGCTCTTCATCGTCTCCGCGCTGGGCGACATCCTCGATGGCTGGGCCGCCCGCCGGGGTCAGCAGGTCACACGGATCGGCAAGCTCCTGGATCCCCTGGCCGACAAGCTCACCGCCGCGACCGCGCTCATCATCCTGCTCAGCATCGATCGGATTCCCGGCTGGGGCGCTCCCCTGGTGGTGGTGATCGTCGGGCGCGAGCTGGCGGTGACGGGCCTGCGCGGGATCGCCTCTGCGGGTGGGCAGGTGGTGGCGGCGGCCTGGCCGGGGAAGGTGAAGACCCTGACCCAGAACGTGGCGATCGGAGCTCTGCTCTTCCCAGATCCGACCCTCGGCCTGCCGGCCCACCGAATCGGCCTGACCATGCTGGGCGCGGCGACGGCGCTGACACTGTGGTCGGGATACGTGTACTTCGCCGACTATTTCGGCGCCGCCTCCAATGCCGGGGCGCAGAAGCCACCCACCGAGGTCCGCATCCCATGACGAGTCCCGCGATGCGCGGATCGGCGTCGTAGGCCTCGGACGTTCGCGACCGAGCACGGCGTTGTCGACCACGAGCGACTGATCGCCACCGCGCGCCGCATCTACGACACCCGGAACGCGATCCGGAACCTCGTGCAGGGCGCGGAGAAGGTCCGGAAACGCTAGGAGTGGCGGGAGCTTCCGCCCGAATCCACTAGACGACTCCGGCCCCCTTCTCTATCCTATCAAGGGTTCAGGCACGAGTAGCTCAGTTGGTAGAGCACCACGTTGCCAACGTGGATGTCGCCGGTTCGAGCCCGGTCTCGTGCTCCAGGTTTTCGGAACGCCCTCGCGGATTTGCCGCGGGGGCGTTCCGGTTTTGGTGGTGCTTGGTGGTTCGTGACTACCTCAGTGCAGATGCGGCCGATTCCCGAGTGGAGACGCGGGTCTAGCCGATCACGTAATGTGGGCACGCAATGGGCACGCAGCTTGGCAGCGTCGCATTGCCGGGCCTGTGATCGAACCGTGCTCGAGGGTGACTTCGGGATCGTGTCGGCACAGCGGGCTCGCTCCCGCGGCTGCCGCGGACGTCCTCCACGCGGGAGGTCCTTCTCGATGCC
>CAZTOU010000037.1:0-50892 GCA_964615365.1 uncultured Spirochaetales bacterium
GGTTCTTAGGGGGGCCTGGGGCTGGTGACAGCCCGGGGCCTACCCGGTGACGGCCGGGCGAAACCAACGATGTCGTGGCCCGATGCAGTTCTCCTCGATCTAGGCAACACGCTGATCGAGGAACCCTCGTTCGCCGCTGCAGCGGCTGACATCGAGAGCGCTGCGCTACCAAGTCAGTTCGACCGAAAGCTCACGGAGCGGCTCGGCGACGCCGTCCGCGCCCAGCTCGACAACCTCTATCGCGACGGGCGCTGCGACCAACCAGGCTGGGCCAAAGTCTGGTTGGCTGCGCTTTCCAGCCTGGGTATCTCCAGCACCCCCGAGAAGGCTGATTCCCTGGCGCAGGCCCACTTGCGAGCGTTCGTTTCCCTGTGGCGGCCGCTTCCCGGTGCCGAGCCTCTTCTTGCCGCTCTTCGGGCAGCGTCTGTGCCAACGGCGCTTGTCTCCAACGTCACTGGCCCGCCCGGAGTGTTCCACGAGGGTCTTCATATGCTCGGCTGGTCGAGTCATTTCGGATCCGTGGTCTGGTCGAGCGAACTCGGCAGGCGAAAGCCGGATCCGGCGCCCTTCCTCGAAGCGATCCGATCGCTTGCCGTTTCGCCAACTCAACGCGTCGTCATGATCGGAGACAACGAGCACGCAGACATCCAGGGTGCGCTTCGCCTGGGCCTCACTGCGATCCGGGTGGTCAAAGGCTCGAACCTGGAGTCGCAAGCTCACCATAGGAGCGAACTCTCGAACCTTCCATCGCTCCTGGCTTCGGGAGGCTGGTGGCCGGCCGTCTAGCAAGCCGCTGACTCTGACGGCCGAAAGCGTTGCTCCAATCGATGCTTGGTGTCGGTCGCGGTTCCCCGGGGGCAGGTCGCCCGTGGTAAGCTCCGTGTCGGCCGCGGCTCAGCGGCCCAACGTTGGGCGGCAGGTGCGAGGTGGACACCACAATCGGACGAGCGACTTGCGAAGATGCTGACGTCGTAGCCTCCGTCATCCGTACTTCGTTTCGCGACGTCGCGCTGCGGTTCGACCTCACGCCCGAGAACGCCGCTACCCATCCGTCCAACTGCCAGTCCGCGTGGATCCGATCAGATCTGTGTCGAGGGGTGTCTTACTATCTTCTCTGCTCACACGGAGCGGTGTCCGGATGCGTTGCGCTGGAGTTCGTTTCACCCTCTGTGGCATACCTGGAACGGCTTGGCGTACCTCCCGAGCAACGCGGGCGCGGTTTCGGTGCTGAACTCGTTCGGCACGCTCTCTGGCAAGCCCGATCTGCTGGGGCCGATGTCGTCAGCGTGGGTGTGATCGCCGAGCACACGGAGCTTGTCTCGTGGTATGAGCACCTTGGCTTCGCTCGAGCGGGAACTCGCCGCTTCCCGCATCTCCCCTTCAGAGTCTCGTACCTAGAGCACGCACTCCCGTAGAAGAGGAACCTTTGCTCACGCGATCTCCCCGACCCAATTGGGCCCGCCGCCCAACAAGCCGCTGAAGCCGGTCGAGAACGGTGCTGCAGCCGATCCGCGGTGTCGGTCAGGCTTCCCCGGGGCGGCGCGCCCATGGTAAGCTCAATCTCGGCCGCAGCTTGACAGCCAACCGTAGGGCTGCGGGGCGAGGAGGGTCGATGGTTCGTGGAACGTGTCTCTGTGGAGGCATCGAGTTCGAGGTCGAGAAGGTCTCTCTCCTCACCAATTGCCACTGCTCGAAATGCCGCAAGGCTCGAGGGGCTGCGTTCAACACGACGGCCAGCGTTTCTCCAGCGAAATTTCGATTCCTGCGGGGCGAAGATCTCCTCGAGGTTTATCAACAGCCAGCCGGTCGATACTCGACCGCCTTCTGCCGGATCTGTGGCTCAGCGGCACCCTTCAAATCTGGCGATGGCAAGATCTATTTCATTCCCGCCGGCCTGCTCGACGACGATCCGGGCGTGAGGCCCGCACTCCACCTGTTCGTGGGATCGAAGGCTCCTTGGTGGGAGATCACCGACAACCTGCCACAATTCGAGGAGTGGGTGCCTGGCTACGGCCCAGGCGATTCGAAGTAGGCCGGAGCCCAGCGGCGCGCCGCCCAACACGGCGCTGCCCAGCAATGGAATCCAGCCGGCCGAACATCGTTCACCGATCGATTTCCGGTGTCGGTCAGGCTTCCCCGGGGTAGGTTACCCATGGTAAGCTTCATGCCGGCCGCAACTCAGCGGCCAGCCATCAGGCGGCGTTCGCGTGACTCGTCGCCAAGCGCGTTCGCGGTCTTCGGAGACCGCGATCTCGGAGGTCAAGATTGAGTAATCTCTCCCGCCGCTTATTCCTGGTTGGCCTGTTCGGTCTCCTGGCGCCGCCCGCCCTGGCGCACCCTGGCCCCCATCGCCATCCGCACGTCAGGAGGAGGAGACGTGTGCGACGCCGACGCATCCGGCGCCGACGCATCCGGCGCCGGGGCCGATGGCGAATTGCGCGGGGCCGCCGAGTGCTGGTCGTCCCGGTCGGTCTAGCCGTCGGCTGGGAACTCCTCGTGAATGACAAGGTCGTCGTGGTAAAGGAGGTTCACGAGCACAAGATCGTCGTCGAGGACGCCGGCGGCGATACGCAGGAGATCGAAGTCGCAAAAGAGGACACGGAGGAGAATGCGGAGGACCTCGAGGGTTCCGAATACGAAGTCGAGGTTGAGGAAGAGATCGAGGACGACGCGCAAGAGGATCAGTAATTTCGCGGCAGCAGGATGTGGCCGACGTCCCAGCGATTGAGCAGCCACTGAAGCTGGCGGCCAGCCGTTGGGGTGCGCCGCAAGGCCGAGGAATCTTGAGTTCGCCCTTTCGTACGATCGTAGGGGCAGTCTTCGCCCTCTTGGGAACCGCCGGCGTGGTCGCGCTGGCGTATGTTCCCGACTGGATCCGTCCGATACTCGGCGTTGCAGCGCTTGCTGGCTCCTGGGCTGTGCTGAGCCTTGGATTCCGGCCTGCTGCGCATCTCGCGCTGCTCGCTGGCTTGCTCTTGTGCGCTGCCGCAGCTCTGCCTGGTGGGTGGTGGCCACTGCCCCTGGTCGTCGCGCTGGTGGGGTACGAAGTGGCCGGTCGCTACCTCCCGTCCCTGAGGCGACCGACCAACTGGCTCCAGGCTGGCCGCATTACGAGCGGCACCTGGGCGCTGATCCTGGGCATCGCCGCCATCTCGGGTGTTGCTCTGGTGATCTGGGCGGCCACGGCAGATCCCGACTGGGAACGATACCGGGGCAACTTCCCCGATTTTCCCGTTCCACTACTGGTTCTGGGGGCGCTGGCGTTCTCGGTGGTCAATGCGGCGGCCGAGGAGGCGGCTTTCCGTGGAATCGTGCAAGGCGCCGTCGGAGAGGCCATCGGTGCGCGAGCTGCACTGATCGTGCAAGCCGCAGCGTTTGGCTTGCTCCACATCGAGGGCTTTCCGAGCGGCCTCCCCGGCGTGCTCCTCGCAACGACATACGGTCTTGCCATCGGGGCGCTGCGCAGCCATGCGGGCGGCCTGCTCGCCCCGTGGCTCGCACACGTCGCCGCGGATGCCGTGATCGTCTCCGTTCTCCTGTTTGTTCTCTTCGCATAGAACAGACCAAGCTGCTGAAGCTGGCGGCCGCGTGGTCGAGCGAGATCGAACCGCGGTGGTGCTCAGGTTTCACCGGGGCATGTCGCCTGTGGTAAGCTCCATGCCGGCCGCAGCTTCGCGGCCGTCCGTTGGGTCTACACCCCGGCCATCCGGTGAGACCGATCGATGCGAGACACGCGTGCAGAGCCAGCCAAGTTCTATGACCTCAACCCGAATCTTCCTCGGGACGTTCCGTTCTACATAGGGCGGCTTCCATGTCCACGGGCCCGGGTTCTCGAGCTCGGGTGTGGCACCGGACGCGTAGCCATCCCGCTGGCAGCCCACTGCGCGTCCGTGCAGGGCTTGGACCTCTCGGAGGCGATGGTGCGTATCGCTCGCGAGAAGGTGGCGTCCGCTGGCCTCGGTGACCGGATTTCCATCGAGGTTGGTGATATCTCCTGCTTCGAGCTTCAGCGACGTTTCGACTTCATCGTTGCTCCATTCCGTGTGCTCCAGAACCTCGAGTTCGACACTCAGGTCGACGGGTTGTTCCAGTGCATCCGACGCCATCTCGAACCAAATGGGCGATGCATCCTGAACGCATTCAATCCGGTCCGGGACCGAGATGAGTTGCGCGCCAGTTGGGCATCAGGGGAAGAGACGCTTGCATGGGAGGTCTCGACGCCAGAGGGGCGAGTGGCCTGCCATGACAGGCGTTTTCGAATCGACGCAGGCCGACTCGTGCTCTACCCGGAGCTGGTGTATCGCCGTTTCAGCGGAGAGGCAATCGTCGAGGAGGCGATCCTGCCACTCGCGATGCGCTGCTACTACTCAGAGGACCTGACCTCGGTCATCGAGTCTCATGGGTTTCGGGTGCTGGAGAAGTGGGGCGGCTACGCTGGCGAGGAGTACGGGAAGGGCGGCGAACTGGTCGTTGAGTTCGCAGCGGAGGCCTAGCAGTTCGCTGAAGCTGGCGACCTGTGGAGCGTCCGCTAGACCGCGCAAGTAGACACATTCTCCTGTTGGAGTCGATGCGAAATGCGAAGCTACGATTACTCCAATCGCGATGGCGTCGAGCCGATGACGTGGGAACGATTCGAAGGGGCCTCTCGGCGCCTCGCGGAAAGGCTCGAGCCCTGCGACGTGGAGCTCATTGTTGGAGTCGCTCGCGGCGGGCTGTTCCCTGCGACGGCCGTTGCCTGTGCTCTCCGCTGCGAGTTCTTTCCGGTCCGCTTGTCCCGGCGGGAGGCCGACGAAGTGCGGCATCGACACCCGGTCTGGCGAGTCCCCGTCTCGGACTGCGTCGAGGGGAGGCGAGTCGCAATCATCGACGATGTCGCGGACACCGGAGAGACGCTGGAAGTGGTCCGGAAGGAGGTCTCGCTGCGTGGTGCCTCCGCCGCGTGGACCGCGGCTCTGGTGTGCCATTCATGGGCGAAGCCGTCGCCCGACTACTCGGGCATCCAATCGGACGCGCTCGTTCTCCTACCCTGGGATCGTGAGGTCCTGGTCGAAGGATCATGGGTTCTCCACCCGGAGCTCGAAGAGGCGCTGAAGCTTCAGAGTAGTGAGTAGCGAGCTCGGTCGACCGCCGACCGTTGGAGGGGGCGATCGCGCGGTTGAGCGTTCCGGTGTTCAGCTCAGGTGCCAGTGAACCGCCCCGGGTTCTCCGGAGACTCCGTTACGTGAGTCCGACCTCCATGGCCGGAGTCTCTTGACGCTCATAGTACAGCGCTTCGAACTCGACGGGCGGAATGTTTCCGATCGGCCCGAACAGTCGCCGGTTGTTGAACCAGTCGACCCATTCCAGGGTTGCGAACTCGACCTCTTCGATGTTCCGCCACGGGCCGTTCCCCCGGATGACCTCGGTCTTGTAAAGGCCGTTGATCGTCTCCGCCTATTGGGACAACCTCGAGGGGGCGCGCATCCTCCTCGCGCATGGTGCCGATCCGAACGCTCGTCGAGAGGGACCGGGCCCGACTGGGAACGCCCTCTTCTGGGCCCGGAATCGCGCGATGATCGATCTCCTGCTGAGTCACGGGGTCGATCTGGAGCTGCGTGACGACCATGGGCGGACGAGCCTTCTGTGGCACGCAGCGCACGGCAACACCCGGGTCGTCCGTGAGCTCATCGCCGTGGGGGCGGATGTCGCGGTACGGGACAACTACGGGCATTCCGCCACGTATAGGGCAGCGGTCAACCTTCAGGATCGGCCACCGCATCACGTCGACGCACTCGTCGAGCTGCTGAGACAGGCGGGGTCGCCGTAGGAGGCAATCTTGCACCCGGTACTCCGTCGCGTCGAGGTCTTGCCTCCGCCAGGCCTTGGGGGAAGAGTCGCATGAGAATTCTCGTCTACGGAGCGGGCAACATCGGCAGCCTCTATGCGGCGCTGCTGAAGGAGTCCGGCCAGGACGTCTCCATCCTGGCGAGGGGCAGGCGTCTCGCCGACATCCGCGAGGATGGGATCCGGCTGGAAGACGCCGCGAGCGGATCACGGGCTACGGCGCGCCCGAGAGTCGTGGAGCGGCTTGCTGCCGATGACGAGTATGACCTGGTTCTGGTGGTCCTACCGAAGGACCGCATCCTGGAGGTGCTGCCGATACTGGCGGCAAATGGCCGTACGCCGAGCGTCATGTTCTTCGGTAACAACGCCGCGGGTTTTCACCAGATGATGGAGGCGCTCGGCTCCAAGCGAGTGCTTCTCGGCTTTCCAGGTGCCGCCGCGGTGCCCGATGGTCATTGCCTCCGATATCTGATCCTCTCCGCGCGAGAGCAGCCCACGACGATCGGTGAGCCGGATGGTTCGCGCTCGCAACGGATCGAGGCGATCGCGAACGTCCTCCACGCAGCCGGATTCTCCCTGGCGGTCTGCTCGAACATGGACGCGTGGCTGAAGACTCACGCGGTCGAGATCAGTCCTACAGCCGGCGCTCTCTACATGGCGGCAGCCGATGCCCGTCGGATGGCGCGAACCCGCGACGCACTGTTGCTCATGCTCCGAGCCATTCGAGAAGGCTACGCAGTCCTCTCCGCGAACGGCATCCCGATCACACCGAAGAGCCACGCGATCTTCCGGTGGCTGCCCGAACCGCTGTTGCTGGCGCTGATACGGCGGGCCGTCCAGAGCGAGACCACGAGCATCAAGATCGGTCATGCGCTCGCAGCACGGGAAGAGATGAAGACCATCGCCGAAGAAATCGGTGCGCTCGCCGAGAGTACGTCAGTCTCCACCCCGGCGATCAAACGGCTCAACGAGCATCTCGACCCAGGCGCAACGCCGGTTGCCGATGGGAGCTCCGAGATTCCGGTCAATCGGAGCGCAGCTTGGATCGCCCTGGGCGCGCTTGTGCTGTTGGTGGCGCTGCTCCTGCTGGTCCTGTGATCTGCCCCCGAGCTGCCGCTCGGAGTTCCCCGGGGTTGGTGGCCCATGGTAAACTCCACGCCGGTCGCAGTGTGGCGGCAGGACGCGCCCGGCAGGCTTCTGCCATCCTCGCGATCTCGTCGATCGAGACGCGGGTCGGCGGTCAGGCGGCTCGGCCGCCCAGGAGGGAAACGATGAAGGCCTTGAAGATCGTCGTGATAGTAGTCCTGGTCTACGTGGGGATCGTCGCCGCGTTCGAGTCGCTGATCGGGGTCTTCCAGCCTGAGGCTGGATCGGTTCTCGTCATCACCACATTCGATGCGGATGGAACCGCACACGACCGCGTCGTCTCCCGCCTGGAGAGCGACGGCCAGCTCTACGTCGCGGCCAATCACTGGCCCCGCGCCTGGTACAAACGCGCGTTGGAGAACCCGGAGGTGCAGATCGCGCTGGATGGGGAGAAGGGCGACTACCGGGCCGTCCCTGTCACTGGCGCAGAGCACGATCGCGTCGACGGCGAGAACAGCCTCCCATTGATCTTCCGCGTTCTGACCGGGTTTCCGCCGAGGTACTTCGTCCGGCTGGATCCCCGCTAAACGGCAGCCAGATCGAGCAAGGGACAATGGCAGAACACCTTCGAATCGAGAAGAACGACAAGAACGAGACTGTGTACCGCCTGAGCTCTCACCGGAGAACCCTCAGCGAAACCGACATCGTCAACTTCGTGAACCTGGTCGGGCTTCACGAGCCACCCTTCATCGACATGGAATGGGTGAAGAGGGAAATGCCGGGTATTCACAACAAGAGATTCGCACCGGCTCCACTCCTGATTTCCCTGGGAATGGGACTCGTGGCCACCTCGATCATGGAGGTTCTGGATGCGATGGTCGAACGCGAGAGCCTGGGACCGTTTCACGGAATGGTAGGGGTCGAGGCCAAGGTACAGAGCCCGGCCTTTCCCGGTGACACCTTGAGTGTGGATCTGGAGGCCACCGTCGATCGAAAGACGAGCAGCGGGAAGACCCTGGTCGACCTGAAGCACGTCGTCAAGAACCAAAGGGACGAGACCGTCGTCATCTTCACGGAGAAGGTGATCTTCGACCTGCCGGGATAGGACGCGCGGAGGTCTCTCCGAGATGTCGGTCAGGGTCTCCCCGAGCTCACCGGCATCCTGGCGCTGTTGGTCGAGGACGGTCACGGGAGCCGCGCCTCGGACGTCGAGCGCGAGATGCGCGAGGCCGGCTATCGCCGACTCGAGAGCGTCGATCTGCTGCCCATCCAGATCTTCGGCAGCGCTCCATAGCACGCAGGCGCTAGCGATCCGTGGCGCTGGTCGGGAATCCCGGGCCTGGGCCGATCGTGGTAAGTTCAATACTGGCCGCAAGCTGGCGGCGCGACGTCGGGCCGCGCAAAGGAGCCAGATGACGATTGAGGCGTGGGCTCTGTTCTGCCTTACGGAGTTGGTCCTCTGTCTCAACCCGGGGCCATCCACATTGGCCGTCATGTCGCAGGCCCTGACGCGGGGCCCGTCAGCAGGGATCCGCGCCACGACGGGAGTCCTCGCGGCCAACGCAATCTACTTTGCTCTCTCTGCGTCCGGGCTGGTCGCGCTCCACGCGCTCTCCGCGGAGGCCTTCACGATCATCAAATGGGGTGGGGCGGCCTACCTCGTCTGGCTGGGCGCGACCATGATCCTGCGCTCGTTCAGGTCGAGCGCATCGCCTCGACGTCTCGAGGCGCGCGGCGCAGGCCGCCCGTTCTTGCGAGGATTCGTCGCCCAGGGGGCCAATCCGAACCTGCTGGTTTATTTCACGGCGATCCTTCCGCAGTTCATCGACGTCGCCCATCCGGTTGCGCCGCAGGTCGCACTGCTGGCCTGCAGCTCCTTCGTGATCGAGTTCTCGGTGCTTTCTGCGTATTCCGGACTCACGGGACGCGCGGGCGCGGCGGCGGCTCCGCGTTTCCGCGCCTATCTCGAACGGATCGGCGGGGGGCTCCTGATCGGAGCAGCAGCCGGCCTCGCCCGAATCGAGCGGCCGTAGCGCGGCCCGACAAGCTGCCGAGGCGAACGGACGGGATGCTGGATGTGAACGAGATCTTCGACGAAGTGCTCGCTTTCTGGTTCGGGGACTCGCTCGAATCCCCGGATGCCGTCGATGTGCGGAAGGAGTCGTGGTTCACTCAGAGCGACTCCTTCGACCGGTCGATCCGAGATCGATTCGGCTCACTTCCGGATCGGGGTCTCGCTGGTGAGTTCGAGCGTTGGCGCGGAGAACCTCGCCCGGCCCTCGCATTGGTGCTGATCCTCGACCAGTTCCCGCGGAATCTGTACCGGGGGAGCCGTCGCTCCTACGAATTCGACTCGAAGGCCTGCGAGATCGCCCTTCGATCGATAGAGGCGGGCTTCGACCAGAGGCTCCATCCGCTCGAGGCGTCGTTCCTCTACCTTCCGTTGGAGCATTCCGAGGACCTGCTGCTTCAGGAGCGCTCGGTGCAGCTCTTCCAGAAGCTGATTCCGCGAGCTCCGGTCGCTTTGCGGCCGACGTTCGAGCGGTTCACCGAGTTCGCGATTCGCCATCGCGAGGTGATTCGCCGGTTCGGCCGCTTTCCGCATCGAAACGCGGTACTCGGGCGCCGCTCCAGCCGGGAGGAGCTGGCCTATCTGGAATCGGGCGGCGAGACCTTCGGCACAGCCGATGCCGAGCAAGCGGTCGTCGAGTTCTTCTTCTCACCTGGCAGCCGCTACTCCTACCTGGCTGCCAGTCAGATTCCACAGCTCGAATCCGACACGGGTTGTCGGGTGCACTGGCGGCCGGTCCGTGGCACCGACATCCGCAGCTTTCGAGGCCGGGATCCCTTCCAGGGAGAGCCGGTTTCCGGGCAGTACGAGTGGCCCTACCGCCAGCACGATGCCGAGTCCTGGGCGCGGTACTACGGGATTCCCTTTCGGGAGCCTCCCAGCCGCGATCTCGACTTCCAGCTCCTCGCGCGGGCGGCAGAATCAGCCAACCGCATGGGCGCAGTCGCAGCCTACGGATGGCACCTCAGCTCCGCAGTCTACGGCTCCGACGAGTGGCCGCTGGACCTTCGTCTTTGCGTGCGCATCGCCGAGGAAGTCGGTCTTCCGACCGGCGACTTCACATCGCTGATCCGCGACCCGGGGACGGATCGCCGGCTCGCGGCTACTGCAAGGGAGGCCCATGAACGCGGTGCCTTCGGAGTTCCCACCTTCTTTCTGGGCGCCGAGATGTTCTGGGGGAACGACCGCATCGTGCTACTGCGGCACGCTCTCTCCGAGAGCCGAACCAACTCCTGAAGGAGTACGCCGTCAGCCTCCGCCGGCCGGCTTCACGGAGACGAGGACGGAGGCCGATCCGTCCTGGATCATCGCGATCCACAGGTCGGCCAGTCCGTACTTCTGGCGCAGAAGGCGGCGAATCTTCTCGTGCCCCTCCTCTCCAGGTAGCGGCGTGGCGAGCAGGGGCACCGTTCGACCGCCGCGGATCACCTCTACGCGCGGATCCGCGAGTATGTCGCGATACCACTCACTCTCGGGGGACGCGGCCTCGAGCCACCAGGCGCCCTCCGCGTCCGCGATCCAGATGCGCGTCTCGCGAATCCCCCCATCGTCCCGGTGGGTTCGAATCACGACGACCTCTCGTGACTCGAGGGCGAGCCAGGTGAGCGCACTGAACGCGACGACGAGGAGCGCGATCCCGGCCATGATCCGGCGCAGGATCTTCGTTCCACCGCCGGCTCGTCTCATTGTCCCAGGGCTCCGGGCGGGATCCGTCCGATCTCATCTGTCACGGCGCGGGCATTTCCTTTGCGAGAGATTGTGTTATTTCATGCGTCGGATATAGGATAGCTCTCCGGGGAGGTGTCAATGCCCGAGATTGAGGACCACGATGCTCAACGGGAAGAGATCGCAGGGGCTCCTCGCGATCCTTCTCGGCGGGCATCGAAAAGCTGATAGACTCGCCTCCGGTCCGATGCGCAGGATTCTCAAGCTGGTTGGCTACGCCGCCGCCGCCCTGCTGGTGGTGTTGGTGCTCGTCTATCTCTTCCGCAGCGGGCCCCTGGGACCGATACCCGGCGGCGAGCTCAGCGGGGAGATCGTTTCGGATCCGGTCGGCGACTGGAGCTTCTCCGACGATCACCGGCTGATTGCCGTGGAGACGCGGCCCGGCAATCCGCATTCCGTCACGACTGTCTGCTTCGCGCACGAAGGCCAGCTCTACGTGCCGGCCAGCGACGGCGCCGACAAACAGTGGACTCGCTATCTCCTCGAGGATCCCTCGGTGCGCCTCAAGATCGGTGACAGAATCTATCCCGGTCGCGCCACCCGGGTGGTCGATGAGGCGCTCCGCCCGGAATTGATCTCGGCGGCGCGCATGAAGTACCCTCGGATGGTCGGGGGGATGGACGACGAGACCCTCGCGCGGGCCTGGGTCTTCCGCATCGACTCCGCTCCGTAGCACCGGCGGAACATAGCCAGGAGCTCACCCCATGCGTCAGCCGAACCTACTGATCCTCGCCGACCTGATCGCTGCACACGCGCGGGCCGAGCCCGACCTGGACGTGCTCACCTTCGAGGGGGGCGATGTCCGGGACGACGAGATCCGGACCTACGCGAGCCTGTTCGAGAACGCTCACCGGATCGCGGCCGGGCTGATCGCTCGGGGCATGGAGCCGGGCGACCGGTTCGCACTGCTGATGCGCAACCATCCCGAGTTCGTCGAGACGATGATCGCGGCGTCGATCACGGGCTGCGTGTTCGTTCCGATCGACCCCCGAACCCGAGGGGAGAAGCTCGCCTTCACGCTTCGCAACTCGGCGTGTCGGGGAGTGATCGGCGCTGACTACACGCTGGGGAACCTCGACGCCGTCCGCGATCAACTGCCCGAGCTCGGCTGGATCCTGGTCCTCGAGAGCGGTGAGGAAGAGGCTTCCATGGCGACTCGCGAGGTTCCCGGCGCCGAGCCGCTCGGCGCACTCCTTGAGACTCCTGAGGTCACCGTCGACGTGCGAACCGAGGATCCGAAGCATCCCTTCGAGATCATCTATACCTCGGGAACGACCGGGGACCCGAAGGGGGTCGTGATGCCGGCGGGCCGCTACGTCGAGGCGTCCGCGATGGCGATGCTGCTTGGGTGGGCCGAGGACGAGAGTCCCTACACGGGGCTCTCCCTCACCCACGGCAACGCCCAGCTACTGACGGTCTCTCCGGCTCTGGTCCTGAAGCGACGCGCGGTGCTGAGCCGCAGGTTCACCAAGTCGCGCCTCTGGGACATCACGCGCAAGTACGGCTGCACCACCTTCAACCTGCTCGGCGGGATGGTGACCGCCATCTATAGCGAGCCTGAGCGCGAGGACGATGCCGACAACCCGGTTCGCTGCGTCTTCAGCGCGGGAATGCCGGCGGAGATCTGGAAGCGGTTCGAGGAGCGCTTCGGGGTCAAGGTCATCGAGGGCTACGGGGCGATCGAAGGGGGCATGGCACTCAACCTCGGGGACGGTCCGATCGGAAGCTTCGGCAAGCCGCCCCCGACCACCGAGATGAAGGTCGTCGACGAGCAAGGCGAGGAGTGCCCGCCCGGCGTCCCGGGAGAGCTGATCTCGCGCCCCGCCGATGGAAGCAGGCCGGAGGTCGAGTACTTCGGCAACCCGGAGGCCTCGAAGAAGAAGACCTGGCAGGGATGGCTTCGGAGCGGGGACATCTGCCACCGCGACGAGGAGGGTTGGTTCTACTTCGACTACCGAAAGGGGGGCGGCCTGCGCCACAACGGCGACTTCGTGAACCCCGGGTTCGTCGAGACGGTGATCGCCGAGCACCCGCAGGTGACCGACGTCTTCGTCTACGGGGTTCCGGCCGCCTCGGGCGCTCCGGGCGAGAAGGACGTCGTGGCCGCCATCGTTCCGGCCAAGGAGGGGGTGCTCGACGTCGACTCGATCTTCGCCGGCTGCCGGGAGGGCCTCGAGGCGAATTTCGTACCCAGCTACCTGCAGGTGGTGGACGAGATCCCGAAGACCGCCTCGGAGAAGCCCCAGGAACGCTTTCTGATCGAGCGATTCGAGACCGGAGAGGGCCTCCACACCGAGCGCCGTGGCTAGCTCCGACACCGCCAGCGGACGCGGTTCCGGGGCGCCTCAGTCGAGCCGCTTCCGGAACCTCAAGACCGACAGGGCGAGCGTCACCGTCATGAAGACCAGGAGCGGCCAGAGGTCGCGGTGCACGTCGACGAGGCTCGCGCCTCGGAGCAGAATGCCCCGGACGATGCGGACGAAGTGGGTGAGGGGAAGGATCTCCGCAAACCGCTGGGCCCAGCGTGGCATCCCGTCGAAGGGGAACATGAACCCCGAGAGCAGGATCGACGGAAGGAAGAAGAAGATGGCCATCTGCACCGACTGGAACTGCGTCTTCGCCGCGGTCGAGACCAGGAGGCCCATGGTGAGCGTGGCGCTCACGAACAAGACGCCGGCCAGGTAGAAGTCGACCAAAGAGCCGCGAATCGGGATCTGAAACAGCGCCCAGCCGGCCAGCAGCACCAGCGTCACCTGGATCAGTCCGACGCACATGTAGGGGAGCACCTTTCCGACCATCAGCTCCCAGGTCCGGACCGGCGTGGTGATGAGCAACTCGAGGTTTCCGCGCTCGCGCTCGCGCACGATCGCAATGGCGGTGAAGATCACCATGGTCAGGGTGAGGATGACTCCGATCAGCCCCGGGACGATCTGTACCGCCGAGCGTCCTTCGGGATTGTAGAAGGCGCGAACCTCGAAGGTCTGCGGGGGTGGGCGCATCGCGGGGGGGAGGACGGGGCGGAAGCGATTCTCGACCGGTAGCCCCGCGATGCCCCGAGCCGTGGCCAGGACGATGGGGTCGCTGCCGTCGACGAGGAGCTGCGCGGGCGGACGCTCCCCGAACTGAATGCGCCGATCGAAGTCGCGGGGAATGGCGATTCCCACTGCGATCTGCCCCGACCGCAGCAGCGTCTCGAGGTCCAGGACGGTCTCCACCTCGGCCACGATGTCGACCACCTGGGAGCCCGCCGCGTCCGCCACCAGGAGACGTGAGCGCTGGGTACCGGCCAGGTCCGCGACGCCGGCCCGGAGGTGGCGCACGTCCTGGTTGATGGCGTAGCCGAAGAGCACGAGCTGGACCAGCGGAATTCCGATGATCATCCCGAAGGTGAGGCGATCGCGCCGGAGCTGGCGCACCTCCTTGCGAGCGATGGCGAGGGTTCGACCCAGGAACTGCGGCATGGCTCTCTACTCCGGCCGCGAGCGGGTCGCGGCCACGAAGACGTCCTCGAGATTGGCCGGGGTGAGCTCCACCGCCGCCTCCACCCCCTCCCGGTCGAACGCGGCTCGCACCGTCCGTTCCGGCTCCGGAAGGGCGGTGTCGACGAGCGCGTGCAGGCGCGTCCCGAGCTGCGCCACGCTCATCACTCCGTCGATCCGGTCCAGGGCGGCGCGGGCTGCCGGCAGGTGCTCCGACTCGACCTCGAGCACCGCGGCGTCGATTCCTCTCATCAGCTCGCGAGGCGTTCCGTTGGCGACCAGCGCCCCGCGGTCGAGGATCGCAATCCGGTGGCAGCGCTCCGCCTCATCCATCAGGTGGGTGGAGACGAGGATCGTGGTTCCGCGGTCGACGAGCCGAAAGAGAGACTCCCAGAACTCGCGCCGGTTCTCGGGATCGACGGCGCTGGTGGGCTCGTCCAGGAAGAGCAGCTCCGGCTGGTGCACCATCGCGGCGGCCAGGCCCAGCCGCTGCTTCTGACCACCCGAGAGGTTCGCGGCGCGCTCCCTCTGGCGGTGCTCCAACCGATACTCGTCGAGGAGCTGGTCGACGCGCATCCGGGCCGCTGCGGGCGGAATCGAGTAGATCTCGCCCATGAACTCCAGGTTCTCCCTCACCGTGAGGTCCTCGTAGAGGGAGAATCGCTGGGTCATGTAGCCGATCTTGCGGCGAAGCCGCTCGGCGTCTTCGGGGACGCGACAATCGAGCACCTCCGCCTCGCCGTCGGACGGTCGCAGCAGCCCGCAGAGCATGCGGATGGTGGTGGTCTTTCCCGAGCCGTTCGGGCCGAGGAATCCGTAGATCTCCGCGCGGTGGATCTCGAGGTCCACGTGATCGACGGCCACGAGCGCGCCGAAGCGCCGCGTCAGGCCGCGGGTTCGGATCGCGACGTCCTCACTCATCGCCAGCCGCCTCGGAGACCTCGATCGGGGCCCGGGGCCGCAGCACCACCTCGACCGGAAGTCCGGTCGGGAGGTCACGGGCCTTCGAGTCGACGAGGTCGACCTCGGCGAGGTACGCGATGCGGCTGCGATCGCGTTCGGTGAGCGCGTAGTAGGGCGTGAACACGGCGTCGTGAGAGACGCTGCGGACGCGCCCGGCGAGGTCTTCGTCGATGCCATCGACGCGAACCGAGACGTCGAGCCCGGGCTGGATCCGCACCCGCAACGGCTCCGGAACGTAGATGCGCGCGTAGGGCGCGGCGTCGGCGAGCATCACCACCACCACCGCACCTTGCGGCGGCCGCTCCCCGATCTCGTAGGGGAGCGCGTCGATCTGCCCGGCACGCGGGGCCCGCACCAGCAGGCGCTCGCGGTGGATGCGCAGCTCGGTGAGGCTCGCCTCCGCCTCCGAGAGCGCGGCCCGTGCCTGCTGGAGCTCCTCGTCGGTGCTTCCCTCCTCGAGTGCCTGGAGCACCGCCTTCGTCGCATCGCGCGTCGCGAGCGCGTCGTCGCGACGGGCCTGCTCGCGGTCGAGGCGGTCGGGCGCCAGGACGCCCTGCTGCGCCAGCTTCTTCGCGCGCTCCAGATCCCTCTCGGCGGCGGCGAGCAGGCTCTCCACACCCGAGAGGCGCGCGCGGGCCTCGTGGATCCGCTCCGCGCGGGGCCCCCTCACCAGCTCCGCGAGGCGCGCGGCGGCCCGGTCGCGCGCACTCTGGGCCCGGGCGACCTGGGCCTCGAGACGCCCGCCGTCGTGGCGCACCAGGAGGTCGCCCTTCTCGACCCGCTGACCTTCGCGAACCCGGATCTCGACGATCGGCTCCTGGGCCTCCGCGATCAGCTCGATGCGGTCCCGCTCCAGCGTGCCAACCGCAATGCCGTCGTCCGCGCCGCCTCCGCAGGCGGTGAGCGCGAGCACTGCCAGGAGCCCCGAGGTGAGTCGGACCACAGCTCTCATGCCTTCTCCTCCCGCGACTGCACGCCTTCCAGGAAGAGGCGCCGGGTGTGCTCCGAGAACCGCTCGACGAAATCCTCGGCGTCATAATCGAGGCCCAGGACGCGCTCGAGTACTGGCCTCGCGGCGAAGGGAAAGGCCATCATCCCGATCATGGAGGCGAAGCTGAGCCGGAGATCGAGGTCCTGCCGCACGCGTCCGGCTGCCTGCTCCCGGCCCAGCAGCTCCGGAACGATGCGCACCATCTGCGAGGCGAAGTCGCGGATGAAGCGCTCCCGGTAGCGCCCGGTGTCGGCGATGACCTCGCGGATGATGAGCGAGGGAACCCAGCGCTCCGAGGAGAGCGTCTCCACGATCACCTGGAGCAGGTCGGCGATCTCTTCGGTGCCCTCCCGGTTGGTCGCCACGATCTCGCGCGCCCGCCCCAGCACCCGCTGGAGGGCGCGTTCCAGGAGCGCCTCGTAGAGGCCCTGCTTGTCTCCGAAGTAGTAGTGGACCATGGCTGGGGTCACGTCCGCGGCGCGCCCCAGCTCGCGGAGCGACACCTCGTTCACACCCCGCTCGGAGAAGAGCTGGCCGGCCACCTCGAGCAGTGTCTCGCGGACGTCGCGGCTGCCGTCCTGCTCCGAGGGGCGGCCGGGCCGGCGCTGTCCGCGCCGCGGTTGCTGTCGGTGGCTTCGCTGGTCGGAGGTCATGGGTCATAATTAATCATACAATTGATTAATTGTCAACCCAGGACCGAACCTGTTCCTTACCATCTGAAAATAAACGTGTTTTTGGGTTGGACCGCAGCACTGGAGCGCTTCCTAGGAAGCCTCCGGGGGCGGGGGGGTCGCCACGAACCAGGCGAAGAAGTCATCCAGACACGCGCGGCGCTCGGGCGAGAGATAGGAGAAGTTCACGCCGCGATCCGTGAATTCCCGGTACTGGGGCCGGGTCTCCGAGAGGAGCTCCTCGCGCACCGAGGACAGCCGTTCGGGACGCTCGTTGCGCATGTCGTGGAAGATGCGGCGGGCGCGGGGCTCGTCGCCTCGCAGCAGGAACAGCGTCGCGAGCTGCACCTGGGCGCGGCGCACGCCTCGGAGCCGGGTCTCCTGTTCCGGAGATTCGCTCTCCTGGTCCAGGCGGAGGAAGATGTCCAGCAGCGGATCCGCGCTGGCGGGCGCCTCCGTGAGGGCGGTCTCGACCAGGTGGGCGAGGTCGTAGGCGGCGACCTCCAGCAGAAAGGGCTGTCCCTCCTCGTAGCCGATCTGTCCGTAGTAGCGGAAGTGGCCGGAGATCTCGATCGCGGCATCGTCGAGACCGGCCTTGAGCGCCTCCTCTGCCAGCGACCGGTACTGGTGCAGCACGTAGTAGGCGGTCCGCAGGTCGCGGGCGTTGATCGCCGCACGCAGATAGCTGTTGAAGAACCGCACGCACAGGTCCAGAAGCGGGCGCCGGCCGACGGCTGCGCAGGCACCGATGCGCATGGTGTTGAGAGCGATCAAGTGGCTGATCTCGCGAGTGCGACCCAGGCTCTCCCCGAACAGGGCGTGGTAGCGTCGAAGCACCTTCGCCTCGAGCCAGAGACGCTGTTCGACGATCTCGGCGTTCGCGGCGGGATCCATCGAGACGAAGTCCGGGTCGTGCTCGAGGACCTCCGGAATGTCGAACCACTCCGCGCCGAGCCCGTCGCGCAGCTCCTCGTAGGCCAGGACCAGATCGCGGAGCGCGTTGAAGCTCTCCATCGCGATGCCGAGATCGCTGTGCTCGCGCGCGCTGCGCCCGATGTCGACGAGTTCCTCGATGGCTTCGACGACCTCTCCGCGCAGACCCGGCCGAGGCCGGAGGCGTGCGCGATCGACGCAGCGAAGGGCCTGACGCTGGATCCGGCGGACCACGCCCCTCGGCGATAGGAACGCAAACACGAAGGCGAAGTACGGGAGCAGCGCCAACAGGCAGAGCGTGACCATGGCGATGCACACCGCGAGGCTCGCGTAGGGGAAGAGTGCGTCCCCGGGGACGGGGCCGCTCAGGGTGGCGGAGACCCAGACGCACTCGATCGCCGTCAGGACGAAGAACCCCAGCACGATCCCGTTGGTCGGGTGGCGAAGGAAGAGATTGGTGAGCTTGGGCGTGTACCGGTTCGCAGCCAGCTCGACCACGATCATCACCACGGTGATGGCGATCGCGAGGACGCCGGCGACCACCTCGGCGGCGCTCGAGATGGCGTCGACCGCGGTCTCCCGATCGAGCCGCGACCACCAGGCCGCGGGGTCGCCGCGGAAGATCTCGGCGAATCCCTCGAGCCAGACCATCAGGGCGAAGACGGCGACCGCCAGGACCAGAATACCGCCGAAGGCCAGGGCGGAGAGGGAGCTGGTGAATTCGCGCGTGCGGGGCACGGCTGGATCTTAGCCCGCTCTGGCGCGGCCTTCTCCGGCGGTCGGCTCAGCGACCGCAGATGGTTCCCGCGCCCCCGGCGAAGATCAGGGGGACCTGCGCCGCAACCCGGTCGGTGAGCCTCTCGGAGAGCTCGCCCAGGCGTCGCTGGCTCGCCTCGGCATCCACCTCCTGGCCGGGCAGCGGCTGGTCCGGCACGACCCGAAGCTGGGAGAGCAGCCGTCCGCCCAGGAACTCGTCGAGCTGCGCATGAGCCAGCCGGGCCTCCCCACCGGCGAGGCGCAGGAGCTCGGCCAGCAGCAGGGATCGGTCCAGGCTGTTTCCGGTCCGATCCATCAGCACGCCGAGAGGGCCACGCAGGGAGCCGCGATAGGGGACCCAGTAGGTGTGATCGCGCACCCACTCGAAGAGATCTCCGGGGTCCTTGCCCACCTGCACAATGATCGCCTGGAGATCGAAGCTGTCTCGGGGGATCTGCTGCGCCTCCTCCGCCAGCGCCTCAAGTCCTCGCTCGACCTGCTCAGCGATGGTCTCGATCTCCTCCGAGGTGACATCCTTCGCGTAGCCCGGCTCGGCGTCGCCGCTCCGGAGCTGGAACGAGGGCCACCCCGGCAGCGACAGCCTCGAGGTCAGGTGGGGCAGCCCGAGACCACTCAGGGTAGGTGCCGCCATCAGGGCGACGAGCAGCACGCGCACCTTGACCCGGTGACGCTCGGGGACCCACGCGAGCGGCCAGACCGCGAGGAATCCGACCATCAGTGCTCCCGCGCTGAGCAGCTCGGCGAGTCGCGATCCGGAGAGCGTGGCGACCGAGTAGCCACCGCTGGCTGCAGCGGACCCGAGGCGCCAGGCAGACGCCGCGGCGAGCGCCAGCAGCACGGCCGAGGAGGCGACGGCCTTGGCACGCGGCCCGACGCGATTCCAGAGCCCGTAGCTGGCGACCGCATAGAGGCCGACCACGCCGAGTGCGATCCAGCGGATCTCCGAGCCGAGCACGAAGCCCTCGACGACACTCTCGAGGAGCAGAGCGTAGAGGGCGTACGAGATTGCGGCGAAGACCCATTCGGGGATGCGGAGCGCGCGCTCCGGTTGGTCGGACATGGTCTGCCCCCTTGGCTGCGGCGGTTCGACCGACGCTATTCCGATCATATCGGCGTCCGCAGTGGAGTGCCTACGGACGATCCGGGCCGTCGCGCAGGCCGTGCGGTGCTCTCGGGGGCCCATTTGACTCCCCTACCCGGAGCCCCGATATTGCCTGAACGGATCCCGCGAGCAGTCGCAACGCCCCGAGGAGGAGCTCCAATGCCCGCCGACACAGGAAAACGACACTACTGGGGATTCGTCCCTCCCGCCCCCGCCGGGGGGATCGCAGCGCTGGCGAAGCTCGCGGAAGACAGGGGTCTCTACGGCCTCTTCGCTGCGCAGGTCTGGGGTCCGCCGTGGATTCCCCTGGCCGCCGCCGCTGCTGCGACGGAGCGCATCCAGCTCGCCAGCGGGATCGCGATCGCGGCTGCGCGCAGCCCCTTCGAGACGGCGGTGAGCGCCATCGACATGGACCGGGTCTCGGAAGGGCGGTTCATCCTGGGACTGGGAAGCAGCGTGGTGGCCATCACGCGCGGAATGTTCGGCTCGCCCTACGACAAGCCGATGGCGTACCTGCGCGAGACGGTGGCCGCGGTGCGGCACATCATCCGCGGCGCCCACCGCGGCCTGACCCCCTTCGAGGGTCGCTGGTACAGCGCCGACTTTGCAGCCCTGCACCCGACGGAGCCGCCGCTGCGCGAGGAGATCCCGATCTGGATCGCCGGGCTGCGCAGCAAAGCGATCCAACTGGCCGCCGAGATCGCCGACGGCGTGATGGGCCATCCCATCTGGTCGATCGACTGGGCGCTGGAGCGCGTGCGGCAGGACGTGAAGGCGGGACTGGAGAAGGGCGGGAAGCGGCGCGAGGACGTGCACCTGAACCTCGCTTTCTTCGTCGCCATCAATCCCGACCGCCGCGAGGCGATCGAGGACGCCCGCACCACGGTCTCCTTCTACGCGAGCGCGCGGGAGTACGCGCCCTTCTTCGAGGCCCACGGCTTTGGAGAGCAGGTCCGCCGCATTCACGAGCGGGTGGAGCAAGGAGAGCCGGTCAATACGGCCGAGTTCGTCCCGGACGAGATGGTCTGCACCTTCGCGCTGTGCGGAGATGCCGACGAGGTGCGCAAGCAGGTGGATCGCGCCTGGACCGTGGCCGACTCCATCTGGCTCGCGCCGCCGGGCTGGGGTCTCTCGCCGGAGAAGCTCTTCTTCTACGACCAGACGATCGCCAGCACCTTCTACGGGTGATCGGCCCCGCTCTCAATAGCCCTGCGTGGCGCGCGCTGCTCGGAACTGCTCCCAGCCGGGGGGCTTGGTGTTGAGATCGCGGTCGACCTCCACGTGGATCACCGCCGGCTTCCCCGATGCCAGCGAGCGATCCAGTGCGGGCTCGAGCTCCGCCATGCTCTTCACCCGCTCGCCGTGGCAGCCGAGGCCCTTCGCCACCTGGTCGTAGGAGACCTCCGCCAGCTCGATGCCCCGGCCCTTCCAGTCGTTGGCGCCGTAGCCCTGGGCCACGTAGGCGGTCTTCTCCATTCCCCAGGCCGCGTCCACGCAGACGAGCACCACGATCGGTAGATTCTCGCGGGCCGCGGTCTCGAGCTCCATCACGTTGAAGCCGAAGGCCCCGTCGCCGGTAATCATGCACACCGGGCGGCCGGGCGCCGCGAGTTTGGCGCCCATCGCGAAGGGAAGCCCGGTTCCCAGATAGCCCATCTTCACCGAGTAGAGGAAGCTCGGCGAGGAGAGGATCGGGTGGAAGGCGACGCCGGCGAGCGTGGTGTTGCCGCCGTCGAGGACGGTGATCGACTCGGCCGGGAACTTCTGCCGCACCGCCATCACCATTTGCCCCGGGTTCACGCCGGTGGTGCACTCGGTTCCGAGGTAGGCGATGCCCGTCTGCATGGTCTCGTTGGACTTCTCGCGGTAGCGCGCCAGGTCCGGCGGCCCGCTCCGCGCGGGGGTCCGGCTGCGCACCGCCTCGAGCAGCGCTGCAAGCGCCCCCTTGGCGTCGGCCACGATTCCGAGATCCACCGGCCGGTTGAGTCCGATCGACATCGGGTCCGAGTCGATCTGGATCGTCTTCTGCGCGGCCGGGTCGCCCCACATCGGCGGTCCGCCCCAGCCGTCGTACTCGCCGAGCCGGCCGCCCACCACCAGCACCACCTCTGCGTCGGCGCGGCCGAGCCCGGCGCCGCCCATGTCGAAGGGGTGGAAGGCGTGCGGATGGTCCTCGGGAACCACACCGCGCGCGCCGAGGCTCGAGCCCAGGCAGGCGCCGAGATACTCGCCGAGCGCAAGCAGCTCCTTGGCGCCATCCGCCCACAGCACGCCCTTGCCAGCGTGCAGCCAGATCTTCTTGGCGCCTGCCAGGATGTTGGCCGCCTGGTCGATCTGCGCCGGATCGCCCGCGCCCATGTTCGTAACTCGGTAGCGCTCCGCCTCGAGGATCGGGGGCAGGCGGTCCTCGTCGATCTTCTCGAGCAGGAGGTCGTCCGCGATCGCAATGTAAGACGGGCCGGGTCGCCCGGTCATCGCCGCGCGGAAGGCGGCGCGCATCATCTCGGGGAGCCTCTCCCACATGCGCACCGTCGCCGCGTACTTCGTGATCGGGCGCGCCATGCTCTCGGTGTCCGCCGACTGCCAGGCCCCGCCGCGGTTCGGATCGCTCTTGATGGGCGGCCGCAGCGTCCCGATGGCGACGATCGGATGCCCCTCTCCATGGGCGCTCACCACGCCGGCCAGCATGTTGCCGGTGCCGCAGGCCGGGTTTCCGATCACCACGCCGGGTTTCCGCGCGATCCGCGAGTAGCCCTCGGCTACGTGCACCGCGGCCTCCTCGTGGTGCACGTTCACGTAGCGGATCCCGTACTTCTCGGTGTGCACCACGATCGGGATGTGAGCTCCGTCGATGATGCCGGCGATGAGCTCGATGCCCTCGGCCTTGAGACAGCGGACCAGAAGCTCGCCAACGGTGATCTCGGACATGGGGGGTCTCCTTGGTGGGGTGTCGCGCGACGGATCGGCTGGATCGGGATCTCCGCCCCCGAGGGAGTGACGGACCCGGGGGGGCGCTTCCCGGAAGCCAGCGGCCGCACTCACTATACGTGGGATAGGTAGTCGATTCGGTCGCCATCCGCGAGGAGGAGCTGGCCGGTCATGAAGCTCGACCGCTCCGAGCCCAGGAATACGATGACGTCGGCGATCTCCCCGGGCTCACCGACCCCGCGCCCGAGCACGGAGCGCTGGTTCAGGGCGCCGGTCACCCCGGTCTCGCAAGTCCGTCATGAGCACGCTCTCCTCTCCTCGATCCACGCCCGCAGCTAGCACACCGATCTGGCCGCTGCCGAAGCGGCTCGCCTTGCCCTCTCGCCGCGATGCTCGCTAGCCTCGGCGAGAGCAGGAGGGAGAGAGTGATGCGGCCGTTCTCCATCGTGTTCGCGCTTCTCGTCGCGACGAGTGCCCTCGCCTCGCCGCCGCTCGAGGAGAGGAATGATGAGCTCCTCCGAAGGCACAACGAGATCTGGGCGCTGATGGGTCTGTCGGCGAGCGCCCAGGAGGAGCTCGACGCGACCGTGCTCGCCATCAACAAGGGGCTCTACGAGAACCAGGGCGAGCGGCAGTCCGTCTTCGAGCGGGCGACGGCGAAGCGGCCGGCCGACGAACCGCTCACCTACGAGGCGTTCGTTTCGCAGCACAAGCGGCGCTTCGCGCTCCTCGAGCTCAGCGGGCCGACCCAGGTGGAGCTTCTCGCCGCGCTGGACTTCACCTGGAAGGCGCTGCACGATCCGCAGGTTCCCCCGGAGAGGCGCGAGGTGGCGGAGGAGATCCGCGACCTGATGAAGTCGATGGGAGGCCCGCCGCCCTGCTGTGACGACAGCATCTTCGAGCGGGCGGGGATGCAAGAGACGGGCGGCTCTACTCCTCCCGGGGAAGATCGTCGCTGATCGGGTAGCGGATCTTTCCGCACAGGCAGCTTACCTCCAGCATGCCCCTCTCCCTGTCTTCGCTGGACCGCCACTTGCCGGCCGCCTGTTTGGAGCCTGAGGCAGCACTCCGCGGCGGTCAAGCCCGGTTCGGGTCACCGGAGAGTTCTCTCGGACTTCGGGCCTGCCCTGGGGCACACTTCAGCTCGCGGCGGATCCCGCCGCAGCAGGGAGGAGACGCCATGCCGATGCGAATCGAAGTCGACTCGATGGGTCAGCTCGAGGTTCCCGCGGACCGGTACTACGGCGCCCAGACGGCGCGCTCACTCTCGAACTTCCGGATCGGCAGTGAGCGGATGCCCGCCGAGGTGATTCGGGCGTTCGGGATACTCAAGAAGGCCGCAGCGCAGGCGAATCACCAGCTCGGGCTGCTCGATGAAGAGCGCAAGAACCTGATCAGCCGGGCAGCCCAGGAGGTCATCGACGGCAAGCTGGCGGACCACTTTCCCCTGCGGGTCTGGCAGACCGGTTCGGGGACGCACAGCAACATGAACGCCAACGAGGTGATCGCGAACCGGGCGATCGAGATGGCGGGCGGCAGACTCGGCTCCAAGGAGCCCATCCACCCCAATGACCACTGCAACATGTCCCAGTCGTCGAACGACACTTTCCCGACGGCCATGCACATCGCGGCGGTGGAGCAGATCGAGGACTACCTGCTCCCGCGGGCGCGGGCCCTGCAGGAAACCCTCGCGCAAAAGGCCGAGGCCTTCTCGGACGTCGTCAAGATTGGCCGCACTCACCTCCAGGACGCGACGCCGATCACCCTCGGTCAGGAGATCAGCGGCTGGGCCGCGCAGCTCGAGCACGCCATCGAGAGCGTCGAGAGATCGCTGCCGGCGCTGCGAGAGATTGCCCTCGGTGCTACCGCAGTTGGTACTGGACTCAACACCCATCCCGACTACGCCGGGTTGGTGGCTCGGCTGATCAGCGAGATCAGCGGCCGCGAGTTCGTGAGCGCCCCGAACAAGTTCGCGGCGCTCGCGGGCCATGACGGCTTCGTCGCGTCCAGCGGCGCGCTCAGGCAGCTGGCGGCTGCCTGCATGAAGATCGCGAACGACGTGCGCTGGCTGGCCTCCGGGCCGCGCTGCGGTATCGGTGAGATTCGCATCCCCGGCAACGAGCCGGGCAGCTCGATCATGCCGGGGAAGGTCAACCCCTCGCAGTGCGAGGTGCTGACGATGGTCGCCGTCCGGGTGATGGGCAACGACGCCAGCATCGGATTCGCCGCGAGCCAGGGCAACTTCCAGCTGAACGTCTTCAAGCCCGTGCTCGCCTACGATCTCCTGCAATCGGTTCGCCTGCTCGCGGACGCCTGCGAGAGCTTCGACAAGAACTGCGTGTCCGGGATGGAGCCGGTCCGGGAGCGGATCGCGCAGAACCTTCGGAACTCGTTGATGCTGGTGACGGCCCTCAGCCCCGAGATCGGCTACGACAATGCCGCACGGATCGCGAGACACGCCGACCGGAGCGGTGACACCTTGCGGGAGGCGGCAATCGAACTCGGGTTGATGAGCGGCGAGGCGTTCGACGCGGTGGTGCGGCCCGAAGAGATGGTAGGCCCCAACCTGAAGTCGGGCTGAATCCCCCCCCCGCCCCTTTTGACCCGCAGAAGGCCGAATCGGGTTACCCGGCTCTTCGAGAATGGCTCGTAGACTAAGCTCCCGTGAGTGTGGAGCGCATCCCTTCCGGCATCACGCGCACCTGCCAGGTACCGCTCACGATCGAGACCGCCTCGCCGTTTGCATCCTTCAGCTCGAGATTCAGCTCGTAGTCGGCCTTCCCCTTCTCCAGGGCCTGGGATTGGATCTGCGCGGCTTGCTCGGGGCTGAGCTCCACCTCCATGGTCACGTCGGTGGTGGCCGGCCGCCGAAAGCGGATCTTCACCTCCTTCACGATCGGGACGAGCCTCGTCACGTCGAAGGAGACCATGTGGATGGCACCTCCGGCGATCTCGCCGAGGGTGAAGAGAGACCCGGCGTACATCATGCCCACGTGATTGACGTTGCCCTCCAGCGGCATCGACATCTTGGCGTAGCGGTCCCGCAGGGCGACGACGCGGATCCCAGTCCTCTCGATCGCTGCGACCGCGCCCACCGCGATCTTCGCCGCTTCTCGGTACTTCTCCTCGATCAATGCTCTCTCCCCGTCAGCAGCTCCTCGAGCTTCGCGATCCCGAAGTCGGGCTGCTTGCTGGCCTCGATCATCACTCGCTCGCCCTTCATCACGCGCTCTGCGGCCTGTGGGAGCTCCGCGGCGACATCCAGCGGAATCACCAGGGCGCCATGGCGGTCCGCGTGGACCAGGTCGCCCGGGGACACAGTCATCCCGGCCACCGTGACGGGAATGCCGACGTCCACCGGGTGCACGTGGGCGTGGGAGGGGCCGACGCCGTGCGCGAGAAGCTGAAAGCCCTCGGCGACCTGGTCGAGATCGCGAATGGTTCCATCGGTGACGACGCCGAGCGAGCCGAGGCCGCGGTGCATGTGGGTGTGCACCTCGCCCCACCAGGCGCCGACCGGCTCGCGGTCGACGTCCTCGATCACCGTGACGGTGGGATGCGGCGGCTCCGCGACGTGACGGTAGTAGGCGAGGGTCACCGCGCGCTCCGCGGCGGGATCACGACCCGAGGGCCGCGAAGCGCAGATGCGCGCGGTGCGCGCGTAGCCCACCATGGGCGGGAGCCCCGGGTGCACGCAGTGGAGCGGCTTTCGGGTGAACCCGTGCCCCTGACGCGAAGGGAGGACGACCTCCATCGCGTTGCAGAGCGTCGGAGTATCGAAGCCTCGAAGCTTCGCCAGCAACTCGGGTCCTACGGTCTCACTCACGGCTTCTCCTTCTCCTCGACGGCGGGCGGGCGCCGGCGGGTATCGACTACGCGGCTCGTCGGAGGACCGCGGAATGGGCCATGATAGGCCAGGGTGCGGGCCCCGCTCGCGGCGCTTCAGTCGTGGCTCGGAGCCCCGGCGAGGTGTCCCAGACGCGACGCCCGAAGCTGGGCGCGCAGCGCGATCTCGGTGACCCGGAACGCGTGCGCCTGGGGCATGGCGGTCTCGCCGCGCTCCACCACGTCCCGCAGCAACGCCGGCGCGAACGGAAGCGGCTCCTCGCGACAGTCGAGGTAGCGCGTGTCTTTGCCATCCACCAGGAACAGGTGGTCGGCCCCTTCGCGGCCGGCGAGGTCGCAGTTCTTTCGGAGCTCGATGGCGCCCTCGCTGCCCAGGATGAAGAGCCGTCCGTCGCCCCAGGTGCCGAGGCCGCCCGGCGTGTACCAGTCGACCCGTGCATAGCCGGTTGCGTCTGCACCGCGCAGCAGCAGGTCGCCGAAGTCCTCGAACTCCGGCCTCTCGGGATGGGAGTAGTTGGCCACCTGCGCCGACACCACCTCGATCTCTTCACTGCCCGTCACGACCAGGAACTGGTCGATCTGGTGGGTGGAGAGGTCGCCGAGGATTCCGCCCGAGCGCGCGGGGCTGAAGAACCACTCCGGGCGGGGCGCGAGGCCGAGCTGGTGCGGCCCCAGCCCGACCGTCTGCAGGGGACGGCCGATGGCGCCGGCGCGCACCAGCGCCACGGCCTTCTCCGTGGCGCGGCTCTCGAGCCGTTCCGAGAAGAAGACCGTCCAGATGCGGCCGGTCTCGCGCTGCACCGCGCGCAGCTCCTCGAGCTCTTCGAGGGTCACTGCGCCGGGCTTGTCGACCAGCACGTCCTTGCCGTGGCGCATGGCGTCGATGGCGATCCGCGCACGGCGGTCCGGTATCGCGGCACAGGTCACCAGGGCGATGGACGAATCCTCGAGAATGGCGGCCGGGTCGGCGGCGCGGCGCGCCTGCGGAAAGCTCTTCTCGAATACCGGGGAGAGGTCGTCACCGGAGCCGTACCACGCCGCGAACTCGGCACCGGCGTGCAGCAGCATCGCCACCTGCCCGAGCGCGTGGATGTGATCGAGGCCGATGGCGGCGAAGCGGACGGGGGGCGAAGCGGTCGGCATTTCTAGCGGCTCCTTCCCAGCGATGCCGTTCGAGGGTCGGCGCGCTGGAGTCGTACGGGGGGCAGATCCGAGAGGATGAGCTCGATGTCCTCGGTCAGCATCTCGCTGAGAAGCGCGTAGGTCTCGCGGAGGCCGCCGGCGCGGTGTGCCGAGAGCAGAATGCCTTCGCACTCCCGCACCGGGTGATCCTTCGGCAGCGGCTCGATCGGAAAGACGTCGACGGCGGCCCGGAAGCGGCCGGCTCGCGCCAGGTCCACGAAGGCGTCGAAGTCCACCACCGCAGCGCGGCTGGCGAGCACCACCGCGCTCCCCTCGTGGATCTTCTCGAGCTGCTCGCGGCCCAGGAAGCCCTGATTCTCCGCGGTCACGCCGGCCAGGATGAAGATCACCTTGGACTCGCGCAGCACCTCGTCCAAGGAGGAGGGCTCGCAGCCCTGGTCGCGGAGAAACCCCTCCGGGAGCCAGGGATCGTGGACGCGCACCCGGCCGCCGAGAGGCGCCAGAAGCGGGTGCAGGGCGCGGCCCAGGTTGCCGAACCCGATCATTCCCATCGGCTTGCCGTGCAGCAGGAAGGCATCGAGGTTGCCGAGGATGCCGTAGGCCTCCTCGCCGCGACGGAAGGCGCGGTCGGCGGCGGTGATCCCGCGAGCCAGGTCCAGCGCGAGGGCGAGACACATCTCTGCGACCGCCGGGCCCATGCAGGGAGCGATCGAGAGTGCCCAGATGCCGCGCCGTTGGCACTCCGCGTAGTCGAGGTTCGGCTTCCAGTTGCCCTCGACGTTGATCACCGCGCGCAGCCGGGGCGCTCGCGCGAGGCGCTCGGCGGAGAGGGGAATCTGCCCGAGGATGATCTCGGCCTCCGGGAGGTGTTCCTCCACCATCTCGTCGGGCATGGGGCCGCCTTCGTGCACCACCAGATGCGCGCGCGACTCGAGCCGGGCCCGGTGCTCGTCGGTGAAGATCATCCACGGTGCGCGCGGCGTGGGGTCGACCAGGATCAGCGGCTTCGGATCGGGCATTCGGAGAGCTCCATGGGTTGCATGGCCTGGTGGTCCGGGAGGGTCCCGGAGGCAAAGCCGGAACAGCCCAGCGAGGCCAGAGAGATTCGCCCCGCCTCGATTCGCAGGTGGAGGCCGCTCTCGCTTCGCCGGTAGAGGTCGGGGTGGGCGGCGACGAAGGCGTCCATCTCGCGCCGGGTCGCGTTCACCATCCCGTTCACGTAGTGATGACCGTTGCGCTCGACGTGGCCGCAGCCGATTGCGCTCGCCAGGGCGAGATCCTGCTGCACGGCGAGGCCGGGCTGGGTGGTGAGATCCTCGGCGCACATGAAGTAGCGCACTCCCGGGTCGCGGCTCCAGAGCGCGCAGCGCGCGCGGTTCAGCAGCGAGCGGTAGACGCCCTTGCAGGTCTTGCTGGAGATACCGGTGTAGCCGGCGCCGCGAGCGCGGACGAAGGCGTCATCGTCGCAGTCCGATTCGTCCACGATGACCGGTGCGAAGCGGGCCAGAGGTCTGACGTCGCACTCCAGCGCGCGCTTTCGGGGGAGGGGCTGCTCGAAATAGAGCAGGCCGCGCCGCAGGCGCCGCAGCGCGGGGTCTGCCTCGATCTTCTCCCCCAGCGAGGAGATGGCCTCGACCTCGGCGAACTGCTCGTTGCCGTCGAGCGTCACGAAGTAATCCTCGGGGAGCGCATCCAGCACACCCGCCACGGCGCGCAGGCGCTCGCGGTCGGCCTCGATCTCGCCCGAGAGCTTGAGCTTGAAGTAGCGGTGACCGTAGGCTCGAATCGCCGCCTCCAGGCTCTCGGGTAGGCCATCCTCGACCCTCTCTTCCGGCGTGAGCTCCGCCTCGCTCGTTGCATCGGCCAGGCCGACGGTGTGGCGGGCGTGGATCGAATCTGCCGGGCGCAGCGCGCGCAGGAACCCCGCCGTGTCGAAGCTCGCGTCGCCCAGGGCCTCGGCCAGGTCGAACCCGAAGAGGTTCTCCCGAAGGGAGCGCGGGAAGGAGCGCTCGAGAGCGCGGCACAGGCCGTCGATCACGGCCCGGTCGACGAGGGAGGGACCGAAGCCCGCGACGAGGCCATTGGGGTCCGGATCGACCTCGCCGCTCCGACACGCCCGGCTCCAGGCCTGCGCGTGGCCGTAGGCGGTTCGCGGCTTGGCGCGGCTTCGGTGAAACTCGCAGGCGAGCGATAGCGAGCGGCGCAGCTGCTCCAGGTTCTCGTGCTCCGACAGGTCCGGATCCTTGTCGAACCACTTTGGGACCATCAGCTCTGCCGAGCCACCCCAGATCTCTCCGGCGCCGGAACAGTCGATGCGGGCGCGGAGGAATACCTGCCTCGCCTCGCGCAACGTGACCATCCCGAAGCGAAAGGGCAGCCGCAGGGGTACGGTGCGCTCGTAGGCCTCGAGAGCGGCAATCCGCATTCTGGGAGCCTTGCCCCCACCGGCCATGACCTCGCTCCTTCGCGCTCCCCGGCGGATCAGCATCATAGGAGGAGGGAGTGGGCCGGCCAAGCTTCCTTCCCGCGGCCGCCGCGTGCGCCCTGCGGAGCGGCTGGCGCGACCGGTCGACACCCCTCACCGGTGCGCAGAATGAAACATCAACAAAATCAGACTCTTGAGAAATGCAGGCGAGGTACCGGGACCACTTCTCCCGATGCCGGGCTTCGCATATCCCTCCCCGGCGTGCAATCAAGGCGATGGATCTGCACAAGCAGGGCATGCCCCGCATCTCGGCGGCGTGACGCTCACGCCGCTCCAGAGCTGCATCGTTCTGGAGGAGCTGGGCTGGGGCTCGATCGACTGGATGGTCTCCTTCGGGGCAGGTGCGCTGCCCTTCACCTTCGCTGCCACCATCGGCAACGAGTGGGTGATCACCGGACAGAAGGCGGCCCGGGTCACCAACGCCACGGTGGCCACGCACGCGCTCGCCATGCTGGGCGCGAGGGATGGGAGCGGGGAGGAGCCCGGCTTCGGGATCGCCTTCATTCCCCTGGACCTGCCTGGCATCACCCGGGGCAAGCCGCTCGACAAGATCGGCCAGCGTGCGCTCAATCAGGGTGAGCTCTTCTTCGACGAGGTCCGCATCCCCGCCGACCAGATGCTGGTGATGCCCCGTCGCGCTCCCGGGGAGGCGGTGATGGGCGCGATGGGCAACCCGAACGCACCGCTGGGCATGGCCTTCGTCGGCCTGGCGCGGGCCGCATTCGAGGAGACGCTCGAGGTCTCCGGCGAAGGCGTCCAGCTTCACGGGGGCATGGGCCTCAGCAAGGGAACCCTGATCGAGAAGCTGTTCCGGGATGCCCGAGCCGGCACCATCGAGGACGGAGCCAACGACTCCCTGGCGCTCCTGGCGGCACCGGACATGATCTCGAACCACGAGTACTAACGAGCGATCTTCACCCGCTCGCTGCTGCGGCCGGTCTCGGAAGGAAGTAGATGGCCACGGCCGCGGCCGTGAACGAGGTGATGTGGAGGATGAAGGCGAGCTGGTAGCTGCCCGTCACGTCGAAGATCCGGCCGGTCAAGACCGGGCCCGCCGCGGCCCCCAGCGTCGCTGAGATCGTCACCACGCCGAGGACCTTGCCGAAGGCGCGGAGTCCGAAACACTCGCCGATCAAGAGCGGGATCAGCACCGCGGCTCCCCCGATCCCGATGCCGAACAGCACCACGAAGCCTTGCAGCGCCCCGAAGCGGTGGACTTCCAGGAGGCAGAGCGCCGCCAATGCGTGGAGGATCAAGGCACAACACATGATCCCCACCTTGGTGAAACGGTCGGCGAGAGCTCCGAACCCCAACCTTCCCACGACGCTCATGCCGATCGCGAAGGCGAGATAGCTCGCCGCCGACTCGACATCGAATCCCCGATCGGTCAGGAAGGCCGGAAGGTGTCCGATGATCGACATCGTGCCGAAGGTCCAGAGGACGTGAACGAGAGAAAGGATCCAGAAGGCACCGGTCCGGACCGACTCCGCCAGGCTCAGACCCGTGGCGTCCGCGCCTTCCTGAGGTGCACCGCCGGGATTCCCAGGTGTCGTGTCCGAGACGACCGGTTCGCCGTCCGGGAGCAGGCCCATGTCCTCGGGCCTGCTTCGCACCAGCGCGAGAGTCACGGCGGTGACGGTCAACAGAACCAGAGTTCCCAGGACGCCGTAGGCCGCGCGCCAGCCGAACTCCGAGATCAGGAAACCGGCGAGGGGAGGCATGGAGAGGCCCCCGAATCCGATTCCCGCCAGGGTGATCCCCATGGCCCGACCCCGCAGCCGATCGAACCAGTTGGAGATCAGGGTCTGATTGGGGATCCAGGCGGCGGAGGCGATCCCGAGCGCCGCGAGCACGTTGAGGGCGTAGAGCTGCCAGAGCGACTGGATTGCGCCGAGGAGGCAGAATCCACTCCCCATGACCAGCGCACCGGCGGTCATCACGATCCGCGAGCCGTAGCGGTCGTTTAGGACTCCGACCAAGGGTGAGGCGAGCCCCACCGTGAGCGCGCCCACGGCGGTCCCGCCGGCGATGGCCGCTCGGCTCCAGCCGAAGTGGTCCTGGAGGGGAACGAGAAACACCGGCGGTCCGTAGAGACCGATCCCGACGGTGACGAGCAGGATCGAGAACGAGGCTCCTACGATCCACCAGCCGTAATAGAGCCCTCGACCCGCTTTCGTCATCCGCGAAGAGTATCCCATTGCTGGGAGCTGGGAGGGACACTCCGAGAGGTCGTCGGTTCAGTCGGTGCTCTACGCGGTTCCGACCTTCCGCGTCGCCGTCTCAGCGCCGGTTCGGAAGAGCTCCCCCTTCTGGCCGAGCTCCTGTAGGAACCTGGCGATCTCCTCGGCGCCGGCGGCGACGTGGTCGAAGCACTGGGCGTTCTCACCGGTGGAGATGAACTTCATCGCCTGCTCGAGATCCGTGAAGTCCACGCCGGAGATCTCCTTGCACGAGGTCGATCCGAGGCGCTTCTGGAGACGTGCGACCAGGTCCTGGCCGGGGACCACGACGGGGAAGATCCCGTCCATCCCCTCCTCGATGTCCTCCCTGCCCATCAGGAGGCCCAGCACCATCATGCCACCGCTCACGATGCCGCAGGTCAGCGACGACACCATGCCGCCGTGCATGGCGCCGGCGGCGCGGAGCACCAGCGGATCCTCGATGCCGAGCTCCTCCATGAAGGCGGCGACGATGCTCTGGGTGCAGCTCTCGTAGGTGCTCACGATGTGGTGCGCCCGGGCTCGGACTCTGGCCGGCCACTCCGGGTCGGTGGGGACGGTGATCTCGGTAATCATGATGTGCTCCTGTCTCGGGCGCCTGGGAGACTTCCGAATCCTGCAGCGAGAGCGCTCACCCCTCTCGCATGAACTCCTCGAGCTCCAGGAGCAGTGCCGAGTTCACCCGGCAGTGCACATGCTTGCCTCGCTTCTCACAGATGATGAGGCCGGCGATGCGGAGCTCCTTCAGGTGGTGGGAGACCGTGGACAGCGCGAGATCGAAGGCCCGCGCGATCTCGCTGACGGTGCGGTCGGCGCCATCCTCCGTGAGCTCACAGCCTCCGGCACAGCGCTCGCGCAGGAGCTGGAAGATGGCGAGGCGGTTCTCGTCGCCCAGCGCCTTGAAGACCTGCGCGAGGCCCTTTCCGGTCTGAGATCGTTCCAACGTTTCGATAATCATCGTAATGAAATATCTCACATGAGGTATTGGCCGTCAAGACCTCCCCCTGGGGAAAGATTCCGACGACTTTGCCAGCGTGCGGGCTAGCTGCCCCCCAGCTCCCTCCGCATCCGCTGCAAGCCCAGCGGCTCCACCCGCCAGAGCCCATCGAAGGGGTAGTCGAGGTCGAAGAGCGAGAGGTAGAGCACCATGATGGCACCCGAGGTGAGGCCCAGGAGCAACGCCTCGAGTAGCGGTGCGCCCAGGTCCAGCAGCAGGAATCCCACCATGATGAGGGTCGAGAGGAGCTCGATCTGGAACCAGTGGATCCTGGGGATGTGCCGAGCGGCGATCGAGATCCGTTCGCTCCGCGCTCGAGTGGCGGTGCGGAGCTCATCGTGGATGGCATCCAAGGTGATCCGATCGACGGCGTCGGCGGTTCCGTCGCTGGAGACCTCGTTCAGCACCGGCACGATCTGGTAGAGGGTCGGCGCGGGGTCGTCCGTGTCTTCCGGGGGAAACTCGTGGTCGAGGAGCTGTCCGACGTAGCTCCGCAGGTGGCCGGCCACGGCTTCCTGGGTGGTCCCGAGGCGCATGGTCCCAGAGAGCAGGAGGAGATTCCGCAGGCTTCCCGCCTCGGCGGTGAGCTTCTGACGGAGCTCGGCCTGGCGCGCGAAGGCCTGCTGGAAGGTGAAGCCGATGATGAGGGCGTAGATCACGCCCACCACGGTGAGGAAGGAACCGACTCCCTCGGCGACTTCCCGGGCTCCGGCCGTGCCGAGGGCGTGCTGTAGAGGGTCGGCCAGATAGGGGTAGACCCAGAACATCGCGCCACCGGAGACGGTAGGGAGCGCAAGGAGCATCCAGGGGTGCGTCCGGATCAGGCGGTTCAACGCCTTCTGGGCTCTCTGGAAAGCCTCCATCCCTCATCCTCCCGGGAAACCGACGAAGAGGCGCGCTCTCCCCCTCTACGCGAAGACCTTCGCGAAGCGCTTCCGCTGCTCGGGTGTCCCGAGCATCACGAGCTCGGCGTCCCGCGGCAGCTCGATGCCCGCCGAGGGGTTGGTGTTCGAGGCGCCGCCGTGTCGAACGGCGATGACGTTGAGCCCGGTGCGGGCGCCGATTCCGCTCTCCCCGAGACTCCTTCCCGCCAGCGCGGACGGCACGCTCTCGACGAATAGCTCTGTGCCCTCGCCGAGGATCACCAGCTCGCGTCCCTGCACCAGCGAGATCATGGATTTCACCGCCAGGGCGACGTGGCTGAGAGCGAAGTTGGCCCCGGCCCGATGGATGGCCTCCAGGTTCCACTCCTGGGTGATCCGGCTCACGATGTGTGTCTCGGCGTTGAGCTTCCGGCAGTACAGCGCGAGGAAGATGTTGGTGGCGTCGTCGTTCGTCGTCAGCACGACGGAAGGGGCGTCGGCGATCCCGGCATCCATGACCACCTCGAGGTTCGCACAATCGCCCACCACGACGCGGTCGGCCACCTGCGCGAGATTCTGCTCGAGGGAGGGATCCTGGTCGATGATGGTGACGGCGGTATCCCGCTCCCGCAGAGCGCGGGCCGCGGCGCACCCGACCTTGCCGCCGCCGATCACGAGCACCGGGTTGTCGTTGTGCGGATAGATCACGAAGAGCGCATCGAGCTCCGTCAGCTGCTCCTCGGTTCCCACGATCACGGGGACGCTGTGTTCGGAGAGCACCGTGTCGGGGCCCGCGGGAAGCAGCCGACCGCGCTCCCAGGCGGCGACGATGTTGAGTCCGGTGAGCGCCCGGAGCCTGGTGTCGCGGATGCTGCGGCCGGGCAGGCTCGTGGCGTGGATCGGGAACTCGGCGAAGACCAGGTCCTCGAAGCGCCCGATGCGGTGGGCCTTGGGCGTTCCCACGGTCACCCGGCTGGCGAGCTGCTCGCCGAGCTGGTGCTTCAAGGAGAAGACCTGCGACGCCCCGCTCAGCTCGAGGACGTCGACGGAGTCGATCTCCTCGGCGAGGGCCACGACGGGAAGCTCGGGCGCCACCTCCCGCACCGTGAGCGTGATGTTCGTGTTGGCCGCGTCTCCCAGGTTGGCGAGCACGAGTCGCGCGTCGCGTGCGCGGAGCGCCTCGTAGGTGGCGTTGGCGTCGGGTGCCCCGGCGATCACCGATACCCCGTCCGCGTGCAGCTCGGCGGACGTCGCCGGGTCCGATTCGATGACGTAGTAGGGGAGGGAGGTCTCGCCGAGCCTCTGGATGAGGCCGCGAGCGATCTCGTCGTAGCGGCAGATGATCACGTGGTCGCGCACGTCAGGAGGCGCCTGCCGGGGTGCGCGCATGCGCAACTGCGCCTCCAGCCAGGGGGCGTAGAAGAAGCGGATGAAGGTGAAGGGCAGCAGGATCAACAGCATCACGATGCCCGAGATCAGCACCACGATGCTGAAGGTCCGCCCGAGGTCGCTCTGGAAGGTGATGTCGCCGAAGCCCAGCGTGCTCATGACGGTGAGCGTCCAGTAGAGCCCGGTGAGCCACGAGTGCTGCTGATCCTCGTAGAGCATGATCAGGTGGAAGAGGACCGAGAAGGCGCCGATGGTGGCTGCGAGGAGCGCGAGATAGGAGAGCAGAGCGCGCAGGTTGCGCCGTATTTCGCGCTGGCCGAGGACGTAGGCGAGCTGCGACGAGAGAAACTTCACGCTGGGGAAGGATACTCGCTTTGGGCCGGTCGGGAACGAGGTGATACCCCCGCGGGGTGTTTCTTCTGAAAGGCCAGGCGACCTGGCGCTCGTCGGAAGAATGGCGAGATCTGCTCTGCTACGCCGCGCCGTGTAGGACCCCTCAGAGGCCATTCCGTTACTCTCTCGCGCCGAGAGAGCTGGACGGGAAAGAGGGAATGACACTGAAGCTGGGGATCGACACCGGAGGCACCTATACGGATGCGGTGCTGTTCGACGATCACGAGGGCGTGGTCGGCTCGGCGAAGGCCCTCACCACCAAGCACGACCTCTCCGTCGGGATCCGAGAAGCCATCGAGGCGGTCCTGCCTCCCGTCCACCCCGAGATCGGGTTGGTGTCGATCTCGACGACACTGGCGACCAACGCCATCGTCGAGGGACAGGGGAGATCGACCTGTCTGCTCCTGATCGGGTACGACCCCGATCGTCTCGGGGAGCTGCCGTTCGCGAAGACGGTTCCCCGCGAGCGAATCGTCTTCATCCCGGGCGGGCACGACGTCACCGGGGTGGAGATGGCGCCCCTCGACGTGGATGCGGCGAGGGAGGCGATTCTGGAGCAGGCGCCCTACGTGGATGCGTTCGCCGTCTCCGGATACTTCGCCGTGCGCAACCCCGCCCACGAGCTCTCGGTCCGGGGATTGGCGCGCGAGCTCACCGGGAAGCCGGTGACATGCGGACACGAGCTGACCACGGAGCTGAACGCACCCCGTCGGGCTCTCACCACCGCCCTCAATGCCCGGCTCATCCCCTTGCTGCAGGAGCTGGTCGTCAAGGTGCGGGAGGTGCTGGAAGATCGGGGAATCAGGGCGCCTCTCATGGTCGTCAAAGGAGACGGTTCGCTGATCGCCGCCGAGATGGCGATCGAACGACCGGTCGAGACCATCCTCTCGGGCCCGGCGGCCAGCGTGGTGGGAGCTCGATACCACGCCGAGGTCGAAGAGGCGTTCGTGATCGACATGGGTGGCACCACCACGGACGTCATCCCGATGCGCGATGGCCGACCTGCGCTGGATCCCAAGGGAGCCCGGATTGGCGCGCTGCAGGTCATGGTCGAGGCGATCGACGCGCACACCGTGGGCCTGGGAGGAGACAGCGAGATCCGACTCGACGAGGCCGGCACGCTGCGCGCGGGACCGAGGCGCGTCGTCCCTCTCTGCCTCCTGGCGGCACAGCACCCGGAAGTGCTGTCGGCGCTGCAGCGTCAGCTCGATCGGCTCGACCGCGACGTCGACGCCGCGAGGCACGGCGATCCGGGCACCTTCGTCTCGAGACAACGGCAGCTGGCCGATGGAGAGGGTGGCCTCACGGCCACCCAGGAAGAGGTATGGAAGGCTCTCGAGGGAGGTCCGGCCGCTCTGCTCGAGCTTCTGGACGGCACGGATCACCCGGCCCTCTACAGGGAGTGCGTGAAGCAGCTCGCGGAGGTGGGTCTGGTGGTCGCCGGCGCCTTTACCCCGACGGACGCCGTTCACGTTCTCGGAGGATTCGATCGCTGGTCGGTCCAGGCTGCCCGACTCGGGGCGACGCTCTGGGCGAGACGACTCGAAATCAGCCCCGAGCGGTTCTGCGAGGAGGTGGTTCGGCAGGTCGAGGTCCAGCTCGGGCGCCTTCTCGTCTCCACCGCGATCTCCGAGGAGACGAGATCGATGCCGGAGGCCCGGGACGGAGTCGGACGACTCCTGATCGATCGAGCCCTGCGGGCGGACCCGGGCGGCGTCTTCTCGGTCTCGCTCCAGATCGAACGTCCCTTGATTGCGATCGGAGCGCCCGTAGGACACTACCTCCCTCCCGTCGCCGAGCGACTGAACGCCCGGCTGTTCGTTCCCGATCACGCGGAGGTCCGAAACGCCCTGGGCGCCGTGGTGGGAGGAGTCGTGCAGACCGTGCGAGTCCTGATTCGGCCCCTGATGGCGGGCAGCGCCTATCTGGTTCATCTGCCGGATGAGGTGCGCTACTGCAGGCAGCTGGAGGACGCCGTGGAGTGTGCCCAGGAGGTGGCGCGCCAGAAGGCTCTCGAGCGGGCCCGTCGCGCCGGCGCGACCGAGACGAAGGTGGACGTGAAGCGCGAGGATCAGATCCTCCGCGACAGAAGACGACCCGCGGAAGAGATCTATCTCGGCACCGAGGTGATTGCGACGGCCGCAGGTCGCCCCCGTCTCCAGGACTGAGACGGCCCGGGACTCCGGCTTCGCCATCGAGGCGGTCACACCCATCTATACCGAAGAGCAGGTCCGCGATCTGATGAGATTCGACCAGCTCGAGAAGTGGGGCGATCCCTTCCCCGACGATTGGCTGATCGAGCACGTTCTCGCCGAGGAGCGCGCCTATGCAAAGCGCGGCGTCAGTCTCGTCGTCACCGGCTTCAACGTTCCTTGCGTGCTCTCGGCTCGAAAGGCTGGTATTCCGCTGGTGTACATCATCCCCGGCACCGCTTTGCCCGCCTATTTCGAGTCGGGTCTGGCGACGTTTCCCGACACCTTCGAGAACGCTCTCACCCGTCTGCTACCAGACCGGCTGAAGAACCGGGTGACGAACTGGGTTGCGCTCCGCTCGAGGGTTGGAACCGGCGCTTTCAGGCGCGTGTCGCGGCGGTTCGACCTGCAGCCCATTCCGAACATGCTGAGTCTCTGGATGGGGGACTACACGCTCGCGAGCGATCTCCGGGAGGCTCTCGATCTCCCACCAGAGCATGACCTCCCCGAAGAGGACTACAGCGGTCCGCTCCTGGCCAAGCTGGGAATCCCGCTCGAGGAGGACGTGAGGGCCCACCTCGAACGGCCGGGGCGAAGCATCTACTTCGCGATGGGATCTTCCGGAAACGAGAGCCTGTATCTCCGAGCCCTGGGCGCTCTGGAGCGCACTGACTACAACGTAGTGGCTGCGTACACAACGATCCTGGATGAAGAGAAGCTCCCGTCCGTCGGGGAGAACATCCTGCTCAAGAAGTTCGTGCCCGCGGAGATCGTCAACAAGATGGTCGACCTGGCCATTCTGCATGGCGGCCAGGGTACGTTCTACACGGCGGCGTACTCGGGGAGGCCGGTCATCGGGATCCCGATGCAGCCGGAGCAGCAGTACAACATCGACATCCTGGTGCGGCACGGATCGGCGATTCGCCTGTCGAAGCGGCACTTCCGGGAGGAGGCCCTGCTCGGGGCGGTAGAGACGATCCTAGGGGAGTACGAGAGGTATCGCTCCAGGGCCGAAGCGCTGGCACGGCGCCTCCCGGTCGTCGACGGCGCACAGCGGGGAGCGGAGCGAATCAAGGCGATCGCCATCGAGTGTGTCGGTGGCTCGAAGAGTGATCTCCCGGTCGATTGACTCCGACCCATGGGAGTGCCGGCGGCGACGGGGGTGGATCACGAGGCCTGTCCCCGCGGCTCCGCAACTCCTATCGTCCGGACACTCCGGGGAGGAGCCGTGTGATCGGGACAGCCGGGCGGCGCGTCCTGGCGGGGCGGGGAGGCGGACTGCTGGTCTGGCTCATCGCGGTCCTGTGCTTCCTCTCGCTCGGACCGCGGACCCAGAGGGCGCTCGCGGAGGTCCGGGTGCCTCTGCCCGCTCATCCCGCCGGTCTGCCGTGGCCGACCGAGGCGTGGCCGAGGGGCGAGCTCCCGGTGGGCCTGGATCGGGCGGCGTTCGAGGAGGCCACGTCGAGCCTCTTCGAGGGGGTGGGGCGCGGCGGCCTGCGCGACACCCGCGCGCTCCTGATCATTCGCGGAGGACGCATCGTCTACGAACGCTACGCCGAGGGCTTCGGGCCGACGAGCCGCTTCCACTCCTGGTCGATGGCGAAGAGCGTGACTCAATCCCTGGTGGGGATCCTGGTTCGGATGGGGAAGCTCGTCGTCGATGCACCGGCCCCGGTGCCGGCCTGGCAGGCACCCGGGGATCCGCGCGGCGAGGTATCCCTCGACGATCTGCTCCACATGACGTCGGGCCTCGGCAACGAAGACGGGTTCGAGTCCGGCGCCCTCTTCGTCGGCGAGCTGATGTTCGGTCGGGGCGCCCGCAACCCCGCGGCCTTCGCCGAGGCCGTGGACGTCGAGCACCCGCCCGGAACCCACTGGGCCTACTCCACGGGAACCAGCATGATCCTGGCGGCCATCGCCGGGCGCGCGATGGGCGAAGACGAGCGGGCTCGGCTCGAATTCATGCGCCGCGAACTCTTCCTCCCCCTCGGCATGAAGACCGTGGTCCCCGAGTTCGACTCGGCGGGCCAGTTCATGGGGGGCGGCTTCGTCCACGCCAGCGCGGAGGACTGGGCGCGCTTCGGATACCTCTACCTCCGCGATGGCATCTGGGACGATCGCCGCATCCTGCCGGAAGGCTGGGTCGACTACTGCCGCACCCCTGCGCCGGCCGACAACAACGGCGTGCAAGATCGGCCTGGGGATCGTCGCCTTCATCGTCCTCAGCAGTGTCGTCGGTTACTTCGCCTATGGCCGGAACCTTCTCGCGATGGCCAACGTCGGGGTCGGCTTCGTCGCGAAGCAGATGTGCTCCTGCATCTACGTGGCCGAGCGAAGCTTCGACTCCTGCCGCCCGGACATGTTCGAGGCCATGGACGACGTCCAGGCCGAGGTCCTCGACGAGCCCCCCGGTGTCCGGGCCTGGATACCCTGGCTCGGCGAGCGCCGCGCCCACTACCGGGGAGAGCTCGGTTGCCACCTGGTCGACTGACCGGGACGGCTAGCGTCGTGGAAAGGCGAAGAGCGGGCCCTGAGTGAGCGGAGTGATGTAGGCGGCCTGGGCCACGGTCAGGTAGATCCCGCGGTCTCCCCCGAATTCGCGACGATGCTCTCTAGCGTGTTCTTCTGACCAGAAGAATACCGACTTCCGTCAGAAGGCGTCGATGATGCTTGGATCTTCGAGCTTCTCGAAGTCCGCGAGCGGGACGAAGATCAGCGGATCGGTCTCCTGCACGACACGGCAGTGGAGCTCGCTGTCCATCTCGATCTGGATCGGTCGAGCGCAGTGGGCGCATTCCGTGTTGATGGTGATCGCGAGCGACTCGTTCCGTAGGTGCCCTTGCACGAAGGGCATGGCGAAGGCGTCGATCGCTCAGGGCGAATAGGCCTCCTCGCCGGAGCTGAAGCGGGCACGATGCGGAGTTTCATCGACTGTGACCGGATAGGCCCAGGTCACCACCCTCCGGTCGCCCCGATACACGAAGGTGAGATGCTCCTCGAGTTCTTCCAGAATCGACACGACCCGCGGGACGGGCAGATCGAGGGCCTCCGCAATCGACTCCGGAGCCAGTGGCGCACCGGTTCGGGCGAGCTCCAGGACGGTGAAGTCTCGCACCCGGTGATGATCCTCCGACATGAAGCCGAGCTTCTGAGGGGTCTTCCGACCGTCGGCCTTGACGATGCGCTCCCAGATCATGCGCGGGACCGGGATCATGTAGCGTCCGATGCCCAGCAGCAGGCTGTCCTTCATCGACTCACCTCCTTTGCCCTTCCCTCGAGTTCCGCCGGTTTCCGCAGCTCACGAAGCGGGCGCCCTTGGTGACCAGCAGCTCAGGAAGCGGCTGCCCCGGGCAGCTCCGGGAGTGGAGCCGCCGCCGCGCGGGAGTAGGAGCGAGAGCGCGAGCAGCGCGCTCGCCCCCTGCAGAAAGCGCCGCCGGGTCGAGAACCCGGCGACCTCGGGCAGCCGAACCGGTAGCTGGTAGAAGCGGGCTCTCACGGTGTGCGAAAATGTATAGTACGATATCGTACTAGTGTCAACCAGTGGAAGGCGACGATGGCGTTACGACTGATCACCCACCTGCACCGAGCGACCCACCAGGTCGGCCTCTACGTCCACCGCGAGCTCAGCGAGATCCCGGTCTCCCAGGCCGAGGCCCACGTGCTGTCCCACCTGTCGGGATCCGGCCCGTGCAGCATCGCGGACGTGCACCGCTCCTTCGGCCACCGGCGTTCGACGCTGACCAGCATCCTCAACCGACTCGAAGACCGCGGGCTGATCGCCCGCGAGATCCATCCCGACGACCGACGCTCCTATCTGCTCCGCCTCACCCGCGAGGGCAGGCCGGTGGCGTCGAAGGCGAGAAGGACCTTGGAGCGACTCGAAGCCGCGGCTCTCGCTTCCGTGGGCGAGTCGCAGGTGGCCGCCTTCGTGGCCGTGATCGAGGCCATCCAGGCGGCGGCAGAGGAAGAAGAGAGCGAGTAGAAGCGCCCCAGTCCGCGAAGATCCCATTTGCTGCTGCATGAAACGGCAAGAGCTCACCGGCAGGCCGGGGATCACGTTCCGTCGGTGCCGTCGGTCACACTTCCCTCACTCCGTCGGATCGAAAGCCTGAATTGCAGGCTAACGAAGATCGCCTATAGACGGGGAGCGAGATGCGAGACGGACGAACCCGCCGGACCCGGAGTGCCAGCAAGACGCCGAGCCTGGAGGCGTTTCTGGCGCGAAATCGCGCGTGCGTCGTCGTGCTTTGCGGAAGCGCCCAGGGATGCGAGTTCGCCCTCGACCGCGAACGGCTGTCCGTCGGCAGGGGGCCGGGGGTGGACATCGCCATCGAGGACCCCACGGTGTCGATGCAGCACGCCATCTTCGAGTTCTCCGGAGACGGCTTTCGCATCCGCGATCTCGGCAGCACCAACGGGATCTCCGTCAATGGCACCCCCACCCGGGCGAGCAGCCTGAAGCACGGTGACTGCTTTCAAATCGGCGACCTGGAGTTCCAGCTGGTCGTCGAGCCCTGCGAGGCCGAGCCCCGCGTCTACTCGGTTCCGGAACGCTAGGAGTCTGAACCGAGCAGGGATTCGCTCCCCCGACATCAGGTCGGGCTCCTCGCCCGCGGGACAGCGTACTACTGCGTTTACCGCGAGGAGCAATCGCGATTGGAGACGGTTCGGAAGATCGGAAGCTACGAGGTCGAGTCCGAGATCGGAAAGGGCGGCATGGGGGTGGTCTTCCTCGGCCGCCAGCCTTCCCTCGACCGTGCCGTCGTGCTGAAGAAGCTGCGACGGGACTTGACGGAGCACCCCCGCCTGATCGAGCGCTTCGAGCGCGAGGCGCGGTCGGCCGCTTCCGTGCACCACCAGAATGTCGTGGCCATCTACGACACCTTCGCCTTCCGCAGTGATCGCTACATCGTCGCCGAGTACTTGCGAGGCGAGGATCTCAAGACCATCCTCTCGCGGTCGGGCCGGATCACCTCGCGCATCGCAGCGCTGATCGCCCTGGAAGTGGTGCGGGGGCTGGAGGAGATTCATGCGCGCGGCATCGTCCATCGCGATCTCAAGCCCGCCAACGTCCTGATCGGACACCGGGGCGAGACCAAGATCGCGGATTTCGGGATCGCGCTGGGCGTGGATCCGGAGGGGCTCACACGGCCGGGTATGCTGCTGGGCTCTCCACCCTACGTGTCACCCGAGCAGATGCTCGGTGAGCGCGCCGAGTATCGGAGCGATCTCTGGTCGTTCGGGGTCCTGCTCTACGAACTCCTGACCGGTGTGCAGCCGTTCCCGCTGGTCGAGGAAGAGGAGGAGCGCCTGCTCCACCGGGTTCAGCGGGGACTCTACGAGCCCGTCCGAAAGCGGAATCCGGCGGCTCCGCGACGGCAGGCCCGGCTGACCCGCGCCTGCCTACGACCCAGGGTGAAGGCGCGGCCCGCCTCGGCGACATCGGTGCGCCGGGTTCTGGAACGCCATCTGGGCTGTCCATCCCCGGCGGACTGCAGGGAGGAGATCGCTTTCTGGCTCTGGCAGCGAGGGGTCTTCCAGTGCGCGGAAGATCAGACCGTCCGATTTCCGACGCGGCCGGCCGCGGCTCTTCGCCAGCGCCGGGCAGCGGTAGGGCGCGGTCTGGCTGCTGCGGCAGCGCTCGTGCTGCTCCACGGCCTGTGGCTGCTGGCCACAGCCCCCGAGCCGGGCGCGGCCGTGGTGGCTCTCCCCGCGCAGACTCACCCCTCTTTCTCACGCGATGTCGACGGTGAGAAGAAAGACGCGTTCATCCTTGGCGACCTCCGAGGCGGTGATGCTCCATGAGCAGCGCGCGCCCAGGGCCGAGGTGGTTGCCGAGAACGCTGAGATGAACGCGAAACCCGCCGCTTGACGACAGGAGAGAAAGGGGTATTTTCGCTAGCCCATGAGTGTGTCGGCCGCATCCCTCGCTCCCCGGTTCGCCGAGGTCTCGATGACCCCGGCGGAGGGAGTCGTGCGGCCGACGACGACCACGAAGAAGACCAAGCGGACGACTCCGCCTCGAGGGAACGGAGGAGCGTAGCCGGCAGACAAGGCTAGAGAGAAGTTGGCGCAAACCCCGTTCCCAGGAGGGAGCGGGGTTTTTTCGTTTCAGAGTTCTTTTGAAAGGGAATCCAAATGGAAAAGATGAGCGTTGGAGTGATCGGGGCGACAGGAATGGTGGGACAGAACTACGTCAGGCTGCTCGAGGGCCACCCGTGGTTCGACGTCCGTTACGTGGCGGCTTCGCCGAGCTCGGCTGGCAAGAAGTACGCCGACGCCGTGGAAGGGCGCTGGCTGATGGACGCGGAGATCCCCGCTGCGGTGAGGGATCTGATCGTTCAGGATGCGAGCGACGTGGAAGTGGCCAGGAACGAGTGCGACTTCGTCTTCTCCTCGGTGGAGATGGACAAGCAGGCGATCCGCGAGACCGAGGACGCGTACGCGGCGGCGGGGGTGCCGGTCGTCTCGAACAACTCGGCCCACCGCCATACCCCGGACGTGCCGGTCTTGATCCCCGAGATCAATCCCGGTCACCTCGAGATCCTTCCCCTTCAGCAGAAGAACCGGGGATGGGAGAAGGGCTTCGTGGTGGTGAAGCCGAACTGCAGCGTGCAGAGCTACATGGCTCCGATCCACGCCCTGCGGGAGGCGGGCTTCCCGGTGTCGCAGGCGATCGTGGCGACCCTCCAGGCGGTCTCGGGCGCCGGCTACCCGGGCCACGCCTCCATCGACATGACCGACAACATCATCCCGTTCATCGGCGGCGAAGAGGAGAAGTCCGAGGTCGAGCCGCTCAAGATCTTCGGCAGCATCGACGGCGGTGAGTTCCGGGAGGACGACTCGATCCGCATCTCCGCGCACTGCAACCGCGTCCCAGTGATCGACGGCCACCTCGCCTGTGTGAGCCTGGCGTTCGCATCCGGGAAGCCCTCCCTGCCTGAGATTGTGGAGATCTGGCAGGCCTACCGGTCGCTGCCACAGGAGCTCGGACTGCCGTTCGCGCCGGAACGTCCCATTCTGGTCCGGGAGGAGAACAACCGACCCCAGCCGCGCAAGGATCGCGACGCGGACAAGGGCATGGCGGTCACCGTGGGACGCCTGCGAGGCTGCAACGTATTCGACTGCCGTTTCGTGGGACTGTCCCACAACACGGTGAGAGGCGCCGCTGGTGGAGGAATCCTGAACGCAGAGCTCCTGAAGGCCAAGGGCTACCTGTAGGCGGGGAGGGAACCTCGAGGTACTCGGCGGTATCGGGGCGGACGGGTGGAGAAGGTCGCGAAGCTGCGCAGCTACTCCGCCTTCGTCCAGCCCATCTCACCGAGTCGGCGGAGCGCCTCGTCGCGGTCGGGGTCGTGCACTGCCACCGCGGCGATGTCTCCGTTTCGCGGCTGGAATCCGCGCGACATCGGAAACGCCCGCTCCCCCCTGCGGATCGCCAGGATCACGTAGAGCTCCTGGGTCGACTCCGACTCCTGCATCGCCGATTCGGACGGGTCCGGGGCGATGGAGTCCGCCCGGAAGGGAAGGCGCTCGACGGAGAGATCACCGTGCCGCCACCGGACGTCCCACCGATCGACGTCGTGGGGGCCCTCGAAGAGCACCTTCGCCTCCTGCCGTTCGACGAAGTCGGGGGATGCGGAGGAGCCGAGGCTCGACCTGGCCACGTGGCCGTCGGGGACGGCGAAGCGCTCCCTTGCCTCGGTGACGAAGATGCTGTTGAGGATCTCGTCGGAGGTCAGACCGATCGCCGTTCCGACCATCTCGAAACGCGCGCGCTGCAGGGTGCGTTCCTCCAGCGCGTTTCCGAAGATCACCGGAAATCCTGCCTCCTGGACGCGTCGACACTGTTGCGGATCCTGGTCCAGGAAGAGGACCGGAACGCCCGCCCGATTGAGCTCCTTCGCGAGAGCAAGGCCGAGCCCTTCCGCGCCGAGGATCGCGACGGTCTCCCGCCCCGGCAGCCGGAGACCGAGCAGCGAGGCCACCGGCCCCGCCGTCAGTCCGGTCAGCAGCACGGTGCCGGCGATGGTGACGAAGACGAGGGCCCGCAGCTCGGCGCCACCCGTCACCCCCGTGCCCTCCATCACTGTGGCCGTCAGGGACGCGATCGCCGCCGCCACGATTCCCCGAGGCGCGACCCAGGCGATGTAGTGCCGCTCGCGCCGGCTGAGTCCCGTGGTCGCCGTGGAGACCCAGACGTCGAGCGGACGCACCAGGAAGACCAGTGTGGCGACCACCAGGAGGCCCCGCCATCCGAGCGCGCCCACCTCCTCGATGCGGACGTCCGCGGCGAGCAGGATGAAGAGCAGACCGACGAGGAGCAGGGTCAGCTGATCCTTGAACTCACGCAGATCGCGGTCCACGCGCGTCGGCAGGTTTCCGACCACGATGCCGGCCACCATCACGGCGAGAATCCCGCTGGTGGAGACCACTGCGTCGCACCCGTGATAGAGCAGCAGCACCGAGGCGAGCGTCAGGATGTTCTTGAAGCCGTCCGGAACGACGCGGCGGAGCCGCAGCACGCCGGCGAGGAGAAGTCCCGCGAGGCCCCCCCCTCCGGTGCCGACGGCGAGCCAGAGTGCGAGTCCTCTCGCTCCGCTCGCCACCGTTTCCGCTGCCGGTGCAAGAGCGATCTCGAGCACCAGCAACGCCAGAATGGCCCCGATCGGATCGATCAAGACCCCTTCTGCCTCGAGCACGGTGGCGACGCGTGGCCGGAGCCGCAGCTCCCGCAGGAGAGGCGTGACCACCGTGGGACCCGTCACCACCACCAGGCTTCCGAACAGCGCGGACTGCATCCACGGCCAGTCCATCAGCAGCCGGACCGCGACCGTCGCACCCGCGAGCGTGATCAGGGCCCCGACACTCACGAGTCGCCGGATCGGTTTCTGCTCGCGGCGGAGGCGGGAGATCTGGAGGTTGAGACCTCCCTCGAAGAGGATCACGGCGACCGCCACGTCGACGATCGCGAGGAGCCCCGCTCCCAGCGCGCCGGGCTCCACCCATGAGAGGCCATCGGGACCGAGCAGAACGCCGATCATGAGGAGCAGGACGATGCCCGGAACCCTGAGATGATGCGCCAGCGACTGCGCGAGCACACCCGCCGCGAGAGCGAGCGCCAGAACGAGGCCGGGGTGTGCAGGTTCCACGACTAGCTGTCGTCCGTGTCCTTGTTTCTGTAATAGCAGATCACTTCGGAGGCCAGGCCGATACCGGCTTCCGAGTACATATTCCACGCGGCTTTCGCGCCGACTTCGATGAGTTCCGCGACTTCGTCCTCGTGGCTGGCGACGGCAAACACTTTCGCATTTCGGTTGCGTCGGCAGACGCGCTTGACGATACCCAGGTTCTCCTGGTGGTCCTTCAACGCCAGTATCCCGACTTCCACGGGTGTATCGGTTGTCCTCACCCACATTTCGTCGTCGGTCGCGTCGGCGTGAACGACATTGCGGCCTTCGGCCTGGTGCGTGGCAATGATGGCGGGGTCGCTATCGATACCGATCAGCACGTTGCCGTAGTGAGGCGCCAGTCGGTCGTACACACTGGTGCCGAGTCGCCCCATGCCGATCACCGCAATTCTTGCACCGCCGATATCAGGAGGCTCGTCTTCGGGCAACACCGATCTTGTTTCGAACCTCCTGGCTGTGGGTCGCAAGCGGTCATATAGGCGACCTGCACGCATGTTTATGGGCGCGGCGATGATGATGCTCATGGTCAGCGCGAGCGCGATCGTCACCAGCCAGTCCTCGGTCAGCCAGGCGCTGGACACCGCGATCGCGCCGACGATCAGTCCGAATTCGCTGTAATTGGCCAGCGTCAGCGATGACAGTGCCGCAGTTCGCGCGCGCATCTTGAATCGGGTGAACAAGAGAAAGAACAAGACGACCTTGAAGACGACCAACACCGTCAGGAGCAAAGCGATCAGCATGGCCGAGACCGTCAGGTTGCCCGACATGCCGATGCTCAGGAAGAAACCGACCAGCAGCAGATCCTTGAACCCCAGCAGACGCTTCGAGACATCTCCCGCCAGCGGGTGCGATGCCAACATGGCGCCGATCATCAATGCGCCCAGATCGCCCTTCACATCGACGGCGTCGAAGAGGGCATAGCCGCCAAAAGCCAGCGCGATGCCGTAGAGAACCTGCAGCTCGCCGCTATGTCCGGCCCGATTCAACAGGCGCATGAGCACGAAGCGCAGTGGGATCAGCGCCAGCAGACCGATTGCCCACACCGATGGCAGCTTGCCGGTGGACGCAGCCAGGAATACTACAGCGAAGATGTCCTGCATGATCAGGACGCCGATGGCGGTCTGGCCAAACTTGGACTGGTACTCGCCTTTGTCCTCCAACGTCTTGACCGCGAACACGGTGCTGGAAAAACTCAGCGCGAAACCGATCAAGATGGCCTTGCCGAGATCGATGCCGGCGAACGCCTGGATGCCGGCGAGACTCATCCAGTACAGCAGAGTACCGAGTACGGCGACAACGATCGCCGTGTGCAATGTCGTCCCTGCCCAGATTACCGGGCGCAGTAGCGAGCGGAGATCGAGCTTCAGACCAATGGTGAACAGCAACAGCGTGACACCGAGATCGCCGATCATGGTCAGCCGATCGTGGTCATACACGCCTGAGAAATTCAGCACGAAGCCACACAGCAGGTAACCCACCATGGGTGGCAGGCCAAGGCGCGCTGCCGCAATACCGGCGATCAGTGCCGGGCCGATCCAGAGGAGATCATTCATCGTTGTTGACGAGCCAGGTACGTTTCCCGTTGAGTCAAGTACAGAACGACAGTGATGGGATCGTTGTCTCCACTTAGGAATCGCAAACACTATACTGAATCGATGAAACGTCGGATAGAATCTCCTAGCCGCGCCCAGGGGAGAGGCGGGTGGCAGGGACGCTGGGATATACTCTCGAAAGAGGAGTCAACATGGTGAGATCTCGATGGTGTCTACTTCTGGTCGCAGCATGGTGTCTCGCCTGTCCTATGGAAGAGAAGAGCACAGTTGCTTCCCCACAGGAGGGCGGGATCGCATCCGCCGCCGCGGCGACGCCCGAGGGCTACGACATCGAGATCACGAACGGGCAGAGTGTCTACGTCCCGGTCTATTCCCACGTCTATTACCACGTCGCCAAGAGCCGGTTCCTGATCGCGACGACGCTCAGCATCCGCAACACCGATCCGAAACACTCGATCACCCTTCGCGCCGTCGACTATTTCGACTCCGACGGCGCGGTGCTCCAGTCGTACCTCGAGCAGCCCATGGTGCTGGGTCCGCTGGCCTCGACCGAGTTCTTCGTGGAGAGCACCGACACCCGCGGCGGCGCGGGCGCCAACTTCATCGTCAACTGGGACGCGGAGGAGGAGGTCTACGAGCCGGTGATCGAGGCGGTGATGGTCGGCACGGGGGGGACCCAGGGGCTTGCCTTCACGAGTCAGGGGCAGGTCTACGAGGATTGATCGATGCCGGTGGGTCGGCGCTCCTCGCCCGGCAACGGCACCTAGCGCAGGTCGTTCACCGGGGAAGCCTCAGCGGAGGCTCTTCACCCATGAGGGGTCCTCGAACCAGAAAGCCTTCGCCTTCTCGAGCGCCCCGGTTTCCGACAGCGCACCGAAGTAGGCTCGGAGCAGATTCGCGAGCTGCGGGCGAACTCCTCGCTGGTGTGCAGACTCCCGCGGGGCATCGGAAGAACGGGTGAGTCCCCGTGCGTTCACGCCCCCGCCTTCGCGAGGCGTTCACCTCTCGTCCGTCGGCAGAGCGTGGTATCGATGAGCTCGTCAAGGGCTCCTGCAAGTGATCGTGTTCATTACGAGATCTCGATCACGTTGTGGCTTGACTGCGTGTGAGTCGGGTGCGGGTTCGTCTGTTGTTTGCGGCAGCTCGGCGTTCTGCTCTAGAGGCATCAGACAGTAGGGGTAGTCCAGCTTCCCGGTAGACCTCCTCGACGGTGCGCGGAGGACGCAGAGCGCGAAGCCGCTCCTCCTTGGGGATCAGCGAGCGGAGTTTCTTTCGTGTGGATTCGATCGAGGCGTATCGATACGGCTCATGGTTCTGAAGCATGTACCAGACCAGCACAATGAGCTTTCGAGCGAGCGCGGTGACGGCGATGTTGTAGCCCCTCTTTCGCCGGACGCGATAGAAGGTCGTCGCGATGGGGGAGGGACTCCGGGCAAGGATCTGGGCGGCCTCGATGGCCAGGGAGCGGGCGTTTCCTGGGCCGGCCTTGGTGATTCTTCCGTGGTGGCAGCGTCCTGCGGACTGGCTCACTCGCGGCACCAGGCCGAAGTAGGAGGCCAGCTGTCCGGGCGCGGGGAAGCGCTGGATGTCGCCGATGGCGGCGAGCAGCCCCATGGCGACGGTGACGCCGACGCCTGGGATCGTCATCAGCAGCTGCGCCCGCTCTTCGATGGCAGCCGTCTTCAGCAACTCCTGGTCCGTGGCGTCGATCCGCGTCTCGATCGCCTCGAGCAGATCGAGCCCACTGTCGACGAGAAAGCGCTCTGCGGCAGCGAGCTCGAGCGAGCGCATCCAGCGGCGTCCGCGGGTGGAGAAGGCATCACCCTGGGGCGGGGAGATCAGGCACCGGTGGAAGGTGGCCAACACGGTGTTCTTGATGGCGACGCGCTGCTTGACGAGCAGGCGTCGATGGGAGACCAGCTGGCGTAAGGCCCAGGTCTTCTCATCGGGAAGTTCCACGCAGGGCAGGAAGTCAGCCTGGAGAAGCCGCGCCAGGGTATAGGCGTCGACCTTGTCAGTCTTGATCTTGGCGTGCGCGATGGCCTTCACCTGCAGGGCGTTGGCCACCACGA
>CAZTOU010000038.1:0-50545 GCA_964615365.1 uncultured Spirochaetales bacterium
CTCGACCGCCTTCTGCCAGGGCTCCTCACCGAGATCGGTGTAACGGGTGACCCCCGAGTTCCGCAGGATGTAGTCGAGTGCCGCCTTCTCCCCCTTCTCGCCCTCCACGTACACGCCGTTGACCGTCAACCAGTCGTAGAAGTTCTCCAGGTCGTGTTCTTCGCCCAGGTGGTCGGTGAATCCCTTGACGCCCCGGGCCCTGGCGCGCTCCTGGATCTTCCGGGCGAGGGCGATCATGATGTCCCACTCGTGCTTGGACTCGTAGAGGGGAGGCACCGCCCGATCCCCCACCACCACGTAGGGGATGTACGACATCGTGTACTTGATGCCCGGCTTCTCGTAGTAGCCGCAGGCGGGCAGGATGTAGTCGGACCACATCCCCGAGGTCGACATGCGGAAGTCGCAGGTGACGATGGTGTCGAGCTCCTTCCAGAGGCTGTCGCGGATGGTCCTGGCATTCGGCCAGCGCCGCAGCGGATTCGGTCCCGAGTAGTACAGGAACTTTGGCTTCTTGGGTGGCATGGGACGGATCGGCTGGATGCCCTGCTCGATGATCTCCTCCATGTACTCGGAGACCGGACGCGGCAGCGCCGGATCTGCGTAGGCGTCGTTTGCGGCGGACTCCGCGAACTTGGGATCGTGGGCGTAGAGCCATGGGATCAGCGGCGTGGAGAGCAACCTCTGGTTCATGATCCAGAACATCAGCTTGGAGATGTTCTGCATCTGGGGATGCTCCATCGGAACCTCCATCCGCGGCTCCGTCTGAAGCTCCTCTCCCATCCCGATCAGGGACATGCCCGGCATGGGCCACCAGGTGGAGACCTTGATGCCCGAGCCCGGCTTCCCCCCCGAGTTGCCCGTCAGCGCCATCAGGTAGACCATGCCGCGCTGGAAGAGATCCGAGTGGTAGTGCTTGCAGGCTCCCCAGGAGGCGAAGATCATCGTCGACTTCGCCTTCGCCATCTCCCGCGCCACCACCCGGATGTTCTTCGCCGGGACCCCCGTGATCTCCGCCGCCCGCTCCGGCGGGTACTCGGCCAGACGCGCCCGCAGCAGCTCGAACACCGGACGCACCTGCACCCGCGACCCGTCCAGGAGACGCACCCGGTGCGTCCCCTCCAGCGCCGGATCCGTCTCCGCGTCCAGCGCGATCGTCATCACCTCCGAGCCCCAGGTGCCCGTCGCCAGCTGCTTCTTGCCCTTCGCCGCGTTCCAGAAGTAGAACTGATCCTCCGCGCCCCCCTCCACCACGTCGCTCTCGCGAAGGAAACGCCCGTTGTCGTCCCGCACCAGGAAGGAGAGATCCGTCTGCTCCTTGATGTAGGCGACGTCGTGAAGACCCTCCTCCACGATCACGTGCGCCATGCCCAGCGCCAGCGCCGCGTCCGTGCCCAGGCGAACGTTCAGCCAGCGGTCCGCATGCAGCGTCGAAGGACTGAAGTCCGGACACACCGCCACGATCTTGGCCCCGCGGTAGCGCGCCTCGTAGAGAAAGTGCGCGTCGGGCTGACGCGTGTAGTTCGGGTTGCCCAGCCAGATGAAGATGTAGTCCGAGCGGAACCAGTCGTCGGCGGTCCCCTCGCTCATGTAGGTGCCCCAGCTCTGGATCAAGCCCACCGGGAGGTCGCCGACACCGGCCCAGGAGTCGATGTTGTTGGCGGCCAGACCCCGGAGAAACAGGAACATCTCCATGGTCGAGGCGATGCCGTTGTCGATGTTGGTGGTGCCCTGGTCGAACATGATGCAGTCGTGGCCGTCTTCCACGATCACGTCGATCAGCTTGTCGGCGATCTCCTCCAGCGCCTGGTCCCAGGAGAGCCGCTGCCAGCGTCCCGAGCCGCGCTCGCCGATCCGCTTCATCGGGTAGCGGATACGGGTGGGGTCGTACATCTGCGCGCTGTAGGCGCAGCCCGCCGTGCAGCCTCGGGGATTGAAGTCGGGGACGTCCTTGAATTCCTGGGGGTAGTTGGCGTTCTGCTCCTCGCGCCAGACCAGCCCGTCCTTCACGTAGGCGTCGAAGGAGCAGGTCTCGATGCAGTTGACGCGCAGGTGTGAGACGCGGACCACGTCGTCCCAGGTCCACTCGTCGCGGTAGACGTCCTCCCATCCACGGTACTGGTATGGCTTGGACATCAGATCGTGGAGGCGACGCTGGGCATCGATCGGAGCGAGGCGGCGCAATCCGGCGGCAGAAGAGACGGAGCGATCAGGCACGACGAGCCTCCCTATCGAGGAGCGAAGCCTCGGATTGGAGCGAAGAATCGCAGCTCTCGGCAAATCCCAGAAGCCTGCGGCGACCGGGGTCGACCGGGAGACCAGCAGTTGTCCCTTCCGGGTCGATCACCGAGCCTGTCAACGTGCGCGCGAAGCGATTCCATCCGCAGGCCAAAGACATACTGAGCCGGGTCGAACCACCCAGCCATTTGCCTTGACCGGCCATCCTACCCCAGTATATTCTAATACTCAAGTTTGATTTGAGACCTCGGTCAATCGAACCCGCGATCGAGCTCCAGCTGCTGCGGACTCCCAGCGCGGCGAGAGGGTGCCGATGGATGCCCAGGCGAAGCCAGCTTCCCGACGCGAGCGGAAGAAGGAGCGCACGCGGCAGGAGGTGTACGCGGCGGCGATGAAGCTCTTCGCCGACCGCAGCTACCACCAGGTCACTGTGGAGGAGATCTGCGAGGAGGCCGACGTCGCCCGCACTACCTTCTTCGCGCACTTCCCGTCCAAGTCGGCCCTGCTGAGGGAGTACAGCCAGGTCGTCGCGACGCGATTCCGCGAGTCGCGATGGGAGTCGGAGGCGCCCGCCACCGAGCAGCTTCGCGCACTCGCCACGCTGGTGATGGAAACCTGGTTCGCGCAGGCCGAGATCATGGGCGCCATGCTGGTGGAGTCTTCCCTCCCCACTTTCGCCCAGCTGGAGAGGAGAGAGGAGGAGAACCCGATCCTCGAGCTGGTCGAGGACATCATCCGCCTCGGCCGCAGCCGGGGGGAGTTCCGTCCTCGCATCGCGGCGGACATCGCCGCGCAGGCGTTCCTGAGCACGGGTTCCATCATGCTGGCCGCCGCCGCCGAGCGGCGAGCCGAGCTCAGCCCGGAGGACCTCCGCGACGAGTTCCTCGACTGGTTCCTCCACGGCATGGTCCAGACGGACTGAGATCAGCAGGAGTTACCTTGGCCAAGAAAACTCAAGCAGCAGCCGGCTTCGGCCGCCACCAGATCGAGGACTTCCGCATCACCGAGGAGCCTTTCTACCTCCCGATCTCCAACGAGGTGGAGCTCTTCGAGTCGGCCTATGAGAAGCAGATTCCGGTGCTTCTCAAGGGCCCCACCGGCTGCGGCAAGACCCGCTTCATCGAGTACATGTCGTGGCACCTCCACCGCCACGTGGGGAATCGAGAGGAGGAGGGGGTCCCCCTCATCACCGTCGCCTGCCACGAGGATCTGACCGCCTCCGACCTGGTGGGCCGCTACCTCCTCGAAGGGGACGAAACCCGCTGGATCGACGGCCCCATCACGCGCGCCGTCAAGGTGGGCGCCATCTGCTACCTCGACGAGATCGTCGAGGCGCGCAAGGACACGACCGTCCTGATCCATCCCCTCGCCGACTACCGGCGGCTGCTCCCGATCGAGAAGCTCGGCGAGATCCTGGAGGCAGCCGAGGGCTTCCTGCTGGTGCTCTCCTACAACCCCGGTTACCAGTCGGCGCTCAAGGATCTGAAGCACTCGACCCGCCAGCGCTTCATCGCCATCGAGTTCGGCTACCCCTCGCGGCGGCAGGAGGCCGAGATCGTCGCGACCGAATCGGGCTGTCCGCAAGGCGTGGCACTCGATCTGGCCAAGCTGGCCGAGAAGGTGCGCAACCTGAAGGATCACGGCCTGGGTGAAGGCGTCTCGACGCGGCTCCTGGTCTACGCGGGAAAGCTGGTCACCAAGGGCATCAGCCCGTCCAGCGCCTGCCGGACCGCCATCACCTGGGTCCTCAGCGACGATGCCGAGCTCCAGCGATCCATCGAAGAGGTCATCGCCTCCGTCTTCGAGGAATGATGCCGCGCCCGGGACGAGGAGCCTGCACTTCCCGCTGCGGTGCGAAGTGCAGGCGAGAGCCATGAGCCACGCCGCCGAGCTGATCGAGCGAACCGCCGCGGAGCTTCGCGGCATCGGCGCCTCTCTGGTCGCGCCGTTCGCCGCAGCGGCGGGCCCGATGGAAGGGCACCTCGAGCCGGACGCGCTCCGCGAATGGGCCCGCATCGGACTGGGTCTGGCCCGGCTCTCGCCCCGTTCCTCCGCGGTCGCGGCAGCCTTCTTCGAGGCCAGCCCCGCCGTGGGCGAGCGCGGAATCGCATTCCTCTCGGTCTGGGCGGAGATCGCCGTCGGCCTGGCCGATCGGGCGCCCCAGGCAGCCGCTGCCTTCATCGAAGCCACACCGGATGCCCTGGCTCGTCTCGAGCCGGAGGAGCTCGAGCAGTGGGCCGGCCGGGGCCGGCGACTGATCCGGGGCGGCTGGAAGTCGTCGAAGCTGGCGGAGGACTTCTTCCGCATCGGGCCCGAGCTACTCGAATGGCTCCCGCTCCGGGGAGTCGATCGACTCGTCGACATCGTGGAGCGGGTCTCCCGGCGCTCCCATGAGATGGGATCGCTCTGTCTGCACGACGCGCCGGAGCTGCTGGCTCGGCTGGCCAGCGCCGATCGCGAGCCCTTCCTCGCCTTCACGCAGGCTGTCTGCAACGCCGCCTGGGTGGACGCCCATCGATGCTTCGAGCACGGACCGGCTCTGCTGGAGCTCGTGCGGCCGGATCAGCGCAGCGGCTTGCTGGATCTGGCTGCGACCGCCGCGGCCGAGGTGGGCAGTGAGGCGTTCTCGCTGTTCGCCACCGCCGCCGAGGCGCTCGCTCGGCTGGATTCCGCGGATCAGGCGGAGGTCATCGAGTTCGGCCGTCGGCTGACTCCGCACGGCGCCCGGGTGGCGATCGCGTCCCTGGTATCGGCACCGGACGTCCGCGAGCGGCTCACGTCCGTCCAGGCGAGGCGCTGGTCCGAAGCCGGCCTGGAGCTGCTGGCCACACCGGGAGCAGGGGAGAGGGCCGAGAGCTACTTCCGTCTCGAATCGGCGCTGGCCGAGGAGATGCTGGAAGAGCTGACCCCGCGAGTCGAGCTGGGCAGTGTCAGCGGGGTTCTCCGACTCTACGCGAAGGCACTCTCCGGAGCGCAGGTGCTGGTGTACCCGACCGGGACGCTCGCGGGACGGAACATCGGGTGGGTCGCGGAGGTCGCCACGACCGACGGACTCTCCGTCTTCCTGCCGCCGGCGGTCGAGATCTTCGGCGACGAGTATGCGAACTTCCAGGTCTACAAGGTCTACACCACCCATCAGGTCGCGCGTCTGGAGTTCGGGTCCTTCGACTATCGCTTCGGCGTCGACGGTGAGCACCTTTCCTCGACCGCCCTGGACCGCGAACGCCGTGTTCGCGACCGACCTTCAGTAGTAGAGCCGCCCTCGCTTCCCGCCGTCACTCCGATGCAACGGCTGCTCGATCTCTTCGACGATCGCAGGCTCGCATCAAAGCTCTTCGCACTGGCCGAGGACACCCGCATCGACGCCTGTATCGAGAGCGAGTATCCGGGAGTCCGACTCTGGCTTCGCCGGCTGCAGAAGCACGAGGCCGAGCAGCGGCCCGACGTGCAGCAGATGGTGCTGCGCCGAGCCTTCGTCGAGAACCTGCTGCGCGCCTCGCTCGGACATCCGGAGACCATCCACTGGCCCGAGCGTCTCGCCGCCCGGTTGGAGCGGGCCGTCGCCGCGCTGCGGCTGGTCGAGCGTGAGGGCGCCACGGTACAGGATTCCGCCGAGGTGACCGGCCTGCTCTACGACCTGGCCATGTCGTTCCCCAACCTCCCTCCCAAGCTGGTGACCGGCGAGTGGGGCGGGATCGATGAAGATGCCGTGGCGAGGGTCTCCGTGCCCTCCGATGTCGTGGTCCAGCCCGGGGAGGAGCTCCCGGAAGTCGAGGAAGACCCCAGCCCGAGCTCCGAACAGCCCGCCTACCGGGGCGACTTCAAGCCCGAGCTGGTGCAGCTCCTCGACGAGCTCACCGAGCGGGAGAGATCCACCGAGAACGGGGTGCAGCTCACCCGCGAGCAGATCCTCGAGCTGCTGGAGAAGTCGAGCGAGATCGAGCTGGCCGACGAATCCGACGACGAGCCGCAGGACCTCGAGGCCCTCCTGGACAACCTCGAGGAAGAGGCGGCAGAGCGGGCGAAGGGCGACGAGGAAGAGGACGACGACGAGCCGGGCGAGACCATCGAGTGGTTCCTCTACGACGAATGGGACTACCGCGCCAACGACTACCGGCCCGGCTGGTGTCGGGTCGGGGAGCGCGTCGCCGCGGAGGGCGATGGCAACTTCTACGAGGAGACGCTGAACCGCTACCACGGTCTGGTGGTCGAGACGCGCAGGCAGTTCGAGCGGATGCGGCCCGAGTCCTTCCGCCTGCTCAAGCGACTGGAGGACGGCCACGAGATCGACCTGGATCGGGCCATCGAGTTTCGCGCCGAGAAGAAGGCCGGCGTCGGGCCGCTGGCCCGCTTCTACACGCGCCGCAACAAGGCCAGGCGGGACGTCGCCGTCGCCTTTCTGCTCGACATGTCGGGCTCCACCAGCGAGGAGATCCCCGCGCCGCCTTTGGGTCCGGCTGGATCGGTCGCGCCGGTGAAACGCCAGGTGGGAGGAGTGCCCGCGAACGGGGAGAAGCGCATCATCGACGTCGAGCGGGAGTCCACGGTGCTGGTGGTCGAAGCCCTGGAGGCGATCGGCGATGCCTACGGAATCTACGGCTTCTCGGGCCACGGTCGCGAGAACGTCGAGTTCCACGTCATCAAGGACTTGGGCGAGTCGCTGGACGAATCCGTGCGCCGGCGCATCGCCAAGATCGAGCCGATCCAGTCGACGCGGATGGGCCCCGCCATCCGTCACACCATCGCCAAGCTGAACGACCACGACGCGAGGGTGAAGATCTTGATCCTGGTCTCGGACGGCCGGCCCCAGGACGAGGAGTACGGTCGCGAGCGCGGGGAGAAGGAGTACGCCGTTCACGACACCAAGCGAGCGCTCCTCGAGGCCAAGCGCCAGCGCATCACTCCCTTCCTCATCACCGTCGACAGCGCGGGCCACGACTACCTGCGACACCTCTGTGACGACATCGGCTACGAGCTGGTCGCCGACATCGAGTCCCTCCCCCGCCGCCTTCCCAGGCTGTACCGCCACCTCGCCGCGGAGTAGCTGCCCGCGACGACGCTTCCGCTTTTCGCCATACTCCGCGCCATGCCTTTCGACACCCGGTTCCTGACCCAGGACGATCTCGAAGACGCGTTCCGTCTCGACCAGCAGACCTTCAACCTTCCGGAGGAGCGCCGCGAGGACTGGATCCGGAACGCGGTTCCGGAGCGCAGGCTGAGCGCCTTCGCCGACGGTCGAATGGTGGGCGCGACGGCGGTTCACGCCTTCGGCCAGTTCTTCGGCGGGCGCTCGGTACCCATGGGCGGCGTGGGCGACGTCGCCGTCGTCCCGGAGCATCGCGGCAAGGGGCTGGCCCGCCGCCTGATGATCGAGAGCCTCCAGGCGATGCGGGACCGCGGTGAGGTCATCTCGGCGCTCTACCCCGCGACCACGAAGCTCTATCGCAGCGTCGGCTACGAGCTGGCCGGCGCCACGGTGCTGCATCGGGTGTCGCCGAGGGCGCTGCGCGATCTCCGCGGCAGCGACTCGCTCGAGACGCGCCGGGTCGAGAAGGGGGAGGAGTCGGCGGGGATCCGCCGCTGTTACGAGCGCGTCGCCCCCCATATCAACGGCTGGCTGAATCGCGACGATCGATACTGGCGGTTGCTCTGGAGCCGGTGGCACCCGAAGCACTTCGTCTACGAGTGCGCGGCAAAGGATGGCGAGGTGGAGGCCTACTTGGTCTATCGGCACGAGCCCACCCCCCCCGGCGAAGCAGGCGATTTCTCGCTGCGCGTGGAGCAACTCGTGGCGGCCACGCCCGAAGGGCTGCGATCCCTGTGGCGACTGCTCGCCTCTTCGGGCTCGGTGGCGGATGTCATCACCTTCGCCTCCACGCCCGAGGACGCGCTCCTGCTGATCATGCCCGAACAGCAGATCTCCGCTCGCGGCCAGGTGCGTTGGATGCTCCGCGTCGTGGACGCCCAGGGGGCGGTCGCGGTGCGCGGCTACCCGCCGAGGCTCGAGATCGCGGTCCCGATCGCGCTCGAAGACGAGATCCTGACCGAGAACAGCGGCGCCTGGACGCTGCGCGTAGCGGACGGCAGGGGGCAGCTCGAAGCCGGCGGCGAAGACGGTCCTCGCCTCGGGATCGGCGCCTTCTCGTCCCTCTACACCGGCTGGGCGAGCACGCAGACACTCGCGCGCACGGGACTCCTCACGGGAGGCTCGTCTTCCCAGCTCCGCGCGCTCGACGCCGCCTTCGCCGGCCCCACTCCCTGGATGATGGACGAGTTCTAGTCAACGCCACGCCGGGTGGGAGGCCTTCATGAAGCGCAGCATCATCAGCATTCTGGCGACGTCGTCGCCGCTCTTCGGGTCCGAAAGCGTGCTCTCGTACCAGAGGTATTCGGTCCTCGGGGTCTCGCTCACCGCCAGGATCCGCGCGCGCACCTCGTAGTCCCGCTCGACGAACACGGGGCCCTGCAGGTGTTGGATCTCGATCGCCCCCCAGAGGCCCACGCCGTACTTCCTGTCGGGGGGCAGCAGCTCCGGCTGCACTGCGGTCATCGCGTCCACTAGCAGGCTGGGCGGCGTGACGGGCCCGCCCCATTCACCCTCCCGACCGTAGTCGAGAAGCGGCTCGACGATCACACAGAGTCGTCTCTCGAGCCTCTCGCGGGTGGCCTTGGTCGGAACCGGCGCGCTCTCCCGTCCCACCTCCAGGCCCGACAGGATGCGCAGATCCTTCGGCTCCGGAACCCGCTGGACTCGCAGCCGGAGCGGTGAAGTGGGATCGGGCCTTCCCACGCTGGCAGTGCCTTCGGCCACCCGTTCGCCGTTCTCGTGATCGATCCAGACCTCGGCCCGCGACTCCTCGTGACTCGCGGGATCGGGCTCCGGCTCTCGGGCGAAGCACTGGACTCGCTCCCGGTCGGTGGTGGCGTAGCGGAAGTAGAGCGACAGGCCACCGGTCTGCCACCAGCGCCTGCCGAACAGGTGGGTCAGGAGCGGTGGGAACTGCTCCATGTGGAGCGATCCGGCCACCGTGCCCCCGCGGAGACCCAGCTTCACGGCCATGGTGTCGTCGTGGATGCTGCCCTTGAGCTCCTGCTCGAGATTTCGCGGCTCTCGGAGCGGGCCTGCTATGACGCCGTCCTCCATCGCGGTCAACGCGAACGGAATGTCATTCAGCATGGGGGAGCCTCCCGGTCTCGAGGGTCTGCCATTGTCTCACAAAAGAGGCGCCGGGAGGAAGCGCCTCTTGCGGACCGGCTGCGCGCACCCGGTTATACTGGCGATGAGCCGTAGGCGATTCCTCGCGCAGCGGATCCTCCGGAGGTGGACGTGTTCTCGAATTCGGATCGTCAGATACTGAGAGATCTCGCCCGCCGCATCGCCGAGATCGCAGAGCTGCCGATCCAGGCGGAGCGGCGCGAGTTCTGGAAGCAGCACAACGGCCTGAAGGACGTCCGCCCCATGCTGCTGGTCTTCCCCGAAGGCGGCTGGGTGGAGCTGATTCCCTTCTCGAGCCTGCGCTGCGAGGATGGCAGTGCGCGTCTCTTCGAGCTCGAGCTCCGCCAGCGCCTCTACTACCACGACCACTTCTGCGACGACACGGTGATCGAGCGGGAGTGGATCGCCAACAAGGCGATCCGAAGCAGTGGCTGGGGTCTCGAGCCCAGGCAGAAGCACAGCGGCGCCGAGCGGGGTGCCTGGACCTTCGACCCCGTGATCCTCAGCGCGTCGGATCTCGACAAGCTTCGCTTCCCCAAGCTCGAGCACGACGAGCTCGAAACCGAAAGAAGAACCGAGATCGTCGAGGATCTCTTCGGGGACATCCTCGAGATCAAGCAGAGGGGAGTGGCGCACCTCTCCTATCACATGATGAATGAGTACACCGCGTTGCGTGGCCTCGAGCAGGTGATGATCGACATGATCGAGGCGCCGGGGATGCTCCACGACGCCATGAGCTTCCTGACCGAGGGCCATCAGGGCATCCTCCAGCAGTGCGTCGAGCAGAACCTGCTCTCCGCCAACGACGACTCCACCTACAACAGCACCGGTGGAACCGGTTACATCGACGAGCTGCCGAAGCCCGGCTTCGACCCCGAGCGGATCCGCCCCTGCGACATGTGGGCCAGTGCCGAAGCGCAGGAGATGGCCCAGGTCTCGCCCCGCATGCACTCCGAGTTCATCCTCGACTACGAGAAGCGCCTGCTCGAGCCCTTCGGACTGACGGGCTACGGCTGCTGCGAGGACCTGAGCGGCAAGCTCGACGCGGTGCTCGAGATTCCCCACATCCGGCGCGTCTCGATCTCTCCCGCCGCCAACGTCCCGCGCAGCGCGGAGAAGCTGGGCAACCGCGCCATCCTCTCCTGGAAGCCGCAGCCGGCTCATCTGATCGGCGAGTTCGACGCGGAGCGGATCCGCCGGTATCTGCGCGATGGGATCGAGGTGGCGCGCGCGAATGGCTGTGTCCTCGAGATCATTCTCAAGGACACCGCCACCTGCCAGCACCACCCGGAGCGCTTCGACCGCTGGCTCGCGGTCGCGCGCCAGGAGATCGAGCGCGTCTCGAGTTGACGATTCCTGTTACTTCAGCTTGTCGGCGACGTACGAATCGTAGGCCTCGGTGCGCCCGGAGAGCACGTTGTCGATGGCGGCGCCGTCCGAGCTGATGATCGCCTCGGTGCCCAGGAATCGGGCGATGGCGCTCTTGGTGGCGGCCAGGCCGCCCGGCGGCTTCGCCGCCAGCTTCTCGGCCAGCTCGGTCGCGGCGGCCTCGGTCCGACCCGGCTCGACGATCTCGTGAACGATGCCGTACGACTTCGCGGTCTCCGCGTCGATGTTGGTCCCCAGCAGGCAGAGCTCCCGCAGCCGCGCCGGCGAGACGAAGCGCGCCAGGGGAAGGATGGCGACCGGGCCGAAATCGATCTCGGGATGGCCGAAGACGGCGCGGTTCGACGCGATGATGAAATCGGCGGTGAGAGCGAGATCGAAGCCCCCGGCCAGCGCCAGGCCGTCGACCGCGGCAACCATCGGCTTCGGAAAGAGGTAGCAGGCCCGGAAGAACTCGGAGAAGCGGTGGAGGAACGACTTGCCGCCGCTCTCCATGCCCTCCTTGAGGTCGAAGCCGGCGCAGAAGATGCCGTCGCTCCCTGCCAGCACGACGGCATTCACCGCCTCGTCTGCAACGATCTGGGCAAAGGCATCCTCCAGCTCGTCGCGCATCGCCATGCAGAGCGCGTTCTTCTTGCTCTCCCGCCGCAGCGTCAGCCGGACGACCGCATTCTGCGCTTCGCTCAATTCCAGGAACTCGTACGCCATGAGTTTCCTCCCTCTCGGGCGCCTATGGATCCTATCTCCCCGCCGCTGCCAGCTCTTGCACATCCGAGAGTAGCGCGGCGACATCCTCCTCGGCGGTTTCCCAGGAGCACATGAAGCGCGCTCCACCCTCGCCGATGAAGGTATAGAAGTGCCAGCCCCGCTCGCGAAGCCCCTCCAGCATCGCACTCGGGAGCTGCGCGAAGACCGCGTTCGCCTCGATCGGAGCGATGATCTCCACGCCCTCCACCTCGCGCAAACCCGACTCGATCCGCTTCGCGCAGGCGTTGGCGTGCCGCGCGTGCGCGAGCCAGGCACCACTCTCCAGCAGGCCGACCCACGGTGCCGCGATGAAGCGCATCTTGGAGTGGAGCTGACCCGCCTGCTTGCAGCGGTAGGCGAAGTCCTCGGCGAGCTCCCGGTCGAAGAAGACGATCGCATCGCCCACGGGCATCCCGTTCTTGGTGCCGCCGAAGCACAGTACCTGGACACCGACCTTCCAGGTGATCTCCTTTGGAGAAATGTCGAGAGCGGCGACCGCGTTCGCGAAGCGCGCCCCGTCCATGTGGAGGCGGAGCCCGAGCTGACGCGCGGTCTCGCTGACGGCGTCCAGCTCCGCGGGGCTGTAGACGGTGCCCATCTCGGTCGCCTGCGTGATGCTGAGGACCCGCGGCTTCGGGTAGTGGATGTCCGTCCGGCGCTCGACCGTGTGGCGCACGCCCTGGAGATCGATCTTGCCCTCTTCGCCACCCACCAGCAGCACCTTGGTGCCGTTGGAGAAGAACTCCGGGCCGCCGCACTCGTCGGTCTCCAGGTGGGCACCCTGGTAGCAGATGATGCTGTGGTAGGACTCGCACATCGCCGCCAGACTGATCGAGTTGGCGGCCGTCCCGTTGTAGACGAAGAAGACCTCGCAGTCGATCTCGAAGAGCTCGCGCATGAGGTCGCACGCGCGCTCTGTCCATTCGTCCTCGCCGTAGGCGGGCGCGGGACCGCTGTTCGCCCTCTCGATTGCGGACCACGCCTCGGGACAGATGCCCGACGCGTTGTCGCTGGCGAACTGCAGGCGCTCGGCCGGCGCCGTGATCACTCGCTTCGTCATGACCGGGCCTCCGTCATCACCGTGCGGAGCTCCCGCTTCAGGACCTTGCCGACTGCGCTGGTCGGAAGCGCGTCCAAGAAGTCGATCCGCTTCGGCACCTTGTAAGGCGCCACCTTCTCCCGCATGTACGCCGTGATCTCCTCCAGGGTCTCCTCGCTCTTCTCGGTTCCGGGCCGGAGCACGATGGCAGCGGCCACGATCTCGGAGCCCGGCCGCTTGGGGTCGGGCAGGCCGATGGTCGCGGCCACGTCGATGTCCGGATGCTCCATCAGCACCTCGTCCACCGTCCGGGTGAACACCTTGTAGCCCGAAACGATGACCATGTCCTTCAGCCGGTCCACGACGTAGAAGTAGCCGTCTTCGTCCATCTTGCAGATGTCACCGGTGTAGATCCACCCGTCCCGGAGCGTGTGCGCCGTCTCCTCGGGCCTGTTGTGGTAGCCCGCGGTGAACACCTGGGGGCCCTTCGCCACGAACTCCCCGGCCTCGCCCACGGGGACGATCCGTCCCGTCTCCGGATCCACGAGCTTCACCTCGGTATCCGGATAGGGGATTCCTACGGAGCCGGGCTTCTTGAGTCCGTAGCGAGGCTGGCTGGTGGTGACGGGGTTGGTCTCGGTCATGCCGAAGACCTCGAGCAGCTTCCCCTCGCCTACCACCCGATCGAACTCCCGGAGGTACTCGACGGGAAACGGCATCGCTCCACTCAGGAACCACTCGACGCCCGAGAAGTCGAGCTCTCGAAACGCCGGCCGCTTGAGCAGCTCGAGGAAGATGGTGGGGACGTTGGCGACTCCCATGGGCTCGTGCTTCCGGATCGCCGAGATCAGGAAATCGAGATTCCTCGGGTCGGGAATCGCCACCTGCTTGAGCCCCCCGAGCATGCAGACCTTGGCCAGGAAGAGACCCGCGTGGTGGAACATGGGAAAGGCGGAGACGACGGTGCCCTCACCGATCTCGGCGTCCAGCCAGACCCGGATCTGATTGAAGTGACGAACGAAATTCCGGTGGGAGAGCACCGCGCCCTTCGGCGGGCCCGTGGTGCCGCCCGTGTACTGCATCATGATCGCAGCGTCGAGGGGCACCTTCTCCTCCACCCGGTCTCCGGGCATCTCGGCGAGCAGGTCGCGAAACTTCACGAGCTCGATTCCGGGAATCGGATTCACCTTGCCGGTGGGGATCTTCTTCAGGAGCTTTCCCAGAAGCCGCTTTGCGGGAGAGAAGAAGTCGCCGGTCTCTGCCACCGCGATGGCCTGCACCCCGGTCTTCTCCGCCACCTGCTGCACGTTCCCGAAGAGCGCATCCAGCGTCACCAGGACCTTCGCCCCGGAGTCGTTGAGCTGATACTGAAGCTCTTCGGACGAGAGCAGGGGGCTCACTCCCGAGAGCACGCAGCCGGCCTTCTGGATCCCGAGGATGGCGATGTAGAACGCGGGGATGTTGGGGAGGTTGACCCCGACGACGTCTCCGAGCGCGAGACCGCTCTTCCGGAGGAAGTGGGCAAACTTGTTGGACAGGACGTCGAGCTCCTCGAACCGGATCGCCGTCCCCATGTAGTCCAGAGCCACCTGACCGGCACACTTCTCCACCGCCTCGCCGAAGATCTGGGCGAAGCTGCTGTCCCGATAGTCCAGATGCTCCGGAACGTGCTCGTCGTAGAACCTGAGCCAGGGCTTCTTCTCGTAGGGATTCTCTTCGTTCATGCGATCGGCTCTCTGGTTGCGTTCAGTCTCCCCCCCATCCGACGACCGGCAGGTCCAGATAGGAGGGGTGGAGACGGTTGCGTTCCACGGTGATGACCGGATTCCCCTCGGCCGGAATGCGATCGAAGGTGTCCGCATCGTGGCCGGCGATGGAGACCCGCAGCCGCCAGCCCTTGGGGAGAAGCGCCGAGGTAGGCTGCAGGCCGAAGCGGAGCTCCGCGAGCTCCCCCGGTACCAGCGGTGCGCCGTCGGCGCGCTCGAAGCTGTGATACGGCTCCCAGACGCGGTAGGGCGGCTCCTTCTCGCTGACCTTGCGGTGCAGCGCTCGCAGCTGGCCGTCGGTCAGGTAGACGATGCGACCGTCGGGCGCCTCGCCCTCCAGGTAGACGAAGAAGGCGCCGTCCTCGTGGGTCGACCGGAGCAGCAGCGTGACGACGACGTGGCCGGTGATCTCCATGTCCTCTCTGAGGGGCTCGCTCCGGTAGCTGAGCAGCTCTGCGACCTGCCGTTCGCGGGGCTCGTACACCACGTCGGCGCCGCCGAGCTGGGTGAACCAGCGATTGCGCGTCCCGCTGGTCGCTCTCCAATCCACCGCGTATGCGTCCGAACCCGCCGCTCCCTGGGGCGAGGCTTCCGAGAGCCCGCGATCAGCGGCCAGGTAGTAGCGCCGCATGGCGGTTCCCTCGGGCGGCCAGACCGCCGTGGTCTTCCAGCTGCCCTCGCCCATGGTGTAGTAGTGGAGCAGCTTCTCGGACATCACGCCGTTGTCGACGCCCTTCAGGTGGTAATCCAGGAAGCGCAGGCAGTCGAGCATCTGATCGCGCTTGCTCGGCCTGAGCGGTGAATCCTCGGGCTTGAAGGAGTCGGTGTCGCGGCGAGCGCCGTGGCTCCAGGCCCCGATCACCGCGCGCTGGGGATTGCGGTAGGTGAAGAAGTGACGCAGGACCGCATTGGCGGTGCCCGCATCGCTCCAGCTCCCCCACAGGTAGTAGGCCGCGCCCGAGCGCTCTGCAGCTTCCCGGTAGCTGTGCAGGCTGATCCAGTCGATGTCGAAGTCGAAGCCTTCGGGGATGTCGTCGCGATAGGTGACGCTGTGAGCCAGGGTCAACAGGTGGCCGTTCGCGGCGTGCTCCTCGATGGCGGCGCGCAGCATCGCGCCGTCGCGGTCCGCATCCACCGGCTTGACACCGCGCAGCATCAGCCGCTCGAAGAGACTGCCTCCTTCCATCGCCAGGAGCGTCCGCGTGTCGTTGGTGTCGAGCGCCCAGTTGCTCTCGTTCCAGAGTGAGAGGAAGCCGCTGTTGACGATGCCACCGGGAAAGGGCAGATCGACGAACTCGTCGAACTCGATGAAGCGGGGCACCACGGCCTTCACCGCCGGGTGATTGGGGAGGGGGAGCATGGCAGCGCCGTTACCGGGGTAGGAGATGCCCTGCGCGCCGACCTTTCCGTTCGACCAGGGCTGCTCCACGATCCACTGCACCACGTCGCGGCCGGTGTCCTGCGCCTCCTGTGGCGTGTAGGAGATCGGCCAGGAGCCGAAGGAGGCGCCGGTTCCGCGCACGTCCAGCTTGACGACGGCGTAGCCGTTGCTGGTGAAGAACTCCACGAACTCGTCGCGCTCGAAGAGGCGCGCCGGCCAGCGGAGCGACATCGATCTCCAGTACCGCGTCGTTTTCACGACCGCCGGGACCCTCGCATCCTCGGGAAGGCCCTCGGGGAGATGGACGTCGATGGCCAGCCTGGTGCCGTCCTCGGCGCTCACGTAGAGCGACTCGGTCGTGTAGCCCTCGTAGAGAGGTCCGGCGTAGCCGGGGTAGCCTCCGAAATCCCGGGCCGACTGGGCGAATCCCTCCGGAGCAAATCCCAAACCGAGCCAGAGCGGCAGGACCAGCGCCCACCGCGCGAGTCTCGAGATCCGGACCCGTAGCCCCCGCTCTGCGAAGGAGCTCCTGCGCATTTTCATTCGTCCCTCTCCAGCCGGGGCGACGCGCCTCGGACCCTCACCGTACGCCATCCGAAGGGCGGGTGTCAGCAGCCGAGGGCGGGCGACGCTCCGGGTCGCCAGGGCCCCTCTCCCTCACTCGGCGCCCGGCGTCTGGCCGCGCGGCCGATCGAGGAAGATGGGCGACGACCAGGCGCGCTGGGAGACGGGGGCCAGGCAGTCTTCGTCGAAGGGAGTGCGGTAGTCGCCGTAGCAGGGCTCGATGCGGACGGCGTTGCCCTCGGCGTCGAACTCGGTGCGGAGGTTGGCCCCGTTGATGGCCGGCGTCTCCTCCTCGATGGCGCGGGCGTAGTAGAGCACGTCGCGCCCGGACGCCGGATACTCGGGATCGTCGAAGACGACGCTGCAGCCCGCCGGGTCCGGCTCGCAGGAGAAGCGCTTCCAGGGGTCCTCGATGAGCTGGTCCACGCTCTCGCCCGAGCGCACCTGGGGCCGGATCCGCACGATCTCGATGGCTGCGATCGAGAGCCGCTCGTCGGCGGGGTGGTAGCACTCGCCGCGGCAGAGGCGCTCCAGGCGCTGGGGTGAGAGCGCCTCGATGCTCTCCTGCGGACACCCGGGGAGCTGCTTCAGGGAGCCGACCGCCCGCACCTGGAAGCGCGGGACGCCCTCGAAGCGCACCTGGCTTCCCATCGGCGCCGGCCCGCCTTCCCCGTTCAGGAGGTCGAACCAGAGGAGGATGCGCGGCCCGCTGGTCCCGTAGACCTCGCGGCGCTGGAGCGCGTCCCAGAGCGCCTCACGGCTGCGCCCCTCACTGTGGACCGCCACCAGCCCGCCCGTGTAGAAGTAGCTCGCGATCCGCTCGGTGTCCCGCTGCATGAGCCCGCCCTTGACCTCGACCTTCTGCGGCACCTGGGGATCGGCCTCCGCTCCCAGCTTTGCGAGCCCCGCGTAGAACTCCGAGCGCACTCCGGTGACCTCGGTCATGAGCCGCCGCTGGTACTGCTTGTAGCCGGTCCCGGGACGGGCCTTGTGGTTGTCGCTGGAGGCGATGAAGCCGTAGCGGAATCGGAGGGGCTCCCCGTCCGCATCCCTCTCCTCGAGGTTCGAGAGGGCCATGGCATACTGGACCGACTCGCGTGGGCGCAGCCCAAAGGCCGGAGCGAAGCAGTCCCGACACTGACCGCAGTCGAGCCAGTCCTCGGCGCTGGTGTCCGAGAACACCAGGTGCGGCGTCACATTGGCCTCCAGCGCCAGCCGCTTCGCCTCTTCCACTCGCGCGTCGCACTCCGACTCGGGGAGATCGCCACATCGCTCCCGCATGATCTCTCCGGCCCGCCAGCAGCAGGGGAGATACTCGGGTGTCGGTGACGGACACAGCTTCTCGCCATTCGCGCCGACCTCGAACTCCCGCCAGGAGCGGTACTCCTCGGAGTTGCCGTGACCCGACATGACCTCGATCAGCGTCTGGCGCCGGGGATCGTGCATGGCGCGATTCAGCTGCTTGTCCATCGAGACGCCGGGGGGCGTGTAGATGCCCCAGGCGGTCCCATGGGGAATCACCAGCGCGTCGTAGCCCCACTGCTGGAGCTTCTCGAAGAGCAGATCGGGCGTCGTGGCGCTCTCACGGCAGTCCGACGGCAGCGAGCGCGTGTCCACGCCCTTGGGACAGAGCGGCGTCTCCGCGTACGCGTCCAGCAGCCACAGGAAGTCCGCGTACTCCCTCCATCCCATCGGGTCGATCCAGCGGCCCGGCCCGACGACGTCGAAGCCCGAGACCAGCCCTCCCTCGCCTTCGACGGAGCCAATCGGCCGCGCCGGTAGCTTGTCCTCGCCGGTACCCGGGAAGATCACGTTCTTGTGTCCGAAGTGGGTCTCCGGGGAGAGCCCCACCTGCGTCCACTCGAAACCGGTGAGCGCTACCAGATCCGGGTCGGAGCTCTCGCCCGCGCGCGCATTGCACTGCCGCACGCTCTCCTTCACTGCCAGCCAGTGGGCCGGCGTCAGATTCTCCGCGTGGTCCGTCAGTGCGTAGAAGTCCAGCGCCGCGCAGTAGCGTCCGAAGTCGCAGGCGTCGGCGGGAGGATGAGCGCCCTCTCCTCCCAAGATCGGAAGGGAGTAGAGGAAGGCGTCGAAGGAGTAGGTGCTGTGGACGTGAAGATCGCCGAAGAGAATCGACTTGGAGCCGCCTTCGACCCCGGCGCGAGCCGCGATGGCGTCTCTCGCGGCGACCTGCCGCTCGGTCGTCACAGCCACGGCCGCCTCGGAGCGGCCCTTTCCCTTGATCTCTCCCGCGGTCCGATCTCCGCCGCTGCAGGCCGCGAGAAGGAATACCCCCAGAAGTCCGTAGAGCCGTCTTCTCTTCATCCCGCGCATCATAGAGCACTCGCGCCGGGGGTGCGCGGACTACGGGGCCGATTGCGCGGCGTCACCCGGAGGCGGTGCGATGGGGCACTGCACCGGGCGCCCGCGCTCGAGCTTCAGGTCCTCGCCGTCGTGGCGAATCGTGAGGCTCTCCCCCTCCTGCAAGGTGTAGGTCACCGTTTCCTGTCGCACGTCCACCTCGAGGGTCTGACCGTGAACCGCGATCGGAAAGCGCAGCCGCGTCCACCCGGGCGCCAGACGCGGTGACAGAGCGGTGCGGGCCCCCTGCTCGCGCAGCCCACCGAAGCCGTAGACGAGCGCCATCCACACGCCGCCCGCGGAGGCCACGTGGACGCCGTCGATCACGTTGCCCCCCAGGTCGGCGAGATCCACCAGGGCCGCGTCGAGGAAGTAGTCGAGCGCCGCGTCTTCGTAGCCGACCTCCATCGCCACGATGCTCTGGATACAGCTCGAGAGCGAGGAATCCCGCGTGGTCAGGGGATCGTAGTAGTCGAAGTTGCGCTTCTTCTCCTCGAGCGAGAAGTCCTGCCCCAGCAGGAACATCGCCATCACGACATCCGCCTGCTTGAGCACCTGGTGGCGGTAGAGCACCAGCGGGTGGAAGTGGAGGAGCAGAGGGTGCTGCTCAGGAGTCGTCTCGTGGAAGGGCCAGACCTCCTTCGCGAGGAAGGTGTCGTCCTGGGGATGGATGCCCGTCTTCTCGTCGACGGGCAGGTACATCCGCTCGGCCGCGCGCGTCCACGCCTCGAGCTCCGAGAGGTCGAGGCCGGTGTCATCGACGAGACGCGCGAAGATCTCGGGCTGCACGGTCTTCACGAACTCCACCGCCCAGACCGCCGCGCGCAGGTTCTCCCGCGCCATCATGTTCGTGTAGCGGTTGTTGTTGACGATGGCGGTGTATTCATCGGGCCCCGTGACCCCATGAATCGCGAAGGCTCCATCGAGATCCTCGGAGTGGCAGCCCAGATCGGCCCACAGGCGTGCGGTCTCCACCATGATCTCGGCTCCACCGTCGTAGAGGAGGCCCAGATCATCCGTGACGTCCACGTACTTCTTGAGGGCGTAGGCAATGTCTGCATCGATGTGGTATTGCGCCGTGCCCGCCGCGTAGTAGGCCGAGGCTTCGTCGCCGTTGATGGTCCGCCAGGGGAAGAGCGCGCCGCGATGCCCGAGCTCCTTCGCGCGCGCCCGGGCCTTGTCGAGCATTCCATAGCGGAAGCGGAGCAGGCTGCGTGCGATTCGGGGCGCCGTATAGATCAGAAAGGGGAGAACGTAGATCTCGGCGTCCCAGAAGTAGTGCCCCTCGTATCCCTGGCCCGTGAGGCCCTTGGCGGGTACGCCGTAGCCCTCGACTCTCGCGGTAGCCTGCAGGAGCTGGAACAGGTTGAAGCGGACTGCCTGCTGAACCCCGGGATCGCCTTCGATCTGGACGTCGCTCCGCCGCCAGAAGTCTTCGACGCGCTCCGCGTGCTCGGAGAAGAGCTCCTCCCGACCGATGCCGAGGTTGCGGTTCAGCGTCCGCTCCGCCCTCGCGCAGAGCTCCTCCATCGGGGCGCCGCTCGACGAGTGGTAGGCGAGGAACTTGGTCAGCCGGAAGCTCTCTCCCGGCTGCACCACCACGGAGAAGACGATGCGGCCTCCGTTCGCGGAGGTCTCGGTGGTGCTGGTGTAGTCGCCGGGCGTCTCGACCTGGTGGTCCATGCCGCAGCTCATCCGCAGCCCGCTGGTCCGGGTGCGATGGCCGAAGACCAGGCGCAGCCCCTCGCCGAGAGTCGACACGCGCTCGAGCACCCGACCGTCGAAGCCAGCGGCTCGCCGCGGATCCTTCTCGTCGGGGCCTTCCACGGTCCGGTTCGCGAGCTCCGAGGCGAGCACGAGGTGCGCGTCGGCATTGAGGACCCGCACCTCGTAGTCCACCAGCGCGAGGTGCCTGTGGACGAGGGAGACAAAGCGGCGGGACTTGATGGAGATCCTCTTGCCCGCCGGTGTCTCCCAGAGGATCTCGCGGTCCAGGGTTCCCTCTCGCATGTTGAGGACGCGCGAGAACTCCACGATGTTCGCCCGCAGCAGCTCGAAGGGCTCGTCGTCGACGTAGAGCCGGATGATCTTGCCGTCCGTCACGTTGACGATCGTCTGTCCCGTCTCTGCGAAGCCGTAGGCCGCCTCTCCGTAGACGATGGGCCAGGACTCGTAGAAGCCATTGACGAAGGCGCCTCCGTGGATGGCCGGCCCGCCCTCCTCGTGGTCGCCCCGCATTCCCAGGTAGCCGTTGCTGACGGAAAAGATCGTCTCCGTCTGGGCCAGGAAGCGCGGATAGGGCCACTTCTCGACGATGTTCCACTCGTCGACGGGGTACACGTGCTCGGGAGGCGCGATGCGCGCCCGCGCAGCGCTGTGGATGGGCCGGGATGCGGTGCTGGTCGTGTTCTTCGCCATCGGGCCATCTATGCTAGCGGGTAAGTGGTGGGAGCGGGGCTCCCCTGGTGGGTGACGCCATGCGTCATCACGGCGGGAACGGCCACCGCAGCGTGTCCCTAGCGCCCCATCTCGACGGAGCGGGGCCTGCGCTCGGGCATCCGCACCACCTGTGAAGGGATTCACTGCGAGCAAGCCCTCGCCACTGTCAAACTGCCGGGCGGCATGAGACACCAGGCGGCATCAGAGCTCGGCTCCCATCGGGATTGCCCTATCTCCCGGGAGTCGAGATCCGTGTGCCGAATGCGGAGGAGAGGGGAAGCAAAGGAGGGGAGGAGGTAGAGCGATGAGTGCGGCGGTAGCCTGCTACACGAGCCCTCTCACCCGGAGCCCCGGAGGAAGACGTCCGATCCTCGTCATCCACGGGTTCGGCTCCTCGCCGCGCGTGATGACCCCGCTCGGCCGCTTTCTCGAAAAGCGTCACCGGCGTGAGGTGATCCAGATCAGGATCAGCCCCGGCTTCCAGGATCTCTCCACCTGCGCTCACTCTGCTGCGGAGCGCATCGACGAGCTCTGCCAGGACCCGGACTTCGAGTTCGCCGACCTCGTCGGCTACTCCATGGGCGGACTGGTCGCGAGCTATCTGCTCAAGCGGCTCCCGTGCGGGCCGAGGCTGCGGCGAGTCGTGACACTGGGCACGCCCCACCGCGGCACACCGCTGGCTCGGCTGGGCACGCTGATGCTGGGCAGCGTGTGCAAGGCGGTTCCCCAGATGCGTCCGGGCTCCCGGTTTCTGGACGAGCTGCATGCGCACGACGTGCCCTTTGACTCGGAGCTGATCTCGGTCGCCGGGCGCTCGGACCTGGTGGTCCCCGAGGCCTGCGCGCGTCTCGCCCCGGCACCCCGACAGCGCAACTACGCGCTGGCGGGAGTGAACCATCTTGGGCTGTTGACCGCGCGGGCGGCAAGACGCTGCGTCAGCGCACTCCTCGATACGCCAGTCGTGGGCCGGCATCGCGCAGCGCGAGCCTGGTCACGAAGCAGGACATCGGAGGGTGTGGATGGTCACCTCTGGAGGGCAGAAGAACCGAACCGGCAACACGCAGGATCCCGCGCCGGCCGACGTGTACCCCTGGAGGCGATCGTGGCTCCAGGGACCTCGGATCATCTTCCTGGGACAGCTTGCATATGCGACCACGGCGATGCCGCCGGGAAGACAGATCTGTCCGCCGTGGGTATGTCCGGCCAGCATGACGTCGCAACCGCTGGCCGCCGCCAGGCGATAGGTCTCAGGAGAATGTGACAGGAGGATGGACACGGAGCCAACCGGCACATCGTCCAGCGCTCGAGGCAGGTTGTCCGTTTCATAGAAATAGGCGTCGTCGATTCCGGCCAGGGAGATGCTTTCTTCGCCTCGCTCGATGTCGACGCATTCGTTGAGCAGGAAACGCACGCCCATTTTCTCGAGCGGGGTGACGAATTCGAGGAAGTCATGGTTACCCAGGACCGCATAGATGTCCGTCTTGATGTGGGGGACCACTTCGCGCATTCCCTCGATCATTCCCGCATGGTTGCCATGCGTGCTGAATCTGAAATCGCCGGTGATCACGCACAGCTCGTAGTCCAGCCCTCGAAGGCGTTCGGCCAGTTGCCGAGGAAACCGGCCGTCGACATCCACGTGGAGATCGCTGAGATGCAGAATCCGGTACCCGTCGAAAGAGGCCGGAAGTCCTCGAACGGCGAAGGTATTCCGGACGACGCGGATGTTCCTCGAGTTGCGGTAGCCGAGGCGGTACAGACCCGAGAACTTGAGCGCGTAGGAGAGAGCGTTGATCAGGAACTCTCGGTTCTGATAGTACTGGAGCGAGCGTTGGCGCTCGTAGAGCTTCGCGATGTGGTCGACCTGCATGTAGAAGCGTTGGCGGAAGTGCGTGCGGCCGACACGCCGCTCGAACCGGTCGAGAGGAGTCTCATCTGCCATGGCGGGTCTTCCTCTTGGGACAAGGGCGTAGGATATCGATCTGAGAGGGACCGGAACGGGGGGGCGCCCGCCAGAAGCGGATTTCTCGAGCCCGAGAGCCTCCCTCCTCGCGAATCGCGCCCGAAACCCGACCTGGATGACGGGGGACGAGCGACCTCGGCCGAAGCCGAGAAATGCGACAAAACCCAACAATATCAAATAGATATGGACTTGGGTGCCGACGGCTGGACGCCCTGCCCGAGCCGGTGCCCGGTGCGCTGCTCGCCGGGACCCGGATCCGGCGGCGCTCTGCGAGATCGGTGCGTAACGAGGACCTGCTGATGTTAGAATCTGGATCCGTGGCACGTGAAACCACCCGAACCTACTCGACGCCGTTTCGGATCGCGGGATCTCGAGGCGAAAACCCGCCGGCGCCTGATGCCAAGGAGGACACGCGGAGCATCAAGCACCTGGCGGATCTGATGCTCGGCGCGGCTCACGTGGACGGCGAGTACTCCGGGGAGGAGCAGGAGACCGTCCGGGGGCTCTTGCTTCAGCTTCTCCAGCGCGATCGTCTGCCGGATGCGTTGGAGGAGCAGCTCGCGACGTTCGATCCCAAGCGATTCGATCTGCGGGAGGCCGCGAAGGGCTTCTCGCAGACTTCGCGCACAGAGAAGCGGCGCTTGCTGGAGCTCGCCCGCCTGGTCTGCGACGCCGACGCCACCTTGACTCTGCAAGAGGACAACTACCTGATCGGACTGGCGCTGGCCCTCAGCATGATGCCCGAGGACTACCAGGACCTGGTGGCAGAGGAGTCCGGCGGCGTGAACGGCTGGCTGAAGCGGCTCGAGGACATCGTCTTCGGTACGGCGTTCCTGCTGGCGGCCGCAATCCCGATGGCCCTCATCGCGATCGGCGTCAAGCTGAGCTCGCCGGGTCCGGTGTTCTTTCGCCAGCAGCGGTACGGCAGAGGTGCGGTGCCCATTGGAGTCCTGAAGTTCCGAACCATGCGGACCCTGGAGGACGGGGCCACGGTCAAGCAGGCGACTCGCGGGGATCCTCGCATCACCTCCTTTGGCGGATTCCTGCGGCGCTCGTCGCTGGACGAGCTGCCGCAGATATTCAACGTACTGAAGGGAGAGATGTCGCTGGTCGGACCGCGCCCCCACGCCCTGGCTCACAATCACCTCTACCAGGTCAAGATCATCGAGTACATGCTCCGTCACAAGGTCAAGCCCGGCATCACCGGCTGGGCGCAGGTGAATGGCTGGCGGGGAGAGACCGATACGCTGCGCAAGATGGTCTATCGGGTGGAATTCGATCTCGAGTACCTTCGCCGCTGGAGTATCTGGCTCGACCTCAAGATCCTGTGGCTGACCGCGTTCGGTCGAAAGGTGCGCGAGAACGCCTACTGATCTGCCAGCCGCGAAAGCCCCCGCTGGTATGAAGCTGCTGCGATGAACAAGCGGGATTCCGAGACGACCGACACCGACCGAACGCGGTTCATCGAGCGCGAGCCGGGCGGGGATCAGCCATCGGATGGGCGCACCGGCTGCGTCACCGTCATCCAGGGCCGGGGCCAGGATCTCGGCAAGCACCAGGTGCTTCCCGAGGAGCTGGTGATCGGTCGCGAGCAAGGCTGCGGCTTCGTCATCGACGACTTCGCCGCCTCGCGACAGCACTGCCGTATCTACGAGCTCGGCGTCGAGCGCTACTACATCGAGGATCTGGGTTCCACCAACGGCACCGAGATCGAGGGCACCCTCGTCGAGCAGCCGCAACGGCTTCGCGACGGCGACAAGATCTTCATCGGCGATACCGTGTTGCGCTTTCGGCTCTACGACGACCTCGACCTCCAGTTCGCGTCGGAGGTCGCGCACCTGATCGGCACCGACCCGCTCACGGGCCTGCAGGCCAAGCGCACCTTCGACGACGCCCTCGAGTACGCGATCACGGAGGCGGTCCGCGCCGGACGACCGCTGTCGCTGCTGATGATGGATCTCGACGGGGTCAAGCAAATCAACGACACGCACGGCCACCTGTTCGGTGCCTTCTCGATCCAGCAGGCGGGGAAGGTCATCCAGCAGGTGCTGGGGGAAGAGGCGCGCGCCAGCCGGTTCGGTGGCGATGAGTTCACGGCGTTCCTGCCGGACGTCGAGAAGAACGCGGCGGTCGAGATCGCCGAAGACATCTGCGTGACCTTCGCGAACGCGCGGCTCGTGAAGGACGGCGTCCCGCTCACCCCGACGATCAGCATCGGCGTCGCAACGCTCCCCGAGAACGGTCAGGAGGTGCTGCCGCTGATCGACGCCGCCGACGGGGCGCTCTACCGTGCCAAACGCGAAGGCAAGAACCGCGTCTGTCCGGCCTAGGGGTACAGCCTCAGAACCGCAAAGGCGCCGAATGCCCGCAGCGCTTGCACCCCAGGTGCTACCCGTTCACGAGCTGATAGACCTTGTACTCCACGGCGCCCGGCAGGACGCGTCCCTCCGCGACGGCGACGATGCGATTCAGCCACTGGTAGCGGGGATCGCCGGTCTCGAAGCGGGGCGAGGTCATGAAGTAGGTGTCTCCGAAATCGGTCTCCTCGCCCCCGGCGAGGGCGGAGAGGATCTTCTCGTTGAGCTCCAGCACCCCGTGGTAGTGGACGTAGATCCTGGCGCCGTCGTCGGTCTCGAAGGTACCGCGTACGTCCAGATATCCGGTCCCTTCGGCATCCACCAGCAGCCAGTCGGCGCCGCTCTGGAGAAGCTTGCCCCGCAGCCTGGGCCCCTCGGCGGTGCCGCCGATCACGTCGTGGATCGACCGGGTCCCGAAGGGCCCCGCGCCGATCTCCGCCGGGGGCTTCAGGTCCGCGCGATACTTCATCAAGAACTCGAGCTTCATGTCACTCTCCCTGGTTCGACGGGCACGCAGAACTCGCCGTCGCCGCGCCTTCCGGTCACCTTTCCATCCACCACGATGCCCTGACCGCGCAGGAACACGTGCTCCGGATACACCGCCTGCATTCCCTCGTAGAGCGTCCACTCGACACCGACCTGGTCCTCGACGGTCACCGTCCGCTCGCGATCCAGGTCGAAGACCGCGAAGTCGGCGTCTGCGCCGATGGTCGCACTCCCCTTCTTCGGGTAGAGACCCGCCACCCGGGCCGGGCCCTCGCTCATCACCCGCACCAGCTGAGGAAGCGCAATCCGCCCCTTCCTGACGGCCTCTCTCAGGATCAGCGGAAACATGGTCTGGATGCCCGGACTTCCCGCCGCCGCCTCCCAGATGCCCGCCTCCTTGAACACGGGCGGGTACGGCACGTGGTCCGAGGCGAGGTTGTCGACCTTGCCGTCGCGGAGCCGCCGCCACAGGGCGTCAACCTCGCTCCGATCCCGGAGCGCCGGAGAGAGCTTCGCGAAGACCCCCCGCGAATCGAAGATCGAGCTGTCGAGCATCAGATAGTGGGGACAGGTCTCCAGCGTGACCGCCTGACCGCTCCTTCGCGCCTCATCCACCATGTCCACCCCCTCGCCGAGGCTGCAGTGGGCGATGTGGATGCGCGCTCCCGTGCGCCGCGCGAGAAAGAGGACCCGGTGGATCGCCTCGAGCTCGGTGATCGGGGGGTGGGAATCGAGGAAGGCCCGCGGGTCGTCCCGTCCCTCCCGCTGCAGCCGCTCCTCGAGATGGGCGATCATCTCCTGGCTCTCGGCGTGGATCGCCGCGGGCAGGTCCGTTGCCCGCAGCTCTGCAAATGCGTCGAGGATCTCACCGTCGCGGTGGAGCGGCATCACTCCCTCGACGCTGCGCTGCATGACCAGCTTGATGCCGACGGCGCCGCGTTCCTTGAGCGCTGGGATCGCTCCGGCTCCGTCGGGCGCGAGGGTCGCCCAGAGGGCGAAGTCGACGTGCGCCTTCGGCCCGATGACGGCGAGCTTGTCGTCGAAGCTGGCCGCGTCGGTGGTGAGCGGGATCTGGATCGGCATGTCCACGATGGTGGTGACACCGCCCAGCGCCGCGGCCATCGAGACCTCGCCGAAGTCGAAGGCTCCCGGATCACCCCCGTGGACGTGGGTGTCGATTCCGCCCGGCAGGATCACGCGCCCGGTGAGGTCGACCTCCTCCTCGGCGTCGGCGAGGGCCCCCCAGGCGCCGACGGCAGCGATCGCCCCCTCGTGAATCCCGACGTCCACTTCGTGGATTCCCTCCGAGGTGACCAGCCGGCCGTTCACCAGCTTGAGATCGAAGGCCGTCATGCGCCGCTCGCCTCCCCTGCCTCTCTCTCGAGGAAGGCCCGGGCGGCCTCCGCCATGACCTGTCCCCCGAGCACGATGTCCACCTCCGCGGTGTCCTCCGCTACGTCGTGACTGCGACCGCCGATGCTGGGCACGAAGAGCATCGCCGCCGGAATCCGGCTGCCGACCACCATCGCGTCGTGTCCGGCCCCGCTCGGCATCTGCAGAGGCTCCACACCGCAGCCGCGCGCCGCCGCCGCCAGCAGGCCGGCCAGCTCTGGGTCCACACCCGTCGGCGTCAGGCCCAGCGTCCGGCTTGCTGCGGCTGCCACACCGTCGCGGCCGTCGGCCGCTGCCACCGCCGTTTGGATCTCGGCATCCATCCGGTCGAGCGCCTCCACCGACTGGTCGCGGTACTCGATCAGCACCTCGGCGGAGCCCGGCACCACGTTGGCGACGCCGGGATGAAGGGACACCTGACCCAGGTTGAAGACTCCGTCGGCACTCCGCGTCTCCTCGAGGCGCCCCCGGAGCTCGTGACAGAATGCCATCAGGGCCGCCCCGGCATCCCTCCGCAGGTGCATCGGGGTGGTTCCCGCGTGATTGGCCTCACCGGTAAAGGTGACGCGAATCCGGCGGATGCCGACGATCCCGGTGACCACACCGATCCGCCTCCCCTCGGCCTCCAGACGAGGCCCCTGCTCGATGTGGGCCTCCAGGTAGGCGAGGTGCCTTTCCGGATCCAGTCTGACGAACTCCCGCCCGGCGTAGCCCGCGTCGGCCAGCACCTCGCGCAGGGTCTTGCCCCCCTCGTGTCCGGCGGCCTCGATCTCCGCCTCGCTGAGCAGTCCGCAAAAGGAGCGGCTCCCGGCCATCCCCAGATAGGCGGATTCTTCGTCGGCGAAGGAAATCACGTCGATTCCCAATGGCCCCGGCTCTCCGGATTCGATCCGTGCGCGCGCGATCTCGAGTCCGTAGACCACGCCCAGTGTGCCGTCCAGCCAGCCGCCCTTCGGCACCGTGTCGGTGTGGGAGCCGATCAGGAGCGCGCGCGGGACGCCGGGGCTCTGACCGTAGACGTTGCCGATGCCGTCGATGCGGGAGTCGAGCCCGGCCTCGCCCATTCTCCGCACCAGCCAGTCGCGTGCCTCGAGATCCTCCCGGGAGAGGAAGGGCCGGTGCACGCCGGTGCCACACCTGCCGAACCCCGCCAGCTCCCGGAGGTCGGCCAACAGGCGATCTCCGTCGATCTGCATGTTTCCCCTCAGTCCGGACCAGTGAACTCTCGCGACGATCGAGAGTAGCGCACAGCCCGTCTACCCCGAGAGAGGGGGGCTAGATGAAGGGGCGGCGGTCGAGCACCAGGCGAAGCGGGGGATCGCTGGGGAGCCGGTCGCCGAGCGCGGACTGGAGCTCGGCCAGCGCGCACACGGTCCCGAAGAGCGAGTGGAGATCGTCGAGTCCCCCGTCGGTCTCGGGATCCAGTGAAGCGAGGGAGTCGACGTGGTGCTCCGCGAAGGCCGCCACGGCACGGCCAGCGTCTTCGGAGCGGTGGTCGGAGCGCCGCAGGCTGCGGGTGAGGCAGTAGACCCAGTCGATCTCCGCGAAGCTCACGAAGCGGGAGAAGGGATAGAGATTGCCGTCGAAGATCCGCAGGCAGGTGTCCACCAGCGCCGCGGCGTGGGGCAGCCCCTTCCCCGCGTGCTCGAAGTTGAAGAGGTAATGGAAGGTGCCGGCGAGGTGTGGAAACAGCAGTGGATCGCCCTTCGGTATCTCGGGGACGCTTTCCCGCCGCAAGAGCCCGCTTCGAGGGTCCACTTCGGCGCAGAGCCAGGCGAAGTAGCGCTCCTCCCAGGCGGCGTCGATGTCGCCAACCAGGACCAGCGCCGCGTACAGCCCGGCGCCGCGGTGCGCCGCGGTCCAGGGGCTCCCCGACCAGCCGAGGGCGTCGAGGAACGCCTCCATCGCCTCCGGCTCCCGTAGCGCAGCCAGACCGGTGAGCGGATGGAGCGGAAGGGCGTCGAGCAGCTCCAGCGCCGCCACGCAGTGGGCCGTGGTGTGGATGGGATGATGGGTCTCCTCGTGGAAGAGCCCGTCCTCCGGATCCTGGAGTCCCTGGAGTGTATCGACCCAGGCGCTTCGCTCCTCGGGGCGGCTCGGCAGCTTCCCCAGCGTGTAGAGAAGGTTCACGGCATCGGCGCAGCCGTAGGGATTGATGCCGAGATCGCTCTGCCCCGACTCATTCGGGAGCGTCCAGCGGGAGTAGGCGCCGGGAGGCCCGAGCGCATGCCGGGCGACGAGTGACTCGACGGTGTCGAGGAGCGGCTGGAGATCGCGGAGGGTCTCGGTCGCAGTGGCCATGGCGGGCGAGGATAGCGGGCGGCAGGCGGGACGGGCAGAGTGACCGTCAGATCAAGTCATGGCCGATACGCCCTACTCGTAGCCGCTTGGATTGCCCGACTGCCACCGCCATGCATCTGAACACATCTGGTCTATGTCTCTTTCCGCTTTCCATCCAAGCTCTTTTTCAGCCTTTGCCGGATCTGCGTAACAGGATGCGATATCACCGGGACGACGGTCCACTATCTGGTAAGGAACATCTCTTCCAGAAGCCTTGCTGAATGCATCGATCATCTCGAGGACGCTGTACCCACGGCCCGTTCCCAGGTTGTAAACAGATATGCCGGACTTCGATGCGATCCTATCCAGCGCCTTCAGATGACCCGCCGCAAGGTCACCGACATGGATGTAGTCCCTGACACCGGTGCCATCTCTGGTGGGGTAGTCATTGCCGAATACGAAGAGCTTCTCGAGCTTGCCAACCGCAACCTGTGAAATAAAGGGGAGCAGATTGTTTGGGATTCCGTTCGGATCCTCACCAATCAGCCCGCTGGAATGCGCTCCCACGGGATTGAAGTACCTGAGCAACACGATGTTCCAGTCACCATTGCTCGTGTGCAGGTCCCTCAGTATTTCCTCGATCATGAGCTTCGTTCTGCCATAGGGATTCGTGGCTGAGAGCGGAAAGTCCTCCGTTATTGGAACGATATGAGGGTCCCCATAGACTGTTGCAGATGAGCTGAAAACAATGTTTCTGACCTCGTTCTCTTCCATGACGTCGCAAAGAGTCAAAGTCCCGGAAACATTGTTGTGATAGTACCGGAGCGGTACACCCACTGATTCACCAACGGACTTCAGTCCTGCAAAGTGAATCACCGCATCAACTTCGTGAGAGCTGAATATTCTCTCGAGAGCGTCCTTGTCCAAGATGTCAACTTCATGAAATTCAAAGCTCTTGGCTGTGATTCTCCTGACCCTGTTCAGCGCTTCGACACTGCTGTTCGAAAGGTTATCCACGACAATGATATGATGACCTGCTTCCAGGAGCTCAATGCACGTATGACTACCGATATATCCTGCCCCACCCGTAATCAGGATATTCACGTGAGCGCTCCCCGTCTCCTATTCGACCGTGACACTCTTCGCGAGGTTTCGGGGCTGGTCGATAGAGCAACCGCGACGTCTTGCGAAGTAATACGAAAACAGCTGCAAGGCGACGACGGATACTATGGGTGCAACATACTTCGAACATTCAGGGAGCCAGATGATCTCGTTCGCGTGCTCCCTTATCGAGTCGTCACCGATTGTTGCAGTCGCGATCACAGGCGAGCTTCTTGCTCTGCATTCCTGCATGTTTCCGATGATCTTGTCCTTGCCCGGGATATCATTGGCAAGCGCAACGACCGGGACTCTGTCCTCGAGTAGCGCGATCGGCCCGTGCTTCAGCTCAGCGGCATGATATCCCTCAGCATGGATGTATGATATCTCCTTGATCTTCAGGGCACCCTCGAGGGCTGCGGGAAAGAGATATCCTCTGCCGATGAAGAACATGTCTTCAGCGTCAACGTATTTCTCCGCTACGTCCTTTATCGTCGATGCCTCAATCAGCACTTTTTCCACGAGAGATGGGAGGCTCTCTATCTCAGCAATCAACCTCGTTCCTTCCTCGGTAGCCAGCCGTCTATTGCGGCCAAACTTGAGGGCTATCATGAGAAGGACGGCCACCTGAGAGGTAAATGCCTTGGTTGAAGCAACTCCTATTTCCGGCCCTGCGTGAAGATAAGCACCTCTTCCGGTCTCCCGCGCGATCGTTGATCCGACCACATTGCAGATGCTCGCAACAGTCGCACCCTTGTTGATGGCTTCTCTCACAGCAGCCAATGTATCGGCCGTCTCACCTGACTGGCTGATCGCAAGAAGAAGCGAGTTGGGTTCAATGATGGGGTTCCGGTATCTGAACTCGGCAGCCTGCTCTATGTCGGTAGGTATCGATGCAAGATCTTCGAAATAGTACTCCCCCACCATGCCCGCATGCAGGCTGGTCCCGCACGCTGCGATGACGACTCTGCTGATCTCCGCGAGATTCTTTGGACTGAGGTTGAGACCATTCATCTTGCCCGTTGCCATCTTTCGGTCCAGGCGGCCGCGAATGGCGTTCGATATCGCCTCAGGCTGTTCAAAGATCTCCTTGAGCATGAAGTGTTCATAGCCGCCCTTTTCAGCTGCCTCCAAGCTCCAGTCGACCTTCGCTATTTCCCTCGATACGGGTACGTTGTCGATATTCCTTATTTGAATTCCATCTGCGCTCACCAGCGCCAGGTCGTCGTCATCCAGGTAGATCACCCTCTGCGTATACGCGACCAGTGCTGATACATCGCTTGCTACTATCGTCTCTTGATCGCCAACACCGATTACTATGGGACTTCCCCTTCTGGCAACCACAAGGGAGTCGGGGGAGTCGAGCGACATCACTGTCATCCCCAATGTACCTTCGAGCTGTTTGAGTGAGGCGGCGACAGCCTGCAGCAGATCCCCATCGAACAGCTCGGCGATGAGGTGAACGACGACTTCAGAATCCGTTTCGGATTTGAAGACGTGCCCCTTCAGCTCGAGCTGCTTCTTCAGAGCTGCGTAATTCTCGATGATTCCATTGTGGACTAGTGCAAACCGGCCCGTATCGTCAATGTGAGGATGAGCATTGTCATTTGTCGGTGACCCATGGGTAGCCCATCTCGTATGTGCAATTCCGATTGATGTATCGGGCTTGTTCTGATGACTCCAGTCGGCAAGGATCTTCTGCTGCAGTTCTGCCACCTTGCCTGTTGACTTGAGAGATCTGATCCCACCGGTCTCGATGACGGCAATTCCCGCTGAGTCATATCCGCGGTACTCGAGACGCTTCAGGCCGTCTATGAGAGTCTCAACACTGTCTCTCTGCTGACCCACGTAGCCGACGATTCCACACATTCGATCACCGCCTTCAGTATGGATTCATGATGAACTGAGAAGCACCTTCATCATATAGACGATAGAGCTTCCTCGCTCCTCTTGGGTGAGGCTTCTAGCGGCCCTCGAAGCTGGGCTTGCGCTTCTCGAGGAAGGCCTTTTGGCCCTCCTTCGCGTCCTCGCTCTGGAGGGAGGCCGCGAAGAGCGCCTCGGCTTCGCGGCGCGCGTCGTCGGCGAGCGGTGCCGAGGCTTCGATCAGGTTCAGGATGCGCTTCATGCCCTTGAGCGAGAGCGGCGCGTTGCCGGCGATCTCCTCGGCGAGGCCGAATGTCGCGTCCTCCAGCTCGCTGCGGGGCACCAGGTGATCGATCAGACCGGTCGCCCGCAGCGCCTCTCCCCGGTAGCTCCGGCCGGTGAAGAAGACCTCGCGAGCCCGTGCCATCCCCAGCACCTGGGCGACCTGGGCGATGCCTTCGTGGGGATACACGACACCGAGCTTCGCCGGAGGAATCCCGACCGCGATGTCGTCCGCACCGACGCGGAGGTCACAGCAGAGGGCGAGGTGGACCGCGCCACCGAAGCAGTGACCGTTCAGCATGGCGATGGTCGGAAAGGGATAGTTCTTCACGCTCTCGAGAGCGAGCTGCAACGGATTGCGGTCGCGGAGCCGGCTGGCCGTCTCGGGGGTCACGTCGGTGGGGATGGCGAGAATGTCGTAGCCGGAGGAGAAGGCCTTCTCCCCGGAGCCACGAACCACGACGGCGCGGAGCTCGTCGTCTCTCGCCCAGGCTTCGAGCTGCTCGTGCACGTCGATCAGCAGTCGCGGTGAGAGCGCGTTGCGCCGCTCCGGTCGGTGGAGGATGAGGACCCCGATGCGGCCCCGTCTCTCGGTCAACAGCTCTTTGGCTTCATCCATGAACCGGCTCCAGTCTTACTAAGGTCTCAATTTCACCAGGGTTCGAGCTCAATACCATCCAGAAGCGCCTCCGCGGCGCTGTAGGGGTCGTCCTCGCCGCTCTGCACGCACCGGACCGCCTCGTCTAGGCGGTCGTCGCTTCCGAAGCGTCGACGGACGAGGCGGGCCAGCTCGCGCTCGATCAGGGTGAGGATCTCCTCGCGAACCCGCGCCGCGGTGCGCTCGCCCGAAGCGCCGAACCGGCCGGCGCGCTCCAGCAGCGCCGCGACCAGCGCATCCACCCCGTCGCCGGTGAGGGCGCAGGTCTCGAGCACCGGTGGCGCTTCGCCCTTCGGATCGCCCGTGAGCGCGAGCATCGAGCGAATGTCGGCGACGAGTTCGTCGGCTCCCTCGCGATCGGCCTTGTTGACGACGAAGAGATCGGCGATCTCCATGATCCCCGCCTTCAGCGTCTGCACTCCGTCCCCCTGGCCGGGTACGCAGACCACGACGACGAGATCCGCCGCCTTCACCACCTCGATCTCGTCCTGGCCGACGCCCACTGTCTCGATCAGGACGATCCGATGACCCGCGGCGTCGAGGATGCGCGCCACGTCGCGGGCGCCCTGACAGAGCCCACCCAGGGTCCCGCGCGTGGCCATGGATCGGATGAAGATCCCCTCCTCGGTGGCCACGTCGCGCATGCGCAGTCGGTCGCCGAGCAGGGCGCCGCCCGTGAAGGGACTGGTGGGATCGACGGCGATGACTCCCACGCGTTGGCCCTGCTCCAGGAGAAGCCCCGCGACCCGGTTGGTGAGGGAGCTCTTCCCGGCCCCGGGAGGTCCGGTGATGCCGACCACCCGAGCCGCGCCGGTGCGCGGGTAGAGCGCCTTCATGGCCTCCTGCCATCCCGGCTCCCGGTTCTCCACCCGGGTGATCATACGGCCGAGCGCGCGGCCCTCCCCGCCGCAGACGGCGTCGATCAGCTCCTGCCAGGCCTTCTCCACGATCGATCCCCTAGAGCTTCACCGGCTCGGCCTCGCCGAAGACGCCGCGCAGGACGTCGGAGATTTCCTGAATGGTGGCTTCGCTTTTCACGCAATCGATCAAGTCGGACATCAGGTTCGCGCCCTCGTCCCTGGCGCTCGTCTCGAGAACCCCGAGCGCGCGGGAGACCGCCTTGCCGTCGCGCTCCCGCCGGATCTCGGCGAGCTTCGCGCACTGGCGCTCCTCCGCCGTGGCCATCTGGCCGGGGTCGTACAGCTCGTCCTCGACGCGCTCTACCTTCACCTCGAACTCCTTCTCGCCGGTGAAGCAGTTGACGCCCACCATCAGCTCCTCCTGGCTCTCGATCCGCTTCTGTCGCTCGTAGGCGCTCTTGGCGATGGCGCGCTGCATGTAGCCGCTCTCGATCGCGGCCACCACGCCGCCCATCCCGTCGATCTTGTCGAACTCCCACTGGGCGGCGGCCTCGGTCTCGTCGGTCAGCGACTCCATGAAGTAGGAGCCGGCCCACGGGTCGTTCACGTTGGCGACCCCCGCCTCGTAGATCAGGATCCGCGTGGCATCCACCTGGAGCTGGATCGCCTCCAGGCCATGGCCGAGACCGAGCGGCTCGTCGAAGGGCGGGTAGACGGCGGGGAGCGCCCCGACCATGCCGCTGGCGACGCCCCCGACCACGGCACGCGCCAGGTTGTTGAGCGGACGCTGCAGGGTGGTGCTGGTGCATCCGATGTGCGCCCCGATCGGCTGCCGGATCATCATGCCACGGGGGTTGGTGGCACCGAAGCGCTCCTTCACCAGCCGCGCCCACATCCGCCGCGCGGCGCGCTGGAACGCCACCTCGTGGTAGAGCTCCATGCTGCCGCCGAAGGCGTTGAAGGTGACCATGGGGGCGAAGTCGTCGATGTCGAGGCCCGCATCGACGCCGGCCTGCAGGTAGGTGCACCCGATGGCGAGTGAGAAGGCGAGATCCTGGATGCGCGTCGCCCCCGCCTCGCGGATGTGGTAGCCGCCGATGCTCGTGACGTTGAGCTTGGGCAGGTGCTTCCGGCAGAACACCAGCGTGTCGCGGAACAGCCGCATCGAAGGCCCGGGTGGGAAGATGTAGGTGCCGCGGGCGATGAACTCCTTCAGGATGTCGTTCTGAGGGGTGCCCCGCAGCACCTCGAGCGGGATCCCCCGCTTCTCGGCGAGTGCTGCGTACATGGCGATGATCACCGCGGCCGGCGCGTTGATGGTGAAGTTGGAGGCGACCTTGTCGATGTCTCGCTCTCCGGTGAAGGCCTCGTAGATGATCTGGAAGTCGCGGAAGGAGTCCAGCGCCACGCCGACGCGCCCCACCTCGCCGAGAGCGTTGGGGCTGTCCGAGTCGTAGCCGCACTGGGTCACCAGGTCGAAGGCGACGTTGGGCCCACCGCGGCTGCCCAGCGACTGCATGCGGAGCTGGTAGTCGCGGTAGTCCTCGGGTGTCCCGTAGCCGCTGTAGCGACCGGCGCCTGCCCCGCCTCCCGGCGCATCCGGACGCATTCCGAGCTTCGCTGCGGCCTCGGCATGCGCCCGCCAGAAGTCGAAGGGGTTGTTCCCGGCGGTGAAGGGATACTGGCCGGGAAAGCCCACCTTCTCCATGAAGTCGAAGTCGCGGCTCGCCGTGGGCGTGTAGAAACGCGTCGGGCTCTTCTCGATCTTGAAGCGCTTCACGCGGGGCTCCAGGACCTCGCGCTGCCATCGCTCTTCGGCCTCGGCGATTCGCTCCATCTCTTCTTCGCTCATGTTCGTCTCCTGCGCGGATTTCCCGGCCCGGTCCACTACGCGTTCGAGATCCGCGACTCGATGAAGGATGCGATCGACGAGATCGGCGTTCCCGCGGTGAACACCTCAGCCACGCCCATCTCCCGGAGTGCCGGCTTGTCGCCTTCGGGGATCAAGCCCCCGATCAGGATCGGGATGTCTGCTCCTCCCAGCGTCCCCAGCGTCTCGATCACCTTTCGGGTCAGCGCCAGGTGGGCCCCCGACAGGACCGAGAGGCCGATCACGTCGACGTCTTCTTGCACCGCCGCCGTCGCGATCTGCTCGGGGGATTGACGCAGACCGGTGTAGATGACCTCGAAGCCGGCGTCGCGGAGCCCGTAGGCCACCACCCGCGCACCGCGGTCGTGGCCGTCCAGGCCCGGCTTGGCCACCAGGACGCGGACCTTTCGATCGCTGCTCATGCTCTCCTCCTCCCGGTGTCGGAGCTGCCCGATCCTCCCGCTCCTGCCACGCTCAGTCCGGGCGCGCCAGTCGCAGAAGCTCGGCGACGGAGTCGATTCGCGCTGCCGACGATGCGGCGTCGGCCAGTTCCACGGCGCGGCCCTCGCCGAGGACGGGCTCGGCGAGGGTGAGGTACTTGCGCCGCAGGCGATCTCCCTGCGCACCCAGATCCGCCGCCGGCACATTGATGTCGGTCTCGGCCTCGCCGTGCTGGCCGTCCGCCAGGGTCCGGACCCGCGCCTGCATTGGACCGATCCCCTCGGTGGGAATCACGCGCACGCGGTCGCGCAGCGCGACGAGGCGGGGCTCCGCCATCTTCGCCTCGCTGAAGAGGGAGAGATCGCTGGTGTCCTCGCCCAGCAGGGCCAGTGCCGTCGTCGCGCGCAGGCTGAACTTGCCCTCCAGGCCCGTCTTCGGCTCCTCGATGTTGCAGACGTCGAGCAGCGGGGGAGCCACCCGCACCTCGACCGCTTCGATCTTCTCGGGATCGAGGCCGTGCCGCTTGCGGAGCTGCCCGGCGGCCTCGATGGCGGCGTGGGTCAGGTGGCAGGCCGCGTGGTACTTGAAGAGCGTCTCCCGGATCAGGAAGCGATCGGCAGAGCGCGCCAGCACCTCGCCCGGTGCCTCGCCCCCTGCGTGAGTGGCCAGGAACCCCTGGGGCACCTCGAGGATCGCCGGCTGAGCGGTGAAGCCGCCCCGTGCGAGCAGAGCGGAGAGGAGTCCCGCCGAGGCGGCGCGGCCGGCGTGGAGCGGCTTCGCCATGCTGCCGAAGGCAGACTTGAGACCGGCCGCCTGGGTTCCGGCCAAACCCAGCGCGTGGAGCCATTGGTCCGGATCGAGGCCCAGCAGATGGGAGCACGCTGCAGCGGCGCCGAAAGTGCCGACGGTGCCGGTGGTGTGGAAGCCGGCCGCGTAGTGCATGCCGCCCAGCATCGCCCCGACGCGGCACTCGAGCTCCACTCCCGCCACCAGTGCGGAGAGCAGCGCGCGGCCGTCGGCTCCCTCCTTCTCGCCGAGTGCGAGGAGCGCCGGGAGCACGGGACCGGAGGGGTGGCCGATCATGGTCGTGTGGGTGTCGTCGAAGTCGAGGGCGTGTCCGGCGGCGCCGTTCACCAGCGCCGCGGTGAGACGCGTCGCGCGCTCCGGCCGCCCGATGATCCCCGCCTCACCGACCGCCTCGCCGCGCACGACCTCTGCGATCAGGATGTCGGTGAGAGGCTCTCTCGAGCCCGCCAGCGCCACGCCGAGGAAGTCGAGCAGGCAGTGGTGGGCGGTCTGCCGGGCTTCCTCGGGGATCGCGTCGTAGCGGATCCCTCGCACCGCCTCGACCAGTCCGCGGGTCACGCCCTCGTTAGTCGCCATCGCCGCCCTCCCCTCTTACCGCCAGGTGTCGGCACAGCGCATCCTTCAGGCTCTCGCGCACCGCGTCGAGATCGAAGCAGCGCGGCTCCGCCATCCACTGCGTGGCCACACCCCGCAGCATCCCCACGAAGACCGCCGCCTCCGCATCGGGATCGAGCTCGGCGCGAATCTCGCCGGCCTCCAGGCCCTCCCGGATCCAGGCGACCGCGCTGGCGCGAAAGCCGCGGTTGAGATCGGAGAAGACCTCGTTGATCTCGCCCACCGGACCCAGGGATTCGCCCATCAACACGTAGAGAGCGCGCATGTGCTCGTGGCGAATCAGCAGCTCGTCCAGGTAGGTATCCATCGCTGCGCAGAGCGCGTCGAGGCCGGACCTGTCCCGCGTGGCGGCGAGCAGCTGGTCCTGGTAGAAGCGGCCCGCTGCGCGCTCCACCAGCGCGCGCGCCAGCCCCTCCTTGGAGCCGAAGTGATGGCTCACCAGCCCCCCGGTGTATCCAGCCTGCTTGCCGACCTGGGCGAGCGTGGTTCGCGTGTACCCCTGACGAGCGATCAGCCGGATTGCCGCGCGGATCATCCGGCGGTGCGCGGTGGCGGTTCGCTCCGCCTGGGTGCGCCGCCGTTCGCCACCGGCTTCTGCTCTGGCTGCACGAGCCATGCGCGAAGCCTATCAGAAACTTATTGGTCAGCCAATCAGTTTAAGTTTATGCTAGAACCTCCCCAGACATCGAGGCGACCCATGCCCGACGCGGTGATCAAGCGCCGAAGCCACTGGGCGAAGCGAGGGGAGGTGAGCCGTGCCGACGAGTGAGCGAACCGGGCCGCTCTTCGACCTGCGTATTCTCGACCTCACCCAGGCCCTGGCCGGCCCCTTCTGCACCATGTTGCTCGCCGACCTGGGCGCGGACGTGATCAAGGTGGAGCCTCCGCTCGGTGACATGGCGCGCTACCTGGGACCCCATCCCGACGACCGGGAGACCTGCCAGTACGGAGGCTACTTCGCCAGCATCAACCGCAACAAACGCAGCATCGTGCTCAACCTCAAGACCGAGGCGGACCGCGAGATCTTCCTCCGGCTGGCCGAGACGGTCGACGCGGTCGTCGAGAATGCCCGGGTCGGTGTCGTCGACCGCCTGGGGATCGGGTACGAGACCCTGCGCGCCCGCAATCCACGGATCGTCTACGCGGCGATCCGCGGCTTCGGCGACCCGCGCACCGGCGAGAGTCCCTACGCCGACCTGCCCGCCTTCGACATCGTGGCGCAGTCGATGGGTGGAATGGTCTCCGCCACCGGACCTTCCGGAAGCCGTGGGATGCCGGCGGGCGCCAGCGTCGGCGACCTCTTCCCGGGCACGCTGGCGGCGCTCGGCGTGGTCTCCGCGGTGCACGCGGCGCAGCGGAGCGGCGAGGGGCAGTTCCTCGACGTGGCGATGTACGACGGCGTGCTCCTGCTCTGCGAGAGCATCGTCTACAAGTTCTCGGTCGACGGGGTGGTTCAGCGCCCCAGGGGCTTCGGACACCCCGCCCTCTCTCCCTTCGACGTCTACGAGACCGCGGACGGCGCCGTCGCCATCGCCGCCCCCAAGGACGAGCAGTGGCAGGCGCTCTGCGAAGCGATGGGACGCCCCGATCTCGTCCTGGACGAGCGAACCGTCAACGTGCTGGTGCGTGCCTCCCACCGCGAGCTGGTGAACGAGGCGGTCCTGGCCTGGACCCGAGAGACCACCACGCGGGAGGTGGTGGCCGCGCTCGCCCGCCGGGTTCCCGTGGGTCCCGTGAACACCGCCGCCGACATCTTCGCCGATCCCCACGTCAAGATCCGGGAAATGCTGGTCGAGATCGAGCAGCCCGGTAACAACCGCCCCATCACACTCGCGGGCCCGCCCATCAAGCTCACCGGCACGCCCTCGCGCGTCTACCGCCGCCCTCCCAACATCGGGGAGCACACCGAGGAGATCCTCGCTGAGGCGGGAATCCACCCGGCGGCGGAGGAGCAGCCATGACGCAGCGACTTCGGCGCTCGGAGCTGGCGGTTCCCGCATCGAAGGCCCCGATGATCGAGAAGGCGGCGACGAGCGAGGCCGTCCTGGAGCGCGCGAGGCCTGGCGGCCGCCTGTAGATTGGTCCTTGAGGAGGACTGTGATGGAGTCCCGTTACCCGCAATGGATCGCCGGCGAGGCCGTCCCCCCCGTGGCAGGGCGTTTCCTCGACTCGAAGAACCCGGCCACCGGGGAGAAGCTCACCGAGATCGCCCGGGGTGACGCCGACGACGCCGCGGCGGCGGTGGCCAGCTCCCGAGCCGCCTTCGCCGAGTGGCGCGACCGCAAGCCCATCGAGCGCGGGCGGGTCCTGCTGGAGATCGCCCGCGCCCTCCGGGACCGGCGCTCGGATCTCGCGGAGCTCGAGCAGCTCGAAGCGGGGAAGCCCGCCTTCCAGGCGCCCTTCGAGGTGGAGATCGCCACCCAGTACTTCGAGTTCTACGGCGGCCTGGTGAACACGCTGCGCGGCGAGACCCTGGACCTCGGCCCCGGCTACCATTCCTACACGCGGCGCGAGCCCTTCGGCGTGGTGGTCGTGATCACCCCCTGGAACTCGCCCATCAACCAGGCCGCGCGCGGCATCGCCCCGGCCCTGGCCGCGGGCAACACCGTGGTGTGCAAGCCCTCCGAGTTCACCTCCACCAGCACCGTCGAGCTGGCGCGAATCGCGACGGAGTGCGGCCTTCCCGCCGGTGTCCTGAACGTGGTGACGGGAACCGGCCCGGAGCTGGGCGCGCCCCTGGTCGAGCATCCGGAGGTACGCAAGGTGGCCTTCACCGGATCGGTCCGCGCCGGTCGCGAGATCGGGAAGATCGCCGCCGATCGCATTCTGCCCTTGACGCTGGAGCTGGGCGGAAAGTCTCCCAACCTGGTCTTTTCCGACGCGGACATGTCCCAGGCGGTGCCGGGCTCGATGCGCGCCTTCGTCACCAACGCCGGCCAGGTCTGCATGGCGGGAACGCGGCTGTTACTCCAGAAGGAGATTCACGACGACTTCGTCACTGCGCTCACCGAGGCCGTGCAAGCGGTCAAGCCGGGGCAGGTGCTCGGGCCGGTGACGACCGAGGCGCAGTACCAGAAGGTTCAGGACTACTACGGGATCGCCCGCGAGGAGGGCGCCACCGCCGCGGCCGGCGGCGGGCTCCCCGAGGATCCCGAGCTCGCGGGCGGATGGTTCGTGACTCCGACCATCTACACCGGGGTGAACAACGACATGCGCATCGCGCGGGAGGAGATCTTCGGGCCCGTGGTCTCGGTGATCCCGTTCGCCGACGAGGAGGAGGCGATCGAGATCGCCAACGACACCAGCTACGGCCTCGCCGCCGGTCTCTGGACGCGCGACCTCTCGCGCGCCCACCGCGTGGCTGCGCGCCTCGAGGCGGGCCAGATCTACGTGAACGAGTGGGTGACCGGACCCGTGGAGATTCCGTTCGGAGGGTACAAGCAGAGCGGCTACGGCCGTGAGAAGGGCATCGAGGCCCTGCATCACTACACCCAGGTCAAGTGCGTGACCATCAAGCTTTGAGGTGCAAAATGCGATTCCAGAACAAGATTGCCGTCGTGACCGGCGCGGCCTCCGGCTTCGGCGAGGCCATCGCCAAGGCCTTCGCCGAAGAGGGCGCCAGCGTGGTGCTGGCCGACGTGGACGAAGCCCTCGGCAAGGAGGTCGCCACGGCGATCGGCGACGCCGGCGGCACGTGCGTCTTCGTGCCGACCGACGTCTCCCAGGACGACCAGGTGAAGGCGATGATCGAGAAGGCCGCCGATCAGTACGGGGGCCTCGACATCCTCGTCAACAACGCCGGCTTCTCCCACCGCATGATGCCGATGTGGGAGCTTCCGGAAGAGGACTACGACCGGGTCTTCGCGGTCAACACCAAGGGCGTCTACCTGGGTGCCAAGTACGGGGTGCCCGCACTGCGCGAGCGCGGCGGCGGGGTGATCATCAACACCGCCTCCATCGGCGCGGTGTCGCCGCGCCCCGGCGTCACCGCCTACAACGCCACCAAGGGGGCGGTGGTCACGATGACGAGGGGGCTGGCGATGGAGGTCGCTCCCTACCGGATCCGCGTGAACGCAGTGAATCCCGTCGCCTCCGAAACGCGCTTCTTGAAGGGAGCGCTGGGCGTGGACTCCGTCCCCGATGCGATCCGCAAGGGCCTCGCCGAAGGGGTTCCCCTGGGCCGCCTGGCCGAGCCTCGCGACGTAGCCAACGCGGTGCTCTTCCTCGCGTCGGAGGAGGCCGAGTTCCTGACCGGCGTCTGCCTCGACGTGGATGGAGGCAAGAGCATCTCCTAGGGGGCTCGCTCGCGCGACGCAGAGCAGGCAACACCGTGAAGCATCGGAAGGCAGATCCATGAAGGCTGAGCAGTTCAAGGACGTTCTCTACGACAAGGACGAAGAGACCGGCATCGTCACCGTGACCATGAACACCCCGCGGCGGAAGAACGCGCTGAGCGCCTACAGCTTCCTGGAGCTGTGGTGGGCCGTCGACATCTTCCAGAAGGACGAGACGACTCACGCCATGATCATGACCGGCGCCAAGGACCCCGACAATCCCGACCCCACCCGGGAGGCCTTCTCCAGCGGCGCCGCCTTCGATCCCAGTGCCACCAAGGACCTCCCTCCGGAGCTCCTGGACCAGATCGACCCCACGGACATCGCCCAGAAGAAGCTGGTCATCAAGCTCTGGTATCTGGACAAGCCGGTGATCGCCGCCGTCAACGGCCTGGTGATCGGCGGCGCCTTCACCATGATCCTGAGCTGCGCGGATCTCATCTACATGTCGGAGCACGCATGGGCCAGAATGCCCTTCGTCCGGCTGGGCATCGCCCCGGAGCTGGCGAGCACCTTCTTCCTGCCCCGACTGATCGGCATGCAACGCACCAAGCAGCTCATGTACTTCGGTGAGGACATCCCCGCTGCGCGGGCCTACCAGCTCGGTCTGATCAACGAAGTCGTTTCCCACGACCGGCTGCTCACCCACGCCCGGGAGGCTGCCTTGAAGCTGATCCCGCCCGGGGGTCCGGGGATGGCGGTCCGACTGACGAAGCGCGCGCTGCATCGGCAGCTCGACGGAGAGATACAGCGGGCTCTCGATGAAGAGAACATCGCGCTCAACCAGTCGATCGGCAGCGAGGACTTCGTCGAAGCCGTCACCGCCCGCATCCAGAAGCGAGATCCCGTGTACAAAGGCAAGTGAGAGAAGCGGGAGACAACGCGATGTCTAGGATAGCGACCATTGCCGAGCAAGACCCCAGCGCATCGCGGTGGATCGTCTGAGTGCAGCCCATTCACCTCTAGCGGGGAGGACCGTCATGGCGTCTGTCGAGCCGCGAACCGTCTGTGTCGCGGGTGCGAGCGGACTCGTGGGCTCCGCAATCGTCAAGGCCTGTCTCGAGCGCGGCTGGCGCGTGCGCGGCACACGGCAACGGAGCGACGACTGCGATTGTCTGCAGCAGCACGAGCAGCACGAATCCGGTGCCGGCCCCGCGGGTCAAGAACGAGGTGGACCACTGGTCCGACGAGTACGAGCAGTACCGAGCCAAGAAGTACACTTCTGCAGCGAAGACGGTGATGGAGAAGGCGGCCTTCCGCTTCGCCGGCGAGAACCACGTGCGGATGTGCGTGCTGATGCCGAGCATGATCCTCGGTCCGAGGATCATCCCCTCCCATGTCACGCAGCGCTGGATCGACCTCGCACACGGGAAGACGTGGCACCCGTCCGTTCCCAACGACTCGATGTCAATGATCGATGTCCGGGACCTCGCCAGCCTCTTCCTCGCCGCGTACGAAACACCCGGTGCCTGCGGGCGCTACTTCGGCGTGATCGAGAGCTGGCACTGGAAGGACATCTACGCTGCGCTAGCGGAGATCGTTCCCGGCTTCGAGGCTCCGAAGGCGATCGAGGAGCAGCCTGTCGCCCCGACGCGCTTCGACACCACTCGGCGGGACAGCCTCGGTGTCCGCCTGCGGGACATCCCCACCGCGCTGCGCGAGACGATCGAGTGGCTCCGAACGGATCCGTTCTCCAGAGCTGACCAGTGAGGTCGTTCGACGGTCAGCTTCAGTAGATGCGGTCGTCCCGTTCCCAGATCTTCGGGAGGTCGTAATCCAGCGCAATCGCCTTGAAGGCCGAGTAGCCGGGGCCGGCGCTGACGCCGTTGCCCGCGCACAGGTAGAGTCCCTCGGTTCCAGTGCGCGTCATGCCGACGGACCGATCGCCCTCCGCGTCCATGTCCATGTAGACCGGCGACTTGGGGCGCCCGTGGCCGAAGTCCCCTTCGGGCATGCCCATCTCCTGCTCGATCTCGTAGGGCGTATAGAGGGCGTCGGCGATCACGTTGTCGCGCGTCATGTTGGGCGCGTACTTCTCCCACAGCGCCAGGAAGCGGGCGTTGTAGGTCTGCTTCACCTCCTCCCACTCGGCGGGGGTCAGAGCCGACGCCTGGGGAAAGAAGTACCAGCCGTTCATGGCGTGTTTGCCGGGCGGTGCCTGGGTCGGATCCCAGAGCGTGTTCACCCAGATTCCGGCGGCGGGAAGTTCCGGTGGCCGATTCTCCATCGCGTCGAGGATGTAGCGGGACACCTCCTCCGCGTTCTCGTAGCCGACGATGGTGTAGAAGGCGCGGTTGATGTCGGGATCGTGCCGGGCCGACTTGTAGTCGGGCGCCTCGTGGAGCGCGAAAGACGGCGTCCCCAGGCAGTGCTCGGGACCGAAGCGCCAGTTCTCGATGAACTCCTGCATCTCCGGCGTGGCATTGCCCGGACCCAGCAGATCGACGCAGGTCGTCCTCACGTCGAGGTTCGAGACCACGACCTTCGCCTCGATCTGCCGTCCGTCAGTGAGCTCGATCCCGGACGCCCGGTCGCCCTGCATGAGGATGCGGCGGACCCGGTGGTTGTAGCGGAGATCCACGCCCGCGTTGAGCGCGGCGCTGGCCATGGCGTGGCCCAGCATGTGGGTGCCGCCCACGGACATGTAGTGGATTCCGCAGAGCCAGAGACAGCTGAAGACGAAGGAGACGCCGTTGCCCTTGTGCGGGTCGACGCCCCACTCCAGGGCCTGCCGGTAGAGGGTTCCCCGCAGCTCGGTGCTCTCGAAGCTCTCGTCGATGAGCTGCTTCACCGTCTTCTGCATGTCGCCGAGCTCGAAGCCCAGGTCCAGCCAGAGCTTCAGGAGAGCTTCGCGGGTGGCATCCACCTCTCTCGGCGTGTACATCACGGCCGCCAGATGCTCGTCCACGGCCATCACCTTGCGCCGCATCTCGTTGAAGAGTTCGGCGTCGCGCTTCGAGTGGACCGCGATGCTGGCGTGGGTCTTCTCCTCCAGCTCCGGTAGGTAGATCAGCAGCGGCGGCCGCCCGTCGGCGAAGGCCATCCCCACCTGACACTCCGGCTTGATCACGCGCGCCCCGAACTTCGGGAGATCGAAGTCGTGGTAGAAGGGCATGTAGTCGATGAATTCCATGTACTGCGCGTGGAGGTTGTGCCAGAAGCCGGGCACGGTGGCCTCCGAGGTGTGGACGGCTCCCGCCTCCTCGTGACGGCTCTCGAACACACCCACCTTCTGGCCCGCCCGGGCCAGATAGGCGGCCGCGCAGAGCCCGTTGTGGCCGCCGCCGATCAGCACCGCGTCATAGCTAGCGTCCGACATCTCTCTCCTGCTCCCTTGGAAATGAACCGCGTCTCGCCAGGGTACTATCCCACGAAGAGCGCATCCACCACGACCGGCCTGCCGTCCACGATCACGATCGGGTTACGAATCACTGGCTTCTTCCGCGTCAGCTATCCGAAGAACGCGAGGCGGTGCTATTCGAACCTCGCCTTGTTCTGTGAGAGGATCTCTTCCGCTTCTCTGACCATCCGGTCGAGCAGCTCCTTGCAGGAGACGGTGTCGTGGATCAATCCGATCGACTGGCCCACGGGAATCAGACCGGTGTCCAGCTTCCCCTCCTGCCAGATGTGGTCGCCATAGGCCGCTCCGGAGATATGCGGCAGGATCTCGTTCAGTCCGCCGCCGCGGGCCTCGGCCTCCACCACCTTGCGCATGGAATCGTTGAGCAGCGCCCTCCCCTGGAGCCCGATGGTGTTTCCGTAGAGGACGGTCTCGTTCTCCTGCCGGTCGATCAGTTCCTGGTGAACCTTCGGATGCACGCGGCATTCGACGGTATTGATGAACCGCGTCCCCATCAGGATGCCTTCCGCCCCGAGACAGAGAGCGGCGGCCAGGCTCCTCCCGTTGACCATGCCCCCCGCGGTGATCACCGGGACGTCCACCTCCTCGACCATCCGCGGCGTCAGCACGGTGCTGGCCACGTTCTCGTTCAAGGGGTGTCCGCCCTCCTCGACTCCGGCGGCGATCACTCCGTCGTACCCGCTTGCCGCCACGTGCCTGCCGTGCCGGACCGAGCCCACCTTGTGAAACAGCCTGACGCCGGCGTCCTTGAGCAGCTTCAGGTAGGTCCCGCCCTCGTAGCGGCTCAGCGGAACACCGCCGATCTCCATCGCGGACACCTTCTCTTCCGCACAGGCCTCGAAGTAGTCGTGGTACTGCTCGGGTTTGATCGAAATGTTGGGGAGGAGCGTCACGTTGACGATGAACGGCTTGTCGGTCAGCTCCCGCACCTCCCGGATCGCCGCCTTCAAGGCCGCCTTGTCCTCGTACATGGCGGAGGTCAGGTTGCCGAGACCGCCGGCATTCGAGATCGCCGCGCAGAGCGGCGGATAGGCGAGCCGCATCAGGCCGCCGCAGACGACGGGGTATTCGATCCCCAGCATTTCCGTGAGTCTTGTCTTCATCGGTGTGCCTTCCTGATCTCAAGCTTTCCAGGTTTTCCGGTCGGCCAGCTTTCGGATGACCTCATCCGCCTCCGCGACGATGTCGTCCACGATCTCCTTGACTGGCTTGATCTCTTTGATTCTTCCGCTCACCATGCCCAGGGGCAGGACGCCCTCCTCGATGTCCCCCGTATTCATGGCAGTCCGCCCGCCGAGCCCCTGACCCTCGCCCCGATGCGCGGACATGAACTTCCGGATGCCCGCAGCGCCCTCGGTCTGCTCGATCTGGAGAATCTCCTGGGTTCTCTTGTTCCGGATCGCGCGCACCGGATCACCGATCGACATGAGGATGTAGTCGGTCTCGTTGTACGCCGTGTCGACGATCAACTGCTTGACCTTCGGGTGGATGATGCACTCCTCGGAGGCACAGAAGCGGGTCCCCATGTAGACGGCCTCGCCGCCCATGGCTAGCACGGCGGCCAGGCCCCGACCGTCACAGAAGCCTCCACCGATGGCCACCGGGACGTCCACCTCGTCCACCAGCAAAGGGCCCACCACGCTGGTGGCATTCCTCTCCGCCCCGGGATGGCCGCCCTCCTCGGAGCCGATGATGGTCAGCGCGTCCGCTCCCAGCCCGGCCGCCTTGATGCCGTCTCTGATCCTCGCCACCTTGTGCATCCAGGGAATGCCGAGCGCCTTGATGCGGTCGATCCAGGGTTGCGGGCTCCTGGCGGAGGTCTCCAGCGCGGGAACCTGATACTTCTCGATCAGGTTGAAGACGTCATCGAACCACTTCTCACCGATCTGTGGAAACAGGGTGACGTTGATCCCGAACGGCTTGTCCGTCATCCCCTTGACCTTTGCGATCTCCTCTTCGAGCTTGCCCACGTCGTCGATCCACTGGATCGCGCACATGAAGCCGATGCCACCCGCGTTGGCCACGGCAGCGGTCAATTCCGCCGTACTGACCAGCCCCGCGGCCATGCCACCTTGGATGATCGGGTACTCGATCCCGAAGAGTTTCGTGAAACGCGTTTCGAAGAAGCTCATTCCAGACCTCCCTGAATTACCGTTGGCCAGTCGCTCCGGCCCCTTGGTCCGTGGATCCGGCGCCTCTCACCGGAGGTAATCCGCGGTGGGAGGCGGAGGGATCTGCATGTAGGCGCAAACGGACTCGATCGCTTCCCGAACGAAGTCCGCGTCACTGGTGGATTCGAGACCGGCTCGCAGCAGAGGTCCGTCCAGTCTCATCATCAACATGGAGCGAAGCTGCTCCAGGGCGAAGTCGATGGCTAGGGAAGGGTCGCGGTGCCCGACCTCGCCCTTTCGAGCCAGCAGCAGCTCGCGGAGGCGCGCGCCGAGCTCCCGCTGGAGCTCGAAGGATTTCTCGGCGAAGGCCGGATCGCGAAGGGCCAGCACCAGCTTGGCTCTCTGCAGACCCGCCCGCTCCCGGCCCATCTCGATCGCGAACTGGAGGTAGGCCTCCAGGATCTCGGCGATCATCGCGCCTTCCCAACGACCGGGATCGACAGCCGCGCGCATGGTCTCGCGAAACTCCCGGCCGAGACGATCGAGAAGCACCCGAAGCAGTGCGCCCTTGTCCCTGAAGTGGTGATAGAAGGCGCCCACCGAGCAGCCGGCACGCGCGGCGACGTCCGCCACGGTGGTGTCCTCGATGCCCTTCTCGGAGATCAGCTCCTCTGCGGCGTCGAGCAGCCGGCCTACCGTACGCTGGCCGCGGGTCTGCTTCGCGGTGCGAACCCAGTGCAGATCGGAGATCCAGGAGCTACGGGACAACCGTATCCTCCTGTTTTACAATTGATTTTTACCGAATCCCGACTATGTTTCTGCAAGCCTAACAAGCGCCGACCGCCGCGTCAATCGAGTCGGACGGGCGCGGGGAGGGTCAGACGCCAGGCGGGGGACAGGATGACTGAGCAGCACATCCTCCTGGACGAGAGGGATCACGTCGCGACCCTCACGCTCAACCGGCCGGAGCGGATGAATGCCTTCGGCGGCCGAATGCGCCAGGAGCTCGTGGCGCTGCTGGAGGCGCTCAAGGCCGACGCCAAGATCCGCGTCGTGGTGATCACGGGAGCGGGCAAGGCGTTCTGCACCGGGGGCGACCTCCGCGAGTTCGCGGATGGCACCGTTCAGGCGCTACCGGAGCAGGCGACCAGCGAGCGACCGCCGATGTGCAAGGCCGTCCTGGCGATCCACGAGATGGAGAAGCCGGTGATCGCATCGGTGAACGGCGTGGCGGCCGGCGGCGGCTGCAACCTCGCCCTCGCCTGCGACATCCGCATCGCCAGCGACGCTGCCCGCTTCGCCCAGGTGTTCACCCGCCGGGGACTACATCCGGACTGGGGTGGCATCTACTTCCTTCCCCGGCTGGTCGGCTACGCGAAGGCGGCGGAGCTGATCATGAGCGGAGCGACGGTAGACGCGGAGGAGGCGCTTCGGATCGGCCTGGTCAACCGCGTCGTGGGGGCGGAGGAGCTCCGCAGCGCGACCGAGGAGATGGCGGGACGCATCGCCCGGAGCGCCCCGCTCCCGATCGCCTTCGCCAAGCGAGGCCTGCAGCGATTCGGGCACTGGGACCTCGCCCAGGCGCTCGACTACGAGGTCCAGGTGCTGGAGGTGCTTCGCAAGAGCCGGGACGTCGCGGAGGGGATCGCGGCGTTTCTCGAGAAGCGGGATCCCCGCTTCGAGGGCCGCTGAGCTGCCCCCGATGGAGCTCCACTGCGACATCCACCCGGGCGAGGGGCCCTTCCTGCTCCTGGTGCACGGCATCCTCTCGAGCCGGGCCCAGTGGAAGCCGAACCTGCCGGCGCTCTCCCGGGTGACGCGGCCGGTGGTGGTGGAGCTTCTGGGACACGGTCGATCGCCGGCCCCGGCGGATGCGAGCGCCTACCGCCCCGACGCCTACGTCGCCGCCTTCGAGAGATTGCGCGAGCGGCTCGGAGCGTCGCGCTGGCTGGTCTGCGGGCAGTCCCTGGGAGCCACGCTCACACTGCGCTACGCCCTCGATCACCCGGAGCGCGTGCCCGCCCAGGTGTTCACGAACTCGACCTCGGCTCTCGCCGACTCCGAGTGGGTCGAGGGGATACGCACCGGCGGCGCACGGCAGGCGGATGCCATCGCGCGAGGTGGGCGGCCCCTGCTGGAGAAGATCCCCCTGCATCCGATCCACGCCAGGCGGCTCCCGCCCGAGGTGCAGGAGGCGCTCGTCGCCGACGCGCGGCTCCTCAGTCCGCGAGGCGTCGCGAACACGATCCGCTACACGGTGCCCGAATCCCCGATCCGGGACCGGGTCGCGTCGAACCGGGTGCCGACGCTCCTGGTCTGCGGCGAGCGGGATACGCGCTTCGAGGCGCAGCGGAGCTTTGCCGAGCGCCACCTCCCCCATCTCGAGGTGGTCGCCGTCGACGCGGGACACGCGGTGAACCTCGAGGCCAGCGAGGCCTTCGACGCCGCCGTCACCCGCTTCCTGGGGCGAACGGGCGCGCTGGGGCTCTCCGAAACCGCCTAGCTTCCACCCCGGTCCTCCCAGGACGGGTATCCTCCAGGGGACGCCCCTTGAACTGGGACCCCCAGGAGCCACACCCATGAGTGACACGTCCGCCCTCCGCCCGGGGGCGGGGGGCGGGGGCGGCGCGGCCGGG
>CAZTOU010000039.1:0-50361 GCA_964615365.1 uncultured Spirochaetales bacterium
CGCGACCCGGTGAGAAATGCAGGCTAGCCGGGTCCCTTCGAGCTCCGGGTTCGTCAGTCGTCGAACTGGATCGCCGTCCCCCGGACGCTGGTGACGTGGCGGGTGAACAGAATCCAGAACTGGGTGTAGCGCTCGACGGTGATGTAGATCAAGGCATCCGCCGATCGCTGCCGCATCGCCGCGTCCGTGGCTGCGCGGATGGAGTTCGGAGAGCTGATGGGAAGAAACCCAAAGAGCCGGATGCAGCTGGAGCTGGTCGCGACCTCTCCCACCGGACGGTAATCCCTCCCGTCCAACGGGATGTTGCTGGGAGCGATCCCACCCGGACTGTTGATGCATCCGGAGAGCAACGCAATGACGAAGATGGGCAGCAGCAATCTCGCGACCCGGTTGGCTCGATTGGACATCTCTCTGACTCCTTCGTAGTTTCGAATCACGGCGCCGCAGGTCCGTTCACAGCGCGGCACCCCCTCGCGCCTGGTAAATGGAAGGTATCATCACCCGTGCCCCGGGTCCCCCCGGATCAGGGCCGCGGTGTCACTTGCGATGAGAAGCTCCTCATCGGTGGCCACCACCACGGCGACCGGCGGCTCGTCGCGGGTGATGACCCCCCCCGACCCGGCGCCGTGGTCGGCGTTGCGTGCCGGATCGAGACGCAGGCCCAGGTGCTCCAGCAGCCCCACCACCCGCTCCCGGACGCCGGTGGCGTTCTCGCCGATGCCGCCGGTGAAGACCAGGGCATCGAGCCGCCCGAGCGGCACGACCAGGGCCGCGAGCTGCTTGGCGAGGCGATAGCAGAAGACCTCCACCGCCAGCGCCGCGTGCTGATGTCCCCGCTCCGCGGCCTCCGTGAGCCGGCGCATGTCGTTCGAGAGCTCGGAGAGCCCGAGCAGGCCGCTCTCGCGATTGAGCAGGGCCGTGACACCGGCGACGTCGAGATTCAGTCGCTCCGCCAGGAACTCGTGGAGACCGGGATCCACGTCGCCGGAGCGGGTCCCCATCACCAGGCCTTCCAGCGGGCTGAGCCCCATGCTGGTGTCCACGCTGCGGCCGTCCAGGACGGCGGTGGCACTGCACCCGTTGCCCAGATGCGCGGTGAGGAGGGCGCTCCGGGCCGGGTCGAGGCCGAGGATCCGCGCCGCCTCCCCGGCCACATAGCGATGGGAGCTGCCGTGAAACCCGTATCGGCGCACCCCGTGCTCCCGATAGAGGGCCTGCGGCACGGCGTAGAGATAGGCGCGCTCGGGCATGGTCTGGTGGAAGGCGGTATCGAAGACCGCCACCTGGGGGAGCTCCGGAAAGAGCGCCTGCATGGCGCGGATCCCGAGCAGGTTGAAGGGCTGGTGGAGGGGTGCCAGGCCCGCCAGGGCCTCGATGCGGTCCAGAACCGCGGGATCGACCCTCGCGGAGCCGGCGAAGGCCTCCCCGCCGTGAACCACGCGGTGGCCGACGCCGCGGATCGCGTCAGCGAGGCCCTCCCCTCGCCTCAAGAGGTCGGTGATCGCTTCTAGCGCGTTCTCGTGACGGGAGCCGGCAAGCGCGCCGTCGCCTTCCTCCTCCCCGGCCCTCCAGCGGAGCGACCCCGGACCGGCGCCGCCGAGATCCTCCGCGCTCCCCGTGAGGAGCCGCTCCCCACCACTCGGATCGATCACCGCGAACTTGACCGAGGACGAGCCGCAGTTGAGCACCAGGATGGACATGGACCCTCGGCCGGACTAGAGGACCGTGTAGTCCTTGTACTTCTCCAGCGTGCGCACCGGCTTCTTGAGCGCGTCGCGCCTGAAGGGCTCGGCGAGCTCCTGGGTCAGCATCAGCTCCAGGACCGTGCAGTTGCCGGACGAAGTCGCCTTGCGAAGCGCATCACCCACCTGGTCGGGATGATCGACGGTGATGCCGTCGGCTCCCATCGCCTCCGCGATCTTCGCGAAGCTCGGGTTGACCAGGTTGGTGCCGACGAAGCGGTCCGCGTAGTAATCGATCTGGTTCTTCTTCTCGGCGCCCCACTGGCCGTTGTTGAACACCACCGCGGTGGTCGGGATCCTCTCGCGCACGCAGGTCAGGACCTCGGCCAGGCTCATCCCCCAGGCACCGTCCCCCACGTAGGCCACCGCCGGACGGTCGGGTCGCGCCACCTTGGCTCCCATCGCCGCCGGGAAGGCGTAGCCGCAGTTTCCCCACGCCATCGCGGCGAAGAAGCTCTGGGGCTCCTCGAAGCGCAGATAGCTGTTGCTGACCGAGCAGACGTTTCCGATGTCCGTCGACACCATGGCGTCGGGCGGCATCGCCTTCTCGAGCTCGCGGAGTGCGCGTCGCGGGGGAATCGGGGAGCCCTCGCCGGAGGAAAGCTCGTCCAGCTCGCCCTCCCATTCCTTCCGACGCGCCTCGAGCTCCGCCAATCGCGCCTCCGAGGTGGCGCGGCAGCGCACCTTGTCTCCCATGCCGCGCAGGCGGGCCAGAAGCTCGCGGGCCGCGGCGCGCGCATCTCCGTGCACGCCGACGGCGACGTCCTTCACCAGCCCCAGCATCCGGTGATCCGAGTCGACCTGCACCACCTTGGCGTTCTCCGGCCAGTACTCGATCCCGTACTGGGGAAGCGTGCCGAAGGGACCGAGACGGCTCCCCAGCGCCAGTACCGCGTCGGCCTGCGCGACGATCCGCATGGCGGTCTTGGAGCCCTGGTAGCCCAGGGGCCCGCACATCAACGGATGCGAGGCGGGGAACGCGTCGTTGTGGAGATAGCTGGTGACCACCGGTGCCTGGAGGTACTCGGCCAGCTCCCGGGCCTCCTCGCGGCCGCCCGCCATCACTACGCCGCCGCCGGCCAGGATCACCGGGAACTTCGCCTCCGCCAGCACCCGCGCGGCCTCGTCGAGGCTCTCCGCGCCGCCCGGCCCGCGCTCCACCCTCTGGGCGGGGGCGATCTTCGCATCGAGCTCGCCGTAGAAGTGATCGCGCGGGATGTTGATCTGCACCGGGCCGCGCTCCGCCATCGCGATGGTGAAGGCCCGGTGGGTGAGCTCGGCGATCCGATCCGGCCGGCTCACGTGCGCCTGGTACCGCGTCATCTTCGAGAAGATCGGCATCTGGTCGGTCTCCTGGAAGCCTCCCAGTCCCATGCCACCGCTCCCGGTCTCCGGGGTGATGGCGACCACCGGGGAGTGGGCCCAGTAGGCCGCGACGATCGCGGTGACGAAGTTGGTGATCCCGGGCCCGTTCTGGCCGACGCAGACGCCGTGGCGATTCGACGCCCGCGCGTAGCCGTCGGCCATGTGAGCGGCGTTCTGCTCGTGGGAGACCGAGATGAAGCGGATCCCGGCGGGCGGAAAGATGTCGAGGGCATCCATGTAGGCGGAGCCGACGATGCCGAAGATGTCCGTCACTCCCTCGGCGACGAGCTGCTCGACGAAGGCCTCTGAGGGTGTCATGCGTGTCATGGGGTGCTCCCTTCGAAGGCTGTGGCTGGTGCAGCGCCGGGCGCCTCCCGCTCTTCACAGAGTCGAGAGAACCTCCCGAAGCGTGTCACAGATGCGATCGACGTGCTCTCTCTCGGCGACCAGCGCGGGCGCCAGGATCACGCTATCACCGGTGACCCGCACCAGCAGTCCGGCGGCATAGAGGCGCTGCAGCGCGGCGTAGCCCCGCTGGCCGAAGCCCTCCCCGGGCTCGAGTTCGACCCCGGCGAGCAGGCCGAAGCCGCGAATGTCCCCGATCACGGGAATCTCGCGCAGACCGAAGACCCGCTCCAGGAAGTAGGGCGCCAGCTCGGCACTCCGCTCGAAGATCCCCTCCTCGCGGAAGATGGTCTGGGTGGCGATGCCCGCCGCGCAGGCCAGCGGATGACCGGAGTAGGTGTAGCCGTGGAAGAACTCGATTCCGCCCTCCGGTGCCGAGCCGGTGATCTCCCGGTAGATGCCCTCGCGGATCGCGACGGCTCCCATCGGCACCGTGCCGTTGGTGAGGGCCTTGGCGACGGTGATGAGATCCGGCATCACCCCGAAGGTCTGGGCGGCGAAGGGCATTCCGGTGCGACCGAAGCCGGTGATCACCTCGTCGAAGACCAGCAGGATTCCGTGCCGATCGCAGATCTCGCGGAGCCGCTCCAGGTAGCCGCGGGGCGGCACCAGGATGCCCGTCGAGCCGGCGATGGGCTCCACGAAGCAGGCCGCGATGGTGTCGCCGCCGAAGAGATCGGCGAAGCGCTGCAGGTCGTCGGCGAGATCCGCACCGTGCTCGCCCTGTTCGGGCGTGAAGCGGTTCTCCTCCAGCCAGGTGTGCCGCATGTGCACGACGCCCGGCAGGCCGGCGCCGAAGCACTCGCGATTCTTCACCATGCCGCTGAGCGAGACGCCGGCCATGTTGACGCCGTGGTAGCTTCGCTCCCGACTCACGAAGCGCTGGCGCTGCCCCTCGCCGCGGACGCGGTGGTAGAGGAGAGCGATCTTCATGGCGGTGTCGACCGATTCGGAGCCGGAGCACGTGAAGAAGAAGCGGTTCAGATCGCCGGGCGTGACGTCGGCGAGCATGCCCGCCAGCTCGAAGGTGCCGGGATGGCTGTACTGGAAGGGCGTCCCGAAGTCGAGCGTGCCGTACTGGCGCGTCACCGCGTCGAGGATCTCCGGACGGCCGTGGCCCAGGGCGCAGCAGAACAGGCCCGAGACGCCGTCCAGCAGTTGGTCGCCGCGATCGTTCCAGAAGTACATCCCCTCGGCCCGCACCAGCAGCCGGGGATCCTTCTTGAAGAGCCGATTGGGGGTGAAGGGCAGCCAGTAGTGATCGAGATTCGCCATTCCGTCGGGCCTGTCGTGCGGTGCTGGTTTCTGGGAGTCCCGACGCGGCGCTTTCTCCGCCGAGCGTGGGGGAGACTTTCCGGCGCTGCCCTCTCCGGTCGACGGCGCGGCCCGAGAGCGAAGCGCGAATCGACGATATGTCGGACTTTACAGGATGAGGCTGGTGTTGGTCGAGTCTGGATCCCGTATCCTGCCAGAGCCCACGCCAAGCTCATGGCACGGAGAATCCATGACCGGCAAGCTGATCGGCGCCCTCCTGCTTCTGGTGAGCCTCGCCTTTCCCATGTCGACCTGCAGTTACTACGAGAACGCGGAGGGCAGACGAATCGAGGTCGCCCCGGGCGAGACTCCGCCCGAGGGTGCGGTGGAGGTGATCTCGCGCACCTACGCCTTCGAGGACTTCGAGCCACTCGACCCGGGGTACTGGGTGAGAGCCCTCGCCTTCGCATGGCCCATCCTGGCGATCGCGGCGCTTCGCTGGCGAAGACGCGGCGCCATCGCGACGGGAGTTCGCGTGCTCGAGCCCGCGCTGATCGCCGGCTCGATCTACGCGGTCCACTTCATTTCGTCGTTCTTCGCCGATCGTCGAGAGATCGGAGCCTATCTCGCGTTTCTCGCCCTGGGCATCTACGCGGTCTCCACCCTCTGGGTCGACCTCGCCCTCTACCGGGAGTGGAGGGAACGGCGCGGCTGACCGCGCCCTGCCCGGTTCACTCCGAGTCCGCTGGCCGGGGAGTGACGAACTGGAGAATCGTCACTCCCAGCAGCATCGCCGCCGCCGCCGCCGGAAAGACGGACCGATAGCCCACTACGTCGATCAGCTTGCCCCCAATCAAGGGCCCGACGATCTGCGCCGCCGCCACGCTGATGACGCTGAACCCGACGAACTCCGCGGTGCGGTTCCGAGGCACCAGGTCGAGCATGAAGGCCAGGCCCACCGCCATCACGCCGGCGAAGGGGATCGCGGAGAGCCCGACCGTCAGCAGTGCGTGAGTGAGGTTCTGGGAGAACCCGATGACGATCTGGGAGGTCGCCCACAAGGCCACGTAGCCCGACATGATCGCCTTGCGTCCGAAGCGATCTCCCAGCATGCCGAGCGGAACCATGAACAGGGCCGCCACCACCGAAAAGACAGCCAGGATCAGGAACGAATCCCCTTCCGGCGCCTTCAGTTCCTCCACCGCGAACAGAGTGGCGAAGGTGGTGACCATTGCGAAACCGACCCACCAGCAGAACTGAGCGGCGAAGAACCGGAGCGCTCGGGACTCCTCGGCGATGCTCCGCAGGTAGCGCACCCCTCCAGCGGTGGGCGGCCTCTCGGCCCGCACCATCTCCGGCTCCCGGATCAGGGAGATCGCGACGAGTACGAAGCCGAAGGAGCTCAGTGCGACCAGAAGGAAGACCACATCCGGATGCTCGTCCCAGAGCCTCGAGGTCATCAGGAAGCAACAGATCAGGCCGACGGTGCCGAGCCCGTTCATGACGCCGCTGGCAGTGCTCCGCTGCTCGGGCGGCGTGGTGTCGGGAAGCAGCGAGAGGAAGGGGGTCTCCGCGAAGCGGAGCGCGAAGTACATCCACCCCGCCAACAGCGCCGCGATGCCGAACGTCGTCGCGCGGGACAGAGCGAGCACGCAGAGCATCACACCGAGGAAGCCCAGAAACACGTACGGCCTGCGCCGCCCGAAGCGGAATCCGAACCATCCCACGCCGATCAGGGCCATCTTCGCGGGCGTGACCGGCGCCGTTCCGTTCAAGGGCAGCTTCCTTCCGTCGGCAGCGCAGTTGGAGCGGGCCTTCGAGCCGGCAAGCATATCAGAATCGGCTCCCCGAGGGGAACTGCAATTCTCGCAGCCTCGAATCGTAGAACTCTCACGGGGCGAGAGGGCGAGTCCCAGGCACAGGTGGAGGCGTGGCGAGCTGGATCATCATCGGAGAGCCGTTGTGCCAAATCGGGGCGACGCTGGGCAGCGGCGCGGTAGGCTTGGGCCCAGAGACCCTGGACAGGCCTCGGAGCACCGCTGTGGAAGAAAGGATCGAGAGCGAGAAGGCAATCCGCTCCGTGCTGCAACGGGCCCGGCTCGGTGAGCGCAAGGCCTTCGGCGAGCTCTTCGCTCGCTTCGATGCCGACGTGGCGCGGCTCTGCCGCCGTCTCCTCGGCGACTTCCTCGCGGCCGAGGACGCCAAGAGCGAGGTCTTCCTCCGCGCCCAGCGATCCTTTGAAAGCTACGACTCCAGCCGGCCGTTTCGGCGCTGGCTGCTGTCGATCGCCGGTCACTACTGCACGGATCAGCTGCGGCGCCGGCAGACGGAGGCGCGGATCTTCGATCCCGGCGAGCTGCAGGACGAGAACCTGCCCTCGAACGCCCCTTCCCCGCTGCGCCGGCTCATCCGCGCGGAGGAGCGCGACCGGCTTCTGGCGGGAATCGAGGCGCTCCCCCCGAAGTACCGGCTTCCGCTGGTGCTGCGCTACCAGGCGGAGCTCGACTACGCCGTAATCGCGGAGATCCTGGAGGTCAAGAGGGAGCAGGTCGGCACCCTGCTGTTCCGAGGCAAGGCGAGGCTGCGCAGAGAGCTGGAAGGCGGGGCGGGAGGAGATTCGAAGCGATGAGTCGTATCCCCGAGTGGAAATTCGGCGCTTATGTCGATGGTGAGCTCTCCCCGGCAGAGGTCCGCGAGGTGGAGGCGGTGCTGGTCCGCTCGAGGCGCTGCCGCGAGCTGGTGCTGGCCCTCCGCGAGGAAGCGGGCCTATTCGGTGACGTTCTCCAGGAGCGAAGCCGGGAGATCGCGGCACCCGTCATCACCGAGGCGCCCGCCCGCGGCCTCGCCCTCGGCTTGCCCGCCGCCGTGGGCGTGGTCGCCGTGCTGGCGGTGGTGCTCAGCTTCCTGCTCGAGGCGCGACTGCCCGCCGGCGTCGACTGGCTGAATCCTCTCCGACTCTTGGGAGCCTACGAAATGCTATTCGACATCATCTTCTTGTTCCGCGATTCCGCCCCCGGATTCTTCGAGCTCTCCATCGCGCTCGCCGCCACCGGGGGCCTGGCGGCGCTCGCGACCTTCGCGGCGAGCGCGGTCCTGCGCCGCTTCGCCGGCACCGCCGCGCTGTCGCTGGCACTGCTCGCCATCGTCGCAGCGCCGCAGTCGGCCTCTGCGGTCGACCTGCGCATCCACGAGAGCGTGCACGTCACCGAAGGCGAGACCATCGAGGGCACGCTGGTGGTGAGCGGCGACTCCCTCCACGTCGACGGGGTGATCCGCGGCGACGTCTTCGCATTCGTCGAGCAGATGACGGTCCGCGGAAAGATCGAGGGCAACCTCTTCGCCATCGCGCGGGACCTGGAGATCTCCGGCGACGTGACCGGTAGCACCCACGCCGCGGCCGAGAACCTGGACATCGAAGCGGAGATCCTCGGGAACCTCTACACCTTGAGCGACTCCATGACATTGGCGCCGGAGGCCCGGGTCTCCCTCGACTCGTTTCACGTCGGTGAGCGCGTCCGGATTGAAGGAGAAGTCAAGCGCGACCTGGTCGTCGGCGGAGAGCACATCGAGCTCCGCGGTCCGGTGGGCCGCAACTTCGAGACCTGGGCAAAGCGGGTCAGAATTCTCTCCACCGCGACGATCGCCGGGAATCTCGTCGCCCACGTTCGCGACGAGTCCGACCTGGAGATCGCCGAGGGGGCCCAGGTGGGTGGAGAGACCAGCATCGAGCCTCTCGATGCGGTGCGCAACAGCCGGCTCGGCCGATACACCCATGCCGCCTTCTACTTATGGCTGGTGATTCAGCTCGGCGCGGCGTTTGCGCTGGGACTGCTCCTCTACGCGCTGCTGCCCGGAATCTTCCGCGGCGGGATCTCCAGCGGGAGCGCGTTCTTCCGCTCCCTCGGCGTCGGATTCGTGGTGCTCCTCGTCACCCCCGTCGCATTGGCCATCATCGGTCTCACCCTGGTGGGATTGCCCATCGCGCTGATCGGAGGAGCACTCTACCTGACCGCGCTATACGTGGCCGGCATCGTGGTGGCCGCCCTGATCGGCGTCGCGCTGATCCGCCCCAAGTCCGAGGGGCTTCGCGACTTCGGCGTGGCCCTCCTGGTGGGCGTGCTGATCCTGGGGGTGGTGACCCACCTCCCCTTCCTGGGCGGAATCTTCCGCATCGTGGTCGCCCTGCTGGGCCTCGGTCTCCTCGCCGATCGGGCGTGGAGCGCGTGGAGAGAATCGCGACCCCAGACCGCGCGGGTCTGAGGCGAGACGGCCAGCGAATTCGGGTGACGGACCGAGGCGACCCTACTTGGAGAAGGTGAACCCCTCGGGCAGCTCGCCCGGGTCGGTTCCCTCGGGCACCCAGGCCAGGTCGAGGATGGTGTAGGTCGGGTTCACGGTGGCGAAGATGGGCACCACCCGATCACCGATCGCGGGCTCCCCGCGAAGCAGGTAGCTCATCAGGATCGTGCAGACCCCCTCGAACTCGATGTTGATGAACTTGATCGGCTTCTCCAGCGTGTTGAACGCCCCGGTCCGCTCCGTGATCATGAAGCTGTGGACGGTGGCGGTGCGGTTCGCCACCTCCGTCAGATCCACGGTCACCGTCCTCTGCAGGCAATCCGGGCAGTGGATCCGGAACGGAATGAAGATCGACTGGTAGCCGACCTCGCAATCGGCGTTCTCGCAGCGGGTGCCGAGCAGCCGGCCCTCCGCGAGCCCGGAGAAGAACTCGGACTCGCCCCCGTAGGAATGCGTGTGGACCAGACGGCGCGGGTTCGTCACTCCACATAGCTCCCCCGCCTCGTTCCGGATCGGCTGGTTCGGCTCGATGGTGTGGAACTCCCCGCGCAAGCGATAGCGGTTCTCGACCACGTCGACGCTGTACGACATCTCTTTTCTCCTACTTGTCCAGCCGGTGGTCGGGGTCGACCACGATGGTGGCGGTGACGTGGCTGCCAACGCCGGCGTGGCTGATCGCCAGCGCCCGGTTGGCTCCCTCGACCTGCAGGTCCTGCCAGTCGTCCGGCTTTCTCTTGTCGAACCGCTCCCAGCGCAGCTCGTCCCCGTGAATCTCTGCGTGACGCCCGTGGAGGTGATACATGCACTCGATGGTCTGCATGATGCCCGTGGCGCCCACTCCGTGCATGCAGCCGATCAGGCCTCCCGAGAGGTTCGCCGGAAGCTTGCCCGGCGCATTCGTTTGCGGGTTGGTGTGATAGCACTCGCCAGACTCGACGTAGGTGCGGCCTCGCCCGTAGGGACGGATGCCGATGTCCTCGTAGGTCTGGATGTCGCTGATGGTGAAGGCGTCGTGGAGCTCCACCAGGTCCAGATCTTCAGTCGGATCCTTGATCCCCGCCATGTGATACGCGTAGTAGGCGCACATCCGCGCGGCGAGGAAGCTGGTGAAGCCGGGGTAGCGGCCGCCACCCGGGAACTCCTTCTCGAGGTCGTCGTACTGGCCCTCCTTCTCGTTGGGCAGCAGCGGGATCTCCATGTCACGGCGGTCGGCAACGCGCAGCGTGTGCGAGCCGGCCGTGACGTAGATCAGCTGCGGCGTGTCGGTGAGCGCATAGGCGGTCTCCTTGTCCGCGAGGATCGCGCAGCCGGCGCCCACGCTCATCAGACAGCAGTCCAGCGCCCGCAGCGGGTAGGCCACCACCGGAGAGTTGAGCACGTCGTCGACGGTGATCTTCATCGGTGCCTGGGCGAAGGGATTGTGACAGGCGTAGCCGCGGTTCTTCACCGCGATCTCGGCCATGGTGCGCCGGAACGATTCCTCTTCCTTGCCGAAGATCTGCCAGTAGCGCTGGGCCATCACGGCGTAGTAACCGGTGTAGATGTGGCCGAGCGGCGTCTCCCAGTCCTTGTCGGCGGCGCAGGAGATGTAGTTGTTGCCCTCGTCGGTCGGAACCTCGTCCATCCGCTCCCAGCCCATCGCGAGCACGCAGTCGGAGTAGCCGCTGGCGACCGCCTTGGCGGCCTCCCACAGCGTGGAGCCGCCCGTCGCCCCGCCGGTCTTGATCCCGACGTTGCCCAGGGGATCGAGGCCAAGGCGGTCGTGGATCACCGCCTCCCCCAGCAACTGATCGCCGAAGTGATCGGCGAAGTGCCCGTAGTAGCAGCTGTGGACGTACTTCTTGAGCTCCTGTGGAGAGGTGTTGATGTAGTCGCACGCCTCCTGGAGCGCCTCGATACAGAGCTCCTCGGTCCGCTTCTCGGGAAACGCGCGCCGAAACTCGCTGTTGCCGCCGGTGACGAGGTAGACGTCCCGCAGATACCGCGGTGTTTTCAGCTGTTGCTTGCTGAAGGTGATCATCCGATGCTTCCTCTGTTCTGACCGCTTCACCATCGCGACGTCGGCCACGACGGAGAGACGGGAGCAGGGCGAAACCCTACCAGCGCGGAAAATGCCGGTCAATCGAGCCGGCTGGAGGGGGGGGGCGGCACACCCCTCAAGAAAACCTCCCAGCACCTCGATAAGTGGGCAGAACCCGTCCCCGAGGGCATCGTGAGCGGAAGCCCTTCCCCCGCGAACTCCACGGTTGGTCAGGGAGACTCCGCGTGAGCAGAGAGAGTGCGGTGGACCACCCCCGGATATGTCGGCTCCGCTACCAGTGCGAAGGCGAGGAACGCGAGATCACGGTGGGGAAGGATCCCCTGCTGATCGGTCGCGCGCAAGGCTGTGACCTGATCCTGCCGCACGAGAGCGTTTCGCGTCATCACGCGCGCGTGTCGCGCAGCGGCAAGGGATGGATCGTGACCGATCTCGGCAGCAAGAACGGGATCAAGGTCAACACCTTCCGCACTCCCCAGCACCAGCTGAACGACGGCGACCGGATCGATCTGGGAACCATCCGCCTGACCGTCTCGATCCGTCCCGATCCCCCCACCGGACCCGCCCGCGTCGTCTTCGAGGTGAGCCACGACCCGCGACTGCAAACCGAGATCATCGACATGGACCGGCTCGACTCGCTGTTGGCGGACGGGGACGGGTCCACCGACCTCTCCCTCACCGCCCTCTCCTTCGAGGAGATCGAGCAGGCCGGGAGGGCACTCCCGGCGCTGGTGGAGGACGCGCGGGGCAGCACGCGTCTGAGCGGCGCGGTCTGGGCGGAGCGCCTCGGCCCTCTCCGTCTCTTCAGCGAGGCTTCGGAGGCGCTCCTCACGGGCGAGTCCCTGGACGAAACTCTGGAGCAGATCCTGGCCCTGGTCTTCAACAATCTGCCCGCCGAGCGCGGAGTGATCTGCCTCTACGACGAGAAGACCGACACCAACGAGCCCAAGGTGACGCGCACCCGCGACGGGGTGCCCGACGATCCCATCGTCATCAGCACCCACATCGTGAACGACGTGATCAAGGAGAAGCAGGCGCTGCTGGTGCGGGACGCTCCTCAGGACGAGCGCTACGGCAGCGCCGACAGCATCGCCAAGCTGCAGATCCGAACCGCCATGTGCGCACCTCTCTACCGAGACGGCCGGGTGGTGGGCTTCATCTACGTGGATCGCCAGAAGCCCGAGAGGCCCTTCGAAACCGAGCATCTGCATGCGCTCTCCACCCTGGCGGTGCTCTCGGCGGTGGCGGTGGAGCAGGCCACTCTCCGCGACGGCATCCGCCGCGAACAGGAGATTCGCGCGCGGCTGGCGCGCTACAGCTCACCGGCGGTGGTGGAGCGCATCGTGCAGGCACCCGGGATGGCGAGCCGCGCCATGGTGGCCGAGGAAGGTGAGGTCAGCGTGCTCTTCGCCGATCTCACCGGCTTCACTTCGCTGGCCGAGCGCATGGCACCCACCGAGGTGGTGCAGGTGCTGAATCAGGTCTTCGAGCGCTTCACCGAGGCGGTGTTCGCCCTGGACGGCACCCTGGACAAGTTCCGGGGTGACGGCATGATGGCCTTCTTCGGCGCCCCCCTGCACTTTCGCGATCACGCCGAGCGCGCGGTCGAGACCGCACTGCGAATGCAGGAGATGCTCGAGGAGCGGAACGAATACGCGCCCGCGGCACGCCGGCTCACCATGCGCATCGGCATCAACTCCGGGCCGGTCGTGGTGGGTGACATCGGCTCGCCGCAGCGCAAGGATTACACGGTGATCGGCGACGCGGTGAACATCGCCAGCCGTCTCGAGTCCTTCGTGGCAGAGCCCGGTCAGGTGGTGATCGGTCACGAGACCCATCGCCTGCTGGAAGGAGCCTTCCGCTGCGCCCCGCTCGAGGAGGTTCGCCTCCGGGGAAAGCGCGAGGTCGTTCGACCCTATCTGGTGCTGGGACGCGCTTCGAACCCGGATTCGTGAATCATCCGGGGGATGCTTCGGAGGATTCCGCCGTTCGTCGGTAGACGTCGGCGCCGCCGCACACGGTCCGTTCCACGGCGAGGCGGTCCAGCTGATCCGGCGCCAGGGTGGTCGGATCCGTGTTGAGGACCACCAGGTCTGCTCGCTTCCCGGCTTCGAGCGTGCCAGCCTCGTGCTCGAGGCCTCCCGACCGCGCGCCGTGGACGGTGTACATCTCCAGCGCCTCGCCGATCGTCACCTCCTGGCCGTCGTCCAGCGACTCTCCGGAGGCGGCCCGGCGCCGGACCGCGGCGCGGATTCCGACCAGCGGATCGAGGTCCACCACGGGAGCATCGCTGCTCCCGGCCACCGTCAGACCCGCATCCAGCATGGCTCGAAGCGGGGTGAAGGCCCAGCGCCCGATCATGCCCGTCGTCAGCAGCCGGTCGCCCACCCACTCGACGATCGTCGGCTGTACGGCCGTGGCGAGCGACGCCTCTGCCGCGCGCCCGATCGCGTCCGCTCCGGGAAAGAAGAAGTGCTCGATGCGGTGCGGTCCGACGTTCGCCGCTCGATCCCCCGGGCTCCGGGGCAGAACCCGGAGCGCGCGATCGATGGCCTCGTTGCCCTCGGCGTGAACGGCCAGGGAGAGATCCTGCGCCACCGCCTGCTCCACCAGCTCCCGCGCCTCGGGCTCGCTGTAGAAGAGGATCCCGCTGCGCAGGCACCAGTCGCTTCGGTCCAGCCGCCCGGGCACTCCGCCCGTGGCGCCCAGCGAGGCGAGACGGCGGCGGCGCAGCATGCGGCGGATCGCGGCGAGACCCGCCGCGGCCACGACACGCAGCGGCAGGGCCATGGCGGCTCGCTCGCCCCCATCCATGAACATCTTGAGCGGACCGCGCCGGAGAAGAGCGTCGCCCTCCCCGGTGCGGGCGGTGCCGATTCTCACCCGCGGAGGCATGAACATGCCCTCCGCGCCGGCCAGCATCATCAGCACCGGGATCCGCAGCACGCCCCGCTCGACCGCACGCCCGAGCACCTCTTCCATCTGCGGTGAGACCGCCGCGTCGTAGACCCGGGTCAGGCCCGCCGCGAAGAGACGATCCTGATAGCGGGCCAGATGGGCCATGTACCCCGCCTCGTCGCGCGCGAGCGCCTCCCCGATCGCCCTGCTGTAGAAGGGTGCCATGGCGTTCTCGACCATGTGCCCGGTCGGCTCTCCCTTGCGACCCCGCCCGATCTCGCCCCCGGGTGGGTCCGGGCGGCGCAGCGGCAGATCCACCGCCTGATGGGCTCGCGAGTTCACGACGGCTTCGTGGTACGAGTACTGGACCAGGAGCACGGGATGCTCGGCGGCGGCGGAGTCGAGCTCCCGCAGCGTCGGGGGTCGGCCGTCGCGAAGTCGCGACTCGTCGTAGCCCTCACCGATCACCCACTGACCGGGCGGCGTCTCGGACGCGCGCGCCCGGACCGCGAGGAGAACGTCCTCCACACTGCGCACCGCCGGCCAGTGCAGATTCGTCATGGCGTTGAACAGCGCGCCTTCGCTGAAATGATGGTGGGCGTCGATCAAGCCCGGCAGGAGACAGGCTCCCGCCAGGTCGACCTCCTCGGCCCCGGGGGCGGCCGCGCGGACCCGGTCGGCCTCACCCACCGCCGCGATCCGATCCCCGTCGATCGCGAGCGCCTCGGCGCGGGGCGACTCCCGCCGCATCGTGAGAATCGATCCGCCCGAAAACAAGCGCATGCTGGCGCCCACGGTACGGGACCGGCTGATCCCCCGCAATGCGACGCCGGCGGCAGCCGTGCCGCCGTTTCCTGCGGACTCGGCTGCGGCGCTCTCGACGCGGCGCGGGAAGCGCCTACCATCGGTCGGAACAACCCCGAGAGCTGGCGGGCCCCGTCAGGTGGGTGCGCCGCCTGCCGCAGGACGGGAGTAGCGCGTGACCAGAGCCAGGCGCCGGCAAGGCGGCGGTTTCTTCAAGGACGTATCGCGATACTTCGAGCGCGCAGCGCACCACACGGACTTCTCTCCCGGTCTCCTGGAGCAGGTGCGCGCCTGCAACGGCGTCTACCGGATCCGCTTTCCGGTGGAGCGCGAGGACGGCGAGATCGAGGTCGTCGAGGCCTATCGCGTGGAGCACAGCCATCACCGGCTCCCCACCAAGGGCGGGATCCGTTTCAGTCCCGATCTCGATCAGGACGAGGTCATGGCCCTGGCGGCCCTGATGACCTTCAAGTGTGCGCTCGTCGACGTGCCGTTCGGGGGTGCCAAGGGCGGAATCCGGATCAATCCCCACGGCGTGACCGAGCGGTTTCGCGAGCGGGTCACCCGCCGCTACACCGCCGAGCTGGTCAAGAAGAACTTCATCGGTCCGTCCCTGGACGTCCCCGCACCCGACTACGGAACCAGCGAGCGTGAGATGGCCTGGATCGCCGACACCTTCCAGGCGCTGAACCCCACCCAGCTCGATTCCTACGCCTGCGTCACCGGCAAGCCGATCTCGCTGCACGGCGTCCCGGGACGCCGCGAGGCCACGGGGCTCGGGGTCTTCTACGGAATCCGGGAGGCGATGTCGATCGCGGAGGATATGCGGTCTCTCGGCCTCGAGCCCGGGCTGGCGGGGAAGCGGGTCGCCCTGCAAGGACTCGGCAACGTCGGCTACCACGCCGCGCACTTCGCACAGGTCGAGGGTGACGCCGTGATCGTCGGGATCGCGGAGATCGAAGGCGCGATCCACGCGCCGGATGGTCTCGATGTCGAGGAGGTCCTCCGCCACCGCCGCGAGACGGGGTCGATTCTCGACTTCCCGGGCGCCCGGAACCTCGCCGCCCCGGAAGAGGTGCTCGAGCTCGACTGCGACGTGCTGATCCCGGCGGCGCTCGAGGCTCAGATCACCCGAGAGAACGCGTCCCGCGTCCAGGCCCGGATCGTCGCCGAGGGGGCGAACGGGCCGGTCGATCCCGACGGCGAGAAGATCCTTCTCGAGCGCGGTGTGTTCCTGATTCCGGACATCTTCCTCAACTCCGGCGGCGTCACCGTCTCCTACTTCGAGTGGGTGAAGAACCTCTCGCACATCAGCTTTGCGCGGATGACCAAGCGGCAGCAGGAGATCACCAACCGGCGCTTCATCGAGGTGATGGAGGAAGTCCCCTGGCGGAACTTCTCTCCCTCGCAGCGAGCCCTCCTCGTCGAGGGGCCGCGCGAGATCGACTTCGTGCGGACTGCGTTGGAGGAGACCCTGACGATCGCCTACCACAACATCCACGACGCCTGGAAGCAGCAGCCGCTTCCCGACCTCCGCACCGCCGCCTTCTACTTCGCGATCCAGAAGGTCGCGGGCAGCTATCTCCACCAGGGGATCTTCCCCTAGGAAGATCCCCCCCCGGAGACTCGAAAGGTCCCCTCACGGCGTGAGTCGACTCCGCCGCGAATCGCACCGTCGGGATCGATTTCGATCAGGTGGATGCCGCTGCCCTCGTAGGCCGTGCCGCTGACGTCGTGCCCGAAGTCTGCGAGCGCCTCCACCAGTCCGCCGGCTCGATCGCCTTCGATGGCTACCCTGCCGTCGCGGGCAACGACACTGGGCAGCTCGATGGATTCGGCTCCGCTCCGACCCCAGTCGAGCACGCCGACGATCGTCTTGGTCACGTAGGCGATGATCGAAATGCCCCCCGGGCTCCCCAGCGCGAGCCGGAGATCGCCCTCCGAATCGAGCACCATGATCGGGATCATCGCGGAGCGAGGCCGCTTCCGGCCGGCGGCCGCATTGGCCACGGGCACACCGTCTTGGGCCGGAACGAAGGAGAAGTCGGTGAGGTTGCTGTTCAGCACCAGACCTGCCGCCACCCGGCGAGTCCCGGAGACGAATCCCACGCTCGTCGACATCGAGACCACGTCGCCCCGCGCGTCGGCCACCACGAAGTGGCTCGTGCCACCCTTCTCCGGGGAAGCGCCGACGGCACGCGGGAAGCCGTCGATGCGCCCGGGCTCGACGACGAGGCTCGCGATCTCGGGATCGATCGCAGCCGCCCGCTCGGTGAGGTACCCGGGATCGAGCAGCTCGTCGACCGGCACCTCGATGAAGCGATCGTCGGCCAGGTAGAGCTCGCGGTCGGCATAGGCGCGCTGCGATGCCTCCGCGAACAGATGCCAGCCCGCCGGGGTCGCCGGCTCGGCGGCGAGGTCGAACGATTCGAGCTGACCAAGGATCGAGAGCGCCGTGACGGTGGAGGTCGGAGGAGGTGGTCCGCACACCGTCCAGCGGCGATACGGACGTCGGATCGCCTCGTGAAGATGGGCTTGGTAGCTCGCCATGTCTTCGCGCGTCACGGCCCCCGGCATCGGCTCCCGAGATACCGCCTCGACGATCGCCTCGGCAATGTCGCCGGTATAGAAGGACCGCCAATCGTCGGCAACGGTGCGGAGGGTGCGGGCGTACGCAGTGTTGACGAATCTGTCTCCTTCGCGCAGAAGCCCGCCGTCGCGGTTGGAGTAGAGCTCGATGAACTCGTCGCTGGCGCCCGCCGCCACCGCGAGCTCGAGGCCGCCGGCCATGCGCCGAGTGACCTCGATCCCCTCGCTCGCGAGCCCGATGGCCGTGGCAAAGAGCTCGCTCCACGGCAGCTTCCCGCGTTCTCGATGCGCTAGAGCGAGCATCGCGACGACGCCGGGGACCCCGAATGCCCGTCCCGTCCGGCTCGCCTCGAGGTAGTCCATCGGAGCGCCGTCCTCGCCGAGGAACATCGACGGTTCCGCACCCCGGGGTGCTTCGATACGACCCTCGTAGGCCGTGACCGTGCGGGGCTCCGCCTCGTAGTGCAGCATGAACGCACCGCCAGCGAGCCCGGAGCTGTGTGGCTCGACCAGTCCGAGGACCGATTGGATGACCACGGCCGCGTCGATCGCGCTTCCCCCGGCGGCCAGCGCGGAGATCCCCGCATCCGTGGCGATGGGGTGTGCTGCGGCAACCGCGCAGGGCCTGATCTCGCGCGCGGTGTGGTCGGCGCCGGTGCTCGTGCTTCTCATCGTGGCCTGCGACGATGACGATAGCGGTCGCGCACGCACCTCGCCCTGCCCTCTAGCGCTCGACGACTCCGGGATTCCGGCGTGGAGTCAGCTCACCGCTTCGACGCGGCAGGGGACGTAGCGGTGGTAGGGGGTAGCCGCCAGACGGTCCCGATGGGTGTTCTTGGCCAGACGATTGGCGTTGGCACCGAACGTCTTCCCCTGATGGACCATGCCGAATCCCTGCGGCATCACGAGATACCCGGGCCGGGTCGCCTCCGTCACTTCCAGCTCGATGGATTCCTCGCCGGCGTCGGTGGTCACACGCACGATCTGTCCGTCTTTCAGGCCGTTCTCTTCCGCGTCCTCGGGGTTCATGTACAAGGTGCAGGCCCGCTTGCCTTCGTTCCAGACCGGATCACGCATGCTGGAGTTGGCGTTCATGTCCATGTGATTGCCGGAAGACATGACGAAGGGAAAAGCCGGATCGAGCTCGAGCGCTTTCGCTTCCTTCGCCGGGTCGATCTCCTCCATCCACTCCGCGAGCTCCGGGATGTCCAGGTGGATGCGGCCATCTTCCGTGGCCAGCTTCTCCAGGTTGTTCTCCCTGTCGACTTCTCCGACCCAGAGACCCTGGGGATGCTCCAGAGCCGCCTTGAAGATCTCTTCACCCAGCAGAGGCCCGGGGGTGAAGCCCGCCCGTTCGGCATTCTTCTGAGCTTCCGGAGGCAGGGTCTGCAGAGAAGCCCAGATGGCAGCCAGATTGACCGAGCCCAGGCTCTTGCCCAGGGTCTTGGCCAGGACGAAGGAGATCCGAGGAGCGACATCGGGATTGGCGCCCATGAACTCCATCAAGGCCAGGCCGAACTGCAAACGGTTGCCGCTCAGAGCCGCCTCGGAGAGCGAATCCGGTATCTCTGGAACCAGTCCGAGACGCTCTGCCAGCCGCGTGAAGATCTCCGACGCCTCGAGCTGGTCCCCCTCCGGTCGGACGGACGGCTGGTTGATCTGGAAGAACAACTTGGGATAGCTGCCCAGGACGAGCCCGGTGTTCCACGCCTCGAATCCGGAGAGATCGGGCAGAACGTATTGGGACGCAGCCGCCGTCTCGGTCATCGCGACGTCGATGGTGACCAGCAGGTCCAGCTCCGCAAACGCCTCCTCGTAGGCGGTGGTATCGGCAAAGGAGCGAAGCGGGTTGGCGGCGCTGACGATCACGGCCCGGAGGCGCTGGGGATGGTCGGACAGGATCTCCTCTGGCATGACGTTGGGGGGATACAGTCCGGTGATGGCCGGAAAGTCGGTGGCCACCGTGCGCCAGATGTCGGGATCTCTCTCGTCGGAGTGAGCGCCGAGTCCGAACACACTGCTCGGCAGGACGTTGCCTCCCGGCACCCCGATTCGACCACACACCGCCCGGAGGACGTTCTCCAGATAGGAGACCAGGGTACTGTGGCGATTCATCAGTACACCGAGGTCGCTGTCGTGGCTGGACTTCCGAGTGGCGAAGAGCCGGCTGACCTCTCTCACCTCTTCGAAGTCGAGCTCGCAGACCTCGAGCGCGGCCCTGGCGTCGAAATCGGTGAACCAGGAGCGAACCTCCTCGAAACCGGCCACATGCCGGTCGACGTAGTCCTGATCGTGCCAGCCTTCGTTCAAGATGATCGAGATCATGGCGCGATAGAAGAGCGCGTCGGTCCCGGGTCGGATGGCAAGGTGGATGTCGGCGAGCTTGGCGGTCTCCGTTCGCCGCGGATCGACGACCACCAGGAGCCTGTCGGGATCCTTCGCCATCTTCTTCAAGACGGTGCGGGCCCTCTGGAAGTGGTGGCTCATCATGGGGTTCTTCCCCACGATGAGCAGCATGTCCGTCTCCTCTTCGTCCGGGGTGGAATGGATCGACTGGCGGCCAAAGGTTCTTCCGTCCGCCCAGAAACGGCCGGTCAGCTCCTGCGCGATGGCGTTGTACACATACTGGGAGCCGAGCTCATTCAGGAAGGGGAGCGCAAACCCCATCTGGATGGGACTGGCGAGCGTCCCCCCACCCATCAGAGCCAGGGAGCGCGGCCCGTGAGCGTCCAGGATCGCCTTCAGCTTCTCTGCGATCTCGTCCAGGGCCTGGTCCCACGAAACCCGTTCGAAGCCGTCTCCGACCTTCTTCATCGGGTACAGGAGCCGGTCCGCGTGATGCTGATAGTGGGCGACGGATCGACCCTTTCGGCAGATGTAGCCCTGGCTGCGCGGGTGCTCCTTGTCCGGGCGGACCTTGACGATCCGGTCGTCCTCCACCTGGACCTCGAGCCCGCAAAGGTTTCCGCACAGGACACATCGGGTCTTCTTCTTCTCAGCCATTTTTCCTCCCACGATTGCCCCGATCACATCAACCGGTAGGCACCCTCACCTCAGCTCCCAGATCGAGATCCGTCAACGGCGTCAGATCCCCTATGCCCTTGCGGCTTCTCGGAGGGCTTGAGTGTCCTTGGGAACCTCGGGATATCCAGGCTTGTTCACCATCTGGATCGCCTCCTCCGGACAGCCCGTCGCGCAGACCGCACAGCCGAAGCAGCGGTCGAGATTCACCACCGGCACATCCTCATCTCCCATGCTGAGCGCCTCCGGCGGACACCTCTCGATGCAGATGTCGCAGGTCACGCATTCGTCTGCATCGAATACGGGCTGGAATCCCGAATTGAAGAAAGCCCCGGGCTTGCTCATGGACAGGGCCGTCTTGACGGCCCCGCAATGCCAACGGTCGCAATTGCAGATGAATCCGACACCCTCCGCCGTGTTCTGGCTCATGTGGATCAGGCCCTCTTCCTCAGCCCGGCGGATGACCTCCCGAGCTTCCTCCTTCGTCAGCAGCCGGGCGCCGAGCCTCTCGGCGGCGAATTGAGCTCCGGCGCCAAACTGCATGCAGACGTCGTTGGGCATGCCGTGGATGTCCTCGTCCCGGAGCACCGCGGCATGGCGGCAGAAGCAGGTGCTGACCGAGATGTGGTCGTTCTGATCGATGTAGGTCTGCACCTGGTCGTGGGTACGAACGGTGTTCTCGGGGGCCACGGTGCGGTCCACGGTAAGCACCCGCGTAGCCGGGAAGGCCGTCTCTTTCCTGGGAGTGAGAGCGTCGAAGGCTCTCTCGTAATCGTGAATGAGCCTGGCGAGCTTCTTGTCCCGCTCCGTCGTGGTTCCAGGCATGAACTGGAACTCCAGGATGCCGGGCATGAAACGCGAGCTCATATAGAGCTGGGTTCCGTTCATCTCGAGGGCGACGCAGAGTCCCTTGTTGGCCATCCCCTCCAGAATGGCTTCCAGCTCCTCCTTGCTCCGGTTCACCGTCTCCGACATGCCCTCGGCGGTGAAAGGACCTTTGGGCATGGCATTGTTCACCTCGGCCTCTTCCGGGGTGAACAGCTCCTCCACCATGGCAAAGAACTCGGGGATGTCCTTGCCCGCATAGGGACCACCGCGTCTCTTCATCACTTCCAGCAGTTCTCGGTACACGTCCTGACTCATGGCTACATCCCTTCTCGATTGCTTCCAGGCCCCTGAGCTAGGTTCAGTTTCAAAACGCAACTAAGTTAGTACAAATTCAAGACCTATCAAGACGCGAGGCCGAAGCAGCGCCTCGCTGGTGGTCGAGGGGGAAACCGAGGATCCCTACCGTGGAGCGAAGAAGAAGGGACCCTTCATGTCCAGCTCCGCCATCAGCCCCATCATCGAGCCGAGATACTCCGGCACCTTCGAGAGGTAGTCGGGGGCGAGGCGCTTGCGGAACAGATCGGCGGAGAACATCCCCGCCCAGGTCCGGACGGGAAGGATGCCTTCCTCGGATCCGGGAGCGGTCTGGGACCATCCGGCGACCGTCTCTTCCGACCGGAAGAGGTTCATGCGCTCTCAGTTGAAAGGCGTGTCCGCCTCGGCCCACTTCGACATCGGGATGCAGATGTGCCCGACCACCGTATCCGGCGAGACCTCGAGGATCTCCTCGTCTCGGAACCGGAGCACGATCGGCTCGGCTGTACCGAGATCCAGCGTGTCGATGCGAACTTCACGTCCCGGGAAGAGCCAGCGCACGGCCAGCGACTCGATTCCTCACTGCCCGTACCACTTCTGCGCCCCGTCGACACTGACCAGGTACTGCGTCGGAATGTTGGAGAAGGGCGCCCAGGAGCCGATGTAGTCGGTACTGGGACTGTTCCAGCAGCCGATCCGAGCGCCCTCGATGGCATCCGTCTGAGCCAGCCGGGCCTCTTCTGTCGAGATTCCCAGAGCGAGCGCCAGCTCGGTGTAGTGCGGGCCGCGGCCGTGCTCGACGAAGTGCTGGAGAATCGTGGTGTAGGCGCGTTGTGCGAGAGCCGGGTCGTTCATGATTGCCTCCACTCTCAAGCCGGCAATATACTGCCGCGCCGCCGGCCCGAACGCTAGTCTCTGGGCGGTGGCGGAGGAGAATCCCCAATCCCCGGATGGATCCCCGCCCGTCTCGAGTGAAGAGGAAAGGACCGGACCATGAAAGCTCTGGCGGAAATTCAGGTGATCCCGATTGGCGCGGGCGTTTCGGTCCGCAAGGAGGTGATGCGGGCGCACAAGCTGATCGAAGCATCGGGACTCAAGGTGCAGCTGCATTCCTACGGCACCAATGTCGAAGGCGAGCTCGACGACATCTTCGCAGCCATCAAGAAGGTCCACGAGACGCTCCACGCCGAGGGCACCAAGCGGCTCTCCACCGCCATCAAGCTGGGCACGCGGTCGGACAAGGAGATGACCCTGGCGGGCAAGCTCGCGGGGAACTGGTCCTCCTGAGATTCCGCGCCCGGAGGCCCCACCCGGGATCGGGTGGAACCTCCGGGTCGAGGCTCAGAAACCGCCCATTCCCCCTCGTCCGTGGTGTCCCCCTCGATGGTGGCCGCGTCGAAATCTTGACCTTGCGGCTTCGATACCGTCGCGGCACTCGGGGGAGAGCTCTTCCCAGTGGTCTCGTACGCAGCCCTTTCGGGACCAGGGAGCTTCGGCGTCGGGACAGAAGCGGTCGACGTCGACCTCGCAGGCTTCGATCTGAGGCTCGCGCCACCGCTTCCGCATCTCCTCCCGGATCCCGGCCAGCTCGGCTCTCTGCTCCTCCGTGAGCAGCCCGCGGATCTCGAGCAGCGCACCGAGGCGATGCTTGTGGAGCTCGACCTCGGCCTGACCGATCGCCTCGGCCTGCTCCATCACGGCCGCCTCGTCGGGAGTGTCCTGAGAGAGGAGATCGCGCATCTCCCGATGCAGATCCCGAAGCCCACCGCGCACCTCCCGGGCCTGCTCTCGCGATTCATCGACGATCGCCTCGATCGCTTCCACCGTCTCTTCATCCAGACCGAGCTGCGAAGCGTGCTCTTGGATGAACCGATCCGGTCCACGGCCCGGGGGGGGGCCACCGAAGGAGCCCGGTCCACCGCCGCCCGGCGGACCACCGAAGGGTGGCTGCGCGAAGCCCGCACTGGAGATGGCGAGTCCCGCGAGCAGGGCGGTGAGCAATCCGAAAAGGTTGGGCCAACGCATGGGTGTTTCCTCTCTGCTGTCGAAGTCGGCTTTCCTGCTGCTTCGACCTTTAGACTCTCGAGTCGGGCGCCTGGGTTACGTCCCTATCCATCGACGAACGCGCTGGCGATCGCGAGGTAGTCGTCTGGAAGGATCTCCCTCTCGTCGCGATCCTCCGAAGCACCGAGATCGCTGGAGAGGAAGAGCTGGTCCTCCCAGTAGCCGGCCACTGCCACCCCGGATGCCTCTCCGCCCGGCGAGCCGATCGGCCCGTCGGGTTGGGTGAGCACGAACCAGACCAGAGCGGCAGCGGCGGTGGCGGCGGCAGCTCCGATCATCGGAATCAGCACCGGTCGTCGCTCGGGTCGTTCGATCCGGGCTCGGATCTCCTCGTCGAAGGCAACGCGTTCGGCGGCGGTCATCGGTGCCGGTGCGTAGACCGCAGCCAGACGCTCCGCGAATTCCCCCTCCGCGCCACCCTGGGGCGGTCTTTGGTCTCGGGGATGGGTCATGTCCGACTTCCTCCACCGCAATCCTGTAGATCCGACAGCTCGGCTCGCAGCGTCCGCAGGGCCCGGTGGAGATGGCTCTTCACCGTGCCCGTCGGCTTCCCGAGGAGCGCCGCCGTCTCGCCGACCGTGAATCCTTCCAGGTGCACCAGAATGAATGCCTCCCGCTGTTTCTCCGTGAGTCGCTCCACGGCCTCGGCGATTCTTCGCCTGAGGCCGGGATCGCCGGGGGCCGCGGGGGAGGGATCGGCCGGGTCCGGGTCGGATCCCCCACTCCATCGCCGCCGAAGCGCTCGCCAGCGGCGATGATTGTGGGCCTGGCGCACCAGGATCCGGTAGAACCACGTCTCCAGCTTCGAGTCCTCCCGGAAGCGGCCAAGCGCCCGATACGCCTTGACGAAGGCGTCCTGGGCGACGTCCTCGGCAGCGGACTCGTCCCCTCCCAGGAGTCTCCAGGCCACCCGCCGCGCCCGATCGCGATGGGTCGCGACGAACGCGCTGAAGCGCCGCTCCAGATCCGCCGCGGCCACGTAACTCTCTGCGGTCTCCGCCCCGGCCACCATCACACGCTAACCGCCATCTCCCCTTTGGACACCTGACGGGGGCTTCCGGGTTACCGCGGATCCAGGGCGGTGGAGAGGCGTTCCGATCACTCCCCCTCGAAGACCGGCTTGCGCTTCTCGAAGAAGGCGCGCACGCCTTCGATGGCGTCCTTGCTCCCCGCGGTGCGCTCCATGGCCCGGTACTCGAGGGCCAGCCCCTCTTCCAGAGGGAGCGGGCCTCCCTGGATCACGGCCTCGAGGACTCCGGCCACGGCCAGCGGGGGCTTCTCGGCGAGCTCCGCGGCCAGGACGTGAGCGCGAGCCCGCAGCTCGTCGGGTGCGCACACCTCGTGTACCAGGCCGATCCGGTGCGCCTCCTGGGCGCCGATCTTTCGGGCGCGGAGCATCAGGTCGAGGGCGTGCGCCCGGCCCACGGTTCGGGTGAGACGCTGGGTGCCGCTCCAGGCCGGTACGATGCCCAGCTCGATCTCAGGGAGACCGATGCGGGCGCCCTCCGCGGCGATCCGGAAGTGACAGGCGAGCGCCAGCTCCAGCCCGCCTCCCACACAGGCACCGCGGATCCCGCAGACCACCGGCTTGGGGAGGTTTTCGATGGCGGCGAGCACGCGCAGGCGTTGGTCGATGAAGGCACGCATGCCCACCTCCATCGCCGCCTTGCCGAACTCGCGGATGTCGGCGCCGACCGAGAAGGTCCGTTCGCCGGCGCCGGAAATCACCACCGCGCGCAGCTCGCGGTCACTGGCCAGCTCCGGAATCACTTCCTCGAGGCGGTCCACCATCGCCATGGAGAGGGGATTGTGCGGAGGATCGTTGAGCACCACGCTGGCGACCGCACCGCTCCTCTCGACCAGAACCTCGTCGGTCGCACCCGGCTCGCTGTTCCTGCTGATCATCGATGCACCCTCACCGCGCCCTCTGGTCTTTCACAGCTCGGGCCCCACGGGCACGCGCCGCGCGACCGCGGCTCGAAGCCTGGTGAAGCCCGTCTGCAGCCGGACTGTACCTGCGTCGACCACGGAGTAGACCACCGGCACCACGATCAGTGTGAGAAGCGTCGAAGTGAACAGCCCGCCGATGGTGATCGCCGCCATCGGTGCCCGGAACTCCGCGCCGATCGCCTCGGTGAGCACCATCGGAAGCATCCCGAAGATCAAGGCGCCCGAGGTCATCAGCACCGGGCGCATCCGGACCGGCCCCGCCTCCAGGAGCGCCTCCTCGCGGGAGCGGCCGGCCTCGCGTAGCTGATTGGTGTAGTCGACCAGCAGGATCCCGTTCTTCATCACCAGCCCCATCAGCACCAGCAGGCCGACGCTGCTCATCATGTCCAGTGACATGCCGAGCAGCTTGAGCGCCAGGAAGCCGCCGATGAAGGAGAGCGGCGCCGACATCATGATGGTGAAGGGGTGGGTGAAGGAGTTGAAGAGAGAGGCGAGGATCATGTAGAGCGCCAGCAGACCGAGACCGAAGGCAAAGCCGACGTCCGCCGCCAGCTCGCCCATGATACGCACCCGCCCTCCCGGCACGATCTCGTCCGGTGGCTGGATTCCCAGCTCCGCACCCCAGGCCTCGAACTTGGCGGTGCCGACGCTGAGCGGCTTGCCGCTCGCCATGTTGGCATTGATCGCGATCTCCCGGGTGCGGTTCTCCCGTCGGATCTCGACCGGGCCCTCCTCCAGTCTCACCGAGGCGGCGTTGGTGATGGGGACGAGCTCTCCTCGGAGCGAGCGCACCCGGATCAGATCGATCTTGGCCGGGTCGTCTCGGTACTCGGGAAGGACCTGAACGCGCACGTCGTGGCGGCGGCCCGCCTCCTCGAAGGATCCCACCTTCTCGCCGGCCAGCAGAGTGCGGATCGTCCGCCCAATCGCCACCGCCGAGACGCCGAGGTCCGCGGCGCGTCCCCGGTCGACGTCGAGTGTGATCTGGGGCTTGCCGGCCTCGAAGGAGGTGCCCACGTCCACGAAGACGGGGTCCTCGCGCATCCGCGCGGTCAACTGGTTGGCGTAGCGCTCCAGCCGGACGAGATCCGGACCCTGCAGGCTGTAGCTGAGCTCCGTGTGGTGCCCCTCGGTGTCCCCATAGGTCGGGAGTCCCACCGTGATCTCATCGGCCTCGGGGATCGCGGCGAGCAGCTTGCTGCGCAGCTCGTCGAAGGTCTGGGGGAGAGGTTGTTCCCGCTCCTCCTTGGGAATCAGCATCACCTCGATGCGGGCGCGGTGGGGCTCGTGGCGGCTCTCGTTGCCGGCGGTGGCAAACACCTCTCTCACGTCGGGATGGCCGATCACCTCGTCTTCCATACGCCGCAGCAGCCGGTCGCTCACCGAGAGCGGCGTCCCGATCGGGAACTTCGCCTGCACCAGGACCTCGTTCAGGTCCTCCGTGGAATAGAGATTGAAGGGAAGGGTCGAGGCGATGCCGCAGCCGCCGAGGACCGCGGCCGCTCCCACGGCCAGCGTCACCCCCTTGTGTCGGAGCGACCGCACCAGCAGCCAGCGGTAGCCGCCGTCCAGCGCGGCGAGCGCGCGGGCAAAGCTCTGGAACAGCCAACCTGGATCGCTGCTCTGGCGAAGCATCCGGCTCGCCAGCATCGGCGTGAGTGTAAACGCGACCACGATCGAGACGGCCACCGCCGCCGTGACGGCGACGCCGAACTCGTAGAAGTAGCGGCCGATCACGCTCCGCATGAAGGCGATCGAGACGAACACCGCGCAGACGGCGAGCGTCGTCGAGACCACCGCCAGCCCGACCTCCCGGCTGCCCTGCTGCGCCGCGCTCATCGCATCCTCGCCTGCCTCGATCTTCCGGTAGATGCTCTCCAGGACCACGATGGCGTCGTCGATCACCAGACCGATGGCGAGCGAGAGCGCCATCAGCGTCATCACGTTGAGGGAGAGGTCCAGCGCGTAGAAGAGGGTGAACGATCCGATCACGCTGGAGGGGATTGCCAGCAGCGCGATGAAGGTGGTCCGCGCGTTGCGCAGAAAGAAGAGCACGACGGCGACAACGAGCGCGGTGGCGATCAACATATCCTCGAAGACCGAGCGGACCTGCGCCTCGATGTAGATGGCGTAGTCGCGCGCCACGCTGATCTCGACGCCCGGCGGGAGGCTCCCCCGGATCCGCTCGACCTCCGCCCGCACGTGGCGGGCGATCCCGACCATGTCGGCGCCGCTCTGACGCTGGATCTCCAGCGAGACGCCCGGGCGGCCGTTCAGGCGGGCGATGCTGCGCGCCTCGGCCATGCCGTCCTCGACGATCGCGACCTCGCGCAGGCGGACCAGGCGCCCGGCCCGCTCCGCCACGATCAGCTCTCCGAAGTCCTCGACGGTCCTGGCCTTGCCCTGGGTGGTGACCGACCACTCGCGGCGGTCTCCCTCGATCCGTCCGCTGGCGAGCTCCGCATTTTCCAGGCGCAGGGTGTTGGCGACGTCGTCGATCGAGAGGCCGTAGCCGGTCAAGCGGAGCGGATCGAGCCAGATGCGGATCTCCCGCTCCCGCGCGCCGACGATCTCGACCGCGCCGACGCCCGGCAGTCGCTCGAGCCGCTCCTTCACCTCGTGCTCGGCGAGGTCGGAGACCTCGCGGAGGGAGAGGGCGCCCCCGAGCACGATGTTCATCATCGAGATGGCGTTCAGGTCGAACTTCCCGACCACCGGATCCTCGACGTCGAGCGGGAGCAGGGATCGGGCCAGGGCGACCTTGTCGCGGACCTCTTGCGCCTTCGTGTCGATGTCGTAGTCGAGACGGAACTCGACCCCGATTCGCGAGAGGCCCTCGGAGGAGATGGAGCTGAGCGTGCGAATGCCCTCGATCGCGTTGATCTGCTCCTCGAGGACGTCGGTAACCTCACGCTCCACCGTCTCCGGGGAGGCGCCCCGGAGCACCGTCGTGACCCAGGCGGTGGGGAACTCGATGTCCGGGTCGAGCTGCATCTCGAGCCGGCCAAGGGACACCAGGCCCAGCACCACCAGGCCGAGGATCAGCATCGCCGCGAAGACGGGACGCCGGATCGAGACGTCGGCGAGATTCACGGCGTGGTCTCGGCGCGGGCGCTCATGGCGGAGACATCCTCGGTTCTCTCGATGCGCGCACCGCTCTCGAGCCGCCCTACGGCCTCGCCCCGCACCACCTCGTCGCCACTGGCGAGCCCGCTCAGGATCTGGGCGCGATCCGCGTCCATGATCCCGACGCGCACCGCCACCCGCTCCACGGTGTCACCGGAGACGCGGAACACGTAGCTGCGGCCATCGCGGGTGAGTAGCGCCGAGCGGTCGACGACCGGCGCGGGCTCGCCGGAGCTCATCTCGACCTCGGCGCGCAGGTAGGATCCGGCCTTCACCGAGCGCGACGGGTCGTCGACCGGGCCGCGCACCTCGTAGGTGTGCGTCTCCGGGTCGACCCGGTCGCTGACCCGATCGATGCGCGTCACCAGGGGCTCGGCCAGGCCCTCCACGTAGAGGCGCACTTCGGCCCCGGCGCGGACCGGCGCCGGCCAGGCATCCGGAATCGCCAGCACGGCCTCCAGGACACCCGTCTCCTGGAGCACCAGGATCGGCATCGGGCCCGCCATGGCTCCCTCGTGAGCGCGCCGCTCGACGATGCTCCCCGCGTAGGGCGCGCGGACCAGGGTGCACTCGAGGTCGCGCTCCGCGCGCGCCACCCTCGCCTCCATCTGCTCCACCTGGGCTCGCGCAACCGCGGCCGCGGTCTCTAGCTGGTCGAAGTGCTGCTCGGAGGCTGCCGACTGCTCGATCAGCTTGCCGACGCGGTCGACCTCCTGCGCCGCGTTGTCGCTCTCGGCCCGGGCCAGGGCGAGACCCGCCCGCGCCTCCGCCAGCCCCATCCCGTAGGGCCGCGCGTCGATGCGGAAGAGCGGATCGCCCTCCTCGACCACGTCGCCCACGTCGACGAACACCTGTACCAGCCTGCCGCTCACCTCCGCACCGATCTCGGTCACCCGCCTCGCTTGCACCGCACCCGACGCCGCCATGAAGGTGCGGATCGCTCCCAGCGCGACGCGCTCTGTCTCGACCCGATCGACGACGATCGACGCCTGCGAACCGGGCGCGGCACCCCCCTCCGCGACCTCGGCGGCCCGGTGATCTTCCCCGCCACAGGCCACCAGGGGGAGGAGCAGGAAGAGCGCGATACCGCTCGAGCTGCGCATCATCGGCCCTCCCCCGCCAGTCCCCGAAACAGGACGTCGAGGCTGGCGTCGACCAGGCGGTCGTCGGAGGCGCCGATCCACTCGGGGTCGATGAAGTTCTCGATCAAGGCCAGGTGGAGGATGCGAACCGCATCCGCGGTGCGCTCCACGTCCAGGTCGCCGCGCAGCTCGCCGGACTCGACACCGGCGCGGATCGCTCCCACCAGCTCTTCCCGGAACCGTTCCATCGTGCGCCGTACCGCCGTGCTCCCGCGCATGTCCAGCAGCACCGTCGGGTCGTTCTGGAAGAGCGCGTGAACCAGGGGGTTGTCCTTGGCGTACTGGAGCGTGGCGCGGTACATCTCGGCGAGCCCTTGGAGCACGCTCTTTCCCGCGGGCCAGTTGGCGGTCTGGGCCGCCTCGTCCCAGTCGGCCAGGGTTCGCTCCAGGACCGCCTCCAGGATCTGCTCCTTGCCGCGAAAGTGGTGGTAGACCAGTGCCTTGGAGACGGCCGCGTGGGCGGCGATCTCCTCCACCGTGGTCTTGGCGTAACCGCTCGCGGCGAAGCACTGGCCCGCCGCATCGAGAATTCGCTGGCGGGTGCGCTCCGCCCGGTCCGAGCGCCCGGTCGAAGCCTGAGAGACTGTCGTGGACATCGCCTCATTATACAAATCAGACGCAAATCGTCCAATTCGTGTAGCTATTGGAGGCTCCAGATATCGGAGGCCTCGTCAGTGATCCGCGCTGATGCAACGCCTATTCTATTCCGGCACTCCGCGCCCCGAGCCCCACTCCATGAATCGCCGACTCAAGCTCTTGCTCCCCATCGCGATCGTGATTACCGGCGTGCTGGGTGCCGTCGCCCTGGTGGTCACCCGCCCGGACGTCGAGACCAATGCGCCGGAGGCGATGGCGCGGCTGGTCCGCGTCGTCGACGTCACGCCGGAGACGGTCCAGCTCCGGGTCACCACCCACGGCGCGGTCGCGCCGCGCACCGAGAGCGATCTGGTTCCCGAGGTCTCGGGCCCGATCGTGTGGGTGTCCCCTTCCTTCACCTCCGGAGGATTCTTCGAGGCGGAAGACCCGCTGGTGCGCATCGACCCGCTCGACTACCGGGTCGCGCTCGAGCTCGCCCGCGCGAACCTGGCGCGGGCCGAGAGCGAGCTGGAGCGCGAGACCAAGGAGCTCGAGCGACAGCAGAACCTCGCCGACAAGCAGATCGCCAGCCCCGCCAAGCTCGACATGGCGGTCACGGCGGAGCGGGTGGCCCGCGCGGCGACGCGACAGGCCCGCGCCAACCTCGAGAGGGCGGAGCGCGATCTGGAGCGTACCGAGATCCTCGCGCCCTTCACCGGCCGCGTCCGCGAGCGCACCGCCGACGTCGGCGAGTTCGTGAACCGAGGTGCGCCGATGGCGCGCCTCTACGCCACCGACTTCGCAGAGATCCGCCTCCCCATCTCGGACGACGAGCTCGCCTTCCTGGATCTCCCGCTCTGGTACCGCGATGATGCAGGTGACGCCGAGGGGGCGGTGGTTGAGCTGCGCGCCGACTTCGCGGGAGCCGAGCACGCCTGGGAAGGACGCGTGGTGCGCACCGAGGGGGAGATCGACCCCAAGACCCGCATGGTCCACGTGATCGCGCGGGTCGAGGACCCCTACCGTCGCTCCGGTGACCGCCCGCCGCTGGCCGTTGGCCTCTTCGTCGAGGCGCAGATCCTGGGGCGCGAGACCGAAGGCGTCGTCACGGTCCCGCGCGCCGCGATGCGCGGGACCGACCAGCTCCTGGTCGCCGACACAGACGATCGGCTCCGCTTCCGCCACGTCCAGGTGATTCGCGCCCGCCGCGACGAAGTGGTGATCCGCTCCGGACTCGAGCCCGGAGACCGCGTCATCGTCTCCTCCGTCGAGGCCGCCGTCGACGGGATGGAGGTCCGCCCCGTCACCGGCGACCCGGTGGCGCCTTGAATCGCCCGATCGCCTGGTTCGCGCAGAACCCGGTCGCCGCCAATCTGCTGGCGGCGATGATCATCGCGGGGGGACTCACGGCGGTCTTCCAGCTCCCCCAGAAGACCTTCCCCGACATCGACGTCGAAATGATCCGCATCACCGTCGAGTACCTCGGCGCCGCTCCCGAGGAGGTCGAAGAGGGCGTCTGCATCCGGATCGAGGAGGAGATCGAGGGCATCGACGGGATCGACAAGATCCGCTCCTCGGCGCTGGAAGGGGCCTGCGCGGTCATCGTCGAGCTGCTGAGCGGAGCGGACGAGAGCAAGGTCCTCGACGACGTCAAGGCCCGCGTCGACGCCATCGACACCTTTCCCGACGAGACCGAGAAGCCGGTGATCTCGCAGGTCACGCTACAGCGTCCGGTAGCGGACGTGGCGATCTCGGGCGACGTGGACGAGCGGGCGCTGAAGGCACTCGGCGAGAAGGTACGGGACGAGATCCTGGCTCTGCCGAGCGTTACGCAGACCGCGCTCAAGCTGGTCCGCCCCTTCGAGATCTCCATCGAGGTCTCGGAGGAGTCCCTGCGCCGCCACGGCCTGCGCTTCGACGACGTGGTTCGGGCGGTCCGCAGCTCGTCCCTCGACCTGCCCGGCGGCAGCATCAAGACCGCGGGCGGTGAGATCCTGCTCCGCACCAAGGGGCAGGCCTACCGCGGACTCGAGTTCGAAGACCTGGTGGTGATCGCTCGCCAGGACGGGACGCGCGTCCCTCTCGGCCAGATCGCCAACGTGGTCGACGGCTTCGAGGACGTCGACCTAGGCGCCCGCTTCGACGGCCAGCCCGCCGCGGTGGTCCAAGTCTACCGCGTCGGCGACCAGGACGTGATCGAGATCTCCGAGGCGCTGAAGAAGTACGTGGCCCGGGCGAACCAGACGATCCCTGAGGGCATCTCGATCACGATCTGGCAGGACGACTCGATCCCGCTGCGGAGTCGTCGCGACACGCTGCTGCGCAATGGCCGTGCCGGCTTCCTGCTGGTGCTGGCGGTACTGGCGCTCTTTCTGCGGGCCCGGGTGGCCTTCTGGGTCACGCTCGGCATCCCGATCTCGTTTCTCGGCGCCCTCTGGCTCTTCTCTCCCCTCGGGCTCTCGATCAATGTCCTCTCGCTCTTCGCCTTGATCGTGGTGCTGGGCATCCTCGTCGACGACGCTGTGGTGGTCGGTGAACGCGCCCACGCCCATCAGGAGCAGACCGGGAAACGGCTCGAAGGGGCGATCCGCGGCACCCAGGAGGTCGCGATCCCGGTGATCTTCGGCGTGCTCACCACGATCGCCGCCTTCATGCCCATGCTGATGGTGCCCGGGCCGATGGGACAGATCTTCTCGATCCTGGCGAAGGTCGTGGCCATCTGCCTGATCTTCTCGCTGATCGAGTCGCAGCTGGTCCTTCCCGCCCACCTTTCCCTCGGCCGCGACAAGCCCGAATCCGAGGGGCGCAGCGCTTTCAACCGCCGCTGGAAGCAGCTCCAGCGCTTCACCGGGGGGTCCCTGGAGCGCTTCGCCGCGGCGATCTACCGACCGGCTCTTGAGCGCGCCCTGGAGTGGCGCTACACGACCATCGCCGGAGCGATCCTGCTGCTCTTCCTGACGGTGGGGCACCTGGCCAGTGGCCGGATGCACTTCTCCTTCTTCCCGCCCATCGAGGCGGACTTCCTCTCCGCATGGCTGACCATGCCCCAGGGCACGCCCTTCGAGGTGACCGAGGCCGCGGTCCACCGCCTCGAGGCGTCCGTAGAGGAGCTCCGCGCCGAACTCGATCCCGAGTTCGCCGCAGACGGCGAGAGCCTGGTCCTGCACGTGCTGGCCTCCGTCGGCAGTCAGCCATTTCGGGATCGGCAGAGCCGCGGGCCGACGGGAGGAGGCCAGCAGGCCTCGGCCGATTCGCACATCGGCGAAGTGGTGCTGGAGCTGGTGCCCTCCGAGGAGCGCGCCATCAAGACCAGTGACGTGGCGCACCATTGGCGCCGCATCGTCGGGAACATCCCCGATGCCGTGGAGCTGGTCTTCGCGTCGGACCTCTTCTCGGCCGGGGACGCGATCGACGTGCAGCTCCAGGGGGCCGATGTCGAGGCGCTCCGAAAAGCAGCCAGCCGGGTGAAGTCCGACCTGGCCCGCTATCCGGGCGTGATCGACATCGCCGACTCCTTCCGCGAGGGCAAGCAGGAGGTAAAGCTCAAGATCAAACCCACCGCGGAGCCGCTCGGTGTCACCCTCAGCGATCTGGCGCGCCAGGTGCGGCAGGCTTTCTACGGCGAAGAGGCACAGCGGATCCAGCGCGGGCGCGACGACATCCGGGTGATGGTCCGATATCCCGAGGAGCAGCGCCGTTCCCTCGGAGATCTCGAGAACGTGCGCATCCGCACCATGGACGGCGCCGAGGTGCCCTTCCGCACCGTGGCCGACGCGGAGCTGGGTCGCGGCTTCGCGACCATCCAGCGCAGCGATCGCATGCGTGTGGTGAACGTCACCGCCAACGTGGACCGGACGCTCACCACCGCCAACGACGTGCTGGCCGACCTTCAGACTGCGTCGCTCCCGCAGATTCTGGCGGACTACCCCTCGGTCTCGTACTCACTCGAGGGCGAGCAGCGCGAGCAGCGGAGGGCCTTCAGCGGCCTCTTGAGCGCCTACGTTCTCGCCCTGCTGATGATCTACGGGCTGCTCGCGGTGCCTCTCCGCTCCTATGCCCAGCCCCTGGTCATCATGAGCGTGATTCCTTTCGGACTGGTGGGCGCGATCGGCGGCCACATCCTGATGCAGTGGTTCGGTCAGCTCCACGGGCTCAGCTTCATGTCCGTGGTCGGGATCGTCGCGGTCTCCGGCGTGGTGGTGAACGCGAGCCTGGTGCTCGTCTACAACGTGAACGCCCACCGAGATCGCGGGGGATCGGTGGCGGAGGCGGTCGTGGAAGCCGGGGTCGGCCGCTTCCGGCCCATCCTGCTCACTTCGCTCACCACCTTCGCCGGACTCACACCGCTGATGCTGGAGCGCAGCATGCAGGCACAGTTCCTGATCCCGATGGCGGTGTCGCTCGCCTTCGGCGTGATGTTCGCCACCGTGGTCACCCTGCTGGTCCTGCCCTGCGGCTACCTGGTGCTGGAGGATCTGAAGCGGACCGGCCGGCGCAGCACCGCCTAGAAACGACTCGAAGAGATCCTCACAGCAAGCCGTAAAAGCTCAGGAATTTGGAGCAATCGCTCTCGGTCAGGGGAGCGTCGGCAGTGGTGTATGCTCCCGGCCGGAGAGGATCCACGGAAGCGGAGAAGGGAGAGGACATGTCGCTGGCGGGAAGGGTTGCACTGGTCACTGGAGGGGGGCGAGGGATCGGACGGGCGATCTCCCTCGGCCTCGCCGAGGACGGCGCGGACCTCGCCGTCAACTACCGCCGTGACGATGCGGCCGCCAAGGAGACTGTGGCAGCGATCGAGGCGCTGGGCCGGCGCGCGCGTGCATACAGGGCCTCAGTGGATTCCCCCGACGAGAACCGCGCAATGGTCGAAGCGGTGATCGCAGATTTCGGCCACGTCGACATCCTGGTCAACAACGCGGGCATCGCCAGCCGGGGAAGCAGCATCCACGACACCGACCCGGCCGAGCTGGAGCGGGTGGTGCGCATCCACGCGCTCGGCCCCCACCACCTGTGCCAGCTGGTGCTGCCGAGCATGCGGCAGCAGACCAGGGGTGACATCGTCATGATCTCGAGCACCGCGACCCTGACCCACAACGCCAACGGCGCCCCCTACAACATGGGCAAGGCCGCGATGGAAGCCCTCGCCTTCACCCTGGCCAAGGAAGAGCGGCCGAACGGCATCCGGGTGAACATCGTGGCGCCGGGCCTGGTCGAGACCGAGATGGGCCGCCGGCTGATGAAGGCGACCGCCGGAGTCCAGGACCTACGGGAGCTCGATGCGCTGATGCCGTTCGGCCGAGTCTGCCAGCCCGAGGACATCTCGAACGCGGTGCGCTTCCTGGTATCGAGCGGCGCGGACTACCTGACCGGAGAGAAGGTCAACGTCCACGGCGGGGGCCAGGGCTGAAGCGGAACGCGCCATGGAAGAGTGGGACGCCATCATCATCGGTGCAGGAATCGCCGGAGCCTCAGCGGCCTTCGAGCTGGCGGGAGCGCGTCGGGTCGTGGTCCTCGAACGGGAGGCGCAGGCCGGCGTGCACGCGACCGGCCGCTCTGCCGCGGTCTTCATCGAGCCCTACGGAAACGAGGTGGTGCAGGCCCTGACGGCGGCGAGCAAGGCCTTCTTCTACGGTCCGCCGCGCGGGTTCTGCGACGTGCCCCTGCTCCGCGACCGCGAGCTCTATCTGGTGGCAAACGCGGAGCAGGAGGAACCGCTGCGCGAAGGATTCGCAACGCTCTCGAAGGGCTTCCCCCAGCTCCGCCTGGTCGAGGGCTCGGAGCTGGAGGCTCGCGTCCCGCTCTTGCGCCGGGGCCGGATCGCCGCCGCTCTCCACGATCCCGGCACCAAGGAGATCGACGTAGACGCGCTCCTGCAGGGCTTCCTGCGCGGGGCGACCGGTCGAGGCGCAGCGCTCCGGACCCGGAGTGAGGTGACGAGCCTTCTGAGACGGAAGGACGCCTGGGAGCTGGAGACACCGATCGGGGCGCACCGGGCACCGGTTCTGGTGAACGCCGCCGGCGCCTGGGTGGAGCGCATCGCGGCCCTGGCTGGAGCACGTCGCCTCGGTCTCACTCCGCTGCAGCGCAGCATGTTCGTGGTGGATCCCGGCCGCGACTCGGACGTGCGGGGATGGCCATTGGTCGGCGACTTGGCGGAGCAGTGGTACTTCAAGCCGGAGTCCGGCCGCCTGCTGGGGTCACCATCGGAGGAGGATGCCGTCGAGCCATGCGACGCGACGCCGGACGATCTCACCATCGCCACCGGCGTCGATCGCTTGGAGCAGGTACTCGACCTCACGGTGCGCCACATCGAGAGCAAGTGGGCCGGCCTCCGCACCTTCGCCGCCGACCGGTCCCCGGTGGTTGGCTTCGACCCCGACGCCGAGGGGTTCTTCTGGCTGGCCGGCCAGGGAGGCTTCGGGATCCAGACCGCGCCCGCCATGGCCAGGCTTTCCGCCGCCCTCATCGGCGGCGGTGAGATTCCGGAAGACCTGCGCCAGCGGGGTGTCACGGCAGAGACCGTGGGACCCCGGAGGCTTTGACCGGCGCTCTTGCCGACTTCTGTACATAGTGTAGATTTTAGCGGATCCGCCCCGTCGAGGAGAAACAGATGATGCAAGCCGGGAACGACCCGAAGGAGCTCACCCAGTTCGCGATCGACTTCCTCAAGCTCCAGGGCGCCACGATCGTGGGCGTCGCGACCAAGGAGACGCTGGCCGGCGGCCCACCCTCGACCGATCTGGAGTACGTGCTCCCCGGTGCGAAATCGGCGGTGTGCTTCGCCGTCCCCTTCGATCAAGAGAAGATCGAGCGCTACCTGGCCAAGGAAGATCACGCCGGCCACCAAGGCGACAACTTCCACACCAACATCTTCGCCACCGGCCTGGCCGTCGCCCTCGCCTACTACTGGAACCAGCAGGGGATTCCTTCCTACGGGGTTCCCTCGAACGCGGTGTACCGTCAGGACACGCCTCGGGGCATGGCCGACTTCCTACCCGATCTCTCCCACCGCTACCTGGCGGTGCGCTCCGGGGTCGGCTGGTTCGGGCTCTCGGGCAACGTGATCACCAAGGAGCACGGCGCCGCCGTGGTCCTCGACACCGTGGTCACGACGGCAGAGCTGGAGCCCACCGAGCCGCTCCCGCCCGACGAGAAGTACTGCGACGAGTGCCAGCTCTGCATGGCGAGCTGCACCTCCGGCCTGATGGCCAAGAAGGAGCGGACCACCGTCACCATGGGCGGCATGGAGTTCAGCTACTCCGAGCGGCGGAGCTACCACCGCTGCGACCTGGTCTGCGGCGGCTTCACGGGCCTCGCCAAGAACGGCAAGTGGTCCACCTGGTCTCCGGGCCGCTTCCCGATCCCGGACAAGGATGAGGAATTCCTGCCCGCCCTGATCGGGGCGGTGGGTGCCTCGGCGCCGCGTCCCAAGATCGCGGGCGGCTTCCACCACCCGGCGATGCCGCGCAATCGGGAGATCAACATGACCTGTGGAAACTGCCAGCTGATCTGCCACCCCGATCGCGACGAGCGAAAACGCCGCTACAAGCTCCTCACCGAGAGAGGCGTCGTGGTACAGAACCCGGACGGCACGCTGGAGGCGGTCTCGCCCGAGATCGCCGAGAAGCGCCTCGGCGAGATGCCCGAGGAGCAGCGGTTCTCGTACGAGAAGGGCTGAGCCGTCCTCGGCCAGGTGCCCGGCCCCGTATCGCCCCGATTCACCCCTCGGCCGCGTCAGCACCCCGGTCCGGAGAACGAACCGTCGTCGGCGCCTGACTCGAGCCAGCGGCGGTAGCGGGCGGGTGCGAGGAACGCCAGCCAGGTGCAGACCGCGGAGGTGAGGCCGAGGCCGGAGGTAAGCAGCGCCCAGGTCGGCCTGAACATTCCCGCCGCGATGTCGTGGGCTGAGGTCTGGAAGAGATTCACAAGGGCCACCGCGTAGATCCCCGAGGCCGCGGAGGTGGCGATCCCCCAGAGAAGGAATCGGTTCATCACTACGGGGTCACCGAGCCCGATGCGAATGCGCCGGCGAAGGGCAACGAAGTAGCGGAGCGACTCGATGGCAGCCCAGAGGTAGGCGAGTCCTCGAGCCAGGACACCGAGCCGCGACCAGAGCACATCGATTCTTCCGACGCCGAACCCGGTGGTGAGGGCCTCGCCCACGAATCCCATCACCACCACGCAGGTGGCCAGCGCAAAGAGCGCGGCCGCCCAGCCGGAGCCCGGGCGGAAGACTCGCCAGGTGAATCCCCAGAGGGTAAGAGCCCCTACGCTCAAGCACAGACGCCCACACCCCGCCACCCAGGGCGCCAGCGCCCCGAGTTCCTCGGCGCGGTTGGTACCGAGGAAGTAGAGGATGCCACCCAGGCCCCCGGACATGAAGAGGGTCAGACCGAGGGCCAGCTCGGGCGTCTGACGCGTCCGCGCGGCGAGCAACAGGAGCCGGATCCCCACCACTAGGCAGCTGACGAGAAATGCTCCCACGCCGAGCATGCGGAGCGTTTCCATGGCCCAGCTCCTCCCAGGTCGAGTCCAAATGACCCCATACCAATTCGGCACCCCTGCACTGCCGCTTGAGCCGCCCGCTCAGCCGGTGTACAAGCTGGTTTGCGGATGGGCTGGAGATCGCCAGATCGCCCTTGCCCGGTATCCAGGTGGAAGAGGGAGACCGAAGCCAATGACCGGGAGTCGAGCCAAGCTCCGCGTCGCAGCAGTGCAGCTTTCGCCGGTGCTCCTCGATCGCGAGGGGACCACGGACAAGGTCGTCGAGACGATCGAGCGATGCGGACGAGAGCAGGTGCAGCTGGCCGTCTTTCCCGAGACGATCATCCCCAGCTATCCGTACTTCGCACTGGTCACGCCCCCGGCGGCGATCGGCGAGCCAATGAGCCGGCTCTCCGATCAGGCCGTCGACGTCCCGGGACCGGTCACCGAGAGAGTCGGGGACGCGGCCGCGAGGGCGGGCACCGTGGTCGTCCTCGGGGTCAACGAGCGGGACGGCGGAAGCCTCTACAACACCCAGCTCATCTTCGATGCGGACGGCTCCCTGGTGGGCAAGAGGCGCAAGATCATGCCCACCTTCCACGAGCGCATGATCTGGGGCTGGGGTGACGGGAGCGGCCTCCGGGCCTTCGACACGGCGGTCGGCCGCATCGGTGCCCTGATCTGCTGGGAGCACTACATGCCCCTGGCTCGCTACGCACTGATGGCGGCGGGCGAGGAGATCCACTGCTCGCACTTCCCGGGCTCGCTCGGCGGCGAAGCGATGGCCGCCCAGCTCGACGCGGCGATCCGCCACCACGCGATGGAGTCGGGAGCCTTCGTGGTCAACGCCACCTGCTGGCTCAGCGACGAGCAGCGAAGTGAGATCTCCCCGGACGAATCCCTGGCCGAGCTCCTCCAAGGGGGCCTGTGCACCGCGGTGGTCTCTCCCTCTGGCGCGTACCTGGCCGGCCCGCTCCCTCCGGGAGAGGACCTCGCCGTGGCCGAGATCGACCTCTCCGAGATCATCCAGCAGAAGAACCTGCTCGACACCGTGGGCCACTACTCGCGTCCCGACATCCTGCGGCTGCGCCTGGACAGCGCACCCCGACACGTCGTCGAGGAGATGCCCGCCGGTCTGCGAGACCCGCTGGGCGAAGACGGGCCCGAGGAAGACGGCACACCCGAACCGGGCTGAGCGGGAACGTTGTGGAAGCTTCCCGCTCAGGTTGAATTTCAATCGGAGCTGCGTCTGGAGGCTTCTGCCTTCTCCGTGTGCCCGTTGATGGCGTCGATGAACCGCGGCCAGACCTTCGGCGGCAACTCGTGGCCGAGGCCCTCGATGACGAGCAGCTCGGCACCGGGGATCGCCTGGGCGGTGTCCCGTCCTCCCTCGAGAGGAATGAGCGGATCGGCGTCGCCGTGAACGACCAGCGTCGGCGTCTCCACTGACGCGAGAGCGGGCCTGCGGCTACCCGACGCCAGGACCGCCGCGATCTGCCGGAAGATCCCGGCGGGGTAGAAGCTCCGGTCGTAGCTCCTGGCAGCCAGCTCGCGAGTGCGCTCCAGATCGAACGGAAACCCGGAGCCCGAGATGGTTCGCTGCAGCTCGACCGCCTGCTCGATGGCGCCCTCGCGATCTTCCGCGCGCGGCCGAAACAGCGCCCCCAACGCATCCGGCTGCGGGGGGGCAAGATCCGGGTTCCCCGTGGTCGACATGATCGATGTGAGGCTCCGCACCCGGTCGGGATGCCTCAGCACCAGCACCTGAGCGATCATGCCGCCCATCGACGCCCCCGCCACGTGCGCCGATTCGAGTTCGAGCGAATCGAGCAGGCCCGCGGCATCGTCCGCCATTTCGTCGAGGGTGTATGCGGTCTCGACCGGTTGGCCCGCGGCAGCGGCTTGCATCGTCTCGAGGAGGTTCGGCGCACCCGCGTGCTCGAGCTTGGTCGAGAGTCCCACGTCCCGGTTGTCGTACCGGATTACGAAGTGGCCGAGATCCGCCAGCGCGGCGCAGAACTCCTCGTCCCAGAGCAGGAGCTGCCCTCCGAGACCCATGATCAGGAGAAGCGGACGCGCCCCCCGATCGCCGAAGGTCTCGTATTCGAGCTCGATTCCGTCCACCTGTGCTCTGGCCATCTTCCGCTTCCCCTCATGTTCCGATTCTGCTGAGCTGGGCCCCCAGCTCGATCCGGCCATTATGCACCGATTCGCGGTTCCGCGTTACTCCGCGCCGACCTCTGGGATCCCGTCCTCGCAGGGCACGCCCGTCTGACAGAGGCCGCACCCGTAGATGTCGATGCCGTACTCCTCCTTGATCACGGCCGCCTGCTTCAGCACGAACTCGGCACATCGCGCCTTGTCGTGTCCGGCTTCCGTGATCGCATCGGCGGGACACCGCTTGATGCAGCTCCTGCAGCCCAGCTCCTGGTAAGAGAGGCAGTCCCGGTGGACGTCATCCGTCCTCTGCGGAGAATCCAGCGGGCGATCGACGACGACGCTGCCCACCCGATGCGCCTTCCCCGCCGCGGTGATCAGAGCGTCCGAGAGGCCGAAGCTGCCCAGGTTGGCGGCGAACGCCACGTGCCGCTGCGACCAGGTGGAGCACCATCCGACCTTCTCGTCGACGAGCATTCGGAAGAGGCCCTCTTCCATCTCCGGGGCGACGGCGAAGTGTCCCTTGTTCTCGAGAAGCGAGACGAGGTGAGCTTGAAGCTTCCGATTGAACTGCTCGCCGAAGAGGCGGGTATGGGCCCAGCGCTCCGAGGGCCGCTCCCGGAGGGACGCGTTCTCCTTGCGCGTCTTCCGAGAGATGGGGAGGACATAGGACACGACGCCGAGCTCCGCGGCAGCCGGGCTGGGGCGCCCGCGCTTCCCGGCCACCGACGCCATCACCTCGGCGGGGGTCTGATGGAACTCGCCGATGACCTGCTTCAAGCGCCCGAAGATCGGATCGTCACCCGCCACGAAGCCGACCAGCGGCTCCTCGAAGATGGGAGAGCCGTCCAGCTGATCGAGACGATTCCCGGGATCCTCGCGCACGAAGCCTTTGATCTCCCCGTCGATCCATCGCTCGAACTCGCCCGTGTCCACGATTCATTCCTTTCATGATGCAAGCGGGGGAAAATACCACAACTGCCTGGCGCCCGAGCCCGACCGGGCTGGAAATGGATTCGGCGCTCCAGAAATTCTCGCGGGAGCTGTGAAACGGTTCACAGCGACGTCCTGGCGGCTCGCGTAGGCTCCTGTGAAAAGGAGGAACCGTCATGAGTGCAAAGAAATTCGGGAATCATCCGGCGCGGAGGTTTGCCTTGCGTGCCAGCCTGCTGGTCCTTCCCGCGCTTCTCTCCATCGCGCTCCTCAGCTCGACGGCGATCGGCACGGGGGCGGGCGTCAGCGACTTCACCGTCGCGAGACCGGACCAGATCCAGACGATGGACATTGTCGAGGCCCTCGCGTTCTCGCGCGGATCGCGCATCCAACCTGCCGCACCACCGACCGTCCGGCTGCCGATCTTCTTCGAGTTCGACTCGGCGAAGCTCTTGCCGGAGGCCGAGGCGTTGCTCGACAGGCTCGGCGCCGCCTTGAAGTCCGACGATCTCGCGGGTTTCCACTTCGCTGTGGAAGGACATACCGACAGCGTGGGTTCGGCAAACTACAACGCCAGCCTCTCCGAGGACCGCTCCCGGGCAGTGAAGGCCTACCTGATCGCTCGAGGCGTCCCCGAGGAGCACCTCGCGGCGCGCGGCCACGGGGAGGCACGACCGGCAGCAACCAACGACACTGCGAAAGGCCGGCAGCGCAACCGGCGAGTGGAGGTGATCAATCGGGGTGCTACCCGGTAGCCGAAAGCTCGACTTTCCCCTGGGTCCCCCTGCGAGGCAAGCCAGATCCGTGCCCCCCCTCTTCGCGAACCGTTGGCAGCCTCGCAGGGGGACCTTCATACCCGATCATTCGCTCAGTGAGATCCCGATCCTGTCCGACCCGAGAAGGGACAGGTCGCGCATATGAGATGCTTCCCAGTGCCTCGACCGCTCTGGTAGGATGGCGGTCCGTCGCATTGCAGGGAGGTGGAAGATGCCGAGCATCCTGCTCACGGGAGTCATCGGCCCCCATGGGAACATCCACTTCGACCTCGCCGGAGACAGGCTGACACGGGATCAGGACATCTTCACCACGACGTCCCACTTCCACTACGTGGTGCTGCACTTCCTCGCACAGAACCTCGCCTCGCCGTGCGTCGTCCTGGAGCACCCCACCCTCGAGGACTTCGAAGAGGAGCTCAGGAAGGGGTACGACTTCGTCGGCATCAACTTCACGTTGGTGAACATCCTCAAGACCATCCAGATGTGCGAGGCCGTGAAACGGGTGGCTGCCCAGACCAAGATCGTGCTCGGCGGCTATGGCACCTCCTGCTTCGCGACGATCTTCAAGGGGAACCAGGAGATCCAGAAGCTCGCCGACTACGTGTGCCACGGAGAAGGAGTCTCCTTCCTCCGAAAGCTGCTGGGAGAGCCGCTCGACGCCCCGATCAGCCAGCCATTGGGACCGAGGGGTGCTTCCGGCCTGCCCTGGCTGGATCCCTTCCCGCCGGGAGCGGGTGGATTCGTGATCTCCGGACTCGGTTGCCCCAACCTGTGCGAATTCTGCTGCACCTCCCACTTCTACGGCGGCGAGTACATCGAGATCGCCAAGGCAGAGAGTCTCTTCGAGGGCATGAAACGGCTCTGGAGGCTCCGGCCGGAGAGCCATGACACGGTGGGCATCTTCGACGAGAACCTCTACAAGGACCAGGAGAAGGTCGCGAGGCTCGGCAAGCTGATTCGAGAGGACGAGGAGTTCGGACCGGGCAAGATCAGCTACTTCAGCTTCGGCACCATCGAGGATCTCTCCCGCTACGACGTGGTCGAGGATCTGGTGCTGAACGGCGTGGGGACCATCTGGATCGGGGTGGAGTCGCTCTTCTCCACACTGCCCAAGAGGCAGGGGCGCGACGTGAAGGAGGTCTTCGACGAGCTGCACGCCCACGGCATCAGCACCATCGGCTCCTGGATCGGCGGCTGGGACTTCCACGACAAGACGAATATCGAGGAGGACCTCGAGTACTTCATCTCGCTCGAGCCCACCCAGTCGCAGCTCTTCCCCCTCTACCCCCCGCCGGGCACCAGTCTCTACGAGCGGCTGGTCTCCGAAGACCGGCTTCCCGAGATCAGCCTGGCGAAGAGCTACTTCGGACGCACCTCGGGGGCCGAGTTCGGCTTTCCCGACTGGAAGAAGAACTTCACCGAGGAGGAGATCTCCGCGATCGTCGAGAGCGGCCACCGGAGGCTCTACGAGCACGCCGGGCCATCGGTGATGCGGTCGCTGCGGGTCCAGCTGAACGGCTACGAGTTCTGCAGGAGCTCCTCGAACCGGGTGCTCCGGGAGCAGCGCAGCGAACTCCACAGGGCGCGCTGCATCGAGGCCTACCCGCTGATCGACACCTGCGAGTTCTTCGCCCCCAACCCAAAGGTGCGGGAGAAGATCCGAGAGATCCGCCGGGACTACCACCGGCTCCTGGGTGAGCCCACTGTCCGGCAGCAGGTGATGGCCAGGTACGGCTTCGTCAAGGGCTGTCTCTACAAGATGACCACCGTCGTCGGCCGCCCGCCTCCAGCGGAACCGCCGCTGCGGCGCTACGAGTACGACCGCAAGCCGCGCGGTCCCCTGGAGAAGCCCTACGTCACCTTCTATCCCTACCCCGATCCGCGCTACGAGCACGAGAAGCGGGTGCACGAGAACGAGATGAGGCTGCTGGATCACGTCGTGGAGCTGCTCGAGCGCGGCGAGCTCCAGGACGGAGCCGAGCCCGAGATCCGTCGAATCCTCCAGGTCTTCGAGAATCTGGATGCCATCGGCCACGCCGCCAAGCTCGTCGACGATCTCGGAGACAGCGCCGATCTATCGAAGGGCTGGCTCCGCTCGGAGGTGTTGAAGGGCATGGGCGTCACCCGCGCGCGGGTAGATCCGGAGGACCTCGAGCCGCGGACGCTGCAGCAGATCCGCAGCGGGTAGCCGCGAGACCGTCGCAGGCGGATCCCGTTCCGCGCAGAGGAGGTGGAGCGATGGCAGATCCGATCGATGCGGCATCCGAGGCCGTGCGGGTCGTCCTCCGCATCCTCAGCCAGGAGGATCAGAGCCTCTTCCGGAAGGAGAAGGAGGAGTGCCTCGCCCGCGGGGTGGGCGAGAGCCCTCTTCTCGATCAGCGGTGTTGTCTCCGGGTCGTCACGACGAGGCTTCGGGAAGGCTACAGCGAGGCGCTGACCCGCTTCGAAGCGGGGCTCGAGGCAAAGAGCGAGATGCGCGGTGGCTGGAGGGATTCAGTGACCCGGAAGCTCCCCGGCGAGTTCGAGTCGCCGATGCCATGGCTGCATCCGTTCAAGCTCGCCGGGGAGGAGCTGGAGCCGCTGGAGGAGGATCTGGAGACGGCCCTCGCGTCGGGCGAGACCGAGCTCAGGGATTTCGGAAGGCTCCGGGAGGTGCTCGAGAGGCACCAGCTCGAGCTCCCCCTGCCCTCCCCCTACCTCGAGCCGAAGTTCCGCCCGGGCGCAGTGCGGGTCTTCAAGTAGCAGGGGCCGGTGAAGAAACCCCGACGCGGCTGTGCCATGCTCGGGGGATGGACGCAGCCGAGCGAGACACCGCGGAGCCGGGCGACGTTCTTGCCCCCCCGCCCGAGCGGCGCGGCCTCGCTTCCCGGCTGCGGCGGATCCTGCCCTGGGCAATCGCGGCGGCAATCCTCTGGCTCCTCTTCCGCCGGATTCCCGTCGGCGACGCCTGGCGAGCGGCGGAAGAGGCTCGTCCCGAGATCTTCCTCCCCTGCGCGGTCGCTGCGGCGATCTTCTGGTTCCTGCTGGAGTCGGGCGCCTTCGCGTACATGTTCTCGCGCTTCAACGCCCGGATTAGCTGGGCCGAGGCCCGCTCGCTTCGCGGTCTCACCTACCTCGTCACCCCGATCAACTGGAACCTCGGCACCGCGTCCATCATCCTGCACCTGCGCCAGTCGAAGGGAGTGGGCGCCATCGAGTCCACCAGCTCGATGCTCTTCTACGCGACCATCGACGCCATCCTGCTGGGGAGCCTGGCGCTGGTCGGGATCTCCCTGCTTCCCGCGTCCCCGGTGATCGAGCAGATCCGGCCCTACTTGCTGGGCTTCGTCGCATTCGGGATTGTCGCGCTGGCTTTCTTCATGGCGCCCGCTCCGGACTGGCGCTGGCTGCTCCGAATCCGCTCCTTCCGGATCTTCCGCACCCACGGGCTCGCGACCCTGCGCGACGTCGCGATGCTCTCGCTGATTCGGACCGCCTACTTCAGCGGCTTCGTGCTGCTCTTCTGGCTCGGCACCCGGGCCTTCCACGTCGAGCTGCCCCTCGGCTCGGCGATGGCCTCCACACCGGTGATCCTGGCCGCGGGCGGCATCCCGATCACACCGGCGGGACTCGGCACCCAGCAGGCGGCGATGCTCTACTTCTTCTCCGCCTATGGCTCCGAGGCGGCCATTCTCGCCTTCGGGCTCGCCTTTCCCGTGGCGATCACCCTCGCACGCATGCCCCTCGGCCTTCTCTACATCCGCGACCTCGCCGCGCTCCGCGGAGACGCTGCCGACGAGAGCTAGCTTCCGAACTCCTTCTTGACCAAGCCGAAGGCTTCGTCGGCCACGTCGAGCGACTCCTGGATGTCCGCCTCTTTGTGGGCGTACATCAGGAACCAGTTGTGGTGGGGGTGGAAGAGCACGCCGCGGCGGGCGCACTCCGCGCTCCACCGCTGGCTGCGCCGGAAGTCGCGCTCGTTGGCGAAGCTCAAGAAGGGGATGGTGGGCGGTCCCGTAACCTTGACCTGCAGGCCGTGCGCCTCGCCGCGCTTGACCAGGCCCTCGCAGAGCATGCGGCCCATCTTCATCATGTGGTCGATGGCATCGACCTCTATGAGCTCGTCGAGGGTGGCGATCGCCGCGGCCAGGTCCGCGGCAGCGGTGTAGTAGGTGCCGGTGAAGAAGACCTTGGAGGCGGCGGACTTCAGGTCTTCCACGCCCACGATGGCTGATACGCTGTAGCCGTTGGCGATCGCCTTGCAGAAGCACATCATGTCCGGCACGAAGTCGAAGTACTCGCCGGATCCCTTCATGTGAAGCCGGAACCCGTCGCGGATGTCGTCGCAGATCAGCACGACGCCGTGCTCGTCGCAGATCCGGCGCACGTCGGACCAGAACCCGGGGGCGGGCAGGACCTGCTCCCCGAAGGCCGGGTGGTGGTGGGGGGTGAGCATGACCGCGGCCACGTCGCCCGGATGCTTCTTCACCAGACCCTCGAGCTCCGTGGCGTCGTTCCAGCTGAAGGTGAGGATCTGGCGCTTGTCCTCCTCGATCAGCCCGCCGTGCCCGGGCGTGCACCAGGCGTGCGAGCCGTGATAGGCGCCCCGGACCACGATGATCTTGCGGCGCTGGGTCTTCTCGCGGGCAGCCTGGATGGCGTAGGTGGTGACGTCCGACCCGTTGCGGCCGAAGGCGGCCCAGTCCGCGCAGGGGATCAGCCCAACCAGCTTCTCCGCCAACTCCACGGTGCGCGGGGTGGGGTGATTGAACGCGGAGCCCAGCCGGCGCTGTGCGTCATAGGCGTCGTCCACCTTCTGGTAGCCGAATCCGAGCACCACCGGGCCGAAGCCGCACAGGAAGTCGATGTACTGGTTGTCGTCCACGTCCCAGTAGCGGCACCCCTCTCCGCGCTCGGCGAAGTAGGGAAAGGCACCGGGGATCGCGAAGGCCGGATTCTTGTTTCCCGAGATGCCGGTGGGAATCACCCGGGTGGCCCGGAGAAACATCTCTTTGGACTTGTCGAAGCTGTAGAGGCTCATCTGCAACCGTCTCCGTGGCCGAGTCGCCGGGCCGGGATAGAGAAGTCAAGCCAGAAATTTGCCGACGCGATCCAAGAGGGCGTTGAACTCGTCGATCAGCGGCAGGAGGCCACTGGCCCTGAGATCGCCGGATCCCAGAGCCGCGAACTGATCGAGCCGGTCGGCCAGCAGGTCGGCGGCGACGTCCACGCCGTTGATGTCGAGATTCGCGGTGGGCTCGGCGACGGTGCCGTTGCCCGCGAAGATCGTCTTGTCCTCGTCGACGCTGACGAAGGCGTAGGGGCCGTCGGGAAGCACGCTGAACTGGATGGTTCCGTGGGGCAGAAGCTCCATCGCGTGCTCCACCTTGCTGTCGTACTTCGCGATCTGCGCGGCACCGGCGAGACCCGCCATGAGTGCCATCTCCACGTGCTTCCTCTTGAACGCCGGGTCCGTGAGATCGACTTCGGTGGGCCGGAGGTACCGCGTCATGATCTCGGTCAGCCTGCTGAAGCGCTTCATCTGCGGAAGCCGGGTGAGGCCCTTGTAGGGCACGGGGATGGCGCGCTTGTCCATGAACAGGTTGTTGAGCTGTTCACAGCTCGCGAAGAAGAGCCCGAGATCCGCCTTGCCCTTCGGGTCGCTGCTGGTCCGCACCTCGCCGTCGGATATCTCGACCACCTCCGAGGGCCCCTTGCGCACCTTGAAGCGCACCGAGAGCTTCGTCTCTCTCGCGATCGACCGGGCCTCGTCGTCCAGCTTGACCAGCTCCTGTAGACGCGGCAGCACCGCGCGGAGGTGGAGGTTTGCCAGGATGTATGATCTCTCGTCCACTTCGCTCCTCACCTCTCCTAGTTCGCCATCAGCTCCTCGATCACCTGCATGCGGATGCCGATCTCCTTCGAGTACTCCATCGCCCCTTCCGTGACCACGAAGCCCTGTTTGACCGCCTCGACCAGGGCGACCTTGCTGGTGAGGACCTGGTAGGCCCCGTCGATGTCGGGGAACTTCATCAGCACGAAGGGCCGACGCCGAGTGTAGACGCCGCGACCGGCCTTGCTCTTTCCGGCCTTCATTCGAAGGTAGGCGGACGGGCCACCCTCGACGATCCACTGGTAGATTCGATCCGGGCTCTCCGCGACGAGCTTGGCCATGGCCGGATCGCCCGACTTGTTGAGCTGTGACAGCGCCGAGGTCACCATGTAGAGCAGGAGCTTGACCTTGAGAGCCCGTTTCGCCGGATCCTTGGGATCGGCTTCGGGCATCAGCATCTTGAGGCTGAGCAGCAGGGGCACCGTGCGCAGGATCACGTCGAGTCGCCAGAGGCCCTTGATGCTCGGCAGCGCGAGCTTTCCGGCAAAGAAGTCGTTGAGGGACTTCACGTCCTTGAAGATGAAGGCGACGGTCGGCTTCTCGTGGATGCCCTGCACCACCTCCAGGCCGTCGTTCTCGAAGACCAGGTGAGCACCGGTGTCGGCGCCCTTGACGGCGAACTGCACCACGGCGTTCATGTTGCGGGTGAGGCTCCGCATCTTGGGATCGTCCTCGCGCACCACCTTGGTGAGCGGCAGCGCCACGCGGAGGAAGAGGCGGCTCTTGAGCTCGTCGCGGGTGAGCATCAGACCTCGTCCTCCCAGTCCTCGTCGGCCTCGAAGTCCGTCTTCATGACCTGCTGGATGGCCTCGGCGATGCCGTCGCCGTCGATCCCGTAGCGGTGCAGCAGGTCCTCGGGATAGCCGACGATCGAGAACTGGTCCTGAAGACCGAGCTTCCGGAGTACACACCCCTTGCCCGACGCGGCGATGACCTCGGCCACCGCCGATCCAAGGCCGCCGATCACGTTGTGGTCTTCGACGGTGATGATTCGGCGGGTGTCGCCGACCGCCTGCAACACCGCGTCGGTGTCGATCGGCTTGATGGTGTGCATGTCGAGCACCCGAACACTCAGCCCCTGCTGCTGGGCGATCTCGGCCGCCTCCAGGGCCGAGAGCACGGTGCGGCCGCAGGCGATGACGGTGATGTCCGTCCCCTCGTGGATCTGGATCGCCTTCCCGATCTCGAAGTCGAAGTCCGCCGACTTGTGCAGCGGTGGCTCGAAGGATCGCCCGATGCGCATGTAGACCGGCCCCTCGGCCTCGATCGCCGCAGCCAGCGCGTTTGCGGTCTCGTAGCTGTCCGCGGGCGCGATCACCTTCATACCGGCGAAGGAGCGCATCACCGCCAGGTCCTCGGTGCAGTGGTGGGTGGTGCCGGCCTGTCCGAAGGAGGTGCCGGAGTGGGTGGCGATGATCTTGACGTTGCGGTTCTGGTAGCAGATGTCGGTGCGCACGAACTCGGCACAGCGCAGGCTGGCGAAGACGGCGAAGGTCGACACCACCGGGATGAAGCCCACCGAGGCCAGGCCCGATGCCATGCCCATCATGTTCATCTCGGCAACGCCCAGGTTGACGAAGCGGTCGGGGAAGTCTTTCTGAAAACGGCCGATCTTGGTGGACCCGGCCAGGTCCGCGGTGAGGGCGATGATCTTCTCGTTCTGGGCGCCGAGCTGGGTCAGCACCTCGCCGTAGATCTCGGCCTGGGTCATGTGGTCGGCGTC
>CAZTOU010000040.1:0-48841 GCA_964615365.1 uncultured Spirochaetales bacterium
ACAAATCAGCGCTCAACGTGCGCTTCGCCGACGCTTCATGAATAGTCCGGGCTAATCATATACTCCCGCCTCGCCCGGGACATCTCCTATCGACCGCAGCGGTCCAAGTCCCCGTCTTTCTGCATCTATTCCCACCACTCCAGCGTGCTGTGAACCGGGGTGAAGAGATGAAGAAGACACGATGGGTCGGCAGTACCATGGAGGGGGGAATCTGGCGCGTCGAATTCGTGGAAGGAGGCCAGGCATGAGTCGTCACTTCGGACCGGTTCGCCAGAACGGCTACGTGGTTCGGGACATCGAAGCGGCGATGGAGTACTGGACCCGAAGCCTCGGGGTGGGTCCGTTCTTCTTCATCGAGGAGGTCCCGGTCCAGAGCTTCTGCTACCGGGGTGTGCCTTCCGACCTCCGGATGAGCGTCGCGCTGGCGAACTCCGGTCCGCTCCAGATCGAGCTGATCCAGCAGCGAAACGATGCCCCTTCGATGTATCGAGACTTCCTGGAAGGGGGAGGGGAGGGCCTCCAGCACATCGCCTTCTGGGTCGAGGAGTTCGATGCCGCGCTTGGGGAGGCGATCCGGCTGGGGTGGAGAGAGGGCCACTCCGGAGAGATCGGCCCGGACGGCCGCTTCGTCTACCTCGACTCGCCGGGCCACCCTGGGAACGTGATCGAGATCTCCGAGGTGAGTGGAGCCAAGGGGAAGTTCTTCGAGTCCGTGCGAGAGGCTGCCGAGACCTGGGACGGAAGCAAGTCCATCCGTAGAATCGGAACCTGACGCCGCGAGGCGCCTCTAAGCGGTCTCCCGGCGCCGTCGCCAGATCAGACAGGCGCCCAGCAAGGTTCCGTAGCACAGAGCCTCGATGCCGAAGATCCGCAGCGTGGCGAGGTCGGGCGGCGAGCCGCGTTGCAGCACGTGGAACCAGGGGATGGCGAGGTTCAAGGCCGCGTCGCTCACCGGCCAGAAGATGCGGATTCCGCGACCGTGGCTGTAGAACGAGTCCAGCAGGAAGTGGCTCAGCCAGGCGGCCGCGCCACCCGCCACGACCCAGCGCCGGACGGCCTGGCTCCGCCACGCCCGAATGCTCATCAGCAGGCCCGCCGCGACGGACAGCAGAGCCAGATTTGCGAAGAGGCTGTGGCTCACCCGATAGCTGTAGTGGCCCCAGAATGGGAGGGGCAGATCCGGCGCGTTGGCCACCAGGACGAATGCCGCGAACGTGACCATCTTCTCACCTCGCGGCCAGCTCCGAGGGACCACCAGCGCGGCGATGGACAGACCCGTCAGGCAATGCCCCACGGAGGTCATCGGGTCGCGCTCATCGCAGAGCGGGCGCGGCCCGAACCGGCCAGCCCCGGCCGGGGTCGGGAAGCGCGGAGACGAGCCGGGAGGGCACGCGGTTTCCGGGAAACCGGTCAGTCCTCCAGGTAGTAGTCGATGGTGGAGACCACTCGCACCGTCTTGTGGACTTGACTGCCTTCGTCGATCCCCGGCGCGCGATCCCTCGGCAGGATCACGAAGACGCCCTGGTTGGCCCTCCGGATCCTTCCGATCCGGCTTCCCGAATCCGCGGCGAACTGCTCGGCCGCCCGGCGGGCCTTGGCGGTCGCCTCGGCGATCATCTCCGGCTTCTTCTCGCTGAGCGCCGTGAACAGGTAGGTCGGGCCATCGGACATCCCTCCCGAAGAGGAGAGGACCACGCCTTCGTCCACGAGCTCTCCCAGGGCTTGAGCCGTCTTCTCGACCTTCTCGATCTCCTCGGTGCGCACCATCAGCGTCTGCGAGACGATGTAACGGCTCTGCATCGGCCCGCTCTGATAGGGGTTCGCCAACCGGTCGTTCACCTCCAGCTTCTGGACCTCGGCCGCGGCCGGATCGATCCCGTGCTTCTCGAGGAACTCGAGCACCTGCTGATGGCTCTCCTTGATCTTGGCCTGTGCCAGACCCAGGTCGTCGTTGGTGGCGACGAAACGGATCGGCCACAGGGCCACGTCGGCCATCACGTCTCTCTCCGAGACGCCTTTCACCTTCACGAAACGGTCCGCCGCGCGACCCTTCATGAAGCCCTCTCCCACGAACCAGCCGCCGGCCGCGATACCGAGACCCAGAATGACGGCGCTCACGAAGTTCACTGCGTTTCGCATGTGTTCTCCCCCCATCCCTCGGTCCCAGGTTATCATCTGTCCGTCGTCCGTGTCGGCCCACGGAAGGGAGACCCCATGCATCCGAGGGACTTCGAAGCCAGGCCCGATTTTGCGCCGGGCAGCCCGATCGGCGCAGGCGAGCTGTCGATCCGCTGGTTCGGAACCGCTGCCTACCGGTTCGAGTACCAGGGCAAGGTCTTGTGGATCGATCCGTGGTTCTCGAGGCAGGGTCTCCTCGCGCTGCTCATCGGAGTCATCGAGCCGCGGAGGGGGGAGATCGACAGGTACCTGGACCGGGCCGATGCCATCGCCATCGGTCACAGTCACTACGACCACGCCGCCGACCTTCCCTACATCGCTCCGAAGACGGGGGCCGTGGTGTACGGAAGCGATTCCACCGCGAACATCCTCCGAGCCCACGGAACCGACGAGAGTCAGATCCGGGTGGTTACGGGCGGAGACACGGTGGAGGAGGGGCCCTTCCGGATCACCTTCGTCTCCAGCGTCCACGGATCGCTCCGGGGCAGGATCCCCAGCGACTTCGACATCGGAGCGGAGATCGAGCCCCCGCTCAAGGCCAAGCAGTACGGTCGCGGTGAGGTCTTCGGCTTGCTCGTCGAGGTGGAGGGCTACCGGATCTACCACAAGGGAAGTGCCGCCATCGCCGAGCAGAGCGAGAGAGAGGTGCGCGCCGACCTGCTGCTGCTGGGCATCTCGCTCAGGGCCGACACCGAGAGATACGTCCATCGCATGGTCGAGATGGTCGCTCCCGAGATTCTCATGCCCATGCACTACGACTTCTTCTTCCGGCCGCTGCACAGGGGTCTCAGGCTGGTGCCCGGGACCCGATTCGGGCAGGTGGTCGACGAGGCCCGCGCCGCGAATCCCGAGATCCGAATCGTCACCCTGCCGCTGCTCGGCGAGTACCGGCTCCGGCCGTAGCGGGGCATCGACGGGAAGGAGTCTCGGGAGGGACGGGGCGAGCCGGACGGGATCCGAGCTGTGGAAGGTAAGTAGTATGGGATCATTGGGTTTGAAAAAAGAACTATCCTGTACTAAGATCGAAGCATGGCGGATTTCCGGTACGCGCAGTTCTGCCCGCTGGCGCGAGCCGCCGAGCTGATCGGCGAACGCTGGACGCTTCTGGTGATCCGCGAGCTGCTGACCGGTCCCCAGCGCTTCAGCGACCTGAAGCGGCGGCTCGAGGGAATCAGCAGCAGCGTCCTCGCCGGCCGGCTGGAGCGCTTGGAGCGCATCGGCGTCGTCGTGCGTCGAGAGCTACCGCCGCCGGCCGCATCCAGCGTCTACGCGCTCGGAGAGTCCGGCCGGGCCCTGTTCCCGGTGGTGAGAGAGCTGGTCCGCTGGGGGCTGCGTTTTCTCGAGGCGCCTCGCCCCGGGGATCACTTCCAGGCCGAGTGGCTCCCGCTGGCCTTGGAGATCTTCGCGCGACGGGGCCCGAGCCCGGAGCGGTCTTTCGAAGTCGAGACACGGCACGAGGGCGAGCCCATCCGCGTGCGCCTCGAGGGAGGGGCAGAGGGCACTGAGCTCGTCGACCCGGACGGCGCAACCGCCCCGCCGGACCTCCGCATCAAGGCGCCTCCTCTCGCCCTGCTCGCGCTCGCCCGGGGCGATCTCGATCCGGAGACCGCCCTCGAGCGGATGGAGTGCGAAGGGGACCGAGCCGCACTCGCCGATTTTCCCCAGCTCTTCGATCTGTCGGTCGAGAGCCCAGAGTCCACTCGCTGACTCGGCGGGTGGGTCAAGAGGAAGGAGCAGAGGATGCCCACGATCCATGGAGTCAACGCCTCTCCGTTCGTTCGCAAGGTCCGCGTCGCCCTGGCCGAGAAGGGCATTGCCTACGACCTGATCCCGGTGATGCCGATGGGGCAGCCGCCGGAGTTCCTGGCGATCAGCCCGCTGGGCAAGATCCCGGTCTACCAGGATGGCGAGTTCACGCTGCCGGATTCGTCCTGCATCATCGCCTACCTCGAGAAGACGACACCGACTCCGCCCCTCTACCCCGCCGATGCCCGCTCCTTCGGCACGGCGCACTTCCTCGAGGAATACGCCGACACGCGGCTGGCAGAGGTGCTCGGACCCCTGTTCGTCCAGCGCATCGTCAACGTCAAGATCATGAAGGGCGAGCCGGATCAGGCCGCGATCGAGGAGGCGCTCGAGAAGACGCCGCCGGTGCTGGACTACCTGGAAGGTGCGGTCGGGGACGAGGAGTATCTCGCCGGAGGGCAGCTCAGCGTCGCCGACATCGCCGTGGCGACTCAGTTCGTCAACTGGGCGCACGCCGGCGAGACGGTCGACGCCACGCACTGGCCCAGGCTCGGCGCCTACCTCGAGCGCATCCACGCCCGGCCGTCCTTCAAGGCGGTGATCGAGGAGGAGCAGGCCCAGCTCCGCGCCATGGGTTAGATCCAGCCCAGAATCCCGGCGAAGAGCACCAGTGCGCCCGTGTTGATGACGGCCATCGTGATCAAGAAGCGCTTCTGGGTGTTCGGCTGCCAATCGTGACAGAAGAATGCCGCGAGGAAGAACGGGATGTAGACCGTGATGAACACGGGCAGCGCACCCCACCACGGGTAGATCCAGATGAACGTCGGCGTCTTGGCCAGGAAGATCTCGACGAAGGAGATGAGGCCGGCGTTGACGAGTGCAAAGAAGACACGGCTGTTGATGCCGAGGGTCTTGGCGCGCGGGTCTTCCGGCAGCAGCTTGCACATGGTGAGGGCCACCACGGGAAACATCAGGCTGATCTCGATGCCGACGCCCACCAGGATCAGGAAGGCCGTGCCGGAAGGCACGGTCCAGAGAGCGTGCCCCGAGAGGTGTTGGATCAGCGCATTGATGATCTCCACCGACCAGTGAACCATGTAGAGGGCGAGCCCTCCGGCCACGACCTTCCAGTTCCCCTTGGAGATCTCGTTGACGTAGGCGTACAGGGCGAGGGCGAGCAGGGTGACGACGTACCACTGAAAGGGCTCTCCCGTCCTCAGGATCGACAGCGCCGCCTCCGTGGCTTCCGGATGATTCAAGTCCATATCGTGCTCCTCGTCATTCGGGGTGATTCTAACGCTCACGATCCCTAAAGCGATCCAGGCGAGGCGTCGATGATCATCGCGTCAACCGCGCCTGCGGGGAGAGCGTGAGGGAATGGTCGTACGCGAGAAGCTGATCGCCGGCGTCGAGGCGCTCCAGGCGGGTGATGCGCACCGCGCCGCGGAGCGAGCCGAAGAGGCGATCCGCGCCCAGCCCGAGATCGGCGCCGCGCACCTCCTCCTCGGTCGAGCGCTGCTCGAGCTCAATCAGGCGGAGCAGGCTGCGGCGGCGCTGCGGAAGGCCGTGGAGCTCGATCCCGATTCGGGCGAGGCGCACGCGAGCCTGGGCTCGGCGCTGGCGGAGCAGGGCTTCGTCAAGGAGCCCTACCAGGAGTTCATTCGCGCTCTGGAGCTTTTGCCCGATTCGGCCCACGTCCAGGTTCGAGCGGGAAACTTCCTGCTGCAGCAGGGGGAGCTCGTCGAGGCGGAGAATCTGTTCGCGCTGGCCGGCCGGCACAGCCCGGTCGAGGCGCTGACCGGACTGGTGACGATCCGCGAGCTGCGCGGCGAGGTGGATCATGCGCTGGCGTTGCTCGAACAGAACGCGGAAGCCCTGGCGCACTCGATTGGCCTCTGCCTGTCCGCGGCGCGCCTGCTGCGGCGCAAGGGGCTCCCGGGCGAGGCTCTGGCGCTGCTGGAGAGCGTTCCGCGCGAGCGGCTCTCCTCCCACGCAGAGGTGATGCTGCAGCACGCTCTCGGCGACGCCCTCGACGAGGTGGGTGATACGGATCGCGCCTTCGCGGCGTGGAACAAGGCCAACGAGCTGCGCGGGATCGATTTCGACGTCGAGGCCCACTCCGCGCGCGTCCGGGACATCCTGGAGCGGTATCCCGCCGGCGTCTTCGAGAGTCTTCCGCGGGCCTCGGACGACTCGGAGCTTCCGATCTTCATCGTCGGCGTCCCGCGCTCGGGAACCAGTCTGGCCGAGGAAATTCTCGCCAGTCATCCGCGCGTATACGGCGCCGGCGAGCTGGACGAGCTGAACGAGATCGCGTCGGGGATGCGACACGACTCGCAGGAAGCCGTCGAAACGGCGGCGGCGTGCTACCTGGATCGGCTGCGCGAGCTAGCCGCCGAGCGTCGTCCCGACGCCTTGCGCGTGACGGACAAGATGCCGCACAACTTCCTGCACCTCGGTCTGGCGGCGCAGCTCTTTCCCAGGGCGCGCGTGGTGCACTGCCTGCGTAATCCGCTCGATTCCGGCTTCTCCTGCTTCACCCGAAACTTCGGTGCGAGCCATGACTACGCGACGGATCAGCTCTCGATCGGCGCCTTCATCCGCCTCTACCAGCAATTGATGACGCACTGGAAGGCGGTGCTGCCGCTGCCGATCCACGAGCTCCGCTACGAGGAGCTGGTCGGAGAGCCAGAGCGCGTCTCCCGCGAACTGGTGGATTTCTGCGGCCTCGATTGGGATCCGGCCGTTCTTCGCTTCTACGAATCGCGCCGCCCGGTGCGCACTGCATCGTACGCCCAGGTGCGCGAGCCGATCTACAAGACCGCGGTGGGGCGATCGCGGCGCTACCAGCGGCATCTCGAGCCCCTGCGGCGCGAGCTGGCGGGATAGGCCGACCTCTCGCGGAGCTGGCTGGACCCGGGCTGCGTCTACGCTCGGCTTCCCCTCCGGTGAGGCTCGATCCTTCCCTCTCGGTAGTCCAGGACGAGGCCTTCGTACACCTTGCAGGCGATCCGGGAGTACTTCTTCTCTTCGTCGCTGGCTTCGCGAACGCGCTTCGCCGGAACACCCACGATCAGCGATCCGTCCTCGAACTCCTGGCGATAGGTGAGAAGCGAGTGGGCCCCGACGACGCAGTGCCCGCCAATCCGGACCCCCGACATGATGGTCGCGTTCATGCCGATCATCGTTCCATCACCGATGCGACAGGCCCGGAGCACGGCCCCGTGTCCGACGGTGACGCCGGTACCGATCACGACGGAGCTTCCGAGGTCGCTGTGCACCACGCAGTTGTCCTGCACATTGGTGTCGTCACCGATCACGACCGGGCCCTCGTCGCCCCGGATGACGGCGCCGAACCATACGCTCGCCCCCGCCCCGATCTCGACGTCTCCCCAGATCTGCGCCGTCTCCGCGACGAAGGCGCTCTCGTGGATTCTCGGTTTCATGACAGCTCGAACCCTTTCGTGTGCTGGCTTCGTTCGCGAGGCGGGTCGGTCCGGCCGCCTCGCCTCGGATTTCGACGGCTCAGCCCGGCCGGGCGGGATTCGCGCCCTCGCGGCGAAGCGCTTCGGTGGCGGGGAGATCGACGCCGAGCGTCTCGTCCTCGATGCGGCCCTGGAGAGCGACGGCGTAGACGTCGCGGGCCCGCTCGATGCTCTCCCAGCCTTCCAGGACGTCTTCCAGCACCAGCTTCGGATCGCGCGCGCGGGGATCGCCGTAGCCTCCTCCCGAGTTGGTGCGGCCCCGGATCACGGAGGAGGGATCCAGCACGCCGAGGTGGAAGTTCGGGATCTTCTCTTCGGCGTCGCCGTCGGCGATGACGTGGGTCTCGGCGAGGCAGCCGTCTCGTCCGCCGAGTACGCCTCGCGGGGCGTTGTGCTGCCCGTCCGAGATGAGCACGATCACCATCCTTCCCTCGCGCACCCGGTAGCTGGTCTCCATCGCGGGTGCTCCCCGATGCCGCCCGGCGCCCGCCGTGTCCGGGAGCAGGCGGATGCCCTCGAAGCGAATCGGGAAGCGCAGCTCGTCGAGCTCGATGGAGTCGGCGTACATGAGGCCGGCGACCACGGGGATGCCGTAGGTGAGCCAGCCGTCGCAGTGGGGCCCGCCGGGTCCGCCGTTGCCGCCGATCAGGAGCTGATTGACATAGGGACTGCCTCCGCGGCGGAAGTCCTCTCCGGAGATCACGGCCGCACCGGCGCCGAGGCTGACGCCGCCTTCCGCCAGACCGTAGCCCTCGCCCAGGTCGGAGAAAGCGCGCTGCACCAGGTTGACCAGGCGGTCTCCGACATTGGTCGTGGCGATCGAGCAGCTCCTGGGAAAGCGCGGAATGCCGACCACGCAGTTCTCGCGCAGCAGGACCTCGATGCGGCGAAAGGAGCCGGAGTTTCGCGGCGTGGTCGGATCGAGGCAGTTGAAGATCCCCGTCGTCGCGTTGTTGATGGCGCAGGCCTCGGATTCGTTGAAGCCGGCGGCGACGCAATCGATGTTCTCCCGCAGATCGACGGTGATCCGGGCCTCGTCGGGATCGACGTGCACCCGGACGTGCAGGGGGATTCCCTCGGGCAGATAGGGCTCCACCTTGTCGTGAGCTCCGCGGGCTTCGAGGGTCGCCTCGGGCAGCGCGCGGATCGCCTGGATCATCCGCGACTCGGAGTAGTCGAGCCAATCCTCGACGAAGGTGGCGATGGTCTCGCGGCCGTAGCGCTCGCAGAGCTCGACGAGCCGGCGCTCTGCGGTGCGGGCCGCGCCGATGGCCGCGAGCAGGTCGCCGCGCCAGTTCTCCGGCACCCGGATGCGCCGCATGCCCATGCGCACGACGTCCTCGACCATCTGGTAGTCGCGCTGCACGCGGACGCAGGGGAAGATCACCGAGCCTTCCTCGTACACGTCCTTCGCGCCGAAGTGATAGGTGGTGGGAATGCTGTTGCCGATGTCGGCCTGGTGCGCCTTGGCACAGGCCGTGAACAGGTGGCGATCCTCGACGAAGATCGGCACCAGCACGGTCTGGTCGGCGGGGTGGGTGTTCCCGAGGTAGGGATCGTTGTGCAGGAAGGCATCTCCCTCGGCGAGATCGGCGTGCAGCTCGGTCATCGCACGGGTCTGCAGGTGGGAGCCGAAGGTGTGCACGGGCAGCCCTTCGGCCACCGCCAGGAGCTGGTTGTCTGCCGTCGTGATCGCGCACGAGAAGTCCCGCCCGGTATTGATCAGCGCGGAGCGGGCGGAGCGCAGCAGGGTATTGGTCATCTCGCGCACGATGCCGTCGAGGCGGTTGGCCAGCACGGCGGCCAGCACCGGATCGCGCAGTCCTTCGGGGCTCTTGGGTTCGTTCATCGCACCACTCCGGTGTGTAGCAGGTAGGCGTCTCCGGGTGTGAGGAGGGCTCGGGCTCTGGGCGGCACCACGACGGTGGTGGTGGGCTCGGCGATGATGGCGGGGCCTTCGATGCGCGCGCCGGGCGCGAGGGCCTGGCCGTCGAAGAGCGCCGTCTCCACGACTCCGACCCCGTCGAAGAAGGCCTGGCGGTGCTGGCGAGCCCGGGGCTGGGCATCGCCACCGGTCGCCGGGGGCGGGCACGGCTTCGGCAGGGTCACCGTGAGACGCCCGCTCCAGGTCAGGAACTCCAGGTCGGACTGCTCGTCCCGCACCGAGAAGACCCGCTCGTGAATGTCGTGGAAGGCGCGGACCAGCTCCGCGACGTCTCCCCTGGAGAGCTGCACACGGGGCACCGGCACGTCGAGCTGCCAGACCTGTCCCTCGTAGCGCGCCTCGACGAACAGCTCGATGGCGCTCGCCTCGCCCTTCCGGTGCAGCGAGCCCTCGACCGCCTCCAGATGGGAGGTCACCTCGCGAAGCGCGCGCTCCACCCTCTCGTGGTCGAAGTCCTTCGAGGTCGTGAATGCTCCCAGGCCGCGCTCGAAGACGATGTCGGAGAACTGCATTCCGCAGGCGCTGAGCGCGCTGGCGGTTCTCGGCAGCAGCACGCGGGAGCAGCCCAGCTCCCGGGCGATGGCGACGATGCCCAGACCGGCCGCGCCGCCACCGGCGACGAGGACGCAGTCCCTCGGATCGAGGCCCTCGCTGACCGTGATGTCGACGATCGCGGTGATCATGCTCTCGCCGGCGACGTGCAGCACGGCGTGGGCGGCTTCGGGACGGGAGCGGCCGAGGGACTCCGCCAGGTGCCCGATGGCCTCCCGCGCCGCCGGGGCATCCAGGGGCATGCTTCCGCCGAGCAGCCCCTCGTCGGGGAGATATCCCGCCACCAGCGCCGCGTCGGTCACCGTGGCGTCGCTCCCGCCGCGGCCGTAGCAGGCCGGCCCCGGCTCCGAGCCGGCGCTCTGCGGGCCGACGCGCAGCAGCCCGCCCTCGTCGATCCAGGCGATGGATCCGCCGCCGGCGCCGACGCTGCGGACGTCGACCGAAGAGAGGCTCAAGAGCTCTCCGGTGAAGCGCGGCCCGAGCCAGGTCTCCCGCGTGCGTACCAGGTCGCCGCCCCGGATCATGCCGACGTCGAAGGTGGTGCCCCCCGTATCGCAGACGATGAGATCCCGGCCCTCGCCGATCGGCGTCTCGCCGGGGGCCACCGCCGTGGCCCGCTCGCGGCGGGTGTATTCGCGCGCGGCCACCGGCGCCATGGCCGGTCCGGACTTCACCAGGTGCACGGGCTGCTCGAGTAGGAGCGGCACTTCCATGCAGCCGCCCGTCGAAGTGCTCACCAGCACCGGGCCCTGGTAGCCGAGCTCGCGCAGCTCGCGCTCCATGTCGGCCAGGTGGGTGGCCATGCCGGGACGCAGCGACGCGTTGATCGCGGTCGCCGAGGCTCGGCGGAACTCGCGCAGGATGGGAAGTAGCTGGTGGGAGAGCGTCACCGGAATTCCCGGCAGCAGCTCGCTGGCGAGCTCACCGATGCGGCGTTCGTACACCGGATTGACCACCGAGAAGAGCAGGCAGACGGCCACCGCCTCGAAGCCGCGCTCGCCGATGGTGCGGAGCGTCGCGCAGAGGTCCTCTTCGTCCAGCGGACGCACGATTCCCCCCTCGGCATCCACCCTCTCCCGCACGCCGAAGGTGTGACGCCGCGCCACGTAGGGCTTGGGAAAGGGGGCGGCGAAGTCGTGGGCGCCCTGCTTTCCGCCTTCCCGGAACAGCAGGATGTCTTCGAAGCCGGCGGTGGCGAGGAGCGCGGTTCGCGCCACGCGGCGGGTGACGATGGCGTTGGTCGCCGCGGTGGTTCCATAGACGAGCAGCTCCGTGTCCGCGAGCAGCTGCTCCGGGCTCTGGCCCATCTCCCGCGCCGCCACCGCGATCGCCGCGCGCACGCCCCGGGAGATCTGGGCGGGGGTCGTCGCGGCCTTGCCGACGCGGAGGCGCCCCGACGCGTCGGCGACCACCGCGTCCGTGAAGGTGCCACCGGTGTCGACACAAACCTGATATGCCATCCCTTCCTCAGTCCCTCTGGACGCCCTCTGCCGGGGCGGACGCGTCGGGCCACGGCTGCTCCAGCCCGCGGCGGACGAAGCCGTGCACGAGGCGGCGAAGCTCCGCCAGGTGTGACGGGTCGAGCGGGTCGGAGAACCAGCTCTTCCAGTCGATCGGCCCGGTCACGAAGTAGCCGAAGATCAGCCACATGGAGCTGCGCAGGAAGGTCTCCGCCGGAAGCGCCGAGTCGATGAGCCCGTCCAGCTTCGCCTGCTCGAGGAGCTCGCGCAGCGGCCGCTGCACCTCGAGGGAGACGCGCACCTCGAGAGGGCGGATCTCGTCGTTGGGATCCAGCCAGCGCCGCACGTAGAGCCGCGGCCGCTCGGGCCGGGCGATCATCAGGTCGATCATCGCGTCGGCGAGGCCGGTGAAGACCCTGCAGAGCTCGGCGGTGTCGCGGACTCTCCGTCCCCGGAGCGGCCGCAGATGCCGGTTCAGGACCTCCATCTCCTCGACGTAGAGATCTTCGAGGACCGCGCGGAGGATCTCGAGCTTGTTGCCGATGTGGTAGTGGACCGTCGCGATGTTGGCATCCACTTCGGCGGCGATTGCCCGGGTGGTGGTTGCTGCGTAGCCGCGCTCGGCGAAGAGCCGCGCCGCCGCCGCGAGGATGCGGTGGCGGGCGGTCGGATCACTCGGTCTTCCCATCAGAGTGCGTTGATGTACGCCGTCAGGATCTCGTCGCGTCTGGCGGCGGGAAGCAGATCGAGAATGGTGTTCAACAGGCCGAAACGCTCGGGAAGCCCCTCGCCGCCGAGACCGGCGAGCTGGGCGAGCCGGCCGAAGATCTCTTCCAGCGGCCGGTCCTTGATCGCGTCGACCTCCCGCGCCAGAGCCTCGCGGTCGATGGACGTGCCCCGGGTGCGGAGCTGCTCGACGGAGTCGCGCAGATCGGCGAGGAAGCGATCCACATGGGGCACGTTCGACATGGAGACGCTGACGTGCAGATTCGCAGGTCCCCCGCCGCAGGCGAACTGGGGCAGCAGCGACCAGTCGCGCGACTGCATCTCGTCATCCAGCTCGAAGATGTTGATCTCGCTGGATCCCAGCGTGAACATGGAGATGTCCGGCTTCGCGAGCACGTCGATTCCGTCGATCTTCTCGATGCCATCGAGCATCGCGCGCGTTGCATCCCAGCTCTCGCGAACGATCTGCTCGTAGCCCTCTTCCCCGAGGTGGCGCATCACGGCCCAGGAGGCCGCGATGGGACCGGCCGACTTGCTGCTCAGGACGGTGGGATTGATGACCGCGTACTCCGTGGTCCCGCTGCAGACGAAGAAGGCGCGGCTGCGCAGCTCGCGGTTGCGGTAGAGCAGCACGGATGCGTTCTTGGGGGCGTAGCCGTACTTGTGCATGTCGGCCGACATGGTGGTCACGCCGTCGATCGAGAAGTCGAAGGGCCGCGAGAGCTCACCGATCCGGCGCATGAAGGGGAGGACGAGGCCGCCGACGCAGGCATCCACGTGGAAGAGGATGCCGCGCTCCTGCGCAGCCGCGGCCATCTCCTCGATGGGATCGATGGTTCCGTGGGAGAAGTTGGGAGCCGAGCCGACGCCGAGGATCGTGTTGGGCCCGAGGGCCGCGCGAAAGGCTTCGACGTCCGCGCGGAAGTCGTGGCCGTCGACCGGAGTCACCACGGTGCGAAGCCCGAGATAGTGGGCGGCCTTGTGGAAGGCCGGGTGCGCGGTGACGGGGAGCACCATCTCCGGGTCGGTGACCTCCGGGCGATGGGCGCGGGCGTGGTCCCGCGAGGCCTTGACCCCGAGGAGAATGCTCTCGGTGCCGCCGCTGGTCATGGAGCCCACGACGCCCTCGTCGCCCTGCAGGAGGTCGGCCACCGAGCGGACCACCTCCTGCTCCATGCGGGAGGCGCTCGGGTACATGTTGATGTAGAGCGCGTTCTGGGTGAGGAAGCGGGAGTAGGCCTCGGCGGTGAGCCGATAGGCCTCCTCGCCGGGGTCGTAGAGGCCGGTCAGGATCCGGCCGGTGCGCCAGTCCGCGTCGCCTCCGGCCATCTGCCCGAGCTCCTCCAACACCTGGTGGGATTCCTGGCCTTCCTTTCTGAGCGCTCGCACGGGTCGCCTCCTTCGCAGCATCGATCCAGATCGTTCGCCGAGTTGTTTATCAATCGATTGATAAACACCCTAGCACCGCTCCGGGCCGGGATCAATGCTCGGAGAGGTCTGCTGCACGCCGCAGTCTGGATCTGGATGACCGTCACGCGGGGCCAGGCGATGACCCAGGCCGGCATCAGCATCGAGGTCGCGAGGCACGTGACGGCCCTGCAGCAGCTCCCCAACCCGGCCCGCCAGGTCGCCGACAACTACAACCACCTGTTCGAGCTGCCCACCGTCTTCTACGCCCTGGTGTTCTACATCTGGGCCATGGGGCACGCCGACCTCATCCACGTGGCCTGCGCGTGGGGCTTCTTCGCGTCGCGGGTGGTCCACTCGCTGGTGCACGGCACCATCAATCGCGTCGCCCTGCGCTTCCCGATCTTCGCGATCGGCTGGGTGCTCGTGCTGGTCATGAGCCTTCGCGAGCTCCTCTAGGCCGACCCGGGGCGAGTTCCGAAGCAGCCCGAGGGCTGCTTCCCCGAAGGGAGTGGAGGTGGTGTGCTTCTAGGCGTCTCGGAAATACCCGAGTCAGCGTTTAAAAGTACCTAATGGACATTTTGATTGATATCTGTTAGATACTAACCCAATGGATGCCAAGGCCTCCTCGGGCCCCAGCAGCAGCTTCACCGATCTGGCTCCGGCGCGGCGCGGCATTCCGCGCCCGGGAGAGATCTACGACCCGGTGGCGCGGGCCCTGGACGCGATCGGAGATCGCTGGAGGCTGGTGCTGATCCGCCACCTGTTGCTCGGTCCCAAGGGCTTCCAGGAGCTGCGGGTCCGCACCGGCATCGCGCCGCGGGTCCTCTCCAGCCGCTTGCGGGAGCTGGTGCGGCAGGGCTTCCTCAAGACCGTCGCACAGGGCTCGCGCTCCGTGTACGACGTCACCGAGCGCGGTCAAGCGCTCGAGCCCATCGTGGCCAGCATCGCGCGCTGGTTCACCCGCCACGGCATCGATGCGCTGGAGATCGACACCACTCGCTTCACCGAGACCTCCCCGCAGTCGATTCTCGAGTCGCTGCCCTTCCTGCTGCGCGAGGAGCGCGCCCGCGACGCCGACGTGACCTTCGAGATCCGACTCACCGGCCCGGGTGGCGGGGTGTGGACGGTGCACATCTGCGACGGGGCTTGCACCGTGGTGCCGGACTTCGCCGACCGCGCCGACGTCCGCTACACGGCCGACGCCAAGGCCTGGTGCGGCATGGCTCTGGGCCTCACCCCTGGTCGAGACCTGGTCCGCGCCGGGATCATGACCAAGGACGGCGGCGACATCGCGATGGATTACTACTTCCATCAGATCACACAGCCGCGAGACGGAAAGCACGAAAAGGAATCCGCGAGCTCGCATGGCGGCTCGCTCCCCGGACATGAGAACAAGAGCGAAAGGAGAAGAAGCGCGTGATCTCGTTTGGACCGACGGAAGAACAAGAAATCGTTCGCGATACCCTGAAGGAGTTCGCCGATCAGGCGATGCGCCCCATTGCCCGCGACTGCGACGAGGAGTCGTCGATTCCGCAGGACTTCCTCGACACCATCTGGGAGCTCGGTCTGACCGCGACCCAGATCCCAGAGGCGTGCGGCGGGGGCGGCGAGCCACGCTCGCCGGTCACCAACGCCATCCTCCTCGAGGAGCTCGGCTACGGAGACGCCAGCCTCGCCGTGGCGGCGGTGGTCCCGTCGGGCTTCGCCAACGCCATCGTGGACCACGGAACCGAGGAGCAGCAGAAGCGGCTCCTCCCCCTCTTCTGCAAAGAGACGTTCCACGCAGCCTCGCTCGCAGTGGTCGAGCCCGGGGCGGTGTTCGACGCCCAGAAGCCTCGCACCCTGGCCGAGCCCAAGGGCGACGGCTTCGTGCTCTCGGGGCAGAAGTCCTTCGTCCCCCTCGGCGACCGCGCCAGCCACTTCCTGGTGGTGGCGCGCAACGGAGAGGGCCTGGATGCCTTCATCGTCCCCCGAGACGCCGCAGGCCTCACCATCTCCGAGCCCGAGAAGAACCTCGGACTGCGCGGCCTCACCACCGTCTCGGTCGAGCTGGAGCGGGTGGAGATCCCCCAGGCGGATCGCCTGGGCGGCGAGTCCGGCTGCGACGTGCGCAACCTGCTGGCCAACTCCCGTGCCGCGCTCTCCGCGGTTATGGTCGGACTCTCGCGCGGCGTCCTCGCGGAATGCGTTCCCTACGCGAAGGATCGCGTCGCCTTCGGTGAGGCGATCGCCAAGAAGCAGTCCATCGCCTTCCGCCTCGCCGAGATGCACATGGAGACCGAGTCGATGCGCTGGCTGACCTGGAAGGCGGCGAGCTTCGTCGAGAATGGGATGGATGCCATCCGGCCCGCACACCTGGCCCGGTCCTACGCCGCGGAGAAGTGCATGTGGATCGCCGACAACGGCGTTCAGGTCTTCGGCGGACACGGTTACATCCGCGACAACCCGGTCGAGATGTGGTTCCGCAACGCGCGAACGCTGGGCGTGCTCGAGGGCACGATCGGGGTCTAGGAGGTTCGGATTTCCCTTGAAGCGGTCCGCCGCGACGCGCAGCCGGACCGAACGCATCACGGAGAAGCGAAATGATCGACTTTACGCTGACTGAAAACGACAAGGCTCAGCTGGCGCGCACCCGCGCCGAGGCCCTCATCTGCCGCAAGTACGCCCGCGAGTACGAGGAGCGGGAGGAGCTTCCCCCGGACGAGCTACCGGAGCGGAAGGAGTTCCTGGCCAACGCTGAGCCAGTGCCGGAGTCGGGGCCCGAAGACAGCCCCAAGCCGGTGATGATGGCGCTCCACGCTCTGGGGCTCTACTACGGCGACTACTCGATCCGCCTCAAGCAGAGCGGGGGCGGCCTCGGCAACGCCGCTCTGAGTGCGGCGGGAACCAAGGAACAGCAGGAGAAGTGGGGTCATCTCACGCTGTCCATGGCCATCACCGAGCCGGGCTGTGGCTCCGACCCCTCCATGGTCCAGTGCACTGCCGAGCTCGATGGCGACGAGTGGGTGATCAACGGCGAGAAGATCTTCGTCACCACCGGCATCCGCGCCGAAGGCGCGGTGATCTGGGCCACCATCGACAAGAAGGCGGGCCGCGCCGGAATCAAGTCCTTCCTGGTCGAGAGAGGGACGCCCGGATTCGACGTTCCCTACAAGGAGAAAAAGCTCGGCATCCGCTCCGACGACACGGCAGTCTACCTCTTCAAGGACTGCCGGATTCCGCGCACGAACCTGCTCGGCCTGAACGAGGAGATCTCGAAGAAGAGTTCGGGTGGCTTCCGGGGCGTGATGAAGACCTTCAACATGACCCGTCCGATGACGGCGGCGATGGGCCTGGGCCTGGCCGACGCGGCGCTCGACTTCACCCGCGAGCAGCTCGAGGCCGCCGGCTTCGAGATCGAATACGGCGCCGGCCTGGGAACGCTCCCGGCTGCGGTGGAGAAGTTCATCCGCCTGGAGGCGATCTTCGAAGCCTCGCTGCTGAACACCCTTCAGTGCGTCTGGCTGGCAGGGCAGGGCAAGCCCAACAACATGGAGTCCTCGGTCTGCAAGGCGCACGCTGGCTCGGGGGTGCGCGCGATCACCCAGGGCTGCATCGAGATCCTCGGGCCGATGGGCGCCTCCCGCGAGCACCTGCTGGAGAAGTGGATGCGCGACTGCCGCATCACCGACATCTACGAGGGCACCGGCGAGATCCAGCGACTGATCATCGCCCGCGGCTTGCTCGACTACACCCGGGCGGATCTCAAGTAGCCCGCCCCGCTCCAGCGTCGGGGCGCTGAGGCGAGTGCCCCGAGCAGGGTCGCGTCGAGGATGTCGGGCTTGCGCCTTCTCAGCGCGGCTCTCCCTGGGGCGGTGCGGGGCGGCGCAGCAGGGGGTCCGTGTCAGCTTGCCGTGACCGCCCGACTTGCCAGTCAGATCGTGACGCGCAGCCGGGTCCGGCCGACCCACAGGTCGCACGACCGGTTGATCACGGTCTTGCTGCCGCGGATTCTCACGTCGCCCACGATCGTCCCGTTCGACGAGTTCAGATCCTCGACCACCAGCGTGCCCTCCTGGCTCCAGTACAGGCGAGCGTGCTCGCGGCTGGCGAGGTCGTCGTCGATCCGGAGGCCGCAGGAGTCGCCCCTGCCGACCACGACCCCCTCTTCCTCGAGCGGGATGGTGAAGCTCCGGCCAGCGAGGTCTCCGCTACGGAATTCCACGCGGCAATCCTGGGGGTTCGTCGGCGAGACCGCGTCCGTCTCGGGCTCGTCGGCCGGGTCGAAGCTGCAGGGCAGCTCGACGCACTCGTCGGTAACCCCCGAGTAGAGGATGTTCTTCCCGCTCGCCGGCGCGTAGAGCCACTTGAGGTGGAACAGTCCGTCGACGTCGCCGGGGGAGGGACCGTGCTGATAGTCGCTCTTGATGTAGTGGCTGTGGAACGGGATCGGCACCTTGAGCGGATCGATCGGAATCGTCTCGACGTCCGCGAAGATGCCGAGGTCGAGGCAGGACTGGGTGTCCAGCGGCTTGATGTCATCCACACTGATGCTTCGCATCCGCGCTTCGCCGAAGCGCTGGCGCCGGTCGGCCGGGCCGTCCGTCTCGCAGGCCAGCGACTGGCAGAAGCTGGGTAGTGGGATGAACTCGTCGATCAGCAAGCGTTCTGCGCGCCGCCGCGCGAGAAAACGCCCCTGTACCTCCAGCGTGAACCGATCCGACCGCTCCTCGACCCAGCGACGCATCATGGTGACAACGTGAACACCGACAGCCACCCGCAGCCGGCCGTACTCCACCTCGACGAGCCGGTCTTCCTCGTCGGGCAGGCGGTAGCTCTTGCAGAACTCGAGTACGTCGGCGGCCGTCGCGACGATTCGTCGGTACGACACGTCCGTCTTCAGCGGCCTGAGCAGCGAGCTTCGAAACTCCTCGTAGATCCTCTTCCGCTCCACCGTTGCCTCGTCGGATCCCCCTCACCGATTAGTATACTGGGCCCGGGTCCAGCGATCAGCCCCGGGCGCCAGGGCACGGCGGCGAGGCCCCCCAGCGGAGTCGTGTCGAGAATTCGGGTCTGCGCCTTCTCAGCGCGGCTCTGCCGGGGGTGGTGTGGAGCGGCGCAGCAGGGGGAGCGCCGTCGACGCGGTCACCACGCAGAGCGCGGTGTAGAACGCGCTCGGCACCGCGCCGGCCTCGCCGAGATGCGCCATCGCGAGCACCGAGCCGAGACCGGCGTTCTGCATTCCGACCTCGATCACCAGGGTGCGGCGCTGGGCGCGCGGCCAACGCATCGCCGTGGCGGCAGCGAAGGCGAGGGCGTAGGCGCCGAGATTGAGCGCCAGCATGCCCAGTGCCAGCGCCGGTCCGAGGTTCGCGAGGCGCTCGCGATTGGCCGCCACCACGACCAGGATGATCAGGACGATCGCGAGGGATGCGATACCGGTGGCGAGCCTGTCCCAGGCGCGCGGCATCTCGGACCGGAGGCTCCGCAGCCAGATTCCGGCGAGGACCGGGAGCACCACCATCCAGGTGGTGTTCCAGACCATGCTCGCGACCGGCAGGTCCACCCGGGTGTCCGCCAGGAGCGGTAGCCAGAGCGCGATCACCAGCGGGCAGAGCAGCGTCGCCACGCTCGTCATCGTCACCGAGAGGATCAGATCCCCCCGAAGGAGTACCGTCATCACGTTCGAGGCCATCGCTCCCGGCATGCACCCGACCAGCACGATCCCGGTCCGGAGGACGGGATCGGAGAACGCGAGCGAGACTGCCCAGGCGCAGAGCGGCATGATCGTGTACTGGCCGAGCAGGCCGGAGAGAGCGCGCAGAGGCGCCGCCAGGAAGGCGCGCACCTGCTCGGGGCGGACCAGGGTCCCGACGAACAGCATCGTCACGGCAAATGCGGGCTGCAGCCCGGGGCGCATCCAAAGCACCCGCTCCGGGGCCCACAACGCCACAGCTGCGCCGGCCACGATGGCGATCAGGATCAACAAGGGACGCCGGGGATCCAGGTCATGAGAGCGCTCCTAGATGCGATCGCGAAGGAGGCGCCGGATGGCGCGCCGATAGGCCTGCGCCTCGGTCATCTCGGGGTAATCCCGGCGCTCGCGCTCGAGAAGGCGCTCCGCCCGTGCCGCGTCACCGTCGCACACGCGGAGCAGGTAATCGCGGTCCTCTCGGGGCGCACGGTCGGAGCGATCCAACCCGAGACGCCGCCGCCAGCGCCGTCCGGTCGGAGTCGTGGAGGCGATCCAGACGATCACGGCGACGCAGATGAGGACGATCCACGCGGAGCCCAAGACTCGCCAACCTATTCCTTCCCGGCCAGTTCCCGGTACCACTGGCGCAGCACGCCAAAGGCGCTCTTCCGAAGGCCGCGATCCGAGACCAGCCCCTTGCGGTTCCAGCCGTCCTGGGTGCCGGCCAGCACCCGGCGGGGCGTGCGGAAGTCCTTCAGGATCCAGGGCGAGGCTCCGGCCAGAAACGGGATGTGTCGAAGCATTGCCACCTGCTTCTGGTAGACGAGCGCCTGGTACTCCTCGGTGAAGAGCGTGCCCTGGTCCCCGTGCCGTCCGGCCACCGCGCCGGCCCCGAACTCGCTCATGATGAGAGGCTTCTCGAACGGCGACGACCAGCGGATCTGATCGACTTTCTCGACCTCGCCGTAGTACCAGCCCAGGTACTGGTTGCAGCCCATCACGTCGAGGTGCTCTCCCGCCGGATCGTCGATCACCATCGTCTCTCCGTCTTCGTCGAGGCGCGCGAAGAGGGCCGAGGTGAGCAGGCGGCTGCCATCGAGCTCCCGCGCGTGGCGGGCGAGCCCGGCGAGGAAGGCCTGCCGGTCTTCGGTGGCCGGGGCCTCGTTCGAGAGCGACCAGAGGATCACCGCGCAGCGATTGCGGTCGCGTGCGATCAGCTCGCCGAGCTGGGCCTTGGCACAATCGAGCGTCGGCGAATGGTCCCAGGCGATGTTCCAGTAGACCGGGATCTCGGCCCAGACCAGGAGGCCCAGCTCCTCGGCCACCCGCACCATGGTCTCGTTGTGCGGATAGTGCGCGAGGCGAACGAAGTTGCAGCCGAGCTCGACGGCCCAGCCGAAAAGAGTGCGGGCGTGCTCCTCGCTCCAGGCGCGACCCGGCCCGAAGGGCACTTCCTCGTGCAGGCTCACCCCTCGAAGGAAGATCGGCTCGTCGTTGAGGAGGATCTGGGTGCCCCGGGCACGCACCGTGCGAAAGCCGATCGGCTCGGCGATCGCATCGGTCTCGCAGGAGAGCTCGACCCGGTAGCGGCGCGGCTTCGCCGGCGTCCATCGCTCGAGCCGCGCCTCCGCCAGCAGCTCGACGCAGCCGTCGTCGTCGGCCTCCCCCGAGACCTCCAGATCCGCCTCGGGGATCCGCAGCCGCACCGTCTGGCGGCGCCGGGACCCATCCAGGACCACGCGGGCTCGCACGCGGCCGGAGCCGTCGAGGCCCACGCCGTACTCGCGCACGAAGGTCTCGGGCACCTCGAGGATCGATACCTCGCGGGTGATCCCCCCGTAGTTCCACCAATCGGTGTTAAGGGTGGGGACGCCCTCTCGACGACGCGTGTTGTCGACCTTGACGGTGAGCGCGTGCTCTCCGGCGGCGCCCGCCCCGGGCAGCTCGAACTCGAAGGGGGTGAAGCCGCCCTCGTGCTCGCCCAGCGGCTCGCCATCGAGCCAGACCATGGCGTGGTAGTTGGCCGCTCCGAAGTGCACGAATCGGCGTACGCCGGGCCGTTCTTCCAGCCGGAAGCGCGTCTGGTACCAGAGGGTCCCCTCGTAGTAGAGGAGCTTCGGATCCTGGGAGTTCCAGTCGCCCGGGACCTCGAGGATCTCCGAGCGGTCGAAGTCGTACTCGGCGATTCCGGGTCGTGGCTCGGCATCGCGGAAGAAACCGAAGGGCCAGGGGTCCCCGTGGGGCCCGCGATAGCCGGCCTCGTAGGGGTCGACGATCGTGCGCCAGCGGCCGGACAGATCGCGCGCAACGCGAGCGGAAGCGTTCTGGACCATCGGGAGATACTAGCCCGGGTGACTTACCCGCTGCTCATCGTCTCCTCTCCCACCGCCGTGCCGATTGCTCCCCGGGTTGCTAGAAGCACGGTATGAGAGAGGACCAACGCCCCACCTACTCGACCGAACCCGACGACAAAGAGCGGTTCACCCGGGACTTCGATCGGACCTACACCCTGATCGCCGGGGTCTACGATCTCGCGGTGAAGGCTCTCCCCGTCTGGAAGAGCTGGCTCCGGCAGGCCATTCCCCACATCCGAGGGCCCAAGGTCCTGGAGGTCTCGTTCGGCACGGGCTATTTGCTGACCCAGTACGCCGACGGGTTCGAGACCCACGGCCTCGACTACAACGAGAAGCTGGTGTCGGTGGCCAGCGGCAACCTGAAGAAGAAGGGGATTGCCGCAGAGCTCCGGCAGGGCGACGTCGAGGCGCTTCCGTACGACGACGATGCCTTCGACTGCATCGTCAACACGATGGCCTTCACGGCCTATCCCGATGGGGAGAAGGCCATGTCGGAGTTCCATCGGGTGCTCAAGCCGGGCGGGAGGCTGGTGTTGATCGACATCGAGTTCCCCCGCGACCGCAACTGGCTGGGGATGAAGATGACCCGCTTCTGGATGGCCCTCGGCGACATCGTCAGGGACATGGACGCGATCTTCCGCCGCTTCGGCTTCGAGTACACCGACCGGGAGATCGGTGGCTTCGGCAGCGTCCACCTGTACGTGGCCGAGAAGAAGTAGCCTCTCGAGATCTCGCCGAGCGCGGGACATCCTCCGGAGCCGCTTCGGAATCGAGCTCGCGACGATCTAGGAGGAGGGGGAGTTCGACGCCACTGAACCGACCCCGGCTGCTTCACCGGACGATCTTGGAGCCGGGTGTCTTCTTGGCCTGATGGAGAAGGTCGCCGGCGCGGCTCAACAGGGCATCGGGCTCATCGTGGTGAATCGGTCCGGACTGGGCGATCCCGAAGGAGAGCTCCGCCTCGGGCTCCTTCTCCAGGAACTCTGCGAGGAAGCGCCAGCAGTAGGCTTCCGCCTGCTCGGAATCGCAGCCTCGAAGGACCACGCAGAACTCGTCACTTCCTACTCGACACAGAACATCCGCTCGGCGGGAAACAGCCCGGAGCGCCTGAGCCACCGCCACCAGCAGCTCGTCGCCCCGCTGATTGCCAAGAGAGGCATTGATCTCCTTGAGGTGATCCACCTCGAAGCACACCAGGGAGAGAGCGAGATCACCTCGTTCCGCCTCCAGGAGGTCCCGACGAAGCACCTCGTGCAGTGCGCGGCGGTTGTTGAGCCCGGTCAGACCATCCTGATGCGACAGTGCCTTCAAGCGGCTCGTTCGCTCGGCGATCTCGTCTTCGAGGCTCAGCGCGAACTCCTCGAGCCTCTCCTTCGCGTGCTCGACCTGCATCAGAAGAGCGCGGATGTAGGCATCGAAGATGAACGCCGTATCGAAGTAGAGGAGCTTCCCCAACGAATCGATGAGGCGAGTCTGCATCTCGGCATCGGTGATTCTCTGGCGAATCAGGTTCTGCAGCAGCTCTTCGAGCTGCCGCACGCCGACGAGATACAGCTGCGGAGGGACCCCGATCCTCGTGTGGACGAGGCCGATGCGAAGTCGGTTGTTCGCGTACTCAGAATCGTAGCATCCATCGAACAGCTCGTGGACGTACTTCTCCATGGTTCGCTGCATCCTGGCGAGCGTGTCCGAGTCCCCGATGATCAGCGCGATCTCCTCGATCGCCGTCAGCCTCTCGTAGAAGTCCGCCACCAGCGGACCGAGCCCGTCCTTGATCAGGGGCTTGCACCAGACGAGCAGATCGGCATCCTTCTGGGAGAATCCGAACATCTCCCGTCGGCGTGCGATCTCGATCTTGTCGATTCGCATCTGCTTGAGCAGACTCTGCTCAATCGCCCTCATCTCCCTCGTCTCCCCTTATCCAGAGTGAGGCGGCGGTTGGACAACAACCCCCGGAGCCCATCCCCCCGCTGAAATCCGATCCAGCACATCACTTCGGCAGGAACGGATGAGGGGTTGAGGGCAAACGACCCCGAAGGCGATCCTCGGGAGGTCTCTCTTCAGATGCGGAACCGGTCGACCTCTCCGCGCAGGGCTTCGGCATTGGCGAGGAGCTTGCTCTCGGCCTGCTCCTTCGTGGTGTGATGCACCTGGTTCGCGACCCCGCCCATGGCCTCCGAGCTGTCGCGCACGGTTTCCGTGGCCCGGCCGTGCGTCTGGATGGCCCGCTGGATCTGCTCCGCACCCGCTCGCACCTTCCTCATCAGCTCCGCCGCGTGGCCCACCGCCTGGGATTGCTCCTTGACGGCGGACACGATCTCCGAGATCTGCGTTCCGGTATCGCGGGAGGCGCGGGTGATCTCCTCCAGGGCAGCTCCCGCATCGCCGGAGAGCTCGACGCCGCGGCGCACGCTCTCGCTGCCGCGTGTGATCGCAGTGGTGGCTTCCTCGCTCTCCCGCTTGATGGTGTGAATCAGCTCTTCGATCTCCTTGGTACTGGCCAGCACCCGATCCGCCAGATCCTTGATCTCGTCGGCCACCACCGAGAAGGACCTCCCGTGCTCGCCCGCCTGCGCCGCAATGATTGCCGCGTTGAGAGCGAGCAGGTTGGTCTCGTCGGCGACGTCGTCGATGACGTGGGTAATGGTATCGATCTCCCCTGCGCGAGCGGCGAGCTTCGCAATCACGCGCTGCCCGAACTCGGTGGCCTCGTGGATGGCGTCCATTCCTCGGATGGTCTCCTGGACCCGTTCACGGCCGGTTTCGGAGAGCTGGACCACCTGGGTCGAGAGATGCGACATCTGGCTGGTGCTCTCGTTCATCTCCCCAAGGGCGGAAGCGGTATGGTCCATGCTGCTCGACGCGTCCTCGGCTTCGTGGGCCAGCGCATCGGAGCTCTCGGCGACCTGGGCGATGCCGTGAGCCATCTGCTCGATGGAGTCGGCCACCTCTTCGATGTTGTTCGAGAGCTCCGACGCGCTGCCGTCGAGCTCTCTCCCCGACGACTCGAGCTGGAGGATCGAGTTCGAGGCCTCGGTAACGTCGGCACCGAGGGTGTCGGCGGACTCGGCGATGGCGCGCGCCTGACCGTCGATTTCTTCCATCGAGGTGGTGGCCCTCGCGATTCCACTCACCTGGGATGCGGTCACCTGGGCCACGCCGCGGCTGGCCACCGCGATTTCGCTGGCGGCGGACTGCATCCGGTCCGCGGCACCGGTGACTCCCGACACCGTGGTGCGAAGCGACGAGCCCATCAGCTCGAAGGAGCGGGCGAGCTCGCCCATCTCGTCTTCCGACTCCCAGATCACACCGTGGGTCAGATCGCCCTCGGCAACCCGCGCGGCCTCGCTCCCCAGGAGACCGGTCGCGTCACCGACGTCGCGGGCGAGCAGGTAGGCGACGCCGACGGCCGCCAGGGTGGAGAAGACCATGAGGAAGGCGAATCCCACGGTGTCAGCCCCACTGCCCCCGGCTCCTGGCGTCACCATGACCAGTAGCTGCTCTCTCCCGGGGATCCGCCGCCAGGAGAAGCACGAGGCGGAGCAGACCGCCGAGCCGTCGCCGGACTCGGCGCCCTGTTGGCGGATCCGCAGCAGCTCTTTCTCCCCAATCGCGTCCGCAGGACCCACCATCACCCGCTCTGCCGCGGCGTCCAGCAGGACCAGGGTGGCGCCGCCGCCGAATCGACCGACGCCCGCGCTCGCCTCCTCGAAGGAGAAGGGCGCGGCTGCGAAGAGGTTGTCGAAGACGTCCTGCTGCTGGCGGAGTGCGTAATGCTCTACCGACTCCTGGGTGTGTCGTTGCGAGAGGAATGCGGCGAAGCCCATCGTCACGAGGATCACGCTGCTCATCACGACCAGGAGCTTGGTGCGCAGCGTAACTTCGCGAATCAGCCGTTGCCGGATCGCCGGATCGCCGATGTCGGCGGCCAGGGCGACGCGGACCGGCCGCAGCACCCGCTTGATGGCGTGGAAGAAGTAGGAGTCCGTGATCAGTGCACCCGAAACGGCTGCGGTGAGGACGATCGCGGCCTCGAGGGCCCCGAAATCGGGGTAACGGATCCACATCGCGCAGCCCACCGCGGCCCCGCCGATCGCCCACCAGAAGAGTCCCCACACGAACCAGTAGCGAGGGAAGTCCGAGACGGCGGCGAAGCCGATGCGCAGCTCATCGGGGGTGGCTTCGCCCAAAGCGCGCCGATCGAGACAGCGTTGGATCTGCTGGAAGATGCGCCGGTGGCAGAGCCCCATGGCCGGGAAGAGCAGCAGGAAGGCGGCGCCGACGGTTTGCGCGAAGCCCCACCACTGGGCGGTGTCGAGACGCAGCAAGCCGGCCAGGTAGAGGCTGATGATGGCGATCGCGAGAAGGCGCCCGTGTAGAGCAGGATCCGCCTGACGAATTCGCTCCCGGCCGGGGTCGGGTACACCATGCCAAAGCATCGGGATCCCGAGGACTTGGCTTGAGATCGGCACGCTGGTGAGGGGAGCTCACGCGAGTCGCGATGGGGTGGTGTCACCCCGCCCGCCCGTCAATCCGGCTGAGGCCGGATCTGGGTCCACTCCCCACGCCTCTCCCCTCGGAGCGACCACCGAATCAGTCGGACCGGACGCCGCACCATGTGGTGGGGGCTGACATCGAAGACACCCTCGGCGAAGAAGAGGTAGCCCGTCCCGCCGGTGACCGTGTCGTCGGCCTGGCTCGGACTCAGCAGCGTCGGATAGATGTACCAGGGATCGCCCGTCTCCAGCTCAGAGTGTGCGCGAGGAAAGGGAAAGAACGGGCGCGCGGAAGTCCATTGGATACCGTCCTGGGAAGAGGCGTGGTAGAACCCGTCGTCTGCGAGGAAGACGGCGAGATAGGCGTCCAGGAAGACGTTGAAGCTGACGCTCGCGGAAGCCGCAAAGAGCGCCGTAGGGTTGGGGCGCTCGATGACCGCCTGGCTGTCTCCGAAGAGCCCCGGCTCATCGAAGCTGCCCCGGTAGTACTTTCTCCAGGAGCCCGGCGTGCCATCTGATGAGATGGGAGATCGGGCGACGTGGATCTCGTCGGGCCCGCTGGCCATCCCCATGCCCGTTGGCCAATCGGTGTAGTAGAGGTAGATGAAGCCGTCGATCGCGACGACTGCGCAGGGCAGCCCGGCGCCGTTGGCGAATCGCACGGGCCTGTCCGGCTTCGGATCCCTTCCCGTGATGATGGGTCCAATCCGTTCCCACTTTCGCCCGCCATCGAACGAGCGGGCGAGGCCAATGGACGCGTAGTAGGTTCCCTCGGGCATGCCCCCCGGGTCGCTCCAGTCCCAATCCTCGGCGTGGTAGAACATGAGGAGACCGCGACCATCGCTCGATCGGATCACCGACCCGGGCCCGGCGTAGTGCGCGTCGAAGCCCTCGCCGCTGGGACCGAGGACTGGAATCGACCGGCCGGCGGCCGTCTCCGTGGGGATCAACTCGCCGAGGTCGATGGAAGAGAGGTGGTGGCCCTCGTTTCCGGCGGTGAGCCAGACGTGGTAGTCGCCTCCGGTTCGGAAATAGGAGACGTGGCCGTCCGGGGTGTGCTGGAGTCCCCACTCCCCTGTCCGGAGAACGTCTTCGGCCTCGCCCGAGAAGAGGATCAGGTGGTTCGGTTCACAGGACTCCTCGCAAGCGAATGCGAAGAGCACGACGACCGCGCCGCCATCAAACGAATCGGGAGGCACCTTCGTTTCATCTGCACCACCTCAAGAGCCGCCGCCACTTCAAGAGAATCTCGAATCGGGGGTATTCTCCCACATCCGGAGAGCGTTGGCGCCCTTTTTCCGGGGAACGGCCATATCAACAGGACCCACCGGTGGCTCGGCAGAGGCGGCGGCGACGGAGGATCATCCGCTCGGGGCTGGCGATCAGCCCTCCACGAGTGCCCTGAGCTTCTCGACCAGAGCCGCGGGTCGGTACGGCTTCTGCATGAAGCCGACCAGCTCGACACCCGCGACACGCCGTACGGCGTCCTCTTCGGCATAGCCGCTCGACAGAATCACCGGCACCTCGGCGCGCAGTTCCCGGATCTCCCGGATCACCTGCTCGCCGCTCAGCCCCGGCATGGTGAGGTCGAGAATGACGACGTCGATCTCGTCCAGGTGCTGGCGGAAGCGCTGGAGAGCCTCGCGTCCGTCGCCGGCCGTCAGGACGGCGAAGCCGGATTCTTCCAGTGCCCGGACGACCACCGAGCGCACGATCACTTCGTCGTCTGCCACGAGAACGGTGCCCCCGCCCCGGGATCTCTCCGGGCACGACTGCGGGGACGCAATCTTGGGCTCTGCGGTACGCAGCGACGCCGGGAACCAGACCCGGATCACGGTGCCGCGCCCCGGCTCGCTCTGCACCTGGATCGTGCCCTTCTGTCCCCGCACGATTCCCAAGACCGCCGCCAGGCCGAGGCCTCGGCCCGCGAATTTGGTGGTGAAGAACGGATCGAAGATCCTGTGCTGTGTCTCCTGGTCCATCCCGCAGCCGGTGTCCGTCACCTCGGCGAACACGTATCGGCCGTCCGGAAGGCCGTCGCCGGTGAGCGTCGTCGCTAGCTCCGACCCGCTCATCTCCTCCGCACCGGTGCGAGCCGTGATCACGCCCTCCGCTTCGCCGATCGCGTCGGACGTGTGAAATTACAGATCCAGAGCACGACGCCGAGGCTCTCGGCCATCTGGCGGAATCGCTGCTCACTCTCCCGCAGAGTCCTCTCGGCCAGCAGCTTCTCGGTGACGTCGCGAATCACGCAGACGATGCCCCGGATCTCACCGCTGGGGCTTCGCAGCGGATGGTAGGTCTCGGAGGTGAATCCCTCTTTTCTGCCGGGGACGTCGAACGGGACGTCGTCGCGTGCGACCGTCTCTCCCCGCATCGCCCGCTGCATCAGTTCGTCCATGCCCTGGGCGCTCAGATGCGGAAAGATCTCCCAGGCGCGCTTGTCGCTTCCGATCAGCTCCTCGCGCAACACCCCGCTCGTCTTCTCCATGGCTGCGTTCCAGGCCACGATCCGAAACTCGCGGTCCAGGACCGCGATCCCGTCGCTCATGGAGTCGAAGATGTTGCTGTGAAGCTCCCGCGCCTCCCGAAGGGTCTCTTCCATGCGCCTGCGCTCGGAGTCGGCCTGCTCGAGATGCTCGAGACGGGCGCGGAGCGACTCGGTCTCGCTCTGGGGCCGGTCTTGGGGTCCGGAAGAGTCGCTCACGAGGCTCGCCTCTGCACCGGGACGCCGTTCGGAAGCGCTGTTTGATCTGCCACGAGTGTAACAGATGTGCGACCCCACTGGATCAAAGTAATCCGCGGCCGGTAAGGATCGCAGCCGGCACCTGCCGATCCGTTGCTCCCAGCCATCGAAGAAGCGGACGGGCTTCGGGCGTGTCGCTGGGATACTCGCAGATGTGGAGGGCCTCTCCCCGAGCACGAGCCGGATCAGAGAGACTGCGGTGGACGCTTCAGCTGCACCTCTAGGGCAGCAGCGGCGGACGCGGTGGTGCGGGAACGGTCGACCGGGGCCCCGGCAAGGACGGGAGCGACGGTGCGGGGGTGGCCAAGCTGGGCCTCGGCAAGGGCGGGCGCGGTGGCCGCGGTGGGAGGCAAGCCAAGCAACCACTGGCAATCAGCGCGAGTGCGAGCGACAGAATGGCGGGCCTGGTTCCTCTGTGATTCTCGATTCTCATGATTGCCTCCTCTGGAAACCGAGACTAACCGGCGGAGGGCCGCTCGGCCATGAAGCGGCTCACAGCTCCGGTGGATTTCGGGCCTCGGCTCCTCGCCTCGGGACACTCGAGGGCCGCCATCCAGTCGCTTCCGGCGCGGAGGGGCGGGGGAGCGGGATCCCGCATGTGCAGAGCCGCGGGGATGTGCCCGAGCGAACGACGAGTTCGAGCGCAACGGGGGATTGGGAGCGTCCGGGAAGGGGATGGGATTGGTGGAGGATCGAAGGGCGTATCCCCCGATTCCCTATCCGGTTTCTCGCGCGCCGATCCGATGAGGAGGTGTGAATGCGTCGGAGGTGCCCCGCATGAAACAGCTCCTGATCGTTCTCGTCCTGCTCGGCGCAGGCTTCGGCCTGTACAAGTTCCTCTCCCCGCCCGGGAAGGCTCCGGATCTCACCTTCGAGAACTCGGCGGGGGCGGAGATCGGCTGGGCGGAGCTGCGCGAGGGCAAGCAGCACCTGCTGGCGGTCTTCCTGCTGCCGGGTTGCTCGATGAGCGACTTCTCTGCCGAGCTGGTCAGCGAGGTCCACGCGCAGCACGGGGACTCGATCGCCTTCGTGGGGCTCGCCTTTGGCCCCGCCCCGACCGCGGACAGCTACAAGCGGAAGCACGGGCTCGACTTCACGGTGGTGGGCCTTCGCAGCGCCACCGATCCCTATGCCGCCCAGGAGTTCTACGACAAGGTCCGAAAGGCCTACGGCTCCTACTCGGGCATCTACGGTGGGGCCATCATCCTGTTGGACCAGCAGAACGAGATGCTGTTCGGCCTCTCCCAGGAGGAAGTGAGGGAACTGCCCGGCCGCCTCGCCTCGCTATGAGGGTGGCACCACTCCCGTCAGACCCTCCTAGCTCCTAGCCGAGCAGGCCGGGATGGATCCACTCCCGTTGGCCTCTGCGAGCAGGTCCAACCGCGACCGCGCTAGTGTCTTCGTTCGACGGGCACTGTGGTCTCGGCGACCGGGAGGAAGCGCGAGCATGGAGAAGAAGCGCAACGTACTGCGCGAGTTGATTTGCGACGACAAGCCCACCATCGGCACCCACGTTCACAGCATGTGGCCCGGAATCGCGGAGGTCATCGGGCACGCCGGCACCATGGACTACATCGAGTTCTCCGGTGAGTACGCTCCCTACGATCTCTTCTCGCTGGAGAACTTCGGACGCGCCATCGACCTCTTCCCCCACATGACCTCGATGATCAAGATCGACCAGGAGCCTCGGACCTACATCTCCGTTCGGGCGATCGGCTCGGGTATCCAGAACCTGCTCTTCACCGACGTCCGCAACGTCGCGGACGCGCGGGAGTGCATTCGGGCGGCGCGCGCGGAGACTCCCGAGGACGGAGGGATGGTGGGGGTCGGGATGAGGAGAGATGTGGGCTACGTCCTGGGAGCTGGCACGCCCGAGTACGTCGAGCAGCTCCGAGACGGCGTGGTGGCCTTCATGATCGAGAAGGCGGGCGCGATGGAGAGCCTGGAGGAGATCCTCTCCATTGGCGGCGTGGACATGATCCAGTTCGGTCCCGCCGACTACGCGATGAGCATCGGCAAGCCCGGCCAGTTCGGGGATCCGGAGGTCCGCGCTGCGCATGAGCGGGCCATCTCCACCGCCATGGAGATGGGGATCCGGCCCCGGATCGAGCTGGCCAGCTTCGAGCAGGCCAAGCCCTGGATCGACATGGGCATCAAGGACTTCTGCGTCGGCTGGGACGTTCGCGTCATCTACCAGTTCTGCCGCCGGGAGGGCGAAGAGCTGGCCAAGCTGCTGGGGCGTTGAGCGCGCTCAGCGCAGCACTTCGGGGTTCACGCAGGCGGGCGGGGGCTTCCGCTGCAGCACCGCCAGCAGGTTGCTCACGCAGAGCTCCGCCATCGCGCGGCGGGTCTCGCCCGTCGCCGTTCCGAAGTGCGGGAAGACGAGAACGTTCGGGAGGGTGACGAGCTTCTCGTCCGGTGCGGGAGGCTCCCTCTCCAGTACGTCCAGCGCGGCACCGGCGATCGTGCCCTCCTGGAGGGCTGCGAGGATCGCACCGTGCTCGACCACGGGGCCGCGTGAGGTATTGATCAGGTAGGCGGTCGGCTTCATGAGACCGAGCTCCCGCTCGCCGATCAGGTGATGAGAGGTCGGGTTCAGGTCGGTATGCAGGGTGACGATGTCCGCCTCGCGCAGCAGCTCGTCGAGAGGCAGGTAGGAGCTCGGCGGCGCGCCTTCCGGCGGTTCCTCGAAGAGGTCGTTGAAGACGGTGCGCATTCCGAAGAACTGGGCGCGACGCGTGACCTCCTTGCCGATCCGCCCGAATCCCACCACTCCGAGCAGCTTCCCGGGCAGGTCGAAGCCCTGCGCAGGGGGTCGCTCCCGCCGCGCCCAGCCGCCGCTCCGTACGTAGCCCTCGCACTCGAAGAAGCGGCGGGAGAGGGCGATGATGAGCCCGATGGTGAGGTCCGCGACCGGGAGGGTCACCACTTCGGGAGTGTTGCAGATCGCGATCCCGCGCTGCGTTGCCCCCTCGACGTCGAAGCGATCGTAGCCAACGCCGAATCCCGAGACGACGCGGAGGTGGGGCGCCGCATCGTAGATGCTCCCGTCGACGGGGACCTGGTTGCTGACCAGCAAGCCTTCGGCATCCGCGAGCGCGGCGAGCAGCTCCTCTCGGGGCGCGCGCCAGGCGACGTCGCGCGCCTCGCAGACGGCCTCGACCCGTTCTCTCAGATCCCCCGCAAGGGGAAGGTGAATGCAGGCTCGGGGTCGAACGTCCGCCATGCTCTCCTCCTGGTTCGATCCGTCGATTGGCGCGGCGTCCTCGTTCAGCGGCCGTCCGCCCAGCTCTCTTGCCTCGGGTCGGCCCCGCCCACGAGTCCGCCCGTTCTCTCGTCCCTTACGATGGCGCAGACGGCGCCCATGTCCGAGCCCCAGTCCTCCTCCACCTCGATCTCGTAACCCATCGACTCCAGCTCCTTGCCGACCTTCTGGTAGAGGCCTCTCTCCATGACGACCCTTCCGGGCCTGTACTCATGGGGAGAGAACGAGTCCGGGAAGTTCTTCGAGCGAAACCTGGGAGCGTCGATCGCATCCTGGACGTCCATGCCGAAGACGAACCGATTCAGGAAGACCTGCGTGAGAGCTTGGGTCTGTTGATCACCCTCCGGCGTCCCGAACGTCATGATCAGCTCTCCGTCTCGAGTGACCATCACCGCATTGGGCGTGACCCTGGGCCTCTTCCCCGGCTCGAGAGAAGCGGGGTGCTCGGGATCGAGCCTGAACTGGGTCATGCGGATCCCGAGGCACAGACCGGTTCCCGGCACCATCGGCGACTCGGGGAAGTCGCTCGGGGTCAGGGAGATCGAGTTTCCCCACCGATCGGTGACCGCGAGATAGCTCGTGTCGGGGATTCTACGAGGATCAGCGGATCGCCCTCGCGGCTCGGCGTCCAGTCGTCCAGATGCGTTCTCTCTCACTGCGCGGGGTCCCTCGGGCCCCGTTGGGCTTCCCGGCGGAGGCATGGCGCCGAAGGCCCGGTCCGGGGTCAGGAGGGTCCTTCGCAGGGCGGCGTAGTCCTTGCTGAGCAGACCCTCGACGGGTACCTCCACGAACTCCGGGTCGCCGAAGTAGGCTTCCCGATCGGCCATGGCCAGCTCGATGGCCTGGATCACCGTGTGCACGGTTCTCGGCGAGTCGCGTCCCATCGATCGCAGATCGATCCCGTCGAGAAGCTGCAGCGTCATCGGCAGCACCGCCCCCTGGCTCCAGGTGCGATTGGCGTGGATGGTGTAGCCGCCGAACTGCCCGGTCAGCGGCTCTTCCCAGTATCCCGTGTAGCCGGCCAGGTCGTCCTCGGTGATGAGCCCGCCTTCTTCCCGATGCAGCCTGGCGATCGCCTCCGCGATCGGCCCCTCGTAGAAGTAGTCACGCACCGCGCGCAATCCCTCGGAGCGACTGCCGCCGCTTCCGATCACCCGCTCCTCGGCGTCGGCCATCTCCCCGAGCGTTCGAGCCAGGTCTGGCTGCTGGAATCGGTCCTTGTGGTGAAGAGGGCGCCACCACTCACCGCGCAGATAGACCTCCGCGTTGTACGGCATCAGGATCCTGAACCCGAGGCGCTCGATCAGCGAGAGGTCCAGGTGCTCGAGGGTCATCGAGTGCAGGGGGAAGCCCTCCGAGGCGAGTCTTCGCGCCTCCCTGCTGATCCGCTCGAAGCTCCTGGTGCCGTACCGGTCGAGTATCGAGACGATGGCGTCTGGCGAAGACGGAATCAGCTGAGAGAGGATGCTCCTTCTCGGCATCGTCTCGTGTCCCCGCCCCCTCATGAATTCGATGGTCGCCTTCTTCGGGGCGGTACCCACGCCGCAGTAGCTCCGGATCTCGTTCTTCTCGGCGTCGTAGATCATGGTCGGGGCGATCGAGGGAAAGCTCGCGGCCTCGGGATAGGTCACGTTGAGGGCCAGCAGCGCCGCCATTCCGGCATCGAAGGCGTTTCCCCCTTCCTCCAGGACTTCGAGGGCTGCCCGGGTCGCCCACGGGGTTCCCGTGGCGGCCATGTGACGGCTGGCGCTGACGGATTCCCGAGGGACGCGATGTGGATCGGTGAACTCCATGGGATCTCTGGGACCTCTGGGCAGGACCAGGTAAAGCCCCACGGCTGCGAGTCCGAGGATCCCGAGTGCGTAGAGAAGGGTCTTTGCCACTGACCTGTCGAGCCGATCCGCCTTCGGGATCTCTCGTCAGCCCGCGAGCTCGTAGCGGACGGGGGTCGCGTCCCAGCCCGCCCACACCCGCTCCCAGAACAGGTTGTGGAGCCTGGCGGAGATCTCGCCGGGGCCGTCTCGACCGGCCAGGAGCTGGCCGTCGACGGTGCGTATCGGCATGATGCTCCCGGCGGTCGTCGACAGGAAGGCTTCGTCCGCCGCGCGCAGCTCGTCGGAGTGAATGCGCGTGGCCTTCGACGGGATTCCCAGCTCGGAGCAGAGGTCGTAGACGCTCTGGCGGGTGATGCCCTCGAGACAGCCGGCATCGGGAGTGAGGACGACCCCGTCCTTGATGATGAAGATGTTCGCCCCCGCGGCCTCCGTCAGGTAGCCCTCCTCGTCGGGAAGGACGGCCCACTCGGCGCCCCGGTCCCCCGCCTCCAGGAGCGCCATCTGCATGTCGAGCCAGTGCAGGTTCTTCGCCTTGGGGTCCACGGCCCGGGAGGAGATACGGACGCGGTCCCGGCTGACGATGAGATCGAGGCCGCGGGTTCGCTGCTCATCGTCGGCGATGAAGACGAAGGGGCACGCGAACGCGTAGAAACGGCACTCGAACTTGTCGGGGTCGACCATCTCCGCCCGCCCCAGCGGGGGTGCGCCGCGGGTCACGGCCCACCACACGTAGGCGTCGCGCAGGCCGGCGAGGGCGACCATCTTGTGGAGAATCTCGGCCTCCTCTTCTCGGGAGTAGGGGTTTCGCACCCGGATCGCCTCGCAGGCGCGCGCGAACCGGTCCTGGTGCTGCTCGAGACGGAAGAAGGCACCGCGGCTGACGCCGACCACGTCGTAGACGGCGTCCGAGTGCATGAATCCGCAGTCGGTGATCGGGACCGCCGCCTCGATCAGGGGGCAGTAGCGATCGATGATGAACGCCGCCCCGAGCCCGTAGGGCTCCTCATAGGGCAATCGCTGGTGCTCCGGGTGGGTCAACATGATCTCGCCGGCGCGGATGATTTCCATGGCTCTCCTCCTGCGGAATCGAGAAGCTACCTCTTTGCCGGGGCTATCGCCGGTGGACAGGTCGCCGAGGCGGGACATGCTCCATCATCGGTCTCGACGGCGGGCGTCCCGTGGCACAGCTCTACATCCGGGCCTACCAGCGCGGCTTCCGCGCGGCGCGAGGCGCCTCCGAGGGCGCCTGGTGGGCCGACCTCAAAGGGGTGGAAGAGCAGGTCGAGCTTCCGGACGGGACCGCGATGCTCGGTTGCTGGCACGTGGGCCGGGTGCGCGAGGCGGACGGCGAGGAGCGCCAAGCCGAGGAGTACCGCGGCCGCGGGGTCGGGATCGCCCTGCTCCGACGGGCGATCGAGTGGGTGCGCGGAGAGAGCTCGCCGTTCCAGGCGCTGGCTGCGAAGGCCGCCGATACCGAAGCGCGCCCCTACCTGAACTGGCTCGGAGGCCTCCCGCTGCCCACCTTCACCGAACTCGGCTTCGAGCCTCTCGCCAGCTTCGAGGATCCGTACATCGAGGAGTTCTCCGAGCGTCCGGAGGTGTGGTCGACGGCGACGCATCCCGCCCGCTTTCATCTCGTCCTGCTGCGCTGCGGGAGCGCGGTGGCATCCCGGTAGACCGACAGGAGTCGAAATCCGATCGCTAGTCCCCGCGCTGGTCGAGGATCTCGATGAACTCCTCCAGCCGGGCCCTGGTTCCCTCGGGCGAGTAGCCGCGAGGATCGCCGATGTCCATGTCCAGGGTGAGAAGCGGAATGCCGAGCCGCATGAATCGATCCCGGAGAACCCGGTGCGCGGCATTCGCGTGCCTGCAGGCGGGCGTGGCGAAGAGCAGGGCGGCGTCGATGGCGTACTCCTCCGCGACGGTCTCTAGAGGTTCCGTTCTCCGCGCGGCTGCCCCGATGTAGGGATGCTTCAGACACTTGAGGGCGAGTCCTTCGAAGGGTTTCTCCTCGTCGATTTCGTCCCAGTAGACCCGGAAGGTCTCACAGAGCGGCACGCTCACCTGGTGCTCCCCCAGGACCTCGAAGAGGTTGTTGGGGTAGGTGGGGATCCAGGCGAGCCAGTAGATCCGGTGTCTCTCCGGGCCGGCTCCGTCCGCTTCGATGGCCTTCTCCATCTGTCTCACGAACTCGAAATTGAGCCTTTCCTTGAGCGGGGTGCCGTTGAACCACTGCGCATTGATCGAGAAGGAGACCAGCTCGAAGCCACCCCAGGGCGCGGGACGATGCTTGAGGAGCTCCAGCATCCTCTGCTGCGACCTTCTGGCTCGGTTGGAGCTCCGAACCGCCTCCTTGAGCCTGTCCTCGTCGAGCGGGTGCCCGGCCACCGCAGCGATCCGGTCAGCCGCCAGCCGCAGCTGCTTCTCCACGTATCGAACCGCGTCGCTGCTGATCTCGGCGGGTACCTGCAGGAGCATCGCCTCCTTCTCGTGAAGGATGGAGAGGAGCTCGTTCGTCTTGAACTTGCCGTCACAGAAGAAGGAGGTGGTGAGCAGAAGCTCCGGCTTCGGGAAGTAATCCAGGAGGGACGCGCCCAGGGCGATCCGGTGGAAGGAGCAGACGTCCTGGGAGTATCCCTTCTCCTCGGCCTCGATCATGGTGGGCACGCCCATCTTGGTGCTGCTGATCATCGCACTGGCCAGCTCGAAGTCGAAGGGAACCACGTCGAAGGCCGCGGTGAGCTCCAGGGGGAAGGCGTAGGCGGAGATGTAGATGACCTTCTGATCCGGCTCGAAGGCGCGCAGGACCAGCTTCGCCCACTCGTTCATCCACAGGGAACGGGCGCTCTCCGTCTCGCGGAAGACCTCACCGGTGGTCCGCTCCATGGCGTGCATCATGTTCTCATACATCGGGTTTCCTCCTCCCGGGCTCGAGTTCGGTGAAGGCCTGAAGACGAGTCTTCATCTGCCCGGAGCCGGACCAGGTGTAGTCGTTCTCCAGGAACAGGAAGGGCATCCCGGCCTTCCTGAACCGGCTGCTCATGGTGGGGATGTCGTAGATGAGGTTGTCGCAGAACTTGACGCAGCTGTAGACGATCCCATCGACCTCCGCCTCCACTGCAAGCTTCTCGAGATGCGCGTACCGCTCCTCCAGGCCTTCCATGCGAGGACAGGACGGCCGGGTCAAGTACCTCATCGCCAGGGCGAGCATCGGGTCGGCCGCGTTCTCCTCCACGGGGGTGTCGTAGTGCCGGATTCCGATGCAGGTGTCCAGCACCACGACGCCGCTGCCCAGCTCCTCGATGACGGTGATCGGGTCGGGTCGGTCGATCACATTCCCGGTCAGCAGGATTCTTCGCTCCGTCTGGCGCGGCTCCCTTTCCTCCACGCTCGAAAGGAACTCCTCCAGGTTGGAGATGAACCCTTCCGCGGGAGTTCGCATGCCGGCGAGGCAGAGCTCGAAGGCCTCGCTGCCCCGGACCCTGGCCTGCTTCTCCCTCTGGAGGCCAAAGACCTCGCCCATGAGAAGCCGCACCCGGTTCCGGGTCTGGATCGCCCCTTGCAGGCCCTCGTCGGTCACCTCGGCCCCGGGGAGCGCCCCCTCCAGCTCTCTCGCGAATCTCCGGAGCTCGGATGCGAAGAATCGGATCGAGTCGGCATCCTTCTTCTTGGGCACATCGAGGAAGAGGGCGGGGACGTCCGAGACATAGGTATCCCAGATGTCGTAGAGCTTCCTCATGCCATCACAGCCGTTTGCGATCACGATGCAGGACGCGCCACTCGCCTCTCCTTCGAGAGCCGCGGCGAGCAGGCTCTTCAGGTATCCACAGGTGTTCGGATGGACATGGGAGTCCGCATCGGCAGGTGGGGCCAGGGGGAGCAGGCGCACCGGGTGGAACCCGGCAGCCGCGATGATCTCCTCGGGTACACAGGAGCAGGTGGTGACGACGGTCGCCGTTCGCTCTCCATCGATCTGATTCACGGCTTCATTCCTCTGCGCTTTCCGCCCGGTACGGGCACTCGGCGAGCATCCGAGCGGGGTTGCGCCTTGATGGAATCGATGAGCTGGTCCATCAACCGGAGAACCAGGGCGTCGTTGAATCTCCTCTCGAAGGAGAGGAGCCTCATCATGTTCATCGTGATCCCGACCCCGTTGAAGAGGAATCCCAGCATCTCGACGTCCAGCTCCTTGCGGATCGAGCCCTGGCGCTGTCCCTTCCGGATCAGCTTGCTGATGAACCGCACGTAGCTCTCGTGATCCCCCCGCAATCGCTCGGCGATCTCGCGGTCAGCGATCTCGGAGATGGCCTGGAATTGGACCCGGAGCTCCTCGGGATGCTTCTTCATCCGTCGGTAGTAGGTGACGCCCATGTTGCGAAGCGCCGTGAGGGCGTCCTCTTCCCGATCGACCTCCTCCTGCCAGGCCGCGACGATCCTCCCCGACATGTGCTGGAGGATTTCGAGAAAGATGGCCTGCTTCGACGGAAAGAGCTTGTAGAGGAGCGCCTCGGAGACACCCGCCTCTGCCGCGATCTCCGCCACCTTGGCCGCCCGGTAGTTGGATCGCGCGAAGACGCGGACTGCACTCCGCAGGATCTGCTTCCTTCGTTCCGGAGCGGGAAGCCGCCTCTGCCTGGTTGCCATTCGCCGGTGCCTGGGGCGCGTGGTGAGTGAGTACCCACTTAGATTAGCGCGCTCTCAGACTTCGTCAAGCGATGCGGGCTCGACTACGGGCCGACGTTCCCGCCGCTGCGGGGTCCCTGAGGTCGCAACGGACCGGGCCTGTCGCCACGGAAGCGAGGCATTTGTTGCAGGGAACGCACCGCGACTCCACGGTTGCACCGGTCTCGAGCTTTCGCACCAGGTCGGGCTCCAAGATCAATGGCCTCGCCATGGCCAGGAAGTCGAGGCCCCGTTCGACCACCTCCGCCATCCGCTCGAGCCTTCTCATTCCACCGACGAGAACCAGAGGGAGGCGCGTCGCCCTGCGAACCTGCAGCGCATCCTCCAGGAAATACGCCTCGGAGAAGGGGACCTTTCGAACCAGCAGCGGGCCGAACAGCAGCGCGCTGAGCTTGTGCCCCCATCCGGAGAGATCTCGCCGGAGTTCCTTGTGGGGAACGTCGCCCCGGATTGCGTAGATCGGGGTGCGCGTCATGAAGCCTCCGCTCAGGACCAGGGAGTCGACCCCTTCTGCTTCGAATCGTTCCGCGACGTGAATGGCCTCGTCGAGGTCCAGGCCACCGCGGAATCCGTCGCGCAGATTCATCTTGACGAGGACGGGGAACTCGGGTCCCACCTCCCGGCGAACCCGTCGGATCACCTCGACCGGGAAACGCAGTCGATTCTCGAGGGAGCCACCCCAGCGGTCGCCCCGCCGATTGGTGTACGGAGACAGGAACTGGCTCAGCAGGTATCCGTGAGCGGCGTGAATCTCGACGGCGTCGAATCCCGACTCCACAGCCGACCTCGATGCCCGGCCGAATCCCTCTCCGACCGCCGCGATGTCGGACTCGGTCATGGCGCGCGGAAGGGCGAGTGTGTATCGGTTGAACACCGACGAGGGGCCGATGGCCTTCCCGCCCGCTGCGGAAGGGGAAGCGGCGTAGCCGGCGTGGGCGAGCTGGATCGAAGCTGCCGCCCCCTCGCGGTGCACCGCGTCGGTCAGCCGGCGCAGCCCGGGTATCGCGCTCTTCTTCCAGAGGCAGAGCTGGTGGGGGTAGGCGCGCGCCGAGTCGGTGACGGCCCCGTAGGCGACCGTGGTCATGGCCACGCCTCCGGCGGCGAGCTCTCGATGATGATCGACGAGCTCGACGGTAGGGTCGCCGTCCGGGCACATCCCCTCGAAGGCGGCAGAGCGGACAAAGCGGTTGCGAAGCCGCAAGCCAGCGATGGCGGCCGGCGCGAACAGCGGTGACGACTCATCGTGCACCGTCATGGCGCGGTCTCTCCCCGATTCGGGAACTGCTAGCCTTCAGCTCGCGATCAGCGCCGGCTTGTTCTCCGCCACGTAGGGCTTGATCGTCTGCAGGGCGCCTTCGAACTCCTCGACCACCCTGTCGACGATCGCTTCGTCCATCGGCGTGGAGATCACGTACATGCCCCGGGAGGCGTAGAAGATGCCCCGGTTGAGCATCTCCCAGTGCAGGACTGCAGAGACGTCACCGCTGTCGAGAAAGCCCAGGACCACGTCCTTGGCGTTGCTGAACTCTCGTTCCGTCCAGATGGTACCCACCAATGAGCCCCAGCCTCCGGCCCTGCCCCGAATCCCGACGCGTTCCATGGCCGCCTCGAAGCCCTGTCGCATCCGGTCTCCGAGTCCGTTGATCCGGTCGACCTCCTGCTGATCGTACAACTCCAGGGCGACCAGGCCGGCAGCGAGGGTGTTGTTGTTGCCCCCGAAGGTGCCGGAGTGGGCGACGTTCTCCGGATGGCTGGGATCGAAGCGCGCCATGATCTCGCTACGGCCGCCGAAGGCGCCCACCGGGTAGCCGCCGCCGATCAGTTTGCCGAGAGCGGTCAGATCGGGTCTCACGCCTTCCTGCTCCTGCAACCCGCCGCGGCTGAGGCGGAAGGTGATGATCTCGTCGAAGACCAGGAGTACCTGGAACCGATCGGCCAGCTCCCGCATCCCCCGGAGGTATCCCTCCCCGGGATGGATCAGGCCGCCGGATCCCAGCATCGGCTCCATGATGATTCCGGCAATGCGATCGTGGTGCTGCTCGAGGATCGACTCGGTAGCCGCGAGGTCGTTGAAGGGCGTGAGGTACAGATCCTCGGCGACGCGGGCCGGCACCCCGCGCTCCAGCCGGACGGAGGGAAGACCCTCGGCGGTGAAGTCGGCAATCGTGTTGGCCTCCACGTAGTCGTGGACGCCGTGGTATCCGCCGTCGATCTTGATGAAGCCGTCCTTCCCGGTGAAGGCCCGGGCGGCGCGCATGGCGAAGAGAGTGGCCTCCGTGCCGGAGTTGCAGTAGCGGACCATGTCCAGGGAGGGAACGCGGTCGCACAGATGCCGCGCATGCTGGTACTGGATGATCGAAGGCGCGGCGAAGGCGGTGCCCTTCTCGGACTGGGCCCTGGCTGCCTCGATCAGGCGCGGGTGGGCGTGGCCATGGATCAGGGAGGTGAAGTTGTTGACCAGATCGATGTACTCGTTGCCGTCACAATCGTATACCCGACACCCCTGTCCCTTCTCCATGAAGATCGGATACGGGGCGAAGTAGGCCGCGGAGCGCGTGTCTCCCCCCGGCAGGTACTTCTTGGCGGCTTCCAGGTGCTCCCTCGTCTTCGCGGTTCTCTCGAAATAGCGCTTCGCGATCTCCTGTTTGACGCCTTCTCCACTTCCAGCGGCCATGGCGATCTCTCCTGTCGAGCTTTCATCCGCTGGAGTATTCCAAATTCGTCGCTCCTGTCATAGGATGGAGAAGAGGCCCGGCAGGGACCGCGAACACCGGAGGGCGGAGAGACGGAGATGCTCTTGCGCAACATCGACGACGTGAAGGCGATCGAGTCGGTTCCCCTGGAGGAGAGGGTCTCGACGAAGAGCACCCTCGCGCTCATCGAGAGAGGCGCGGAGCCGAATCCCGATGCGATCGCCCTTCGGTTCCTTCTCTCCGGTGAGGCGTGGGAGAGCCCGATCGACGTCTCCTACGCCGAATTCGTCACGCGTGTGACGCAGTCGGCGAACCTGTTTCACGACCTCGGTGTCGGTCCCAGCGACGTCGTCACCTACCTTCTCCCGAACCTCCCGCAGACCCACTTCACCCTGTGGGGCGCAGAAGCGGCCGGCATCGTCAACCCGATCAATCCACTGCTGGAGCCGACCCAGATCCGCGACATCATGGTGTCGGCGAGATCGAAGATCCTCGTCGCGCTCGGGGAGTTCCCCGGATCGGAGATATGGCCGAAGGTGGAGGCGATACGCAAGGAGGTCCCGACGCTGCAAGGCATCGTGCGGGTCATGGGGCCATCGGACGAGTCGGAGGGGATCTACGGCTACGACGAGGTCATCGACCGATACGGCGCGGAAACCCTCGATTCGGGCCGCCGCATCGAACCGGGCGATGCCTGTTCCATGTATCACACCGGAGGCACCACCGGCACGCCGAAGCTCGCCCTGCGCACCCACATGAACGAGATGTTCTCGGCGGCGATGTGCGCGATGGCGTTGGACCTCTCGCCGGAGAGCGTGATGATGTGCGGGCTGCCGCTCTTCCACGCCAACGCGCCGCTCCTCACGGGACTCGCGCCATTCTCCGTCGGAGCCTCCGTGGTACTCCTCACCCCCACAGGATACCGCGACCCGGCGGTCATCCGGAACTTCTTCAAGATCGCCGAGCGATACGGCGTCGACTCGTTCATGACGGTGCCAACGGTCCTCTCCATGCTGCTGGACGTCCCCGTGGAAGACATCGACCTCTCGCGGCTTCGCTGCGCGATGTGTGGTGCCGCGCCGCTCTCGGTCCAGGTGTTCCGGGATTTCGAGGAGCGGACCGGCCTCAAGCTGCTCGAAGGGTACGGACTGACGGAGGCCACGGTGGCCTCCTCGTGCAACCCGCGCGACGGTGAGCGAAAGATCGGATCGGTTGGCCTGCGGCTTCCCTATCAGGAGATGAAGACGGTGGTGCTCGACGAAAAGGGTGGCTATGTGCGCGACTGCCGAACTGACGAGATCGGCGTCATTGCGATTCGCGGGCCGAACGTCTTCAGGGGATACGTCGAGGAGGCCCACAACGAGGGCGCGTGGATCGACGGGGACTGGCTCAACACCGGCGACATGGCCCGGATGGACGAGGACGAGTACACCTGGCTCACCGGGCGAAAGAAGGAGCTGATCATCCGCGGCGGCCACAACATCGATCCGGCCGTGGTCGAGGAGGTGCTGTACGGGATCGAGGGAGTGGCGTCGGCCGCGGCGGTCGGACAGCCCGACCGGCATGCCGGCGAAGTCGTGGTCGCCTACGTGACGCCGAAGGCCGGGGCGAGGCTCGAGCCCGAGGAGATCCTGCGCTACTGCCGGGATCGCATCACCGAGAGGGCCGCCATCCCGAAGCGGGTGTGCATCATCGACCCGATGCCGGTGACGGCCGTCGGCAAGATCTTCAAGCCCGCGCTCCGTCACCGCGCCATCCGGGATGTCTTCGTCTCGGAGCTCGAGGCCATCTCGGACCTGACGGAGCGCCTCGAGGTCGACGTCCGGGAAGACAAGATCCACGGGACCACCGCCCACCTGGCCGCGACGCCCGCCGCCGGCGCGGATGAGGCGACGATACGCGGTCGCATCGACTCCATCCTGGGGCAGCATACCGTGCGGTACGAGGTGAGCATCTCGCGCTCATGAGTTCGCGGACACCGGGCTTCTTCTACGGCTTCTACGTCGTCGCCGCCTGCTTCCTGGTCCTGTTCCTGTGCTGGGGGATGGTTCTCAACACCTTCCCCATCTTCGTCAAGCCGATCACCGTCGACATGGAATGGGGCCGTGGAGCCCTCTCGCTCGCCCTGCTGATGGGATCGGTGGGGTCGGCGCTGACGGCGCCGGTTGCCGGCGCACTGATCGATCGGATCGGCGCGAGACCCGTCATGACGGCGGGTGTCTCGATCATCGGCGTCGGGCTGCTCGGGGGAAGCATGGTCTCCCAGCTCTGGCAGCTGTACGTCGTCTTCGCACTGATCGGATGCGGCCTGATGTGCTCGACCGTCATCCCCTGCTCGCTCGTCATCTCGAACTGGTTCGTTTCCCGTCGTGGCGCCGCCATGGGTGTGGCGTTCTCGGGAACCAGCGTCGGCGGGATGGTGATGTCGCCGGTCGCCAACTGGCTGATCCTGAACTGGGGCTGGCGAGCCGCGTTCGCCCTCAGCGGCGTCGCGATCCTCGTGCTGGCCACCCCCCTCACGCTCTTCGTGATCCGCACCCAGCCCGGAGACAAGGGTCTCGAGCCGTATCAAGGCCCCGGGACGGACGGCGAGGGCGAAGCAGAAGCCTGGGGCGTGAGCGTGAAGGAGGCCTTTTCGCTGCCCGTCTTCTGGCAGATCTCCTTCATCATGTTCGCGATCGGACTGGTGACGAGTGGCGTGGGCACTCATTGCGTCGCCTATCTCACCGACCTGGAGCACTCCCCGACCAGTGCCGCGCTGGCCTGGAGCACGGTGATGGGGGTCATGATCGTGGGGATCCTCCTGTCCGGACCAATTGCCGACCGGTGGGGTGCCAGGAATGCCATGCTCATCGACTGCGCTCTCTTCGTGGTGTCGATCGCGGTGCTCACCTGGGCGCGACCCTACTGGGTGGTCCTCGTCTTTGCCGTGATCTACGGGCTGGCGCTGGGCGCGCCCCTCGTGATCAACCCTCTGCTCACCAGCGGATACCTGGGGATGAAGCACTTCGGAGCGATCTTCGGAGTCCTGAACATCATGGGAACGCTGGGCGCGGCCCTCGGTCCCGTCGGTGCCGGGATCTTCTTCGACGCGCAGAAGACCTACTTGCCGGTCTTCTACTTCTTCGCCGCGGTGATGCTGGCTACGGGCGCGATTGCAGTACTACTGAAGGCGCTGCCACGCCGGTAGCGATAGATCTTCCGGCTCATCTTCGGCTCGAAGCCGCGCATGTGGACGGCCAGCTCGAAGAGATCCTCACGCTCGACCATCGCCATGAGCTCCGGGAGGTGCTTGGTGGCCTTGGGTACGCGGCCCAGACTGACGTACAGCGGCAGGTTCAGACGGTCGGCCCGCTCCAGCCAGGCCACCAGCTCGTCGGTCGTCTCGACGATGCCGACCCGAGGATCGTAGTAGTCGGGCGGGTCGGAGAAGGAAACCGTGAGGATTTCGTCCTGACCGGGGGCGAAGGGATCGAGCGTGCCCCGGGTGAAGAGGACCGACTCCATGTACGGCTGGAACGAACGCGAGAGGAGAGCGTGGCGGGGTGCCGCCGTCCAGCTCGCCAGAGCCGCGAGATACGCGGCGCAGACGGCGATGGTGATCGCCGAGGAGAGCAGCGACGGTCGGCCCCGTCGCAGCGCCGAGGTCGCTCCCAGTGCGACCAGCGCCGCGAACAGCGGGAGAACGAAGACCATGTACCAGGGAAGCATGGGTTGGCCGCGCAGGTAGCCGACATACCAGGTCAGCGGGCCCGGGACCAGAAGCAGGATCGTGACCCAGGGACGGTATCCCTTTCCTCGAAGCAGCCGGAGGGTTCCGAGGAGGACGAGCGCGATGGTGGCGGAGAGGGCCGCGTAGTAGAGCCAAGGCGTCTGCGCCGCGACGTCGATGAGCTCCGGGTAGGCGGGATCGGATCCGCGCCGGCCATAGCTCCAGGCCATCCCGGAGAACAGGTAGGATGCGGTGGTCTTGACCCAGCGGAGGCCGATGTCGCGGAATCCCTTCCGCTCCAGCCACTCGAGCATCTGAACCACGTTTCCCGCCATCAAGAGCGCCCACAGCATGGCGCCGAAGAGGCTCACCGTGAACCAGCGAGTTCCCTGCTGCGCGCGCAGGGCGCCCTGGTGTCGTGTGAGGATCGCACCCAGAGCGAGCAGGTTGGTGAGACACAGCACGTAGAACCCCATCGGGAAGGCCCAGAGCAGTACGAACTGCGCACCCCCGAAGGCCGCCCAGCGACGCCAGGTGCCGCGGTGGAGGGCATTCAGCAGGAGCACCCACACCAGGGGAATCAGGGTCATCACGAGCGAGTAGCCGCGCGCCTCGCTCGCGTACCGCAGGTGCCAGGGATGGAGAGCCATGAACCAGGCGCCGAACACTCCCGCCCAGGGAAACCCCATCCGCCACAGGAAGTAGGCCAGCGCCGCCAAGGAGGTCATTCCGAACAGGTAGGCGGGGAGGCGGAGCACGAACTCGTTCGCGCGTCGATTCCCCGGAGAGGCGACCGCGGACCAGCCATGGTGGACGAGCCGGGCGATCAGGTTGTGGACGATGTGGTTGTTCGGCGAGAGGTATCGGAAGAGGTTCTCGCGGAGACGCGCCTTCCGGAAGTCGACATCCCCTTCGTCGGTGAGGCGGTAGGCGCCCAAGATGTAGGAGCGTGTGCTGGTCTCCTCGTCATCCCAGAGGCTCTGGTCGAGTCGCCCGTAGGCCATGCTCGCGCTGGCGGCGATCGCCAGCGCCACCAGGAGCCAGCCGACCGGATGGAGTCGCTTTCTGGGGGGGGCGAACTCCGGGCAGCGAGGGGCCTCACCCGGTGCGCGCCAGAGGCGATGGAAGCGCAGGAGCAGTGCCAGCAACACGGCGTTGACCGCCACGACCCAGTAGCCGTAGCTCACCCAGTAGTCGTGCCCCCGAAACCCCTTGCCCTCGCGGAGGCGCCCCCCGAGCCCGTCCTCCCAGGGGTTGTCCCCGAAGAGGAGGAACCCGACATGAACCACCAGCAGGAACCACAGCACGTTCCGCGTTCGCCACCCCGGGGGGTCGGCGGCACGTCCCGCGCGCCAGCGCTCGAAGAGGCGGAGAATCGACTTACCCATCACATCTGCTGATTCGCCGTCCGAGTATTCCCGGCGAATCGGCTCACTGTCAAGATCTCCCGGGGTGGGGCGAAGGATCCGAACCGGGTGACACGCGACCGCGTGGTCGGAGAAGCCAGGCACGACGGGATTGCCATCTCGCGCTTGCTTGATAGCGTGTCGCGGCCCGACCGGGGGCGTGATCCAGAGCTCAGGAGGTGCCGATGCCGGGACCGCTGCACGGATGCCGGGTGATCGACTGCACGACGACGGTGACGGGGCCGTATGCGACGATGATCCTGGGCGATCAGGGAGCCGACGTGATCAAGATCGAGGCGCCGGGCTTCGGCGACGTGGTGCGCCTGCTCGGGACGGCCCGCGGCGGCATCTCCTCGCTGTTCGCCCTGCTGAACCGCAGCAAGCGATCGGTCGTACTGAACCTCCGCGAGAAGCGCGGCGTCGACCTCCTGCGGCAGCTCGTGGCGGGGGCCGACGTCTTCATCCAGAACTTCCGTCCGGGCGTCGCCGAGCGCCTGGGAATCGACGAGGGCTCACTGCGCGCAATCCGCGAGGACCTGATCTACGCCTCCATCAGCGCCTTTGGCGCCGAGGGCCCCTACGCGCACAAGCCCGCCTACGATCACATCCTGCAGGGCATCGCGGGGGTCGCCGCCGTCCAGCGCGACCGCCGGACGGGGCGGCCGAGGAACGTGCGCCACACCATCTGTGACAAGGCCACCGGGCTCACCACGGCGCAGGGAATCACGGCCGCGCTCCTGGCGCGGGAGCGCGGTCAGGGGGGACAGCACCTGCGGGTGAACATGCTCGATACCTCGATCGCCTTTCTCTGGCCGGACGCGGGCGCCAACGCGACGATCCTCGAGGACGACGTCATACCGGCGCCCACGCTGGCGGAGTCGTATCGGGTGGACGAGGCGGCGGACGGCTACTTCTGCGTGGCGGCGCTCACCGACGCACAGATTCAGGGCGTCTTCCGCGCAATCGGGCGCCCGGAGCTCTGCAGCGATCCGCGCTTTGCCACCCTGGCCACGCGCATGCACCACCTCGAGGAGCTTCGGGATCTGCTGGGCGGGCCCGATCCGCGGACGCGGCAAGAGGTGATGAAGGCGCTCGAGGTCGAGGACGTGCCCTGCGGCCCGGTCTACGGCAGCGTCGACGAGGTCCCCGACGACCCCCAGGTCCGCGCCAATCGGACCTTTCTCGAGAGCGTGCATCCGAAGATGGGGCGGCTGCGCGAGCCGCGGCCTCCCGTGGCCTTCGATCGCACGGAGAGCGAGATCCAGCGACCCGCTCCGGCATACGGTGAGCACACCGAAGAAGTGCTGCGAGAGCTCGGACTCGACGCAGCCGAGATCGAAGAGCTGCGCGCGGGGGGAGTGGTCGGCTGACGGGGGTCGTTCTCGAGGAGCCCGAAGCGCCGAATTCAGGAGGCCGATCGGGATGAGCGCAGCGCAGTCCGGTCCGGACTACTCACTGATCGACCGGCGCGGTCTCGCTCGGGGCCTCTTCTTCCCGCGGCGCGACGTGAGCGGTCCCCCGGCTGGGGCGGTGGATCATCGGGTCGAGGTCGAGGCGGGTGTGCAGGTCGCCGGTCGCTTCCACCCCTGCGACCGCTCGAAGCCGGTTCTGCTGCTCTTTCACGGGAACGGCGAGGTCGCCGGCGACTACGACATGATCGCCCCCGCGTACCACGGAATCGGCGCCAACCTGTTCGTCGCCGACTATCGCGGCTACGGCGCGAGTGATGGCGTGCCGAGCTTCGCCTTGCTGATCGCAGACGCGCACCCGGTGCTCGCGCACTTCCACGCGATGCTCGACGAGGAGGGCTTCACCGCGGGGCGCTTCGTGATGGGCCGCAGTCTCGGCAGCCTGCCCGCCGCGGAGCTCGCGGCCACCGCGGACGAGCGGCTCGCGGGGCTCATCATCGAGAGCGGCGCGCCCGACCTCGACCGCCTCCGGCAGCGGGCGGGCATCGACGCTTCGGACCCCGAGCTCACGGAGCTGGCCCAGGCGCACGCTGCGCGCCTCGCGCCGATCCGCCTGCCCGTGGTCCAGATCCACGGCGAGTGGGACGAGATCATTCCCGTCGAGTACGGGCGCGCATTCCACGACCAGCTCACGACGGACGAGAAGCAGTGGGTGGTGATCCGGGGGGCCGGACACAACGACATCGGGTGGGTGGGGCGAGAGCTCTACTTCGAGACCCTCGCCCGCTTCATCGCCAGAAGCTAGACATCCCGTCCAGCCTGGACCATCCATTGTTCGTACGTGCTAGGTGTACCGCGTCTTGATTCCATCGTGAGTCCTCACGAAGGTCCCGCGTCCATCCCGGATGAGACCTCTTCGATGGCCACGGCCCACGAGATCCGCAATCTGATTGAACAGATCACGACGGGAACCCGCCGTCGGCGAGCTTCCGGAGTCAGCGCCAACCACCCATGAAGGACCCATGAAGGCAAGCAACTGAGATGAAGGACCCATGAAGGCAAGCAA
>CAZTOU010000041.1:0-48116 GCA_964615365.1 uncultured Spirochaetales bacterium
AGAAGATGGTGCGCCGTCACCCCCACGTCTTCGGCGAGGAGGAGGTGAAGAGCGCCGAGGCCCAGACGCGGCGCTGGGAGGAGCACAAGTCCCGCGAACGCAGCGGGCGCGCCACGGGCGGCGGCGAGGGGGATCGCGCTCTCGACGGCGTCGCCGGGGCTCTTCCCGCTCTCACCCGATCCGCCAAGCTGCAGCGCCGCGCGGCGCGGGTGGGGTTCGACTGGCCGGCGACCGATGGGGCCGTGAAGAAGCTCGACGAGGAGCTGGGTGAGCTTCGCGCGGAGATGCGATCCGGTGGCAGCCAGTCCCGGCTCTTCGAGGAGCTCGGCGACTGCCTCTTCGCGCTGGCTGGAGTGGCCCGCCGTCTCGGCGTCGATCCCGAGGTGGCCCTGCGCACCGCCAATGCCCGCTTCGAGCGGCGCTTCCGCGAGGCGGAGTCGCAGGTCCATGCCGACGGTCGCTCGCCGAAGCAGGTGAGCATCGAAGAGTGGCTGGAGCTCTGGGCTCGCGCCAAGGCGGGGGAGTCGGCGTGACGGTCGAGCGCCTGCGCATCTCGGTTCCGGGCCGGGGGCTTCACGAGTTCACCGATCAGGTGGAGAGGGTGGTGGCGAAATCGGGGATCTCCGAGGGCGTCTGCACCGTCTTCATTCAGCACACCTCGGCGAGCCTCACCATCCAGGAGAACGCCGACCCCTCGGCGCGCCGGGATCTCGAACAGTGGCTCCACCGCCTGGTCCGCGAGGGAGATCCGCTGTTCACGCACACACTCGAGGGTGCCGACGACATGCCCTCCCACATCAAATCGGCCCTCACCGACACCTCGCTCTCGATTCCGGTGATGGGGGGGCGTCTCGCCCTCGGGACCTGGCAGGGCATCTACCTCTGGGAGCACCGCCGCGCCTCCGCGCGGCGAAACGTCGTCGTCCACGTCGGCCCGTAGTCTGCGTTATTCTTTTTCGCCCAATCAGGAGGTTCCCGTGTCACGACGCGCGCAGATCCGCATGACCGACGAGGAAGTGCGGAAGTTCCTCGATCAGACCAAGACGATCATGATCTGCAGCACCGGAAAGGACGGGTTTCCCCATCCGATGCCGATGTGGTTCGCCCTGGAGGAAGACGGCGCCGTCGTCATGACCACCTTCACCAAGAGCCAGAAGATCCTCAACCTGAAGCGCGATTCTCGGGTGAGTCTGCTGGCGGAGACCGGGGAGACCTACTCGGATCTCCGGGGCGTGGTGATCTACGGCAACGCCGAGGTCGACGCTGAGGTCGAGCACGTGTTCGACACGCTCCGGAAGATCAGCGTGCGAATGGGAACGGTTCGACCCGAGGACACGGAGTCGGTTCGCGAGGGCCTTCTCGCCAGCGCGCGCAAGCGCTGTCGGATCCGTATCGTGCCCCAGAAGGTGGTCTCCTGGGACCATCGAAAGCTCGGCGGGGCCTACTGATCCAGGAGCGCGCGCAGGCTCCGCGCCTCCACCTAGACGTCGCCTTCCATCAGTGCCACGGCCCGGGCGCGCGCCACCTCGAAGGGATCGAGGCCGGCCGGAGTCACGGCGCGTTCCGCGACTCCGCCGAGCAGGAAGAAGAAGCTCTGCACCAGGAAGAAGCCCCAGATCGCGAATGCCACCTGTAGAGTGTCGGGTCCGGCCAGGAAGCGCGCCAGGCCGAGGCCGCCGGCCAGGAGCAGAGTCTCCGCCACCAGCGCCCGCGCCCTCCGCGATCGGTAGAGCACGCCGCTCCGGCACACGCCCACGATCAGCGCCGCGCCCACCGCGATCGTCCCCAGGCTCGGAGCCAGGAGCAGGACACCGGCCGCCAGCGCCGAGCCGATCCCGGCGGTGGCTACGGCACGGGTGCGGCTCGGCGCCAGTCCCGCTGCGTAGAGCACCGCGATGCCGAGGAGGTAGAGGGAGAGCGTAGAGGCCCGACCCAGGATCGGGTTCGCGAGCAGGGCGAAGACCGGAAAGGCCCCGGCGACCAGGGCGGCGAAGAGAAGGCTTCCTGCGAATCCGTTCCAACGCATCACGCCGCCCCCTCGGCGCGCTGCTGGCGCCGCCGCAGGAGCTCGAGCTCCACCTCCTCGTCGGCGACCTCGGGGGGTGCCAGCCCCTGCAGCGGGTCGTCGCAACGGCTCGCTTCGGTCAGGTGGGCTCGGGCGCGCTGGCGCAGCGCTTCGAACTGGCTCTCCTGCTCCTCCAGCCGCTCGGCGATCTTGGCGCGGGTCTCGCCGACCTCGGCGATCTGCGCCTCGAGAGCGGTGAGCTCCTTCCGCTCGGGGATCATTCGGCGGATTGCGAAGCGCGCGAGCTCGTCCTTCTCGCCGCCCAGGGCCAGCGCGATGTCCTCGTCCAGCGACGCGATCCGCGTGCCGCGCCGGGCGAGCTCGTCGCAAAGCCTCGCCTCCTCCTCCGTCAGCGCCTCTACCCTGGCTCGCTTCTGCAGCAGCTCGAGCTCGGCCTCGCGGACGTGCTGCCGCAGCAGGAGCGACCGCTCCTCCAGGGCGTCCACGACACCGTGCGCGTCCGCCTTGATCAGGGTCTTCATTCGATCGTAGAGTTTCATCGCCATCTCGATTCTCCCTCTTGTTACCTGCGGTCACCCACGCGCCCGCCGACATATCCGAGTGACTGCATTCCCTTGATTCGCGCCGGCGACATGGTCCGAATTCCCGAGAGCTGGTCGTCCACCTCGCTCTCGAGGCTATCGAGCTCCCCGAGCTGCTCCGCGACCGGCGCCGACTCGATCTGCGCGTTCATCGCCTCGGTCTTCTGGCGGAACGCTTCGATCCGCCGCTTCGCCGCCGCCGCGTCGCCAGACTTCATCTCCCTCGCGACCTTGCGGCGCAGGTCGTTGTACTGATCGACGATCACCGCGCGCGACCAGCTCTCCGGATCCACCGAGGCGTAGAAGACTCCCTCGTCGACGACGGTGGCGATCCGCGGCACCTCGCCGAAGTAAAGCGACTTGCGCTCCTCGCCCTCGCTGTACTCGAGGCCGAAGCGCGCGAGCTCACGGGTTCCCTCGGAATCCCACCGGGTTCGTAGCGTGACCCAGATGCGCCGGTCCTGTCCCGCGAAGAGCGTCCCGGGCCGGAAGACGGTTTCACCCTCGGCTCCGCGTTCCACGGGGTAGCCGGCTGCGTCGATCACCTCGACGCCCTCGGCCGGATGGATCCGCACGGCTAGACCCCGGGCGACGCTCTCGCGCGCGGTCTCGAACTCGGCGGAGAAGATCCTCGCCAGGTCGGCGCCGCTCTCGATGTAGTAGTAGTTGCCGGTGCCGGCATCGGCGAGCGTCGCCAGCAGTTGCTCGTCGAAGTCGTCCCCCACGCCGATCGTGGTCAGCGTGTACTCGCCCAGTGCTGCACGGCGGGCCCGGTTGCGGAGCCCGGAGAGCGAGGTGTCTCCCTGATTCGCGAGTCCGTCGGAGATCAGGATGACGCGGGGAACCCGCCCCCGAACCGGACTCCCATCGACGATGCCGATCCCCATGTCGAGACCGCTCGCGAGATTGGTCCCGCCGCCGGTGGAGATTCCATCCACCACCGCGCGCCAGCGATTTCTCGCCGCATTGCTCACGCCAGAGAGCGGGATCGTCGTCCAGGCGTTCACCGAGTAGCTCACCAGGGCGAAGCGGTCCTCGGGCCCCAGGGCCGAGATCAGCTCGCGGATCGCGGCGCGCGCGTGGTGGATCTTCTCGCCCGCCATGGATCCGGACTGATCGAGCACCACGATCAGGTCCGACGGCATGTGGGAGACCGCGTTCCCGCTCCCGGCACCGCCGCGGATCGAGAGTTCCATCCGCACCAGGCCATCACCGCCGGCCAGCACAGCCGTCTTGTCGAGCTGGCCGGAGAAGCCGACCTTGCCGCCCCCCGGTGCCTGGAATCCCAGCGTCGGCGTGACTCCGTGATCATCGCCTCCGCCGATCGGGAGCGCGTGCGGTGCGAACCGAGCCGCTCCCACACCGACGGTCAGGGCCAGCAGGCTGACGGCGATCCAGAGCGGCGTCCGCCGCCCTCGTTGCTTCGAGTCCATCGCGATGTCCTCCGTTCAAGATCCGCTTCGAGCGCACCGATGCGCTCCACATCGATGTACCAAAGAAGCCGCCCGAACGTGGCAAAAGGGCTGTAAACAGAGACACCGGATATTTACGTTGGGTTTACCAAGAACGAAGATTGATTCTCTACACTCTGTGGCGTGTGACCGAAGCGTGATCGAGGCGCGATCAGTATGGCGGAATCCAAGACGGCAATTCTGGTGGTGGAGGACGAGCTCGCGATCCAACGGGGCCTCTGCGACGTTCTCGCCTTTCACGGTTACGAGCCGACCGGTGTCGGAACCGGAGAGGAGGGGCTCCGGCATGGGCGGAGCGGCCAGTACGAGCTGGTGATCCTCGACATCATGCTTCCCGGCATCAACGGCTTCGACGTCTGCGAGCAGCTGCGCGCGGAGCTTCCGCGTCTCCCCATCCTGATGCTGACGGCCCGCGGTGCCGAAGACGACGTGCTGCGCGGCTTCCGCTCTGGGAGCGACGACTACGTCACCAAGCCCTTCTCGATCTCCGAGCTGCTGGCCCGGGTCGAGGCGCTGCTGCGCCGGAGCGGCAAGCTCGAGCAGCCCTGCCAGGAAGTCTTCGAGCTGGGCGCTTGGCAGGTCGATGCCGCGGAGCGCATCGCCCGCAACGGTGACACTGCCACCCCCCTCTCGCGACGGGAGGTGGAGATGCTGGCTCTCTTCGTCCGGGAGAAGGGTCGGATCGTCAGCCGGCGGGCGCTCCTCGCCGAGGTCTGGGGGTTCGACACCCCCGAGCGCATCGAGACCCGCACCGTCGACATGCACATCGCCAAGCTCCGCAAGAAGCTCGGCGACGGGCGCGAGCTGATCGAGACGGTCCGCGGCGAGGGCTACCGATTCTCCGGATGAGGTGCACGTGAGGAAGATCCGCTTCGTCTTTGCCCTGCTCGCGGTGGCGCTGCTGGTGCCGACCGCGCTCCTGGTGCGTCGCGCCCTCACGAGCGTCGAGGTCGAGCGGGACGCGCGGCATCGCACCGTGGCCGGGCGGGTCTTCGACGAGATGGAGCGCTCGCTCTCGGAGTTTCTCTCGCGCGAGGAGGAGCGTCCCTTCGGACACTACCGCTTCTACTACACGCCCGAAGGCGCGGTGATCGGCGTCGGCGCCCTGGCGCGCTCACCGCTGGCCGATCCACCCGATCGCGACTTCGTAGTCGGGTACTTCCAGGTCGATCCCGACGGCAGCGTGCACAGCCCGCTTCGCCCGCGGGACGAGGACGCGGCGCGGGCCGCCGGCGACTACCGGCCGACGTCTTCGGTCCTCGAGTCGGCGTCGGCGACCCTTCAGGTGGTGAATGCCTTCTGGGCGGCGCCCTCGCGCTCCGCCCCGGGGAGGCCTGCGCCCGCCTCCGCTCGCGCCGGCCGGGAGCAGGCTCCCGGGACCACCGTCTCACTCGGCGAGGTTCGAAAGGACGCGAAGCGCGAGCGGCCCCAGGCTCTCGCCGACGAGGAGCGTCAGGAGGCGAAGGCGCAGGAGGAGTACGCGTCGGCCTACGATGCCATCCAGTCGCTCAACCGGGGTGCGCTCGGGCGCGCCTCCCGCAGCAAGAAGGTCGTCGAGCAGCGCGCCGCGCCGAGGCTGGTCGCGGAGTCCGCAGTGCCCGAGGCGGCGATGCAGGCCGCTCCTCCGCCGCCGGCCACCGCTCCAGAGGAAGAGGGGCTCGGCCTCGCCGGGGATTCCTTCGATGGGCTGCTGGAGCAGGACCGGCCGGTCCCCCAGAGCATGGCCGGCGCGGGCGCCCTCGCGCGCGAACCGCGCAAGACGGTACGAATCGCGCTGGATCCGCTGATCGGTCGCGCCGTCGACGAGAAGCATCTCCTCCTCTACCGCACCGTGCTGGTCGACGACCGGGGCTACCGGCAGGGGATGGTGGTCGAGATCCCCAAGCTCACCGAGTTCCTCCGCCGGGAGACGGTCGGCGACGGCGCCCTCCCCCAGGCGAGTCTGACCTTCACGACGGAGCTGGAAGGTGCCATCCCCGGTGAGGACGGGAGCCCCTACGCCTACCGGCACCGTTTCGCCGAGCCCTTCGACGACCTGGCGGTCGGCCTCCGCCTCGCCCCGCTGGCGGACACCCCGGGGGCGGGAAGCGTCTATCTCCTCTCGGTCCTGGTGCTCCTGGCCGGCTCCGCCGGGCTCTACGCCCTCTACCGGATGGTGGGAGTGACGGTGGGCTTCGCCGAGCGTCGCAGCAACTTCGTCGCCGCCGTCTCCCACGAGCTCAAGACGCCGCTCACCTCGATCCGCATGTACGCCGAGATGCTGCGCGACGGAATCGTCCCCTCCGAAGACAAACGGCAGGAGTACTACGGCACCATCACCTCCGAGTCCGAGCGACTGAGCCGGCTCATCAACAACGTGCTCGAGTTCTCCCGTCTCGAGAAGGGCACCCGGCAGATGAATCTCGTCGCCGGCTCCCTGGGTCCGGTGGTGGAGGAGATGGCCGACCTGCTGCGGCCCCACGCCGAGCGCGAGGGATTCACTTTGCAGGTGGAGTCCGACCCCGATCTCCCGCCGGTTCGCTACGACCGGGACGCGCTCCTCCAGGTGCTCTTCAACCTGGTGGACAACGCGATCAAGTACGCCGGGGACGCATCGGAGCGGCTGATCTCCCTCGAGTGCCGGTGCCGCGACGGCGGGGTGGTGGTGCTGGTCCGCGACCGGGGCCCGGGCGTCGCGCCGCGGCATCTCACCCGGCTCTTCGAGCCCTTCTACCGCGGCGAGACCGAGCTCACCCGCCGCACCAAGGGCACCGGCATCGGCCTTGCCCTGGTGAAAGGGCTGGTCGAGCGGATGGACGCCGGGATTTCCGGTCGCAATGCCGAGGGCGGTGGCTTCGAGGTCCGCATCGACTTCCGCGCCGCCCCCGCCTGAACTGCCTAGGACATTCGACCGCACCGGGAACCGGGCGCCACGCGTCGCCGAGCCGATCGATGTTCAGGAGATCCTGCGACCGGCCGATACACCATGGGGGGGAAGGCTCGGTGAGGGTCATCATCCTGATCGGATACGGGTGTTTCATCCTGACCTCTCTGGTGGTCGGGGCGCGCCTGCTTCGCCTCGCCCTGCGCACTCGCCAGCTCCCCGAGTGGGCGCTGGGGATCGCCTTCTTCGTCGCCGGCGGCCTCGGCTACTCGCTGCTCTTCATCCGTTCGCTGACCGTCGTGCCGGACGGGCTCAAGGGCGAGATCTTCGCCACGGGGCTGGTAGCTCTGAACGTCGGCTCCGCGGCCCTCTACCTCTTCAACTGGCGGGTCTTTCGGAGCGAGAGCAGGTGGGCAGGCCTCCTCTTCGCGGGCTCCCTCTTGGCTCTCGTCGTGTCGTTTCTCGTCGAGGTCTTGACGACGGGTTTCGAAGGGGAGCGCAACGCGGTCTGGTTTGCGCTGGGCACCGTGACCCGGGCGCTTCCTTACGCATGGGCCGCTGTGGAGAGCCTGCGCCACTACGCGCGCCTGCGCCGCTCCCTATCTTACGGCTTGGCCGACCCAATGGTCGTGGACCGGTTCCGGCTCTGGGGAGTTGCGACGGCGGCGATCTTCACCAGTTACACCATCGTCTTCGTGAGCGGCCTGATTGGCGATCTGACCACCCATCGGCCGGAGCTCGTGGCCCTGGTCGCCTGCCTCGGCATTCTGGCCGCCATCGCGATGGCGCTGGCCTTCCTCCCGCCCGCCTTCTACCGGCGCCGCTTCGCCGACTAGCGACCGGTCCAGGCGCAGCCGCCCGCCTGAGCTCCGAGCGGGGACGTTCCTTACGTTCTTGCGTTCTGGGTACCCAGAACGCAAGAACGTAAGGAACGTCCCCGCTTACTCCTCCGGGGCATCGGAGCCCAGCTCGGGTATCAGTCGTTCCGCCTCGCCGGAGGGGAGCTCCTCGACGTTTCGGAGGCGGGTCTCGATCATTCGGCTCCTCTTCGACGCGTCACCGACGTTGCTGCTCGCCTCGTGGAGCTTCTTCTCCACCTTCTCGAGGATGCCGGTGAACTGACCGAATTGCTTCTTCACCGCGCCGAGCAGCTTCCAGACCTCGCCGGAGCGCTTCTGGATCGCCAGTGTGCGGAATCCCATCTGCAGGCTGTTGAGCAGCGCGGCGAGCGTGGTCGGTCCGGCGACCATCACCCGGTACTGCTGCTGCATGCCCTCGGCGAGCCCGGGACGCCGCAGCACCTCGGCGTAGAGCCCCTCGGTGGGCAGAAACATGATGGCGAAGTCCGTGGTCTTGGGCGGATTCACGTACTTGTCGCGGATCGAGCGGCCCTCCGCCTTGATCTGTGCCTCGAGCTGGCGGGATGCCGCTTCCGCGGCCTCGGGGTCGCCGCGCTCCTGGGCATCGACGAGTCGGTGGTAGTCCTCCTGGGGGAACTTCGCGTCGATGGGAAGCCAGACCACGCTGTCCTCGTCGTCCTCGGGCCCGGGCATCCGGACGGCGAACTCGACCCGCTCGCTCCCGCCCCGCTTGGTGGCGACGTTGGTGTCGTACTGGGCGGGGGTGAGCATCTGCTCCAGCAGGTTGCCGAGCTGGATCTCGCCCCAGGTCCCCCTCGCCTTCACGTTGGTCAGTACCTTCTTGAGATCGCCGACCCCGGTCGCGAGGGTCTGCATTTCGCCCAGCCCCTTGTGGACGGCTTCGAGGCGCTCGCTCACCTGCGCAAACGACTCGCCGAGACGCTTCTCGAGGGTCCCCTCGAGCTTCTCCTCCACCGTCGCCCGCATCGCGTCGAGCTTCTTCCCGCTCTCCTGCTGGATCTGCTGGAGGCGCACGTCGACCACGCCGCGCATCTCGTGGACGCGCTTCTCCACCGTGTCGCTCATCCCCTTGATCGACGTCCCCACCTCCAGCCGCAGGTTCTTGGCGTTCTCCGCGCTCTCCTCGCGGTTGCGCTTCAGCTCGTCTTGCACCCGGCGCTCGGTCCGCTCCTGGGTGTCGGAGAGCGCCTCGATCTTCGGCGCGAGAGAAGCGGCGGGGTCCCGGGAAGACTGCCGCAGCACCAACCCGAGCAGGACGATGGCGACGACGAGCAGAAACACCACGATGCTCAGAAGTGCTTCGATCAAGCGGTGATCCTCCGGTCGGCTTCATCATAGGATGTTTTCGTGCGAAGCTGCACGATTCGGTGCGCCCGGAGGGGGGATTTCAGGGGATCCGCGGGTCCGAGGACGAGCGGCCGGCCGTCGTCGCCTCCCTTCTCCCGGAGTGCCATGGCTGTGCTTTCACCCCTCGTCCTTCTCGTGCTCGAGAAGGAGCTCGAACTCTTCTGGCGCCATCGGCGCGCCCACCAGGAAGCCCTGGATCGCGTCGCATTCGATGGAGCGGAGGAACTCGACCTGTGCCTCGGTTTCGACCCCCTCGGCGACCACCTCCAGCCCCAGAGTGTGAGCCAGGGCAACGATGGCGCGGATCAGGGATACGTCGTCTCGCCGTTCGGGAATTCCGGCGACGAAGCTGCGATCGATCTTGATGCGTTGGAATGCGAAGCGCTTCAGCAGGCTGAGACTCGAGTAGCCGGTTCCGAAATCGTCCAGTGCCAGCGAAATGCCGATTTCCTGGAGTCGCTCCAGGGAATCGTAGGTCACGGCATCGTTTCCGAGCAGTACGGTCTCGGTGATCTCGAGCTCGATGTCGCCGAAGCTGACGCCCGAGGCGCTCAATGCGCCGACCAGTGAGTCCACGAACTCGGGCTGGCGGAGCTGGTGGCCGGAGACGTTGAGGGCGATCCGGACCTGGCGTCGACCCGACTTCTCCCACGCCGCCATCTGCGCGCAGGTCTGGTTCACCACCCAGTCTCCGACCCGCGAGATGAGGCCGCTCTCCTCCGCAATCGGAATGAAGTCCGAGGGGGCGCGCATCGAGCCGTCTGCCTGGGGCCAGCGGATCAGGACCTCTCCCGCGACGAGCCGTCGCGCGCCAAGGGTCCAGATCGGCTGCAGGTGGATCCGGAACTCCTGGCCGGCGAGAGCGCGGCGCAGCTCGGACTCGACCTCAGCGCGGTGCACTGCGGCTTCGTTCATTGCGGGGTCGAAGTACTCGAAACGACTACCGCCGAGTCGTTTGGCGTGGTACATGGCGGTGTCCGCGTGCTGCAGCAGAATCTCGCCATCGGCGCCGTCTTCCGGAAAGATCGCGATCCCGATGCTCGCGCTGGCGTAAAGCTCCGCGCGGTCGGTCACGATTGGGCTCTCGAGGGCCGCCAGGAAACGCTGCGCCACGTGGCGGGCATCGAGGGGATCCGAGAGACCCCTCAGCGTCACCGTGAACTCGTCCCCGCCGAGGCGGGAGACGGGATCGTCATCGAGGCCGCCACCGTCGGGACTGCGGCCGATCTGGTCCGTGAGCCGGATCACCCCGTGAAGCCGGTGCGCCGTCTCTCGGAGCACCTGGTCGCCGACCGCGTGCCCGAAGCGGTCGTTGACCTGCTTGAACCGATCGATGTCGACGAACAACAGAGCCAGGCGCTCTCCCTTGATCCGAGCGGTCTTCAAGGCCTTTTCCAGGATTCCCTGAAAGCACTGCCGGTTCGCCAGCCCTGTGAGCGCGTCGTAGTGGGCCAGCATCTGGATCTGCTCCTCCGCCCGCCTGCGCCGGGTGACGTCGCGCAACACCAGGATCTGGCTGGTGGGTCGGCTGCTGAGAACGATTTGCTTCGCGACAGCCTCGAATACGGTCACGCCCGTAGGCCCCGCCAGCTCGATCTCGGCGGTTGCCTGATCGGCACCGCGCAGCAAGACGGCCAGCTCCGGGCGCGTGAGCATCGCGGCGTCGAGTTCCTGGCGTGACGGCTTGGGTCCGATACCGAGCAGGTGGGCGGCGGCGGCGTTCGCATAGACCAGACGGCCGGTCGCATCTGCTACCAGGACCGCATCGGGCAGCCGCTCGACGATCTCGTGCCGCGCCAGCGCGACGAGCTGGCGAAGCGGGCCGGAGAGTTCGAGCCCACGGGCCCAAGCGAGCGCCGTCACCGAGATGCCGATCGGCGTGAGGTCGAGAGCTGGGATCGGACTCAGGTCGAGTAAGTAGATGCCGTTGCAGACCCACGGTGCCACGATACCGCTGATTACCCACAGCGCTTGGGTGCGCTGCTCCTGCTGGGCGCCGCGGTAGCTGCGCAGGACGGCGACGAAGGCAGCGAGCAACAGCAAGTGCGCATAGCCGCAGAAGAAGAAGAAGGCGGGGCCGTACACGACATCGAGGACCGGTACGGCCCCGGTTGCGATGGCGACCTTCCGCCACACCGCCTGGTGCCACTCGTTCGTGAACACCAGGCCCAGGGTCACGAGTGGTGGGAGGATGAGAGAGAGTCCGAGGGCCGAGCGCGGGCGAAGGTTTCGCCCGCCGGTCCGGAGTGCGAGCCAGAGGGTCGCCGGCGGCACGGTCACGATGCCCAGGTAGCCCAGCTTGGCCGCCCAGACCGTTCCCGCCAGCGTCGGAGTCAGGATCTCGGCGACGGAAGCGAGAGACCAGAGTCCGATCGCAGCGAGCAGGACCCGGAAGGAAGGATCCGCGTCATGCCAGACCCGACGCGCGAGCCATCCGACGACCACGGCCGCAAACAGCGGCGCCAGCGCGACTTCCGACCCGTCCAAGGGACCCTCCAGGTGCCGACCCCGGCACGTACGCTTCGGCAGGCGGAGAAGGCGGATTGATCGAGCAAAGGGCCTACCTGGAGGCTGGGCTGAAAAGTCAGCGCTGTCGCTGCGCGACCTGGTGAGAAACCGCGGGGCTAAGCCGGCCCGCGCAGCATCGGGACGAAGGCCACGGCGTCGCGGATCTTCTCGTGGATGGTTCCGTCGCGGTGCTTCTCCAACACGGTAAGGTGTTGGATCCCGCGGTCGCCGACGGGCATCACCAGGCGCCCCCCCGGAGCGAGCTGCTCGACGAGGGGAGGGGGGACCTGGTCGGCGGCGCAGCCGACCAGCACCACGTGGAAGGGCGCCGCCTCGGGCCAGCCGTTCCATCCGTCACCCTGACGGAGCTGCACGCCTCTTACGTCCAGCTCCTCTAGACGTTGCTTCGCCGCCTCGGCCAGCTCTGGAACCCGCTCCACGGCGTAGACCTCGTCGACGATCTCCGCGAGCACTGCGGTCTGGTATCCGCAGCCGCATCCGATGTCCAGGGCGCGATGCCCCGGGGCGGCGCCGGCGAGCTCGATCATCGCCGCCACCACGTAGGGCTGACTGATGGTCTGGCCGTGACCGATCGGGAGCGGGCCGTCGTCGTAGGCGCGGGCCACCAGCTCCGGGGGGACGAAGCGGTGGCGGGGAACCGCGCCCATCGCGGCGAGCAGATGCGGATCCGCGATTCCGCGCCTGGCGAGCTGCTCGAAAACCATCGCCTCGCGGCGGTCCTTCTGGGGCGATTCTCCGCTCCGCACGCCCCTGCATACCAGAATTGGGGCGCTCTCGGCCACGCAGAATCGAGCAGAGGCGAGCCAGGACGGAAACGGCGAAGCCGCGCGGAGATTTCCTAAGCCGGCCCGGAGACAATCGACTACCCTTTGAACAGTGTCGGGCCGCTGGCTGGGGGGACATCCGGTGGGCAAGGCGCTTCGCCCGCCCCCGGGGGCCGAAGACCCCATCCTCGGCATCTCGACAAGGAGGTGAGGTGGAGATCCACTGGACGAATCTCGATGGTCTGGATGAGAAGGATCGACAGGGAGCCGAGGACAAGTTCCGCAAGCTCGGGGAGACCCACAACGACCTGATCGATCTCCGTATCACGGGAAAGAAGAATGGGCATCGTGCCCACGCCAGTGAGGAGGTCCGGATAGCCTGCCAGGCGCGAGGTCGAGAGATCGTCGCCTCTCGAAGCGCCGATCAGGTGGGACGCGCCCTCCACGACGCCATGGACGCTTTCGAACGGGAGGTCTGGCGGCTCCGCGAGCGGCGCCGCGAACGCCGCGGCGGCCGCGGGCGCGACGAGCCCGGCTCCGACACAATCTAGGCCTCAGATTCGGATCCGCTGCCAGGCACCCGAGCGGAAGCGCCACACCAGGGTTGTGCTCAGCACCAGCACGTAGATGGTGCCGCCGATCCAGGCGCTGATCAGGCCGCCCTCCAACGTCACGCCCAGCAGGTAGGCGAGGGGGACGAAGAGACCCCAGGCGAGAATCGCCTGGGCCAGGAAGGGCCAGCGCGTGTCCCCGGCGCCGCGCAGAGAGCCGCCGGCCACGATCCCGAAGGCGTCGAGGAGCTGAAACAGGGCACCCAGGCGCACCAGGGGGACACCGAGGGCGATCACCTCCGCATCGGTGGTGAAGACGCGCATCAGCAGCTCGGGAATCGAGAAGAGCAGCACCGCGATCAGCCCCCCCAGGATTCCGGCGAACTTCTGGGCCGAGCGGAAGCTCCGGATTGCCGCGGGGAGGTCCTCCGCACCGATGTAGCGTCCTACCAGCGTCGATGCGGCCACCGAGATCCCGATCGCCTGCATGAAGGACATCGAGAGCAGCATCACGAAGGCCTGGCTCGCCGCCATCTGCTGGTCCCCCATGCGCGCCACCAGGGTGGTGAAGACGGCGAAGGCGGCCATGTCGATGGTCCACTGGCCGCCGATCGGCGCGCCCGTGCGCACGAAACGGCGGATCTGGCCGGGATCAGGTCCGACGAATCGCGTCTCGAAGCGCTCCGCGACCGCTGTCCGGCTGAAGGCGACGGCGAGGAAGGCCGCGTAGACCCACTCCCCGATGGAGGTCGCCGCACCCGCACCGGCCACGTCCCAGGCCGGGAGTCCGAGCTTGCCGAAGATCAGGCCGTAGTCCAGCACCGCATTGACGAGGTTCGCGGTGACCGCCGCGTAGAGGGGCGTGCGCGTGTCGCCGACGCCGCGGAAGAAGGAGATCCACACGAAGGCGATCCCGATTCCGGTGATCCCGTAGAGCCGCGGTCGCAGGTAGCGGACCGCCGCCTCCTGGAGCTCCTGGGAGGGGCCGAGCCAGGCGAGCAGCGTCGGCGCCGCGGTCCACATCGCGGCGCCCGAGAGCAGCGTGGCGGGCAGGATCACGTAGAGGCCCTGCCAGGCCCAGCCGCCGCACTCCCGCCGCCTTCCGGCACCGTCGGCCTGGGCGACGAAGGTCTGGATCCCCGAGGCGGTTCCGAAGAAGACACAGAAGACGGTCCAGCTCCACACCCCGGCGAAGCCCACCGCTGCGAGCTCGGTCGCTCCGAGCCGGCCCACCATCGCCGAGTCGACGATTCCCATCACCGTCGCCGAGAGCTGGGTCAGGATGACCGGATAGGCCAGCAGCCCCACTTCGCGCAGGTTTCCACTGCGTGCGGACGGTACTGCCGGGGGGACGATTTCGGCCGGGTTCGCCACTTCGAATGCTCCAAAACGCCGGAGGCCGCGGTCGCTCTCGCGTCCGCGGCCTCCGGAGATGCCGTCTCAGGCTCGTGTTGGATCTGGAGCGGACGCGCGATGGCTGCTGCAGTCAGATTCCACTCTCATCGCGCGTCTCCGATTCGTCCGACGCAGTCAATACCATGGCCGCTGAGGAAGCTCAAGGCCGCACGTCCCCGTATCGATCAGTACTCGCGCTTCGGCATCAGGACCCAGAGCACGATGTAGACCAGGATCCCCGGAAAACCCACCGACAGGACCGACACCAGCACGAAGAGCACTCGCACCAGAGTCGGGCTCCAACCCAGCCATTCGGCGATGCCCCCACAGACACCGGCGATGATGTGCTGGTGGCGAGAGCGCTGCAGTCCGGAACGAAGTGTGGGCACGGGTGGTCTCCTCTTCTGCCCTGACGGTACTACGCACGGGGGGCGGAGTGGGTTCGCCGCGCCCCCCGCTAGAACAGATTTGAGACGATCTCGGCGCCGCCTACCCAGGTACCGAGGATGCTGCCGAAGGTGGTGAAGAGGAAGACCAGGAAGATCCGCAGCAGTCGGTTCCTCCACCAGCCCGCCACCGATCCGATGTCCCGGGAGACTTCCTTCAGCTCGCTCACCAGGGGTGGCTTCAGGTAGGCCTGCACGAAGGCGGTCACGTAGCCGGCGCCGATCACCGGGGTCAGGCTGGTGATCGGCGCGGCGAGGAAGGCGGCGGCGATGGTGGCGGGGTGGGCGAGGGCGAGGACGGCACCGACGGCGGAGGGAACGCCATTGGCGAGGATCCAGAAGAGCAGATTCTCACCGGCGGCGGCGGCACCCTGGCGCAGGCCGATCAGTAGCAGGGAGCCCAGGATCAGCGTGGGAATGCCCCATCCGACCCATTTCCACGCCGGTGTAATGGGCGGAATCACGCAGAGTTCCTCGAGGTCTGCCCGGTGATCCTCGGCCAGCGCCCGGCGCATTCCCTCCACGTGGCCCGCACCCACCACGGCGACGATGCGTTCCCCCGAAGCCTGCTTGATCCGCTCGGTGAGATAGGCGTCCCGCTCATCGATGAGGACGGTCTTCAGGCCCGGGAAGGCCTGGCCCAGCTCCTGCATCAGCCTCGACATCACGTCCTGCTGACGGAGCTCTCGAAGATCCTCCTCGGTCAGCTCGGGCTTCTCGAAGATTCCTCCCAGAAACGTGGAGAGCAGCAGAAGCTTCCGGAAGAAGGGGAGGGAGCGCCAGGCGCGCCGCAGGGTCACACGGATGTCGCGATCACAGAGGGCCACCGGGATGCCGCGCTCCTCCGCCGCCCGCGCCGCCTCCAGCAGCTCGGTCCCCGGCTGGATGCCGAGCTGGAGGCCGAGATGCTTCTGGTAGGAAGCCAGGACCAGGTTCAGCATCAGCGTGGCGAGCTGCTTGGCGCGGATCACCTGCTTGAGATCCAGCGACTCGAAGCGCTGCTCCCGCGAGAGCGCCTCGTAGCGCCGGTCATCGAGCTCGATGCAGACGCAGTCCGGCTCCTCCTTCTCGATCACCTCGCGGACCAGCTCGACGGATTCGCGGGAGATGTGCGCGGTGCCCACCAGGACGAACTCCCGCCCTTCCCGGGCGATGACGTGGACGTCGGCGGGGTAATCACGGCGCCGCGGCGTGGTGACTTCGCTGTCGATGATGGGATCCTCGAAATGGATGGGGAGTGTACTCCAGTGATAGGGCTCGGAGAGCCCAGGATGCCGGACCGCCTCCGAGTGGGGGCATGGGGGTTCTCCCCCTCAGGGCTCGGATAGGGATCAATACTCAAGGCCTCTAGGTGTTCTACCGATCGAAACCCTGGAGGATTCCCGGAGCTCGCGTTTCACCTGCCGTGTTCCAGTTTCGAGACTGCCGAGCCACCGCGAAGCCGATCCAGCCGAAGGGGAGCCGATCGATGCCGGATGCTCGAGCATTCGATCTCGTCTGCGACCAGCTCGAAGCGGGTACCTCCCTGGAGCGTCTCGAGGCTCGCGGGACGGTGCGGCTGGCCCTCAAGCAGGCTGGGCTGGAAGCCCGCGGCGTCACTCCGGAACAGATGAGCGTGGTGGTCTCGCGCATACTGCCCGAAGAGCTCGCCACCCGTGGTGTCGAGGGCGCCTCGAGCCTCTGCGAGTCGATCAGCGCGGACCTCAAGAGCCTCGAGTCGGGCGACGTCCACGAGACACCCGATGCCATCTTCCGGCGTCTCGGGGGCACCACCTAGCCCACCTGAGCGGCGAGCAGCTGAACGCCGTTCAGCCCACCGGTCTCGACCGGCTGGGCTCTAGCCCGCATCTGTGGCCCGCTGCGCCCGTGCTTGACGGGCGCCGAGGGGTTCACATCATTGGAGGAGGCTGGGAGGGTGAACTCCTCCCCGCTTCCGGTGTCTCAACCTCTCCCGGAGTCGATTGATGAAACGCGTCGCTCTCTTCCTCGCCACCAACATCGCCGTCCTCGTGGTGCTGGGCATCGTCCTCCAGCTCCTCGGGGTCGACAGCCTTCTCGACGAGCAGGGGATCGATCTGGATCTCCGGGCGCTCTTGATCTTCGCCACGGTCTACGGGATGGGTGGATCCTTCATCTCCCTCGCCCTGTCCAAGTGGATGGCCAAGCGCACCACCGGTGCCCAGGTGATCCGGGATCCCCGCACCCAGGTGGAGCTGTGGCTGGTGGAGACCGTCGGAAAGCACGCCAAGGCCTCGGGAATTGCGATGCCCGAGGTGGCGATCTACGACTCCCCGGAGCCGAACGCCTTCGCCACCGGCGCGCGTCGCAACAGCGCGCTGGTCGCCGTCAGCACCGGGCTGCTCCGCGGCATGACCAAGGACGAGATCGACGGCGTGCTCGCCCACGAGGTGAGCCACGTCGCCAACGGCGACATGGTCACCCTCACCCTCATCCAGGGTGTGGTCAACGTCTTCGTGATCTTCTTCGCCCGGGTGATCGGCCACTTCGTCGATCGCGTCGTCTTCAAGACCGAGCGCGGCTACGGGATCGGCTACTACGTGGTCTCGATCGTCGCCCAGATCGTGCTCGGCATTCTCGCCAGCACCGTCGTGTTTTGGTTCTCCCGCCAGCGCGAGTTCCGGGCCGACGCCGGCGCGGCGCGCCTCGCCGGGACCAACCGCATGATCGCGGCCCTCGAGCGGCTCAAGTCGGGCAGCAACGCGCCTCTTCCCGATCAGCTGAACGCCTTCGGCATCTCCGGGGGAGTCAAGGGGGGCCTCGCCGCGCTCTTCGCCTCCCATCCGCCCCTCGACGAGCGAATCGCCCGCCTTCGGGCAACGGGCGGCTGAGGGCCCGCGGCTACTCGAAGAGCTTGCCCGCGAGACCTTTGGCTGCGCCCAGCAGATCTCCGGCCTTGTCACCGCCGAGGCTCGAGAGCAGGCCGTCGAGTCCCCCCGATCGCCCAGAGAGCGCGCCGATCAGCACCGGCACCAGGGCCTCGAGCCCCGCGGTGGCCTGTGTCTCGGCGACGCCGGTCTGGGTCGCGATCTCTCCGGCGTTGAGCCGCGAGAGCAGCGAGGACGCGTCGCCGAGCAGAGCGCCCAAGTCGAGACCGCCGCCCTGCATCGCCTCCACCACCTTCTGGATCACGACGGGCAGGAACCCCTGAGCCTGCTCCGCGCTGAACCCCGCCTGGCCCACGAGACCCTGGATCGCGTCGCCGACGCGATCACCGAGAAGCTGCTCAACCAGATCCATGACTGCCTCCTCCGAGCGAGCGTCTCTCGCGGGGGTCGCGACCGGGTCCGCTCGCTAGACTGGAGCCTACCCGAGAATCTTCGAGGTGGGAAAGCAGTCTGTCGTGGGCTTCGGCCGGCCGCGCCGGGGAGCTGCGCGGGACACGCCTCGCGGATCGGACGCTGGGAAGCACCCGGAGGCGGATCGCGATGGCGGAAATCGAGAAGCTCGGAGCCTTCTACCTCGGACGCGGCTACGACCTTGCGAAGTCCCGCGTTCGCGATGAAGACCTGCTCTACGACGCGAAGGATCTCACCACCCACGCCGTCTGCGTGGGGATGACCGGCAGCGGCAAGACCGGGCTCTGCGTCACCCTTCTCGAGGAGGCCGCCCTCGACGGCATTCCCGCCATCGCCATCGATCCGAAGGGTGACCTGGGAAACCTGCTGCTCAACTTCCCGCAGCTTCGACCCGCGGACTATCTCCCCTGGGTGGATCCCGCCGAGGCGGCGCGCAGCGGACGGACACCCGAGGAGCACGCCCGGTGGACGGCGCAACTCTGGCGCCGCGGGCTCGCGAAGTGGGGTCAGTCGGGCGACCGGATCGCCCGCCTCCGCGAGGCCGCCGACCTCGCCATCTACACCCCGGGCGGCAGCGCGGGAATTCCGCTCACCGTGTTGCGCTCGTTCGCGGCGCCCCCGCCCGAAGTGGCCGGCGACGACGAGGCGCTGCGCGAGCGCACCCTCTCCGCGGTTTCCGGCCTGCTCGCGCTGGTCGGCGTCGAGGCGGATCCGATCCGCAGCCGGGAGCACATCCTCCTCTCGGCGCTGGTCGATCGCGCCTGGCGCGAGGGGCGCGATCTCGATCTCGCCTCACTGATCCACGAGATCCAGAGCCCACCCTTCGAACGCCTCGGCGTGCTGGACCTCGAGTCGTTCTTCTCGTCGAAGGACCGCTTCGAGCTGGCGATGATCCTCAACAACCTGCTCGCCTCGCCGGCCTTCGCCGCGTGGAGCCAGGGCGATCCGCTCGACGTGGGCCGCCTGCTCTACACGGCGGGGGGGAAGCCGCGGCTGGCGATCCTCTCCATCGCGCATCTCTCCGACGCGGAGCGCATGTTCTTCGTGACGATCCTGCTGAACGAAGTGATCGCCTGGATGCGCGCCCAGCCGGGCACCGGCAGTCTGCGGGCGCTCCTCTACATGGACGAGGTCTTCGGTTATTTCCCGCCCACCGCGAATCCGCCGTCGAAGACTCCGATGCTGACCCTGCTCAAGCAGGCCCGCGCCTACGGGCTCGGGGTGGTGCTGGCGACGCAGAACCCGGTGGACCTCGACTACAAGGGGCTCTCGAACGCGGGGACCTGGTTCTTGGGAAGGCTGCAGACCGAGCGCGACAAGGCCCGGGTGATCGAGGGTCTGGAGGGCGCGTCGTCAGCCGTCGGTGCCGGTTTCGACCGCGCCCGGACCGAGCAGATTCTCGCCGGCCTGGGGAGCCGGGTGTTCCTGATGAACAACGTGCACGAGGACGAGGCGGTGGTCTTCCACACCCGCTGGGCGCTCTCGTACCTCCGCGGACCCCTGACCCGCGAGCAGATCGCTCGGCTGATGGCGGAGCGCAAGCAGGCCGCGACGAAGCCTGCGCGACCCGGGCTGCAGCCGGTCGCGACCGCCGCCCCCGAGGCCGCGCCGCTGGCCGAGACCACACGCCCGGTGGTGCCCCCGAAGATCGAGGAGTACTTCCTCCCCGCCGCGGGAACCGCCGATTCCGGGGGAAGGCTGGTGTACCGTCCCGCCGCGCTGGGCGTCGCGACCCTGCACTACACCAGGGCGCGCACCGACATCGACGTCTGGAGAAACGTGGCACTGCTCGCCCCGCTGCGCGGGGAGGATGCGCTGCGGATGCCGTGGGAGGGCATCGGCCTGCTCGAGGACGGTGCTCCCGATCTCGACGACGAGCCGGGGGAAGGCGCGGAGTTCGCTTCCCTCCCCGCGGCCGCGGCGCGGCCGGCCACCTACACGCGCTGGTCGAAGATGCTTCGGACCCACCTCTACCGGAGCTGCCCGCTGCGGGTCTGGAAGTCTGCCAAGCCGCGAGGGATCTCGCGCCCCGGCGAGAGCGAGGGCGAGTTTCGCGCGCAGCTCCGCCAGTTGCAGCACGAGAAGCGCGACCTCGAGCTGGAGAAGCTGCGCAAGCGGTACGCGCCGAAGCTCAAGCGTCTCTCCGATCGAATCCGCAAGGCCGAGCAGAGAGTCGAGCGCGAGCGCTCGCAGTACCGGCAGCAGAAGATGCACACCGTGGTCTCCGTCGGTGCGACGGTGCTGGGCGCGCTGTTCGGCCGCAAGCTGGGAAGCATCGGCAACGTCGGGCGCGCGACGACGGCGGCGCGGGGAGCCAGCCGCACCGCGCGCGAGCGGGGCGACATCGCCCGCGCCCAGGAGGACACCGAGGCGCTGCTGCAGCAGCTCCAGGAGCTCGAGGCGGAGTTCGAGGAGCGCCTCGAGGCGGTGCGCGACCAGTGGGACGATTCGGAGCTGGACTGCGAGGAGCTCCCGATCCGCCCCAGGAAGGCCGACCTGACCGTGGAGCGCGTGGCGCTGGTGTGGACCCCCTGGCGGGTGGGAGCGGACGGCATCGCGGAGCCGGACTTCTAGTCACCGACTTGCGGGCTAGGCGCTGTCCGGCATCCCCCCTATGCTGTCGGGCCACCACAGATGGAGGTCCTCCGGGTGAAATTGCAGATCCGCTTCCTCGGCGCGGCTGGTACCGTCACCGGCTCGCGCTTCCTGGTCGAGACGCCGCGGGCGAAGGTGCTGGTGGACTGCGGACTGTTTCAAGGACAGAAGAAGCTGCGCCTGCGGAACTGGAACCCGTTGCCCGTGGAGGCGAGCCAGATCTCGTCCGTCGTCCTCACCCACGGGCACCTGGATCACTCCGGCTACCTCCCGCGGCTGGTGAGCGAGGGGTTCGAAGGGAAGGCGCTGGGGACGGCTCCGACCGTCGAGATCACCAAGCTGATCCTCGCCGACTCCGGCCGGCTGCAGGAAGAGCAGGCGAAGTACGCCAACCGCAAGGCATTCTCGAAACACAGTCCCGCGCTTCCCCTCTACACCTCGGAGGATGCGGAGCGGGCTGCCGCGCGCCTTGCCCCCACGCCCTACGACGAGTGGGTCGAGGCCGCGGACGGGGTGCGGGTGCAGCTCCGTTCTGCGGGGCACATCCTGGGCTCGACCTCGGTGCTGCTCGAGGTGGAGAGCGGCGAGGGCGCACCCCGGAGGATCCTCGTCTCCGGCGACCTCGGCCAGGACGGAGAGCCGATGATGACCCCCGCGGCGGTGATCGGCGAGCCGGCACCCGACGTGGTCCTGGTCGAGTGCACCTACGGCGGCCGCTCCCACCGTGAAGAGTCGCTCGATGATGAGCTCACCCAGGCCGTCAACGACGTCGTGGCACGCCGGGGAATCGCACTGATCCCCGCCTTCGCGATCGGACGCACGACCCTCGTCCTGTATCGCCTCGAGCAGCTCGAGCGCGCCGGGGCAATCCCCGAAATCCCCATCTACGTGGACAGCCCGATGGCCGCGAGCGCCAACGAGGTGTACTGCCACTTCGGAAACGATCCGAACCTCGCCGCGGATCTGCGCACTGACTCGGCGGACTTCTGCCCGCTTCGCGACGACAACACCCACTACGTGCAGAGCGTCGAGGAGTCGAAGCGGCTCAACGGTCTGCGCGGGCCGGCGATCATCGTCTCGGCGAGCGGCATGCTGACCGGCGGTCGCGTCGTTCACCACCTGAAGCGCCTGCTTCCCGAGGAGCGGAACAAGATCCTGCTGGTCGGATATCAGGCGATCGGGACGCGCGGCTGGCGGCTGCAGCAGGGTGAGAAGCGGCTCAAGATGCACGGGAGCTTCGTACCGTGCCGCGCTGAGGTGCAGACCATCCGCGGCTTCTCCGCCCACGGCGACCAGACGGACCTCCTCGACTGGCTCTCGACCACCGCGCGCCCCCCGAAGCGGACCTTCCTCGTGCACGGAGAGGCCAAGAGCCTGGCGGCGATGGAAGAGGCCGTGCGCGACCGGCTCGGCTGGCCGACGGAGATTCCCGAGTACATGAGCAGCGTCGAGCTCGACTGACGAGGCCGCGACTGCCGCGGAGGACGGTATGAACCCCACACCGCTGCGTTTCGGCCTGGTCCGGGCGCCGATGCTTCTTCTGGTCCTCTCACTCGTGGGCTGCAGCCCCGTCTACTACGGAACCCTGGAGCGGTTCGGCGTCGAGAAGCGGGACATCCTGCAGAATCGGATCCAGACGGTGGCCGAGGCGCCGGAGAAGGATTCCAACGGCGGCGGCATGCCCGGAGGCATGGGCGGCATGGAAATGTAAGGAGCCGCCCGAATCAACCGCCGCCCCGGAAAGGCGATGCCTTCCCGGGGCCGTTTCCTTTGCTCGTCAACAGGGCCGTCGAACGCTCAGCTTCTCGGGCATCCCCGAGAAGCTGAGCGTTCGACATTCCCGGCTACGGTCTTCGCTGCGCGAGGAGGCGCATGCCGCGTTGTGCATCGTGGTCGCCGGAATCGTGGCGGAGTGCCATGTGGAAGTGGCGTTCCGCGGCGTCGAGTTCGCCGTTCGCGTGGGCGAGTTGACCGAGGATGCTGTGGGCCCTGCTGGACTCCTTGTCGTCCAGGATCACCCGGCTTGCGCAGGCGTGGGCCTTGGCCCGGGCCAGGGTCCGGGCCTCCTCTCCCCGTGCGGTCAGATAGCTGGTCCAGGCCTCGTACATCCGGTACTCGGGCTCGCATGGCTGCAGCTCCGCGGCGCGGGCGAACTCCCGGCGTGCCCCCGCCATCATGTCCTGGCGCATCAGCCCCATGCCGCTGCGGAAGGCGCGCTCGGCCTCGAGCCTCGGCTGGCGCTTGTCCGCGGGGTCGCCCGGCGTCCGATTCCCCGGCATCTTCTGGAGCCTGCCGAAGAGCTGCCGGGGGGAGTCTCGTGGCTGGCGCCGCGGGACATGTCGTTGATCCCCTCTCGCCTCCGCGCTCCCGGCAGGTCGGGCCGCCGCGTCACCTGTCCGCGGTCTGCTCGAGACGGGATCCGGCCTCGCCGGCTTCGCAGCGGTTGGAGCCTCCGTCAGCAGCACCGCCCTCGCCACGACCAGCGCCGTCAGCACCTGGCCCGCGTGCGCATTATCCAAGGAGGAATCCAGCCGGAGCTGGGCCAAGGTCCGATCTCCGCGAACCTCCAGTAGGAACTTCTGCTCCGCGGGGTTCATCTGGAAACGGTTGCCCGTCTCGGCGGCGCTCATGCGAAGTGCGGGATAGTGGTTGGAGTGGGGTCCCAGCAGGAATTCCACACGGCCGGGGCCGAAATGCGCCTTCAGGCCCGCGAGGAGCAGGGCTTCGAGGGAAGGTACCTCGAAGGCGAGCATCTCTTCCGAGACCGCCTCCAGCGGGCGGAAGGAGTGGTTGAAGTGCGTCCAGCGGAAGCAGGCGATGATCTTCTCGATCACCTGCTGCACCAGTGCGTCGTAGACTTCATTCGGAGTCAGCAAGCCGAACTCCACCAGCACCTCACCCATGCGCAGGGGCTCGCTGTCCACCCGCCTCTCGGTCATCCGCTCGATGACGCGCACGTATTCGCTCTCGTTGATCTCTCCGCGCCTGAGCAGGAGTCGCCCCAGAGTCTCACGGAGCGATCCGCCCTCGGCGAAGACCGGGCTCCCTCGGCTCAGGTGGATGCTGGTGCAGACGCCATCGGCGCGGATCTCGAGAATGCCGGTCTCGGCCCGATCGCCGAGGTCGACGAAGATCTCGGGCAGGGAGAGTTGGAGCCCACCCGCAGGGGCATCGGTGTTGTTGACCGTGGCTCGCTCGAGGATTTCGTGGATTTCCAGCAGGAGCTTGGTGCTGTCGACAGGCCTCGGCAGCACCGCGTCCGGACGCATGCCCCGTGGCAGGCTGAGCTCGAGCTCCGCCGCTTGACCCGTGGCGTCGAGGAGGACGAGGGCCGGCGGAGCCGCACCCTCTTTGAGAGCGGCGCAGCAAGCGATTGAGTCGAGGCCCGGCAGGGGAACTCCCAGCACGGTGACGTCGGCTCCGCGGCTGCGAAGCGTGCGGACGGCGTCGATGATGTTCGCCGTGCGCGTGACCGCCACGCCGCGTGCAAGCAAATCCCGCTCGAGATTCTTGCCCAGATGGTCGCTTGCCTCGACCACGAGCACTTGGATCGATGTTCTTCCAGATTGCACCGGTGACCCCACGGGCGCGTCCCCCTCGGTCGAACGCCCTATCGGCCGATTCCGGTCTTCACTGGATGAGGTCGCGAGATGGCACCGGCAGACCAGATGCAGGTGAGAGTGCAACTGCCCCGATCTCCATGGCAACTCCGCTCTCGGAGAGATGGGTTTTGGGGGATCACGGTCCGTTGGCGCTGTAGGTCACACGTCCCGTCAGCCGTGCCGAGGACGGGCTGCCACTGTCTGGCTCATCCCGAAGCGGTCAGCCATCTCCGGTAGAAGCTCGGCGGGAAGAAGGCGATCCACAACGCAGAGGCGGTGACCACGCCGAGCAGGCCCAGCGTGGCCTGCGCCTGCGGCGGCGGCGCCGTGCCGCTGACCGTGAAGGAGAGGAAGATCAGGTAGGCGAGGGCCAGGGTGAGAGCGGAGATCCCCCAGTTCAGGAAGCGGTGAACCATCAGCGGCTCGGCTAGCCCCAAGGCTTCCCGACGCCGCAGCAGTCGCGCGTAGCGAAGCGACTCCGCGGCCACCCACAGGAAGGAGGCGATGCGCGTCCCGGATCCCACGAAATAGGCGGGGTGGTAGGTCGGAAGACGATTGCCGTGATCGGCGCCCAGCAGCACCGCGCAGCTTCCGAGCAATACGATTCCCACGAGGGTGGTGACGAGCACCGCCCAGCGCTGCCCAACCCGAAAGATCCGCCACATCCCCAGGCACAGGAAGAGCGCGCCGGTGCTCGTCAAGAGAATGCCGGTATGGATGAGCGCGGCGCCAAGGCTCTGCTGCGCCTCTGTCCTGGCGACGCCCTGCATGACCAGCACCGAGCCGATACCGGTTCCCAGGCTGGCGATCGCCATCACGAACTCGGGCGCCATCCGCGTGCGTCGCGCGAGCAGCAGGAGCCGAACGCCCACCGCCGTGCTCGCCAGCAGCATCAGCCCCATTCCGACTCTCGAGAACTCCTCCACCCCGCTCCCTTCTCCGGTTTCGATAATCGCCGTCTACTGATCGGCAAGATCGCGCAGCGGCCTTACAGGTTCTACTGAGAACGGGCGAGGGCTGAGGCAATCCGCCACATTCGGGCAAATCGTGGAGCAGGACATTCCAGCGAGCTGTCCGCGAATGGGCGGATAGTCTTCTTCAGCCACGGCGGAGACCACGAGAAGCGGGCCCATGGAAACCACGGGGCCGCCTTGGGGTCTCGCGCCGCCCGACCAACACGTGCGATACTCGGGCTGGAAGGGTCGGCCGCCCACATGCTGCGGCTGAGCCGGATCCACCCGCGAGTGACAGAGGCCCGTCGGCCATGACCGTAGCCGTAGCCCTCTCCCTTCTCGCCATGCTCTCGACGGGCGGCCTGGCGTGCCTGGTCCTCTGGCGGCGTCCGCCGAGGCCCCTCTGGCCGAGCCTCTTCTTCGTCAACGCCACGGCCTTCGTCTGGTCCCTCGGCGAATTCATGACATCCTCCGTCGTCACCGACCCGGCCGCCTACTGGATCTGGATCCTGATCCTCTACGCGGCCGCGATGAGCTTGCCCGCCACCTGGTGGCTGTTCGCCCAGCGCTTCGCCGAGCTCCAGGGACGACCCCTGCCCTGGAGCAGCCATCTGGTCCGGCGGGGACCCCTGTGGGCGGCCTGCGTCATGTATCTGACCCTGCTGACCAATCCCTGGCACGGCCGCTACATCCACGCTGTCGCCGGTCAGCACAACGAGTATCAGGTGCTCTGGTACGTCCAGGCCGCGATCAGCTACTCGCTCATTCTCGGCGTGGTCGGTATCTACGCCTGGCTGCGCTGGTCGCTCCGCCGCTCCCCGACCCGTAGCCAGGTGAACCTCGTGCTCGCCGCCACGGTGGCTCCCGTCGTCTGCAGCTTTCTCTACGTGACTCGCTGGTTCGACCCCGGCTTCGACGCGACGGTCGGAGGCTTCGCGATCTCCGGGGTGCTCTTCTTCCTGGGGATCTACCGCGACCGCCTCTTCGCGCTGGGCTCCGTATCGCTACGGCACCTGATCCGCCACGAGACGGATGCGGTTCTCCTGCTCGACCGGAGCGGTGAGATCCTGCTGTCGAACCCGGCCGCCGAGAGGCTGCTGGGGGAAGAGGCGCTGGTGCAGGGCACGGGGATCTTCTCGGCCCTGAGCGAGCGCCTCTCCACGCCCGGCCGGGAAGAGGAGCACCTCGAGCCGGCCGGCGTGGCGGCGCGGCTCACCGCGCCCGAGCAGCCCCCGGACGGCCACCTCTTTGCCTTCGACCACCCCACCTCCCATTGGCTCCGCATCGAGGCGACGCCCGTCCCCGGCTCGCGCGGCCAGACGCTGGGCACGGGTCTGCGGCTGCGCGACGAGACGGCTCTGCGACGGGCCATCGACGTCGTGGCGGAGCAGGCGGGAGCTCTGGATGCGATCCTGGGCTCGGTCGACCAGGGCCTGCTGGTGGTCGACAAGGCCGGCACCATGATTTACACGAACCGCATCTTCCAGGAGATGTGGTCCCTGCCGGACCAGGTGATCGAGTCAGGCGAGGATTCCACGGCCCTCGACTGGACGACGCGACAGCTGGTGGACCCGGAGGGATTCCTGGAGAAGGTGCGAGAGCTCTACGACGCGCCTCTCGCGGAGAGTCAAGACGAGATCCTCCTGAAGGACGGCCGCGTCTTCGAGCGCTCGTCCGGCCCGCTGCTGCGCTCCGGCCAGCCGGCCGGGCGCGTGTGGACCTTTCGCGACGTGACACAGCGTCACCGCGAGGCGGGCCTGACCGCCCAGATGGTCGCCTACTCGGGCAAGGCGCACTTTGCGGTCGAGCCCCTCGACCTCGCGCGCTTGGCGGAGGAGACCACCCACCTGCTGAAGGCGGTGGTGTCGAAGAAGGCCAGGCTCGAGTTTGCCCTCGAGGAGGTTCCCACCGTCGAGGCGAACGCGACCCAGCTGGGTCAGGTCGTGATGAATCTGATCACCAACGCCTCAGACGCACTCGAGGGCGCAGAGGGTGTGGTTCGGATCCGAACCGGCGTCGTCGTCCCGAACGCCGAGAAGCTCTCGGAGCTGCGTCTGGGCGACGGTCTCACCCCGGGCCGCTACGCCTTCGTCGAGGTGTCGGACACCGGCTGCGGGCTGGACGAGGACGTGGTGGACCGCATGTTCGACCCGTTCTTCTCCACCAAGTTCGCGGGTCGGGGACTGGGCCTGGCAGCGGCGCTGGGAATCGTGCGAGGCCACCGCGGCGCCATCGACCTCAACTCGGAGCCGGGCCGGGGCACCACCATCCGGGTTCTGCTTCCCTGCCTCGAGGGGGTCTCCCCGCCTTCCTCCGGTGAGCCCTTCCCGGCCGAGGACTGGCGGGGAAAGGGAATCATCCTTGCCGTGGACGACGAGGCCGGAGTGCTGGCTGCCACCCGCAGGATGCTGGAGCGACTGGGCTTCCAGGTTCTGACCGCCGGAGATGGCCAGGAGGGCTTGGAGGTCTTCCGCCGCCACGCGGAGGACATCGTCGCGGTGGTGCTGGACGCGACCATGCCCCGCATGGACGGCCGCGAGGCGCTGCGGGAGATCCGGCGCATCCGCCCGGAGGCGCCCGTGATCCTCACCAGCGGATACACGGAGCAGCAGGTCGGCGATCAGGTGGCTGCGGACGAGTTCGCCGACTTCCTGCAGAAGCCCTTCCGGATCGCCTCCCTGGCCCGAAAGCTCCGCCGCCTGCTCGAGGGATCGTGAGGCGGATGAGCGGAATGGGCGCCCTTCTTGGGTCCGGCAAGCAGCATTCTGGAACGAATCGTTTGCCGTAGCACACTGAACCGCCCGTTTCTCACCTCACCGCAAATGTGCGTGAACCCCAGAAACGAAAAGGTCTCGGGCTTCCCCTGGCCACGCCGTTTTCGCTTCTTGGCCGCAAAGCGGCCAAACTCGATGAGGCGCGTCTTCTCGGGATGAAGCTCCAGAGTGAACTTGCGGAGACAATCCGCAAGCTCGCTCAGGAACTGCCGGGCATCCGACTCGTGCTGGAATCCAGCGATGATGTCATCGGCGAACCTCACGACGATCACGTCGCCTGTGGCCCGCGTTCGACGTCAATGCTGGACCCACAGGTCGACCACGCAATGGAGGTAAACGTTGGCCAAGAGCGGACTAAGCCTCCCGGAGGCGGTCGACGTTGTAGACGCGATGCCAGAGCGCTGTGAACCGCAGCCCCCGATCCCTTCGGGCTGCCTGTCGTACTCGATCCAATCCACCAGCGAGACGACTGCGCCGGAGGCGCGAGGAAGAGCTTCTCGCGGCAAGAGAGACGGAAGATCAGAGCGAGGAGGCGGTGGGTCGGCTTCTCGACGAGGACGAGCTTCGAGCTCGCTGATCGCCAGCCGGCGCTACCCGGCTTCCGGAGAGGATTTCGTGCCCTCGAGTCGCCTCGAAAGTTGGGCTAAGGGGGGCTCGATGGCCTGCCGATAAGCGGGTGTAGAGTGAAAACCCGGTTTTCGGCGGGTACTTACACTGAGCTTGCTGGAACTCGATACGGTTCTGATCGTCGATAGCTCACCGGTCGCGCGTTCGCTTCTGGCGCGTCTCTTGAGGGGCTACAGCCGGGAGGTCGTCGAGCTCTGCTCGACGCAAGCGGCGAAGCTCGCGCTATCCCACCATCCGGAGGTCTCCCTTGTCGTGGTGGACACCCGGGTCGACGGCGACGGGATGGAGCTGCTCGAGTACATCGCGCGCTCCGTCGCCGAGAGACCTCCGGTGATCGTTCTCACCTCCCGTCCCAACCTCGAAGAGGAGACCCGGGCGACGCTGCTGGGTGCCATCGGCTACATCGCCAAGCCGGTGTCCCTCCGCCAGATCCTGCGAGCCCTCCGAGGCCACGAACGTTCCTTCACTCCGGCATTGCCCCGACTGAAATCGGAGGCCGTCGCGCAGGTAGCGGTCGTCGATCCCCAGACGAAGATCGAGGAGATCGCCTGGGACGTCTGGGACATGAGCGTCTCCGGCGCACTCGTCTCGAGCCACGCGCCGATCCCGGCGGGAACCAGGCTCCAGCTTCGCCTCCGTCTCGGCGACGAGACGGTTCCGATCGAGGCGGAGGTGGTTCGAGCGCAGGAGCCCAGCTGGGGGCTTGTCCCCGGCGTCGGCGTGGTCTTCCACTTCGACGGTGACCGACAGCGGGAAGCGCTCGAGCGGTTCATCGAGAGCAAGGAAGAATGACGAGGGGCCAGGGCCCCTCCCGCCTACTCGTACCGGCTGAAGTCCACTCCGCGCACCTGACCGCGCTCCTTGTACCACTGCTCCTGGTCGGCCGGCGGATGGACTACTTTGCTCTCGGGTCTTCGCACCAGTTGGATGGCCTCCCCCGGGCAGGTGGTGATGCAGAGGCCGCAGCCGATGCATTTCTCGGGGATGATCTCGGAGTGGTCGTCCCTCTCCTCGATGGCGCCGACCTGACAGCGCTCGTCCCTGCAGGTCCCGCAGTCGGTGCACTCGTCCGGATCGATCTTGGCGTAGTAGTGGGAGTTGATGACGTCGGTGGCCGGGATGCCCAGATCGTTGATTCCCCGCAAGACCCCGCAGCAACACCCGCAGCAGTTGCAGATGTAGAAGCGATCGTTCTGGGTGTTCCCGGTGAGGTGGACGAGGCCGTTCTCTTCACACTCGGCGAGCAGCTTGTACGCCTCATCCCGGGTGATGACCTTTCCGCGGTCGGAATCGTCGAAGACACCTTCTATGGGGGCGATGGCCAGGCACACCTCGAGCGGTCGGTCACATGGCTTGTCCACCAGTTCGTGTTCCTTCTTGCAGACGCATTCGTTCACCAGGAAGGACTGGCCCTGCTCGATCAGCGAGGAGACTCTCTCGTAGGGCAGCGCCTCCTGTTGGACGGAGATCTCTTCTTCGATGGGCAGCGTTTGCATCATCTGCGGCATCTTCGAGAAGAACTCCCGGCCGTAGGTCTCGTGATACTCGGCCCACATCTCGGAGAACTCCCGGTCGAGGTGTGGAAGCTGGAACTCGAAGATCCCGAACACCCAGGGCATCATCTTGAAGACCCAGGTGTCTCCGAACTGGAGGCCCCAGAGCTGACCTCTCTCGGTCATGGCGATGAGCTTCTCTTCCAGGCCCTCGAGGGGACGGCCGGTGCGCTCGGCGATCTGCTCGGCGGATTCGAAGACGAGCCGCAGGTCGCCGAAGAGCTCCGCCTGATCGGGATCGAAGATCTTCTTGAGCAGCTTGATCTCGACCCCACTCTCCGACGCCGGGAATCCGTTGGGCAGCGTGTCGAGAACCTTGGCCAGCTTCCGGTAGATCTCGTCGCTCATCTCGAATGCTCTCCGTGCTCGCTCGCTCCGGAGCGGCTGCTGTGGGCGCGCCCGGTAAAGCCTAGCGCTCCGGTGGTTCTTTCCGCCCGTGGGTCGATCTTTCGAGATACGAATCATCCGTCTTTCGTAAACAGCTCCTCAAGTGAAGAAGCGGAGAGCCGATACCTCAGGAGGTGATCTGCATGGAGACGCTCGGCTTCATCGCGGTGGCCCTGGTGGCCCTGGTCTCGACGGCCGTGGGAGTGCGCCTGCTACTCATGTCTCGGCGCACGCGGGAGTTCCCCGAGTTCGCGCTGGGTCTCTCCCTGGCTGGAATCACCGGAATCGGCTTCCCCATCGTGCTGCTCACCGAGCTGCGCCAGACGATCGGGCCTCTGCTCACCTTTGCGGCCGACTTCATCGGCTCCTTCGCGGTCGCTTTGGGCTTCGCGGGCTTCTACGTCTTTACCTGGCGTGTCTTCCGGCCCGGCTCTCGCTGGGCGGGTGCGCTCACGCTGTTGGGCAGCGGGGCCGCCCTCCTCGCTACGGCCATGACCGTGTGGCTGGCCGTCGGGGTCGAGAGCAACGAGGAGAAGTTCCAGCTCGTCTACCACTGGGAGATCCTGCTCTTCACCAGCGCGGTGGTCGGGTTCCTATGGAGCGCCATCGAGGCCTTCCACTATCACGCCATGCTGCGGCGCCGCCTCGCCCTCGGCCTGGCGGACGCGATCGTCACCAACCGGGTGTTCATCTGGGGGCTGATGGGCAGTTCGGCGGGCGCCGCCCTCTTGATCATGACCGCGCTGCGCCTTCTGGATGTCAACTACATGAGCGCGCCGGTCGCCCTCTTCACCGCGGCCGGGTGCGGACTCGCGGCCAGCGGCTTTCTCTACCTGGCGTTCATGCCTCCGGCCGCCTACCTGCGCTGGCTCGATCGCCGCGCGCCTGCGCCGGACGAGGCCTCCCCACCGAGGGGCTGACCCGGACTACAGGAGACCGTCCTCCCGCATCTCGAGGAGCGAGGCCTGGAACACCCCGATGATCGTGTCGGCGTCTTCGTCGGTGTGTTCGGACGAGATGAAGACGGTGTGCAGGTCCGGCAGATACACCCCGTGGTAGCGCATGTAGTTTCCGAGGATCTCCCCTTTCACCAGGTTCTCGAGACCGCTGAGGTCGCGGCCTCCGCTCGGATCCCCGTCCACGAAGAAGGGGAGGAACCAGGACCCGAGTCCGAGTAGCTGGAACGCGAAGCCCTCCTCCTCGCAGAAGGCGTGCACCTCCCGCTTGATCCGGTCCGCGAGCGAGTCGATGTGAATGTAGATCTCCGGGTGGTCGCGCAGGTGCTCGAGGGTGGCGATGCCTGCGGCGGTAGTCACCGGATTCCCGCTGAAGGTCCCGACGATCAGGAGCTTCTCCTGGAAGTCCGTGAGGGGATCTCCACTGGTGACGATCGGCTGAAGCGCATCCACTGTCCCGGCGATGGCGCCGGCCGGGAAGCCCCCGCCCATGATCTTGCCGTAGGTGGCGATGTCGGGAGTGATCCCGAAGTACTGCTGGGCTCCGCCGTAGCTCAGGCGGAAGCCGCTGATCACCTCGTCGAAGATCAGCAGCACGCCGCACTCGCTGGTGACCCGGCGAAGCTCCCGCAGGTAGTCGCGCATGTCGACCGGGAAGGAGCTCGGCACCGGCTCGATGATCACCGCGGCCAGCTCGTCGCTGTGCTTCTGGATCTTGTCGAGGCTCTCCTTCTGCCGGTAGCTCAGCGTCACCACCTGGTCGACGAACGCCTGGGGAATCCCGGGCGTGTCGGGCACGCTCTGGGGATCCTCCACCGGGCCCATCTTGTCGGCCATGATGCTGCTGACCTGGGCGCACTCGTGGACGCCGTGATAGCCGCCTTCGAACTTGGCGATCCGGTCCCTACCGGTGCGCGCCCGCGCCACCTTGATGGCTTGCATGGTCGCCTCGGTGCCCGTGTTCACGAAGGCCACCCGCTCGGCACAGGGGATTGCATCTACCATCAGCTCGGCCAAGCGCACCTCCTTCTCGTGGGCGATGGCGTAGACCGTGCCAGTGCGGATCGCCCTCTCGGCGGCCTCGACGACCACGGGGTGGCTGTGGCCCAGGATCAGCGGACCGTAGGCCATGGTGACGTCCACGTACTCGTTGCCGTCGAAGTCGATGATCCTGGAGCCCCGGCCCTCCTTCATGAAGGCGACGGAGCTCGGCGCGCGGAAGGGGCCGGTTGCCTGCGGCGAGAGCAGCACCTTCTTGGCCCGCTCCAGGATCTCATTGGACTTCGGCAGCTTCTCCGCGCTCAGCTTCTCGATGTCCCTTGCCATGGTCGAAACCTCCGTCTGAAGTGGAACTCAATCTTTCGTGGCTGCGGCGCCGCGCAGAAAGAAATCCAGGTTCTCGCCGAGAACCTCCTCGATGCTTCCATCCTCGAGCATGTCGACGCCCCAGGCGAGGCACGCCAGGAGCTGCATTGCGACCAGGTTCTCGGCCAGCCGGACCGCCGAGAAGCGCTCGGTGATCTCCCTCCTGCGCTGTCCCCGGGAGAGGATGGCGGCAATGCCGAGCGTGGCGTCCCGGTCGGCGTCCCGCTGCTCGGGCGCGCGCATCGGGTTCAGGGCGTCGGCGAGGACGATGCACTGCCAGAGCGCCCGGTCCTCCATCATCGTCGACACCATCGTCGCGAAGACGCGTCGCAGCGCCGCGCCGGTGTCTTCGCCCTCTTGGCGCGAAACGGCTTCGGCCTCCTGGGCCCACTCGCGAAGCATCCCGCCGGCCACCTCCCGCAGCACCGCGTCCTTGGAGCCGAAGTACTTGTAGAAGGTGGGCTGGCTGATCTCGACCCGGCGGACGATCTCCTCGACCGTGGCCTTCTCGTAGCCGCGCTCCCGGAAGACCTCCACCGCGGTTTCCACGATTCCCTGGTGTGTGCGGGCCTTCTTGCGCTCCCGCAATCCCTCTCGCATAGAAAGTTTGTATCACAAATAATTTTGCGATACAAGATATTATACGATACAGCGCAATTCGATTCTGGTAACTTCCCGCCGCGCTGCCCGGACTTGACCCCGCGGGGAAGAAGACGATGATCGAGAAGATATTGGCCGGGCTGCATCGGGTGGTCGTACCCCTGCCTGGGAACCCACTCAAAGAAATCAACTCCTACGTGCTCACCTCGAGCGACCGCAATCTGGTCATCGATACGGGGATGAAGCGCCCGGAGTGCCAGGAGGTCCTGGAGGCCGGTCTGGACGAGCTCGGGGTGGACCTGGAGCGGACCGACTTCATCGCCACCCATTTGCACGCGGACCACGCGGGACTGATCTCGACCCTGATGCGGAGCGGCTCGCGCGCCTACATGGGGGCGCTCGATGCGAAGGTGATGGGGATCGCCTTCGCCGACCTCCGCAAGACGATTCCGCTCCAGGAGTTCGCGGTTCGAAGCGGCTTCCCGGCCGAGGAGGTTCGCAAGTCTCTCCACAATCACCCAGGCAACAAGTACAGCGGGGAGAGGATCGTGAACTACACCCCCCTCGAGGGGGGTGAGGTCTTCGAGGTTGGCGGCTTCCGGCTGGAGGTGGTGGCGACGCCTGGACACACCAACGGGCACATCTCGCTCTACGAGCCCGAGAAGAAGCTCTTCTTCGCCGGCGATCACGTCCTCGGCGACATCACGCCGAACATCCAGGCCTGGACGGACGAGCACGATCCGCTCGCCACCTACCTCTCGAGTCTCGCCAAGGTCGACGAGCTGGACGTGGAGCTCTGTCTCCCGGGACACCGCAGCCTGATCGAGGACTTCGGGAAGAGGATCGCGGAGCTGGTGGAGCACCACCGGGTGCGGGCCAACGAGGTGATCTCGATCTTGACGGGGGAGCGCAAGACCGCCTACCAGACCGCCGGGGAGATGAGCTGGGACATCGTGGCCCGCTCCTGGGAGGACTTCCCGATCATGCAGCGCTGGTTCGCCACCGGCGAGGCCATCGCCCACCTCCGGTACGTCGAGCACAAAGGCATGCTCGAGCGCGAGACGGTCGACGGTCGGGTCCTCTACTCGAGCGATGGAAAGTCCAGACTCTGAACATCTGAGGAGGGCCGGTCCGAGCGCGGACGGGCGGCGGGGGAGTTGCCCGAGATGAGCCAGGTCATCCTGATCAAGAACGGGTCGGTCATCGACGGCACCGGGACTCCGGCGGTCCGGGCGGACGTGCTGGTCCGCGAGGACCGCATCGAGGACGTGGGGAGCTTCCCGGATGCGAAGGCCGACAGGGTGATCGATGCCGAGGGTCTGGCCGTGGCTCCCGGCTTCATCGACGTGCACACCCACCTCGACTTCTTTCTCACCTCCCCGAGGCACCCGGAGGTGATGGAACGATGGGTGCGGCAGGGCGTGACGACCATCGTCGCCGGCAACTGCGGCTTCAGCCCGGCGCCCATCTACCCGGAGGCCCACGACACGGTCCGGACCTACTGGAACTTCGCCTTCCCGAGCGACGGACTGACCTTCGAGTGGGCCACCATGGCCGAGTATTTCGATCACATGAGCCGGAACGGCCTGGCCTACAACGTGGCCGTTCTGACCGGCCACAACGTCCTTCGGATCAACCTGATGGGAATGGGGGAACGGGCCCCCAGCGCCGACGAGATGTCGACGATGAAGCGGATGCTCACGGAATCGATCGAAGCGGGATCGATCGGGCTCTCCATCGGGCTCCTCTACTGTCCGGGATGCTTCTCTCGAACCGAGGAGATCACAGAGCTTGCTTCGGTGCTGACCGAGTACGGCGCCCCCCTGGTGACGCACACCCGTGGCATGTCGGAGATCTACGACGAAGCGGTGAGGGAGGTCATCCAGGTCGCAGAGAGCAACCGGATTCCTCTGCACCTCTCCCACCACTTCGGCGGCTTCCAGACCGGCACGCTCGTCGATCCGACCCGGCTCAAGACCAAGCTCTCGTTCCAACTTGCGAAGCTGCTGGGAGAGACCCTCACGGTCAAGGGGCAGCTAAAGACCATGCCTTCCCATCGGCGCGCCAATCAGCTGATCGCACGAGCCCGGGAGCGTGGGGTCGAAGTCGGTCACGACATGCTGCCGTGGGTGTGCGCCTTCACCAGCCTGCTGGCGATCTTGCCTCCCAGGCTCTACGCGGGCGGGATCGCCAGGATGTTCGAGCAGCTCCGCGATCCCGAGGGGCGCAAGGCGGTGATCGAGGAGAAGCGGCGCGCCGTTCCGAAGTGGCCCACCTGGGAGAATGGCTGGTGGACCGACAACATGTTCGACGGGTCCTTCATGCTGGGCGGCTTCAGGCTCGAGAAGAATCGACCCTTCGAGAACATGAGGCTTCGGGACATCGCGAGGGAGCGGGGAACGGGTCTGTACGACACGGCCTTCGACCTGATCGTGGAGGAAGAGGGGAGGCTCTTCTTCGTCTACAGCCTCGACGACCAGACGATCAGTGACTGGATTGGGGCCTCGGCCATCTCCGACCCGAACTGCGCGATCATGACGGACATCGTCGGCGTCGACTACGCCAATCCATCGCCGGTCTCGTACGGGGCCTTCACCAAGGTGCTGGGCCAGTTTGCCCGGGACGAGCGACGCATGACCCAGGAGGAGGCGGTTCGCAAGATGACCTCGCTACCGGCGAGGCAGATGCAGCTCCCGGGCAGAGGAGTCCTCGAGAAGGGTGCCTTCGCGGACATCACGGTATTCGATCCCAAGACCGTCCGGAGCTGCGCCTCCTTCGAGGATCCCCATCGGTTCTCGGAGGGAATCGAGTACGTCCTGATCAACGGGAAGCCGGTCCTGGACGCGGGCCGCTACGACGCGAAGGCCCTCGCCGGCACGGTGATCAAGCGAACTTGAGCAGGATGCTCAGTCCGGCTCTGGCGCCACGCGGACCATGCGCTTGCCGATGTTCTCGCCGCGAAGCAGGCCGATCAGGCCGCGCGGCGCTGCCTCCAGGCCCTCGAGGATGTCCTCGCGAACGACCAGCCGGCCGTCCGCGATCCAGCCCGCCAGCCGCTCGGTCGCCTCGGCGCGCTGCCGGAAGAAGTCCGAGACGATGAAGCCCTCCATGCGGAGTCGCTTGGTGACGATCAGCCCCGGAACGCCGCGCGGCCCCGGCGCCGGGGTGGCGGTGTCGTACTGGGAGACCACGCCACTGCACACGACCCGGCCGCGGAGGTTCATGCGGAACAGCGCGGCCGAGAGGATCTCCCCCCCGGTGTTGTCGAAGTAGACGTCGATCCCGTCCGGGCAGTGGTCCTTGAGGGCCTGGCGGATCTCCTCGGTCTTGTAGTTGATCGCCGCGTCGAAGCCGAGCTCTCCGGTGAGCCACGCGCACTTCGCGTCGGATCCCGCCAGGCCGACGGTGCGGCATCCGAGGATCCGGGCGATCTGGCCGGCCACGTTCCCCGTCGCCCCCGCGGCCGCGGAGACCAACACGGTCTCGCCAGCGCGGGGCTTCCCGATCTCCAGCAGACCGAAGTACGCCGTCAGTCCCGTGATGCCGAGGACCGACAGGTGATGGCTCAGCGGGCCCCGGCGCTCGAGGCGGCTCAGCGCCCCCGCCGGGCGAACGGCGTGCTCCTGCCACCCGCCGTCGCCCTCCACCAGGTCGCCCTCTCGAAAGCCGGGATCGCGGGACTCGACCACCTGGGCAACGGTGTATCCGGCCATCACCTCGCCCGCCGCCACTTGGGCGCGGTAGGTGGCTCCTCGCATCCAGGCCCGGTTCGCGGGATCCAGGGAGAGGTAGATCGTCCGGGTCAGCACCTCGCCGGCACCGGGGGTCGGCATCGGGGCCTCGCGTAGCTCGAAGTGGCGCTCCTCGAGCGGCCCTTCCGGAAGCTCCTTCACCAGGATCTGTCGGTTCTTCGCCATGCGCCCTCAGATGGTTAGATGGGAACCGCGCGGCGCGCCATCACGCCGCAGAGCCCCGCCACGATCGCCAATCCGACGAAGATCAACAGCGCCGGGAGGTAGGTGCCGGCGGTGTCGTGGATGTAACCGGTGAGGACGGCGCCGAAGGCCGCGCCGACGGTGGTGAACAGGGTCAGAATCCCGAACACCGCGCCGAAGTGCTTGAGGCCCAGGCACTCGGCCGTCAGTGCGGGGTTGAGGACGAGCGGCGCTCCGATCCCGAAGCCGTAGACGACGGCGAAGGCGAAAGCCAAGGCGACTCCCCGCGCGCCCATCAGAAGCAGGAATCCCGCCATGATCAGGCCGAAGGCCACGGCCACGGTCGGCCGCACACCCCACCGGTCGGCGACGGAGCCCAGACTGATCTTCCCGAGGAACGTCATCCCGGAGATGACGGAGATGATGAAGCTCGCTCTTGATTCTGCATGTCCGATGTCGGTGAGGTAGGGCATCAAATGCACGCCCGCGCCCATCGCCACCAGGCCGGCGAGCACCATCATAGCCGCGATCATCCAGAAGGCCTGCGTCCTCACCGCCTCGGGCACGCTCAGCCCCTCGGTAGGGGCGGGATCCTCCTCCGCTGCGAGACCGCCGTCGGGAAGCAGGCCCTTGTCGGAAGGGTGAGTGCGAATGAAGAGCAGATTCACCGGGACCATCAGCAGGATGATGCAGCCCATGATCAGGTAGGAGGTACGCCAGCCCCAGTGGACCACGATCCAGCTGGTCACGGGAACCATCACCATCGCGCCGAGGCCGGTGCCCGTCATCGCGATGCCGAGCGCCTTTCCTCGCATCGCGCTGAACCAGTTGGAGATCACCAGGGAGATAGGGGGAATCGTGGCTGCTCCGAGGCCGATGCCGCTGGCGACGAAGAACGCGTAGAAGTAGGGGAGCGACTGCGCCCGCGAGAGAAGGATCGTGCAGAGACCGACCACGGCGGCTCCCGCCGCCATTGGCACCCTCGCCCCAGCGCGGTCGATCACCCGGCCGATCGAGGCCGCTCCCAACCCCATGGCGACGCCTGCGAACAGAATCGCCAGCGAGATCTGCCCCCGCGACCATCCCAGGTCGGCCTGGATCGGCTTCACGTAGACGGTGAAGGTATTGATGGCGATGCCGAAGACGAAGAAGTTGACCACCCAGCAGACGGCGACGATGTACCAGCCGTGGAAGACCCTTCCCGCCGCATCTGCCATCGGTCTCTCGATGCCCCCGCAGATTCACGCCCCGGGGTGGGGCCGCCGTGGGAGGTAGGACATCGCGGCGACCCTGTACAGGGCACCGTCCGGAGCCACCGGACCGGGTGGGAAATCCTCAATGATCACCGGGTCTTCACGGCTCTCCCCAGGCACCACGCTGGGCTATGGTTGCGCCGGCGCAGCGACGCGGACGAGGTGACGATGCGATCGATTGCAGATCTGAGTCCCGATACCCAGCTCTGCGCCGTCATCGGCAACCCGGTGGCCCATTCCCTCTCGCCGGCCATCCACAACCGCGCCTTCCAGGAGCTGGGGCTCGACTTCGTCTATCTCGCCTTCCGCGTGGAGGACGTCGGGTCCGCGGTGTCGGGAATGCGCGCGCTCGAGAACTTCCGCGGTCTCAGCGTCACGATTCCCCACAAGGTGGAGATCATTCGTCATCTGGACGAGGTCGCCGAGATCGATTCGCAGATCGGCTCCATCAACACCGTGGTGAGCGAGGGCGGGAAGCTGCGCGGGTTCGGGAGTGACGGTCCCGGCGCCCGCCAGGCGCTGGCCCTGGGCGGCGTCGACGCGACGGGCGAGTCGGTCCTGATCCTGGGCTCGGGGGGAGCCGCCCGAGCCATCGGCTTCGATCTGGCGCATCACGCCTCGCCCAGGTCGCTGGTCATCCTGGGAGTCCTCGAGGACGAGCTCGGCGTCCTGGCTCGGGACCTGGGTGAGAAGACCGGCGTGAAGGCGACCGGTGAGCTGCTCACCGATCGCACTCTCGAGAGGCGACTGGCGGAGAGCCGAGTCCTGATCCACGCCACCCCGATCGGGATGCACCCGAGAGAGGGAGAGTCCCTGGTCCCGCCGGAGCTGATGCACGCGGACCTCGCCATCATGGACATCGTCTACAATCCCCTCCCGACCAGGCTCCTCACGGATGCCGAGGCGCGCGGAGTCAAGACCATCCCCGGCATCGAGATGTTCGTGAATCAGGCCATCCTGCAGTTCGAGGCCTGGACGGGAGAGCGCGCTCCCAGGCAGGTCATGAAGCAGGTGGTCCTCGACCATCTCACCCGCCAGCCCGGATGAGGCGTTCGCGCCAGGTGCGGGGCAGAGAAGCGATGAATCTCGTCTTGATCGGGTACCGCGGCACCGGGAAGTCGGCAGTGGCGGAGATCCTCCGACGGAAGCTGGGCATGCCGGCCGTGAGCCTCGACGAAGAGATCGTGCGCGAGGCGGGGATGCCGATTCCCGAGATCGTCGAGAAGCAGGGCTGGCCACGGTTTCGCGACCTGGAGTCGTCGATCGTCGAGCGCTTCGCGGAGCGCGACGGCGCGATCCTGGATACCGGCGGCGGCGTGATCCTGCGCCCGGAGAACACCGAGAATCTCCGTCGCAACGGCATCCTCTTCTGGCTCGAGGCCTCGGTGGAGAGGATCGTCGAGCGGATCCAGGAGAGCACCGAGCGACCACCGCTCACCGAGGGGAAGTCCTTTCTGGAGGAGGTCGAGGAGGTGCTCTCGGAACGCTTGCCCCTCTACCGGGCTGCTGCGGATCGCGAGGTCGATACCGACCCGCTGACGGTAGCCGAGGTGGCAGAGGAGATCGCCCGCGAGTTCCGCGCGCTGACCGCCGGTGGGAGGTGAGGTGGTGAAAGAACAGAAGCGGTGGCGATCAGAAGGAGATGACCCCGCGTTCGGAGAGTGCGATCAGGGCCTGGTAGATCTCGGGGTCCGGCTCGGGGATCACCTCGATCATTCGCCCTACGGTCAAGCCGGCCCGAACCAGCTCCAGCACCGTCTCCTCGAGCTTGCCGAGATCGCCCGCTTCGAGGCCTGCCTCTGTAATCCGCGGCCGGGCGTCGTCGTGCAGACCGCTTCGATCGAGGAGAGCCCCCTCGTCGAGCAGCCGCATCGCGTCGAAGACGGCCGCATCGACGGGCATCGGTGCCTCGCGCTCTTCGAGGGAGGCGTGCAGCTCGAATCGCCCCTCGGTCCAGCCGAGCAACCGCACCAGCGCCTTGCGACCCGACATCGCCCCGAGGCGCACGAAGCACAGTATGCCGCCCTCGAAGCCAATCACGCCCTCGTGCTGGTCGCGCTGCAGCGTGAGGGTTCCCGCCGGCACGGTGCTCGCGAACATCTGAAGCAGATTCTGGATGCCGAACTCGGCGATACCCCCGGTAATGCCGCCGAGGCGGCGGGTGTGCTCGGCGCTCTGCACGTCGTCCACGAAACGCCCTAGATCCGCGCGCTCGTCATCCTCCGGCTCGAAGGCGATCCCGAGCCCGGAGACGCCGCCGTCACTTTGGATTTCGCGCACCACCACGCCGTCGACTTCCAGCGAGTCTCCGCTCACGGGATGGGTGAGTGAGAGGCGCACCCTCTCTCCGACGGGGACTCCCTTGCCCGCCACCGAGACCAGGACTCCGCTACTGCTGAGATCGCGAGTCTGGCCGTCGACCTCGCCCGCATTGCCACCGAGCTGCGCTGCGATGCGGGCCCTGGCCCGTGGCGCCCTGCGCCGCCCCATGTCCACCGGCCGCCGCATGGGAGTCCCGCTGAGCGCGCAGAGGGGCTCGATTCGCTCCTGCACCTCCTTGGCGGAGCAGTCGAACTGCACGGCGACGCCAGCGGTCGCGCCCATCTCGGCCATCTCGGATGTGACCACGTGCACCACCTCGCCCGTCATGGTGAAGTGGTCGCCGGAGTAGGCCATGAAGAACTCGACCTGAACGCGCTCCCGGGGCTCCGCGGTCTCCTCGGTGGGGATGAAGACGCCGCCGTGGACCAGATTCGCCTCGTACTCCCGCTGGAGCGCCTCCGCGCTCTCGAAGCTCACCTGGAAGAGGCGCTCGGCCCCGCGCATTTCGACTCCTTAGCGCACCTGTACAGAGGGTTTATCGGCCATTTTGCAGGTGCGCCTTAGGGAAGGATTTCTCCGTAGCACCGCTCCGCTGTGATCTGGTCGAAGGTGGCTGGAGCGGGTGTGGGGTGGCCGAGACGGAGCGGCCATGGACGTCTGGCAGCTGATCAGCGTGGGAATGGCCGGCCTCTGTATCGGGCTCGTCCTCGGTGACGACCGTCCCCCCGCACTGACCCTCGGCACCGGCCGAACCCGGAGATCGAAGGAGGGAAGCGGGGTCGGATCGCCTATCCTTTGGCGTGTAGGATTCGGATTCACCCGAAGCGAGGAACGACATGGACTTGACCGACAATCCCGTATTCATCGTATTCGCCATCTGCGCGGCGGTGCTGAGTCTCAAGATGATCGCCGTCGGCCATTTCACGGGGCTGACCCGGATTCGGCGCCGCGTCTACCTCAATCCCGAGGACGCGAAGGCCTTCTCCAAGATCGAGGAGTTCGCGAGCGCCGAGCACCCGGACGTGGAGCGCGGCCTTCGGGCCCATCGCAACGATCTCGAGAGCACGCTGCCCTTCTTCGGGATCGGGCTCGTCTACGTGCTGATGGGCCCGCCCGCGCTGCTGGCGCAGGTGCTCCTGATCACCTTCACCGTGTTTCGCTGCGTGTTCTCACTCTTCTACCTGCGGGCGCTGCAGCCCTGGCGCTCGCTCTCCTTCACGGTGGCGGAGCTGTGCCTGGGGGTGATGCTGGTGCAGATCCTCTGGCTGGGGCTGGCCGGCTAGATCTCTCTACTCAGCCCGCTGCCACCGCCTGCTACGCTGCACCGATGCGGGAAGCACGGCGCAGGCGGCCCATGCTCTGCCTGGCGATCGCCATCGCGTCCCCCTGGCTGGTCCTCCAGGCGGGCGAAGCCGGCGCCGAGCCGGAGCGCCCGAACATCCTCCTCTTGATGGCGGAAGACATGGGCCCGCGGGTCGCGGCGTTCGGCGATCCCGTGGCGGTCACTCCTCACCTCGACCGGCTGGCCACCGAGGGCGTGCGCTATCCGAACACCTTCACCACCGCGGGCGTCTGTGCTCCCAGCCGCGCCGCGCACATCACCGGCGTGCATCAGATGGCGCTGGGAGCGCAGCACATGCGGAGCTTCCAAGGCGGGTACCGGGCGGTGCCTCCGCCGGAGGTGAAGGCCTATCCGGAGCTGCTGCGGGCCGCGGGCTATCACACCTTCACCCAACGCAAGCTCGACTACCAGTTCAGCGAGGTCTGGCCGGGCTCCGGTCCCTTCACGATCTGGGATCGCGAAGGGCGATTGCAGGCGGACTGGCGGGAGCGAGAGCCCGACCAGCCCTTCTTCGGGCTCATCAATCTCGACTCGACCCACGAGAGCGCCGTCTTCCCCCGCACGGGCTTTCCCAAGAGCGGCACCCACCTCCTCTTTCAGCTGGTCTACCTGGTCACCTTCTGGGGCCATGAGGACGTGGTCGCTCCAGGGGACGTCCCGGTACCGCCCTACTATCCCGATACGCCGACGGTGCGTCGCGACATCGCCCGGCACTACGACAACATCCACAAGATGGACGAACAGGTGGGCGAGGTGCTGGAAGCGCTGGATCGGGATGGGCTCTCGGATTCCACCATCGTGATCTGGACCACCGATCACGGCGACGGCCTTCCGCGCGCCAAGCGGGAGGTCTTCGACTCGGGAATTCGCGTCCCGATGATCGTGCGCTGGCCCGATGCCCTCCGCCCTGCCTTCCTGGAAGCGGGCGGCGAGGACCCGCGCCTGGTGAGCTTCGTGGATCTGGCTCCCACCGTGCTGGCCATGGCGGGCCTTCCCTCGCCGGACCACATGGTGGGCCGCGACTTCACCTCCAAGGATCCGGCGGAGCGTCGGGCGTACGTCTACGCGGCCAAGGACCGGATGGACGAAGCTCCCGACCGCCAGCGCGCGGTCCGGGATCGGCGCTTCAAGTACATCCGCAACTACCGACCGGAAGAGCCCGGGGCCCGACCCATCGCCTTTCGCCAGAACCTGGACATCATGGAGGAGCTATGGTCGCTGTGGGAAGGCGGCTCCCTCGATTCCGCGGCGGCGCGGTGGTTCGAGCCCCGCGCGCCGGAAGAGCTCTACGACACCTGGGACGACCCGCACGAGATCCGCAACCTGGCGCGGGATCCGGAGCACGCCGCCAGCCTCGACCGCCTGCGAGGCGCGCTCGACGCCTGGCTCGCGCGGACCGAGGACCTGGGCGCGATTCCGGAGCGCGAGCTGGCCGAGCGCTTCTGGCCCGGGGGCGTCGAGCCCGTCACGCCGCCGCCCTCCGCCCTGGTCGAGGGGGTTGAGGAGGGAAGAGTGCGTGTCGCCCTGACCTGCAGCGAGGGGGGAGCCTCGCTCGGATACCGGGTCGGCGGGGGTCGCTGGCGTCTCTACGGGGAGCCCTTCGAGCTCTCCGGCGGCGAAGCCCTCGGCATGAAGGCCGTCCGCTACGGATGGAGAGAGAGCGACGAGGTGCGGGTGGATCTCCGAGCCCACCGCGAAGACTGAGCTTCGGGCTCGGTCGCCCGCATCGAGTTGGACAGGATGAACCGCGGAGGAGGAAGCTCGACATGACGGAGCAGGCACTCCAGGAGAGCATCGAGAAGCTGGCCGAGCTGATTGCGGAATCGGAGAGGTTGGTGGTGTTCACAGGGGCGGGGATCAGCACCGAGTCGGGCATCCCCGACTTCCGGGGCCCCGACGGTCTGTGGACGAAGGTCGACCCGGAGGACTTCACCTACCAGAAGTTCGTGGGCGATCTGGAGTCGCGGAAGAGGATCTGGCGGATGCACGAGACCACCGGCTTCCGCTTCGACGACGCCGAGCCCAACGCCGCCCATTACGCCATCGCCGAGCTGGAGAAGCTGGGGAAGCTCGACTGCGTGATCACCCAGAACGTCGACGGGCTGCATCAGAAGGCCGGGAGCTCCGAGGAGACGGTTCTGGAGCTCCACGGCAACATGCAGTGGGTCAAGTGCATCCGCTGCGGCGTGCGCCATCCCACCGCCGAGGTGCGGGGGTGGATGGAGGGCGGCTCGGAGGTGCCCGAGTGCCGGAAGTGCGGCGGCATCCTCAAGCCCGACGCCGTCTTCTTCGGGGAGGCGATGCCGGAGCGGGAGGTCCGAGAGGCGCAGAGACGCTCTGCGCTCTGTGATCTCTGCCTCGTGATCGGGTCCACCCTCACCGTCTACCCGGCGGCGTTGATGCCCGAGTTCGCGCTGCGCGGGGGCGCGACGCTGGTCATCCTCAATCAGGGCGCAACCGAGCTGGACCACGCGGCGAAGCTTCGCATCGAGGCCGGTGCCGGCGAGGTGATGACCCGGGTGCTCGAGCGGGTTCGGGGAAAGCTCGGCTAGAGATCGACCTCGAAGCTGTGCTTTCCCGCGAGGACCTCGTCGCCGCTCCCGTCGGGAAGCTCCACCCGCGCCGAGCAGCCCGGAGGCACCCGCGCATCGAGGTGGAAGCGCCCGCCGTAGGTGCGCCACTCCACGGTGTAGCGGCCGTGGAGCGTCTCCAGCTCGGCGCGGGCGCTGGTGAGCAGCGGCGGATCCGGCAGGCCGGGATGCACCGGAGGTCGCGGCGCCAGGAGGGCTCGGCGCCAGCCGCTCACCTCGGGGTCGAGCTCGAGGCCGGCCACCGTGCCGTAGAGGAACTCGCCGACCGCTCCGTAGGCGTAGTGGTTGAAGCTGTTCATCTCGGGGTCGAAGAAGCCCTTCTCCTCGGTCCAGCCGTCCCATCGCTCCCAGATGGTGGTGGCGCCACCCATCACCACTGGGAAGAGCCACGAGGGGAACTCGCGGCGCAGGAGCAGGTGGTAGGCGAGGTCCAGCCGTCCGATGGCGGTCAGCACCTGTAGCAGGTAGGGCGTTCCGACGAAGCCCGTGGTCAGGTGACCGTGCGCCTCCACGTTGCGGGCGAGGGCGCGCGCCGTGATCTCCCGCTCGTGTTCCTCGAGCAGATCGAAGTGCAGTGCCAGCACGAAGCTGGTCTGGGTGTTGCCCGCCACCAGTCCGTCGGGCGTGACGAAGCGCCGGCGGAAGGCGTCGCGCACCGAGGCGGAGATCTCCCGGTAACGCTTCTCCTCTTCGGGCCGGTCGATCGCGCGGGCGATCTCCGCGAGGAGTCGGGAGGAGTGGGAGAGGAAGGCGGTGCCGATTAGATCCTTGGGGGTGCCTCCCAGTCTGTCCTCGTGGCGCACGGTGCCGTCGAGCGCCACCCAGTCGCCGAAGCCGCCCCACGCGTCGCGCTCCGGGTCGGCGCGAATCCCGTTGGGAAAGCGCCGCTCCAGGTAGTCGATGTAGGCGGCCATGCTCTCCCAGCGCTCCTCCAGGATGCGGTGGTCTCCGAAGCAGCGGTAGATCGTCCACGGGCAGATCACCACCGCGTCTCCCCAGGCGGGACCTCCGTCCAGCCTGGGCAGGGGGCTGCCTTCGGTCACCGGGGCGACGGGGGGGATGCGGCCGTTCTCGGCCTGGGCATCCTCGAGGTCGATCAGCCACTTGGAGAAGAACCCCGCCACCTCCATGTTGAACGACGCGGTGCGGACGAAGACCTGGGCGTCGCCGGTCCAGCCGAGGCGCTCGTCGCGCTGGGGGCAATCGGTGGGAACGTCCAGGAAGTTGCCGCGCTGACCCCAGACGATGTTGCTCTGGAGCTGGTTCAGGTCGTCGTCCGAGCAGCTGAACCCCCCCGTCTCGGGCATGTCGGAGTAGAGCACCACGCCGGTGAACTCCTCGATCGCGCCCTCCTTCAGGTGTCCCGACACCTCCACGTAGCGGAAGCCGTGGAAGGTGAAGCAGGGCTCGAAGGTCTCCGCTTCCCCGCCCCCGCGAAGAGTGAAGGTATCGATGGCGCGGGCGTCGCGAAGGTTCGCCGTGTAGAGCTCGCCGTTCTCGTCGAGCACCTCGGCGTGACGGAGCTGCACCGTGGCGCCCTCGTCGCCTCGCACGCGGAGCCGGACCCTTCCCACCATGTTCTGGCCGAGATCGAAGATCCAGCGCGGCGCAAAGAGCGGGTGTCCGGAGCGCACCGGTTCCGCGACCGGGCGGATCTCCCGCATCGCCCGCACCGGCGGGCCGCTCATGGCGTCGAGCGAGATCGCCGGCACGTCGGGGAGAACGACCGGCTGCCAGACTTCCTCGTCGTAGCCGGGCTCCGTCCAGGCGCCCAGGTCCCGGCGCGCGTCCGCCGTCTCCCCCTGCATGATGTCGGACTCGAGAATCGGCGACTCCCGCCATCGCCAGCTCGGGTCGCCGGTGACGCGCGTCTCGCTCCCGTCCCCGTGCACGATCTCGAGCTGGGCGAGCAGGGCGGGGCGGCGTCCGTAGATCTCGCGGGACTTCACCAGGCCGACGAAGCCGCAGTACCACCCGTCGCCGAGAAGCGCCCCGATCGCGTTCTCCCCCTCGCGGAGGTGGTCGGTGACGTCGTAGACCTGGTAGCGGACGCGGGTGGCGAAGTCGGTCCAGCCCGGGGCGAGCTCCTGGTCGCCGACTCGCCGCCCGTTGATCCAGGTCCGGTAGAGACCCAGTGCGGTGACGTAGAGACGCGCCCGCGCCACCGGCCCGGATACCTCGAAGGCGCGGCGCAGCGCGGGAACCGGCGCGGAGGTCTTCGGTGCCCCCGCGATCGGAGACGCGATCCAGCGGGCCGCCCAGTCGGAGGATTCGAGCAGGCCGATCTCGAAGCTCGCGACGGCGCTCCACGGAGAGGACTCACCCTCCGCATCGAAGCTCTGCACCTTCCAGAAGGCGCGCTGGCGGGATGCCAGGGGAGTGCCTCCGTAGACCACGTGGGCGTTCTCCTCCGACGCCACCTTGCCGCTGTCCCAGAGGTTGCCCTCGTCCGCGGCCAGCCGGTCCGGGTCGGAGGCGACCAGCACGCGATAGGCGCTCTGTGCCGCGCCCGAGCGCCCGTCGTGGAGCTTCCAGAAGAAGCGCGGCTCCCGTGTCCCCAGCCCGATGGGGTCGACCTGGTACTCACAACGCAGCGCACGGGGATGGGCCGGGGGCATGGGGATTCTCCTTGGCGAGGGATCGGCGCCAGAGACCATTCCAGATGGAGCCGTCCTGCGCCAACATGGGTCCGTGCCGGACGCGGGTTGGAAGCATCACGAGTAGCTACACCTGCTACGCCCGCTCTTCCTGGACCACCTCGGCGACGAAGACGCGGTGGGCATCGCCCGGCGAGTCGCACCGCTCGATCTCGGCGACCCCCTCCAGGACGCGCCCGAGCTTCCGCGTCGTGTGAGCCGGTGGATCGACGAAGCGCAAAGCGAGCCCCCGGCCTCCGTCGTCGCGAAGCACTTCCGCATCGACGTGGATGGGTTCAGAGAGGAGGGCGTCGTAGAGGGCCAGCACGAAACGGTCCCCCAGCTGGAGCTCGGGGTGGGGATCCACGCGCACTCCTCCGGTGGAGAGATCCCTAGCGAGTTCCTGTTGATTGGGACGGAGTTTCGCCGAAGTAGCGGTTCCTTGCGAGCCTG
>CAZTOU010000042.1:0-47545 GCA_964615365.1 uncultured Spirochaetales bacterium
GAATTGCTCAGTAAATCGCGAACTCGGGTGTCTCAAAGTCGTTGACGGATTCCGGGGGGGGCAAGAAGGCGCGACACCAGGTGGCCAGCGAAGATTCGCTTCAGCTCGTTCGACGAATCTTCGGGTCGTGTCGTTGCCCAAGTACGCTGGACCACTCTCGATTCCATCGTCAAGTGGGAAGGTGTGCTTTGTGGAGCAACGCTGAGACTCGTAGGAACCGAGTACATCGAGAAGGGCGATGCCCTTCTCGGATGCGTCTACACCCTATTCCCCTCTAAGAGAGTGAATCGACGCACTGGCAGAGTAACGCTGAAGGGTGCCTACGAGTGCCGCGGGCGCCAGGCGGGGCTGGTCTGGATCGAATAGGAAGCGTCGTGGAACGAAGGCCGGCAGGACGGCTTTGCCGGCCGATAACCGGCAAGACTGGACTGGTCGGGGTGGTGGGATTCGAACCCACGACGCTGACCCCCCAAAGATCAGGCTCTAGCCACTGAGCTACACCCCGAGCTCGATAAAGCTATCAGAGCCTCGCGGGGGTCGCCTCAGATCAGCTGGATGGGGTGGAGGACCTTCTCGTCGAGCCAGGTGACGAGGTCTCGGAGGGCCTCGGCGCAGATCTCGTGGCCCATCTCGTACTCGCGGTAGGTCAGCAGCACGCCGAGCTCGGTGAGTCGCTGGCGGGTCTCCCGGGCCCGGTCGGCGGGAACCATGGGATCCTCGGATCCGTGCACCACCAGGACGGGGAAGCTCTCGTGTGCGGAATCCGGCTGGACCTGCGCGGCGGTCTCCTCCGGGAGCCAGCAGGAGAGCGCGGCCAGCCCCGCGAAGCGGGAGGGATCGCGAAGGGCGAGGTCGAGCGCCAGGGCGCCGCCCTGGCTGAAGCCGAGCAGAACGATCTTGCGGGGATCGATGGGATAGCTCTCCTGGGCCGCGTCGAGAAAGGCGAGAACCTGCTCCGAAGCCTGCGCGAACTCCTCCGGGCTCGCCTGGATGCCCTCGCCGAGGGGGTACCACCCGTAGCCGAGGGGACCCCCTGGAATCTGGAGGACGACCGGTCCCTGGGGGCTCAGCACCAGTGACTCCCCGCGGTTCAGGATGGGAGCGAGGCCGACCAGGTCGTGGGCGCTAGCGCCCCAGCCGTGCAGCACGAGGACGGTGGGAAACGGGCCTTCGCCCGCGGGAACGTGAGCGGCGTAGAGGAGATCCATCGCGGCAGCATACCCTCGTGGGCGGCGCCCGTCCCCTCTGCTAAATCCCCTGTCATGTCGACCCCCAAGAGCCTCTTCGACAAGGTCTGGGACCTGCACAGCGTCCGCGAGCTGCCCGACGGGCAGACCCAGCTCTTCATCGGCCTGCACCTGATCCACGAGGTCACCAGTCCCCAGGCCTTCTCGATGCTCGGCGAGATGAGCCTCCCGGTGCGATTTCCAGAGCGCACCTTCGCGACGGTGGACCACATCATCCCCACCGATACCCAGCTCCGGCCCCTCTCGGATCGGCTCGCCGAGGAAATGTTCGTGGCGCTGGAGCAGAGCTGCCGGGAGCACGGGATCCAGCTCTTCGACCCCGCCAGCGGTCGACAGGGCATCGTCCACGTGATCGGCCCGGAGCTGGGGCTCACCCAGCCGGGCACCACGATCGCCTGCGGCGACTCCCACACCTCGACCCACGGGGCTTTCGGGGCAATCGCCTTCGGCATCGGCACCAGCCAGGTGCGCGACCTGCTCGCCACCCAGTGCCTGGCACTGGCCCGGCCCGAGGTGCGGCGCATCGACGTCACCGGAGAGCTCGGCCAGGGCGTCTACGCCAAGGACGTGATCCTCACCATCATCCGGCGTCTGGGGGTGAAGGGGGGCGTCGGATACGCCTACGAGTACGGCGGGGCGGTGATCGAGAGCATGGCCCTCGAGGAGCGGCTCACCCTCTGCAACATGTCCATCGAGGGCGGTGCCCGGGTCGGCTACGTCAACCCGGACGACGCCACCTTCGACTACCTGCGCGGCCGCGAGTTCTCACCCAAGGGAGAGAGCTTCGATCGCGCCGTCACCTGGTGGCGCTCCATCCGCAGCGAGCCCGAGGCTTACTACGACGATCGGGTCGAGCTCCCGGGCGGCGGGATCGATCCCACCGTCACCTGGGGGATCAATCCCGGACAGAACTGCGGGGTGACCGAGGCGCTTCCCTCTCCCCAGGAGAGCCCCGAGGAGGAGCGGGCCTCGATCGAGGAGGCCCTCGCCTTCATGGAGCTCAAGCCCGGAGATCCGATTGCCGGAACTCCCGTCGACGTGGCCTTCATCGGCTCGTGCACCAACGGTCGCATCTCGGACCTGCGCGAGGCCGCTCGGGTGGCGAAGACGGGGAAGGTGAAGCCGGGCGTCCGCACCTTCGTGGTCCCGGGCTCCCAGGCGGTGGCGCGTCAGGCCGAGGAGGAGGAGCTAGACGAGGTCTTTCGCGAGGCCGGCTTCGACTGGCGGGAGCCGGGCTGCTCGATGTGCCTGGCGATGAATCCCGACAAGCTGGTCGGCCGGGAGATCTCCGCCTCTTCGAGCAATCGGAACTTCAAGGGGAGACAGGGATCGCCGAGGGGGCGCACGCTCTTGATGTCACCGGCGATGGTGGCCGCCGCAGCGATCCACGGCAGGGTGGTCGACGTCCGGGAGGTCCTGTGATGGCCGAGCGAAGTATCGAACGCGTCGCGGGTCGCGCCTGCGTGCTGCGCGGAAACGACATCGACACCGATCGGATCATCCCCGCCCGCTACCTGATGTCGGTCACCTTCGACGGGCTCGGCGAGTACGCCTTCGAGGACGACCGGACCCAGGCCAAGGGCGACCATCCCCTCGACGACGACCGTTTCGCGGGCGCGTCGATTCTCGTCGTGGGAGAGAACTTCGGCTGCGGCTCCTCCCGCGAGCACGCGCCCCAGGCGCTGATGCGTTTCGGATTCGACGCCTTCGTCGGCGCGTCCTTCGCGGAGATCTTCGCCGGCAACTGCACCGCCCTCGGCCTGCCCTGCGTCACCCTCGAGCCGGGAGACCTGGCGGGGCTGATGGACTCCGTCGAGCTCGACCCGAGCCAGGAGGTGGTGATCGACCTCGAGGCGCGCACCGTCACCTCCCGGGCCGGGACGATGTCCGCCGAGATCCGCGACGGCACCCGCCAGCAGCTCCTGGAGGGCACCTGGAACGCCACCACCGTGCTGCTGGAGGCCGGTGACGCGATCGAACGCGCGGGGGCGCGGCTTCCCTACCTGAGTGGCTTTGCCGAGTAAACGGGGATCAAACCTGCCCGCGATGCCGGAGCCCGGCGCCAGCCCGGGGCAATGCATTCTCTGGGTCGCCTCCAAGCTCTGCTGGGATGGTGGGATGGGGCGCGTGCTGGCGGGGGCCCTGCCGGCGCTCGCCGCGAGGGGCCACGCGATCCACGCCGCCGGGCCGGCTCCGGAGGGAGAGCCGATGCCGCTCCCGGGCGTGACCTCGCACCCGTGGCCGGTGCGCCGCTTGAAGCTCGCCAATCTGACCAGACTGCTGGGGCTGCAGCGCGAGCTTCGGGCGAACGTGATCCACTTCCACTCGGCCCAGCCGCACGGAGAGCTGATCGCACCGCTCCGCGCGCTGCGCGACAGGCTGGGCGGTCCGATCCTCCTGGTGACGCCCCACACCGCGACGCGCATCCACTACCCGAAGCGCCGTGCGCGGTGGGGCCTTCGCGCCGCCGATGCGGTGGTGACGCCGTCGGTCTGGAGCGCGGAGGCCACCAGCCGGGCGCGCATCGATCCCGGCAGGGTGCACGTGGTGCACGCGGGGATCGAGCTCCCGGAACCGACTCCATTCGAGAAGCGCGAGCCGGTGGTGCTCTCGATGGGACGCCTGGTGCACAGCAAGGGCGTGGACCTGTTGGTGGCCGCCTTCGCGAAGGCCGCCGCCCCGCGAACGGACTGGCGCCTCGAGGTAGCTGGCGACGGGCGCGAGGCCGCCGCACTGCGCGAGCAGGCCGCCCGCACCCCGTGCGCGGATCGCATCTCCTTCCCGGGCCACGTGAGCGGAGAGGCCAAACGCGCGGCTCTCGCGCGCGCCTCGATCGGCGTGGTGCCCTCGCGGAGCGAGAGCTTCGGGGGGACCCTCCTCGAGTTCGCGGCCCAGGGGCTGGCGTGTGTCGCGACCGGGGTGGGAGGCATGGCCGACCTCACCGACGAGGGGCGGGCGGTGCGCTGCGTCCCGACGGACGACGTCGATGCGCTGGCGGAGACGCTCGCGGAGCTGATGGACCAGGGCGAGGCGCGTCGCGGGCTCGGCGAGGCCGCCCACGGCTTCGCCTCGGGCTTCTCCTGGGAGGCGACCGCCGCGCGCTACGAGGCCCTGTATCTCGAGCTCGGGGCGCGGACCTGAAGCTCAGAGCGCGCAGCCGTTCTCGAGGAAGGCCTCGTAGATGACCCTCTGCATCTCCTCGGAGAGCTGGATGTCCCAGGGCTGGGGGTACTGGCGGGCGATCAGGCCCCCGCCGAACCGCGCGAAGGCGCCGGTCATCTCCGCCACCTCGGCGCGCACCTCTTCCTTCGTCACCTTGGCGCTCGTCGACCACTGGATGTCCACGGTGTTCCAGAAGCAGATCTTCCCGCCGAAGGCTTCGCAGAGCGAAGCGTGACCCATCAGGCGCGGCTGATCGAGCTGCACCACGTCGACACCGATCTCGATCATGTCGGGGATCATGTCCGTGATGAAGCCGCAGTTGTGCCAGATGTAGTGCATGCCCCGTTCGTGGGCGGCCGCGACGATCCGCGCGTAGCAGGGCTTGTAAAACTCGCGGAAGGTGTCGATCTTCATCTGGAGCTGCGTCTGGAGCCCCCAGTCTTCCGCCGACATAAAGGCGTCGACCGGTCCGATGCGGACCCACTGATCCATGACGGCGATGGTGAGATCGGTGAGACGATCGAGGAGCGCTTCGAGCCCCTCCGGCTGGGTGTAGGGAGCGATCATCAGCTCTTCGAAGCCGAGCAGATGGCGCATCCGCTCGAACATCCCGATCGGGTTGTGCGCGACGACGTACTTTTCGGCCTCTCTCGCCCGCTCGAGATGGGGCGCCATCCAGGTGAAGCACTCCGGATCGGCCACGCCGGGGAAGAGGTAGCCGTCCAGCTCGCCGAGGTCTCGGAGCGGATGGTGGAACGAGTGATCCCACCAGCGCGTCGTCACCTCCCAGCCGACGCCCCACTCGTCGTAGCGGACCTCACCCAGCTTGGGCTTGGTCTCCGGCTTTCCCTGCCCGCTCTTCCACCAATCGAGCACGGCGGACTCGAAGAAGTCCGTCTCGAAGGGGAAGATGAAGCTGTAGGGAATACGCGGGGGCTCCTCGAACTCGATCGCTCTCCGGACGATCTCCCGGCTGTGCATCCCCGGCGGCACGGGCTGGGGCGCGAGCAGCCGCTCCATCAGCGCTTCGGGTACCTCGCTCATCTTTGCCGTGTCCACCTCGCCGGCCCCGCTCAGTAGACCTGGATCTCCTTGGCCCAGTGGCGCTCGGCCTGGTACCACTCCAGCGTGCGGCCGATGCCTTCCTCGAGGGAGACCTCGGGCCGCCAGCCCAGCAGCTTCTCGGCCTTCCGGATGTCGGCCCAGGTCGCCGGGACGTCGGCGGGGTGGGCTTCCTCGAACTCGATCTCGGCGCTCTTGCCGAGGCGCTCCTCGATCAGCCGGATCAGCTCCATCACCTGCTGGGGCCGGTCCCCGCCCAGGTTGATGATCTCGTAGCCAAGGGGTGCGAGAGCCGCGACCGTGCCCCGCGCGATGTCGTCCACGTAGGTGAAGTCGCGGGACATGCTCCCGTCGCCGTAGACGCGGATCGGTCTTCCCTCGCAGATCCGCTGGGTGAAGCGAAACACACTCATGTCGGGTCGCCCGGCAGGACCGTAGACGGTGAAGTAGCGCAGCACCGTCACGTCGATTCCATGGAGGTAGTGGAAGGTGTGGCAGAGCGCCTCCGCACCCTTCTTGCTGGCCGCGTAGGCTGAGATGGGCCGGCTGGTGTTCTGCTCCTCGCGGTAGGGAATCGGGTTCTCCACGCCGTAGAGGCTCGAGGTGGATGCGAGCACGAACTTCGTGATGTCGCGGCTGCGGCAGAACTCGAGCAGGTTCAGCGTGCCCGTCATGTTGGTCTCGATGTAGACCCAGGGATTCTCCACGCTGGTCCGCACGCCGGCTCTGGCAGCGAGATTGAACACGGCGTCGAAGCTCTGGTCCTGGAACGCGGCCGACGCGACGGCGGAGCGATCGGCGACGTCGAGACGCTCGAAGCGGAAGCCGCTCTGGCCCCGGAGTCGCTCGAGGCGGTACTCCTTCATCCGCATGTCGTAGGCGTCGTTCATCTCGTCGACGCCCACCAGCTCGTGTCCCGCCTCGAGAAGCATCTCGGCGGTCCGCGCGCCAATGAACCCGGCCACGCCGGTAACGAGATAGCGGGCCATCAGCGGCCCCGGAACTCCGGGTCGCGCTTCTCCAGGAAGGCGGACATCCCCTCCCGGCTGTCTTCCGTCGCGAAGACCGCCTCGAAGGCCGACTGCTCGCAGGCGTGGGCGACCCGCAGATCCGCGTCCGGGGTCTCGTGAAGCAGTCGCTTGGCGCGGGCGATGGCGAGAGGGCCCTTCGCCGCCACGGTCTCCCCGGCCTGGACGGCCGCCTCGAGCAGGGCGTCGACGTCCTCGAAGACGCGATTCACCAGCCCGATCCGCTCCGCCACGTCGGCGGGGATGGGCTCTCCGGTGATCACCAGCTCCCGGCCCCAGCCCACACCGACCCGTCGCGGCAGCCGGCTGGTGCCGCCGAAGCCGGGGATCAGACCCAGATTCACCTCGGGCTGACCGAAGCGGGCCTTCCGGGTGGCGTAGATCCAGTCGCAGGCGCAGGCGAGCTCGCAGCCGCCGCCCAGGGCGAACCCGTTCACCGCAGCGATGGTCGGAACCGACAGCTCCTCGAGGGAGGCCAGCACGCGATGACCCAGGCGGCTGAAGGCCAGTCCCTCGACAGACGTCATCTCGCGCATCGCGGCGATGTCCGCGCCGGCGGCGAAGGCTCGGCCGGCACCGGTCACCACCACCGCTCGCACGCTCGAATCGGCCGCGATCTCCGCGGTGCGGTCGGCCAGGGATTCCAGGAGGGCCGCGTTCAGGGCGTTCAGGGCATCGGGGCGGTTGAGCGTGAGCAACGCCACCGGCCCACGGCGGTCGGAGAGCACGAGATCAGTCAAGGGACATCTACTCCTCGCTGGGATCGACGATGCGCGACACCGGATCCGGGCTCGCGAACCGGGGATCCTACCACAGGGCTCCCGCTCCCGTGTTAGCTTTGGGTAAGACTCGAAGGGGGGACGGCCGATGACGCGCAGATCCCGGATCGCGGTGGTGGCGGGAGTCCTCGGGGCGCTGGGACTCTTCGACGTCCTGTTGGGACCGATTCTCGTCCACGCCGGGGCGATCGCGCCGATGCTCGGCTTCCAGTGGTTCTTCGGCCTCGGCCTGCTCGAGGCGATCACCGGTCTCGCGGTGGGTCTGGCAGCGCTCTACCTGACCCGGGCCGGCTCGGGCCTGGGCGGCCGCGGCTTCGCCTGGACCGGGGTCGGCGCCGGTCTACTCGCCGTGGCCCTCCTGGTCACGGCCCTCCGGCCAGGAGCCGGCCTCCCGACCATCAACGACATCACCACCGACCCGGAGGATCCCCCGCTCTTCTCGGCGACGGAGCCGGACATGAGCTATCCGGCGGAGCGCTTCGCTCCCCTGCAGCGCGCGGCCTACCCGGACCTGGGGCCGATTCACGTCTCGAGCCCTCCGGACCGGGCCCTGGAGCTGGCGCGAGAGACGGCCGAATCGCTGGGCTGGGAGATCGTCTCCGTCGATCCCGCGGCGGGCCGGCTGGAGGCGCGGGAGGTCTCCCGGATCTTCCAGTTCGTCGACGACGTGGTGGTGCGGGTGCGTCCCCTGGAAGCGGGCGCCGTGATCGACGTCCGCTCCCGGTCGCGGGACGGGCGCGGAGATCTCGGCGTGAACGCGAAGCGCATCCGCGCCTTCACCGCGGCGATTCCGCGCTAGGCAAGCGCCGCGAAGCGGCGCGCGCAGCGAGCCGAAGGCGAGCGAAGTCGATGAGACTGGCCGAGCGAAGTCCCTAGAAGCCGAGCGCCTCGCTCGCCTTCTGCTTCGCCCACCGGTAGTCCGCCTTTCCGCTCGGTGAGCGCAGGATCCGGTCGACGAAGACGAAGGCCCGCGGCAGCTTGTAGCGGGCGATCTGCGCCTCGGCGGCGCGCCGCAGCTCGTCCTCCGAGGCGCGCGCCCGTTCGCGGAAGGTGACGATGGCAGTGACCTGCTGGCCCCAGCGTTCGTGGGGGGTGCCCACGACCACCGCATCGTACACCGCGGGGTGGTGCTTCAGCGCCTGCTCCACCTCTTCGGCGAAGATCTTCTCGCCCCCGCTGTTGATGGTGACCGAATCGCGCCCGAGCAGCTGCAGTCGACCGTCGGCCCCGGCGACCGCACGATCACCGGGGACCGAGTAGCGGACACCGTCCACCACCGGGAAGGTCTGGCGCGTCTTCTCGGCGTCGCGGTAGTAGCCGAGGGGGACGAACCCGCGGCGAGCTAGCCAGCCCTGCTCTTCCGAGCCCGGCGGCACCACAAGGGAGAAGTCCTCCCGGAGCACCACGTTGTCCTCGAAGAGGTCGAAGTCGCCGCTGCGGGTCTCGTCACCGGAACGGGAGATCTGCGATCCCTGCTGACCGCTCTCCGAAGAGCCGAGGGCATCCAGGATCCGCAGCCCGGGGATCGCCCGGAGGAAGGCGTCTTTCAGCGCGGGGGCCAGGATCGCCCCGCTGGAGGTCACGAGCTTGAGGGACGAGAGGTCGTAGTCGCGCTTCTCGAGACCGTCGAGCAGCGGCCGGGCGAAGGCGTCTCCCACGACGGTCAGCGCATTCACCCGCTCCCGCTCGATGGTGGACCAGATGTCGTCGGCATCGAGCCGTCGTGGATCGGACTGCACGACGATGGTCCCGCCGACGTGCCACATGTTGAAGGCCACCCAGTGGGCCGCCCCGTGCATGAAGGGCGGCGCGGGCATCGCGCGGATCCCCTTCCGCTTCGCCCGCTCCACCAATGCCGCGAGATTCCTCTCGACACCGTGCGGGGTCAGGGCGGCACCGAAGATGTCTTCCTGACGCCAGAGCACGCCCTTCGGCATGCCCGTGGTGCCCCCCGTGTAGAGGAGGTAGAGATCGTCGGGCGAGAGGTCCCGAGGCGGGGCTGGAGAGGCGCCGGCGAGCGCCTCCTCGTAGTCGAGGGCGCCCGGGAGAAGCGGCTCCCCGGAGCCGTCGTCGACCTGCAGCCAGAGCTCCACCTGGGGGAGGCGCTCGCGGATCCGGACCAGGGTGGGCGCGAAGCAGGCGTGGAAGATCACCGCCTTCGCGTCGGCGTTCTCGAACAGGTAGACCAGCTCCTCGTCCACGTAGCGGTAGTTGACGTTGAAGGGCGCCGCGCGCGCCTTGAAGGCGCCGAGCATCGCCTCCAGGTATTCGATGCCGTTGTAGAGATAGATCCCGACGTGATCCTGACCGGATTCCCAGTTCTCGAGCTCTACCCGGCTGCGCCGGCAGCCGAGACCGTGAGAGCGGAGCAGGTCGCCGAGACGACGGCTGCGGTCGCTCACCTGCGCCCAGGTCAGGCGGCGATCGCGATGGACCAGACACTCGCGCTCCGGAATCGCCTCGGCGATCGCCTCGTGAATCACCGCCAGGTTCAGCATCGGATCTCCCTCGGCGCGGGCATTCTAGCCTGCATTTCCCGACAGCCAGCGGAGCGCGACGACCGCCTCGAGAGTGGCGGCGATCGGGGCGCGCGGGTCCGCCTCCGTCTCACCGGGCCATCCGCCGTCGTCCTGCTGCGCGGCCAGGAGGGCCGCGACCGCCTCGCCGGCGCGGATGCGGGCACCCGGCAGCGCCTGCACCTCGCACCGCGCGAAGACGCGCGCGGTGCGGACCGCGTCGAGCGACCGGGCGCGGTAGCCCCTCTCCAGCGCGCGCCCGCAATGCCGGAGCACCTCGTCGGCGAGCTCCGTCGGATAGCTCGTCATCGCGCGGAGATAGGCGACGAGCACCTCGTAGGCGGAGACCTCCACCCGCCCCGCCGTCCACTGCGATTCGAGGAACCAGCTCGCAGCGCGGAGCACCGAGTCCCGTGCGCAGGGCGCCTTGGCGAGGATTCCGCACGCGGTCCCGGAGATTGCCAGAACCTCCTCCGGAGCGGCGCCCTCTCCGGGGCGCCACGACCCGTCGTCGCGCTGCTCGGCGGAGAGATACGCCGCCGCGCGCTCCACCAGCGGGAGATCGAGCCGGCGCACCGCCTCGAGGTGCGAAAGGGCGGCCACCGTGCTCTCGACGTCGGCCTGGGGGCCGTCCGCTCGGCGCTCCGACGGCAGCCGGATCGCGCCCCGCTCATCCTGTGCGGCCTCGAGCGCACCGGCCAGCCCTCCGACGTCCCGGTCCCCGAGGGCGGTCTCCACCAAGAGAAGATCGAATCGTCTGCCCTGCTCCGCGACGAAGACCCGGGCGCGATCGAATGCGAGCAGGGGACTCTCGGCCATCACACCGCCCGGAGCAGAAGCCCGTTCAGGTAGGTCCCCTCCGGGTGGTGGATGGAGACCGGGTGATCGACGGAGGCCTGGAGGACCTGGAGAACCTGTGCCGGGCGGTGCGCGTCGAGCGATGCACCGAAGACGACCTTCCGGAACAGATCCGCCCCCACGTGATGGGAGCACGCGAAGGCCAGCAGGAGGGCGTCGGGCGCGGCGCGGCGGAGGGCGTGGAGGATCAGGTCCTTGTAGGCCCGGCAGGCTCGCACGACGTCGCGGCGCCTCCTGGCGAGGGGAGGAGGATCCAGGATGATCAGATCGAAGGGCTCTCCGGCTCCGCGCGCGAAGCGAAAGGCATCGCCGCGCACGATCTCCGCCTCGAGCCCCGGCGCGTTCGAGGCCAGGTTCTCCCGCGCCAGGGCGATCCCCGTCGCCGACGACTCCACCAGGGTGACGGCGCGGGCCCCTCCCAGCGCGGCGGCCACGGCGAACCCACCGGTGTAGGCGAAGAGGTCCAGGACCCGTCTCCCGGCGGCGAGGCTCTCGACGAGGTCGCGGGAATCGCGCTGGTCCAGATAGAAGCCGGTCTTCTGGCCGCCCACCGGGTCCACGCGGTAGCGGCGCCGCCCCTCTCGGATCGAGACAGTGGGCGGCGGGGGATCGCCCCAGAGCGGCCCCTCGAAGATCGGGAGTCCCTCGCGCCGGGCCGCGGTGGCGTCGGTCCGCTCGTAGCCACTGGCGGCGCCGCCGAGGTCCCGGAGAATCTCGCGGATCGCCTCGCGGCGGACGGCCATGCCGACGGTGGAGAGGCGGACCACCGCGATCTCCCCGTATCGATCGACGACCAGGCCCGGCAGGTCGTCTCCCTCGGCGTTCACCAGCCGAAGCGCCTCCCTGCCCTGGAGCCGGGGATCCTCCCGCCGCCGCGCCACGGCCCGCTCGATGCCGGCCCGAAGATGATCCTCGTCGGGAGCCTCCCTGCCGAACCCGACCAGCCGGACCCGGATCTCGGAACGGGGCGAGTAGTGGCCGTGGGCGAGCACCTCCCCCTCCGCGGACCGCACGGCGATCAGATCCCCCGCGGCGGGATCGCCTTCGACCCTCGCCACGGAGCCGGAGAGGAGCCACGGATGACGCCGGCGTACCGAGCGGTCCCGGCCGGGCTGGAGGACGACGTGGGGCACCGCGTCACGATGGGCCATCCGACCCGCCCCGTCCACGGCCGAGACCGGCACCAAGGCCCGCAATTGATACCCTCTGGCTCCCCATGCCCCCTGCCACCATGCGCGCCGCCGTCGCCAAGAGCGGAGATTCCCTCGCCGTCGAATCGGTCCCGATCCCGGAGCCCCGTCGCGGCGAGGTGCGGGTCCGCGTAACGGCCTGCGGAATCTGCGGCAGCGATCTGAATCTCTGCCACGGTGGCCTGATGACGCCGGGGCGGATCCCGGGCCACGAGATCGCCGGAGTCGTCGACGCGGTGGGACCGGGGGTGAGCGGGGTCTCCGAGGGAGAGTACGTGGCCGTAGAGCCCTTTCGGAGCTGCGGCGAATGCGACGAGTGCCGGAGCGGACGCGATCCCATCTGTCGCAGCGCCCAGCTGCTGGGAATCCAGGCGGACGGCGGACTTGCCGAGTACGTGGTGGCCTCGGAGAGGCGCATGTTTCCGGCCCCCGCCGACCTCGGGCCGGAGCTCACCGCGCTGGCAGAGCCCCTGGCGGTGTCCATCCACGGGCTACGCCGCGGAGGCTTCGAGAAGGGAAGCCGGATCCTGATCCTCGGCGCGGGCTCGGTGGGGCTGCTGGGTCTGTTCGGCGCCCGCGCCATGGGAGCGGAGGAGGTCTGGATCACCGCCCGCTACCCGCACCAGGCGGAGCTGGCGTGGCGACTCGGTGCCACGCGGGTGCTCACCGAAGCCGAGGCCAGCCGCGAGAATCTGGACCAGCTCGGGCGCAGCCATCCCATCGACATGGTGCTGGAGACCGTGGGCGGCAAGGCCGACGTCCTCGACGACGGTGTCGTGGCGGTTCGGCCGGGCGGAACCGTGGCGGTGCTCGGCTTCTACCTCGGTGCGCTGGGGGTCGACCCTCTCCCGCTGCTGATGAAGGAGGCCTCGCTGGTCTGGTCCTACTGCTACCACCACGGTGAGAAGGGCGCGGACTTCGGCGACGCCGTCGAGTTCATTTCCCGCGAGCGCGAGCTCGCCGCGCTCCTCACCTCCGCCTCCCTCCCCCTCGACGACATCGAGCGCGCCTTCGAGCTGGCGGGAGACAAGACCCAGGGGATCGTCAAGGTGACCGTGCTCCCCTGAGAAGGAGAACCGATGCTTTTTGATATGTCCGACCGAGCCAAGCTGATCGAGGAGCAGATCCTCCGCTTCATGGACGAGCACGTGTACCCGGCCGAGCGAAGCTACGTGCAGCAGGTCGAGGAGTCGGGTGACCCGCACTTCGAGCCGCCCGTGATGATCGAGATGCGCACCAAGGCGAAGGAGCTGGGTCTCTGGAACCTCTTCCTTCCCGACTCGGAGTACGGACCGGGGATCAACAACCTCGAGTACACCCCGCTCTGTGAGATCATGGGCCGGAGCCCGATCGCGCCGCGCGTCTTCAACTGCCAGGCCCCGGACACCGGAAACGCGGAGATCCTCGCCGAGTTCGGCAGCCCCGAGCAGAAGGAGCGGTTCCTCAATCCCCTGCTCGAGGGAGAGATCCGCTCCTGCTTCTCGATGACCGAGCCGGAGGTCTCCGGGGCCGACCCGACCGGGCTTCAAGCGCGCGCGGATCGCGACGGCGACGAGTACGTCATCAACGGACACAAGTGGTTCACCTCGGGAGCGGAGGGTGCGGCCTTCGCCATCGTGATGGCGGTGACGAATCCCGACGCACCGCCCTACCAGCGCCAGAGTCAGATCCTCGTCCCGACCGACACGCCGGGCTTCAACCTGATCCGCTCGGTATCGGTGATGGGACACGCCGGTGGCGGCGGCCACTGCGAGATCCGCTACGAGAACTGCCGCGTCCCGGTGACGAATCGGCTCGGTCCCGAGCACAGCGGCTTCATGATCGCCCAGGCGCGCCTCGGCCCCGGCCGGATCCACCACTGCATGCGCTGCATCGGCGCTGCCGAGCGCGCCTTCGAGATCATGTGCAGGTGGGTCAACGGACGGGTCGCCTTCGGCGGTCCGCTCGCCGAGAAGCAGTTCGTCCAGGAGTGGGTGGCGACCTCGCGGATGGAGATCGACCAGGCGCGGCTGCTCACCCTCTACGCCGCCCACAAGATGGACACGCTGGGGAAGAAGGAGGCGCGCCAGCAGATCTCGATGATCAAGGTGGTCGTCCCCAACATGATGATGAAGGTGCTGGACCGGGTGATCCAGTCGCTGGGCGCGATGGGCGTGTCCGACGATACCCCCGTCGCCATGATGTGGCGCCAAGGCCGCGGAATGCGCCTCGCCGATGGCCCCGACGAGGTTCACAAGATGGTGATCGCCCGCCGCGAGCTCCGGCGCTTCGCCTGACCAAGCGGGGACGTTCCTTGCGTTCTTGCGTTCTCGGTAACCGAGAACGCAAGAACGTAAGGAACGTCCCCGGGACAAGCCGCCATGAACGAGTTGCTGGAGGCCTTTCGCACCGCGGTCCGTCTGATCGTGAGCCTGGATCCCCAGCTCGCCGAGATCGTCGGGCTCTCCCTGCGCGTGAGTCTCTCGGCGCTCGCCATCGCGACGGTGCTCGCCCTTCCCATCGGTGCCATCGTCGGAATCCTGCGCTTTCCCGGCCGCAGGCTGGCGATCATCCTGCTGAACTCGCTCTTGGGCCTGCCCCCGGTCGTGGTCGGCCTGCTCGTCTACCTGTTTCTCTCCCGCTCCGGCCCCCTCGGCGCATTCGGACTCCTGTTCACGCCGACGGCGATGATCCTCGCCCAGACCGCGCTCATCGCTCCGATCATCGCGGCGCTCTCGCGGCAGGTGATGGAGGATCTCTTCGATGAGTACGACGAGCAGCTGCGCTCGCTGGGCGCCGGCTCCTGGCGTCTGATCCGCACGCTGCTCTTCGAGGGCCGCTTCAGCCTGCTGACGGCGGTGCTCGCCGGCTTCGGACGCGCCATCGCCGAGGTGGGTGCCGTCATCATCGTCGGCGGCAACATCGCCCATCTCACCCGGGTCATGACCACGGCCATCGCCCTCGAGACCAACCGGGGCGACATCGCTCTCGCACTCGCGCTCGGCATCATCCTGGTCGCGCTCTCGATCCTGATCAATGCCGCCGCCCATCTCGCCCAGGAGGCCGTGCGCGGTGCGGAAGTCTGAGCGAACCGCATCGATCCTGCCCCTGGCCGTCACGGACCTCCGCTACCGGATGGGCGGAGCGCAGCTCCTCCACGGGATCACCTTCACCCTCGGGGCCGGCCCCTGCAGCGTCGTCCTCGGCCCCAACGGCGCCGGCAAGACCCTGATTTTGCGCCTCTGCCACGGGCTCCTCCAGCCGAGCGGCGGCAGCATCGAGTGGTGCGGTCCCGGCGCCGCGGATGCCCGCCGCGAGCTCGCCATGGTGTTCCAGCGACCGCTGCTGCTGCGCCGCTCGGTGGCGGCCAACGTCGACTACCCGATGCGGCTGCGCGGCATCGGGCGGCGCGAGCGCGCCGCGCGATGCGAACGGGTGCTCGCCGCCACCGGCCTGGACGGCCTGGCGGATCGCGGCGCGCGCCAGCTCTCGGTAGGGGAGCAGCAGCGTCTCGCCCTGGCGCGGGCCTGGGCGCTCCGGCCCCAGGTACTGCTCCTCGACGAGCCGGCGGCGTCTCTCGATCCAGGGGCCTCTCGCGCCCTCGAGTCGGCGATTCGCGCCATCCGCGAGGACGGGACCAAGATCGTGATGACCACCCACGACATGGCCCAGGCGCGGCGCATGGCCAACGAGGTGCTGTTTCTCCACCGCGGGCGCTTGTTGGAGCAGACGCCCGCGGTCAAGTTCTTCGAATCGCCCGCCAGCGCGGAGGCGAAGACCTTTCTCAGGGGGGAGCTCTTGTGGTGACACCCGTGGTGACGAGCTGGAGGCGGGCGCTGGTGCTGCTGATCGCCCTCGCCGGGGCGGCGAGTGCCGAGACGGCGGAGCGCTTCATCACGCTGGCCTCGACCACCTCCACGCGGGACTCGGGGTTCTTCGATTTCGTGCTTCCGCGCTTCCAGGCGGAGACGGGCATCGAGGTGCGGGTGGTGGCGGTCGGAACCGGGCGCGCGCTTCGCCTGGGCGAGAAGGGAGACGTGGATGCGGTCCTGGTTCACGACCGCGCCTCGGAGCTCAGGTTCGTCGCCGAGGGGTACGGAATCGGGCGCCGCGAGGTCATGTACAACGACTTCGTGGTGGTCGGCCCGGCGGCGGATCCGGCTGGGATTCGGGGCTCGGAGGATGCCGCCGCCGCCCTGGCGCGCATCGCCGAGAGCGAGGCGATCTTCACCTCGCGCGGCGACGACAGCGGCACCCACAAGGCGGAGCTGCGCCTCTGGGAGTCAGCCGGGGTGGATGCGCGCGCGGCTTCCGGCACCTGGTACCGGGAGACCGGCAGCGGCATGGGCGCCACGATGAACACCGCCTCGGAGCTCGAGGCCTACCTCCTGGTCGATCGCGGCACCTGGATCAGCTTCAAGAACCGCGGCGATCTCGAGATCCTCGTCGAGGGGGATCCGCGCCTCCGCAACGTCTACGGCGCGATTCTGGTCGACCCCGAGCGGCATCCCCACGTCAAGATCGACGACGCCCGGGCCTTCGTGACGTGGCTCGTCTCCGAGACGGGGCGCGCGGCGATCGCCGGCTTCCGCCTGGGCGGAATCCCGCTCTTCCACCCAGTTAATCCTCAGTAATTTGATCCTTGGTAAGGCGGGGGCGGCTCCCGTAGTCCTGGAAGGGATCGTCTCGCTCGCGGACGGCCTGACGGAAGCCCACCTCCTGGGCGCGCGTCACGAAGTCGAGGCCCTCCTGGGTGTGGCGCGCGATCCCGTCGAACAGCGTGCCGAGGGTGCGAGTGGTGCTCATGCCCATGTGCTCGACGGTCTGGTTGCAGAGCAGCTTCAGCATGATCAGCTGGTTGAGCGGAAGCCGCGCCATGCGCCGGGCCAGGGCCAGCGCGTGGGATTGGAGCTCCCGGTCGGGAACCGCCTCGAGAATCATGCCGATCTCCGCGGCCTCGGGGGCCTTGATCTCGTCCCCGGTGAGCAGGTAGCGCTTGGCGCGCTCCAGACCCATCCGGTAGACCCACATCGCGGTGGTCGGCGTTCCCCAGACCCGGGACGGGGGATAGCCGAAGCTCGCGCCCTCCCCCGCCACGATGAGGTCGGCGCAGAGCACCAGGTCGGTGCCCCCGCCGATGCACCACCCCTGAACCGCCGCGAGGGTGGGCTTCTTGGCATACCAGAGCTTCATGTAGGTCTCGACGAAGCGACCCATCATCTGGAAGTCGGCGACCGAGTCCCAGACCCTCTCCTCCGCCCCGTCCTCGGCCTTCCCCTCCAGCCGGGCCTGAGCGGCGGTCGACCAGTCGAGGCCGTATCCGGCGCAGAAGGCGGGCCCCTCGGCGCGGAGCAGGATCACCCGCACCTCGCGGTCTCGATCCGCCGCCTCGATGGCCGCGTCGAGCTCATCGCGAAAGACCAGGGTGATGGTGTTGTACTCGGCGGCGCGACAAAGCACGATGGAGCGCACGCCCGCTTCGGTCTCGGTGTAAAGGGTCTCGGGCACCGTCTCTCCTCTCGCCGTCGGGAATGTCGGGAACGGCTGGCGGCCGCTCCGCAGGGTAACGCAGAGGGTGGCCCGGATGGCAGGGTTTGCGAGGTGATTCGCACCCACTTCGAGATCCGACGCTCCATGGCTGCCATCTCCGCGCTTGACGCGCGAGCCGTTTTGCACTCCTCTCTCCGGGGAACGACCAGATTGGAGAAGAGAAGCCATGAAGCAATCCAGAGTGATCTTGTTGATTCTCGCGCTTGCCCTGCTGCAGACGGCTTGTGTGGTGATCGAGGACGGTGAGGTCGGAGTATCCAAGAGCTTCGGAGCCATCAGTGACGACCCGGTTCCTCAGGGCGTGGCCTTCGTGGTGCCGGTGGCCCGACAGATCGAGACCTGGAACGTCAAACTGCAGGAGCTGAAGGAGACCGCGCAGGTCCCCTCCTCCGAGGGTCTGATCGTCGGCCTCGACACCTCCCTGCTCTTCCAGGTGACGTCCAAGGACGCGCCGCAGATCCGCAAGACCATCGGAACCCAGCGCATGTACGTCGAGCGGCTGCTGATTCCCTACTTCCGCAACGCGGTCCGCGACGTGGTGGCGGGCTATCCCGTGAAGAACATCTACGCAGAGCAGGGACGCAAGGAGATCGCCCGCAAGATCCGCGAATTCCTGCAGGAGAATCTGGAGCCCCGAGGCATCCAGGTGGTGGACGTGCTGCTCCGCGACGTCAAGCTGCCCCAGCGCTTCAAGGAGAGCATCGAGGCCAAGCTGACCGCCGAGCAGCGGGTCCAGCAGAAGCAGTTCGAGCTGAAGCAGGCCGAGAAGGACGCCGAGATCGAGGTGGCGCGAGCCCGGGGTGCCGCCCAGGCCCAGCAGATCATCCGCGAGACCCTCTCGGACCGCTACCTGCAGTACCTGTGGATCCAGACGCTGAACCAGAATCCCAACGTGATCTACGTCGCCACCGAGGCCAACATGCCCATCTTCAAGAGCGTGAGAGGAGCAAAGTAGGAGGGCGCAGATCAGATCACCGCGAGGGACTCCTCCACGAAGCTGAGGATCGCTTCTCGGAAGACGGCGGGAGTCCGGTGAAAGATCAGACCCGTATCCGGAACCAGCTGATAGGTGGGTTCCGCCTTGGTCTCGATGGTACCGACTCGCGGCAGATCGAAGGCGAGCTCGATCTGGCTGCCCATCGCCAGGCGCTCCGGCGTGCGCAGCAGGCAGCCGTTCTCCGATAGCGAGAGCACGGCGCCGCGCCACTCGTGCTCGCCGTGCCGACAGCGGGCCAGCAGGTGGGTCGCGACCCGCGGCGATGATCGGGGGACGTCCTCGATGGTCTGCTGGATCATCCGGTAGAGCTCGTGGAGTCCGGCGGGCCGCGCGATCGCGCCGATGATGCGCGTGTCGGTGCCGCTCACTCCTTGGCGCCCGGTGAGCACGATCATCGGAGTCATCGCATGGGCCGGGTCCTCGGGGATCTGGTCGAGTTGGCGCTCGTCCACGATCCGCAGATCCGGATTGCGAACCCGCTCGCCGCTCGGGAGGTCTTCCCACTCCTCCGCCGGGATGATCGGATATCCCATCCTCGCGAGGATCACGCGCGCGAGCCGAACGTACGCCTCCGGTCGCGCGTACGAGATGATCAGCCGTCGTGCCTTCCGGGGACTCGCCACAAACCCCGTATCGGCTCGTTGGCAGCGCCAATTGAGGGGCAAGCTCGCGACGACGCGTTAGACTGAGGCGCGAGATGAATAGACAACTGGCAACCTGGTTAGTAGCGAAGCGACATCCAATCGAACGCCTGATGGCGGCGTCCCTCGGGGACACGTTGCCGGCGGCGGGATCTCCCGAGGCCGAGGCGCTGCGACGCTTTCGCACTTTTACTGCCGCAGCGTTGCGGCGCGGTGATAGGGCATTGCCGGCGCTCGACGGAATCCGCGTCGACGAGCGGCGCGTCACCATGCTTCTCTCCCGTTGGGTCGACTCGGCGGCGGCGGCGGCCGGACCCGACGGCACCTCGGTGCGCGAGGCGTTGGTTCCGATCCTGCTCCGCTTCCGCATGAGCCTGCGAACCACACAGCCGGCGCTCCAGGCCAGCGGCCCCCCCCGCACCTCGAAGCGGCGAGCGGTCTCCGCGGCGATCGATCGGATCGCCGAGGCATTCCTGGCCATCGACGTCAACTCCGGCCGGATCGCCGACGCCAACCCCGCCGCCGGAGCCCTCCTGGGGACGACGCGGGACGCGCTGCTGAGAAAGGAAATCAACCCGTTCCTGCCCGAGCCCAGCCGTGAAGCCTGGTGGACCCGGCTCGATGCGGTGGCCGAGGGTGCCGATCCCCGGCGTTTCGTCTCGGAGATGGTGGACTGCGCGGGTGAGGTGCTGGGGGTCGACGTGAGTGTGACGCGCCTCGCCACTCGCAAGCACACCCTGGCCCTGCTGGTGGCGCGCCCCGCCGATGCGGGCTAGCGCCCGCGCAACGCCTATACTCCGCGCCGATGGCCTACGAACGCGAGCTGCAGGTCGCCCTCGACGCCGCCCGCGAGGCGGGTGAGATCCTGCTTCATCACTATCGCGCCGGCACCGAGGTCTGGGAGAAGAGCGAGGACAACCCGGTCACCGTGGCGGATCTCGAATCCGACCGGGCGATCGCCGCGCGCCTGCGGGCCGCCTTCCCCGACGACGGCGCGCTTTCCGAGGAATCCGTGAGCGACCCCGCGCGGACCCTGAAGCGCCGCGTCTGGATCGTCGACCCGATGGACGGAACCAAGGAGTTCACCAAGAAGATCCCCGAGTTCGCCGTCTCCATCGCCCTCGTCGAGAACGGCGAGCCGGTGACGGGCGTGATCCACAACCCGGCGGCGAACGTCACCGTCTGGGCGTCGAAGGGCGACGGGACCTTTCGAGACGGGAAACGCGTCGGCGTCTCTTCGGTTCAGCTCCTCGAAGACGCGGTCGTGATCGCGAGTCGCACCGAGATCTCCCGAGACAAGTTCGCAGACCACCAGGGCTGGTTCGGTGAGCTCCGCCCGGTGGGCTCGATCGCCTGGAAGCTCGCCTGCATCGCCTGCGGAGAGGGCGATCTCAACATCTCCCTGGCGCCCAAGAACGAGTGGGACGTGTGCGCCGGCGACGTCCTGGTACGCGAGGCCGGGGGGATCTACACGACCTTCGACGGCTCCACCCGTGCCTACAACCAGGCGGATCCCCTGATCGAGGACTTCATGGCCGCCGGCCCGCCGCACCTGGTCCGGGCCTTCTGCGAACGGGAGAACACCCGAACCCGGGGCGGGTGAAGCCCACCCGCGCTACTGCTCCTTCAGTTCCTGGGTGATGCCGCTGACCACATCCTTGGCGGAGCCGAAGACCATCAGCGTCTTGTCGGACTCGAAGAGCGTGTTCTTCATCCCGGCGAAGCCCGCCGCCAGCGAGCGCTTGATGACGAATGCCTGCTGCGACTCGTGGGCGGGCAGGATCGGCATGCCGTAGAGCGGGCAGTTTTCATCCGACAGAGCAGCAGGATTCACCACGTCGTTGGCGCCGATCACCAGGGCGACGTCGCTGTTCTTGAAGTCGGCCTCGATGTCCTCGCGCTTGAAGAGGTTGTCGTAGGGGACGTTGGCCTCGGCCAGGAGGACGTTCATGTGGCCCGGCATCCGTCCGGCCACCTCGTGAATGGCGTAGCGCACCTCGACACCTCGCTCCTCCAGCATGATCTGCAGCTCTCGCACCGCGTGCTGAGCCTGCCCGGCCGCGAGACCGTAGCCGGGAACGATGATGACGCTGTTCGCGTTGGCCATGGAGATCGCCGCATCCACTGGATCACCGCTCTTGACGTTGACGTACTCCTCCTTCTCGCCGCTCCCCGTCAGGCTGAACCGGGCGAAGAGCACGTTGGCCAGCGAGCGGTTCATTCCGCGGCACATGATGATGGTCAGGATCATCCCGGCGGCGCCGACCAGCGATCCGCTGATGATCAGCAGGTTGTTGTAGAGAACGAACCCGGTCATCGCGGCGGCGATTCCGGAGAAGGAGTTGAGGAGCGAGATCACCACCGGCATGTCGGCTCCGCCGACGGGGATGGCGAAGGTGATTCCGAGAATGAAGGAGGCCAGCACCGCCACCGCGAGCAGCTGATAGAGGAGGTTGATGGAGCCGATGGGAATGACGAAGAGAGCCGCCCCTCCGGCGGCGAGCACGGTGAGCAACAGCACCAGATTGATGGCCTGGTGACCCGGCAGGAAGATCTGGCCGCCGCTCATCACGCCCTTGAGCTTCGCCCACGCCACCAGCGATCCCGTCAGCGTCACTCCACCGACCAGCACCGAGAGGATGATGGTGATGGCGTTGTCGGGGGTGAGCTTCGGCGCACCCGTCGACACCGCACCGACCACCGCTGGCGCCAGGCCCGCGAGCTCGACGGTGGTCACCTCGGCCAGCGTCGAAGCCGAGAGCACCTCTCCCCAGGCAAGCCAGATGAAGACGGACATGGAGACGGCCACCAGGGACGACGCCAGCCCGCCCATGCCGTTGAAGAAGCCCACCAGCTCGGGCATCCCCTCCATGCGCACGGTGAGCGCCAGGTAGGCGCCGATCGCGCTGCCCGCGCCCACGCCGATCCCGACCCAAATCCACCCGATCTCGCCGCGGTGAGCGACGTCCAGCAAGGCCCCCACCATGGCGAGCAACATGGCGAAGGCCGAGAGGGCATTGGCGCTGCGGGCGGTATTGACGGCCGAGAGGCGCTTGATCCCGACGATGAAGAGGACCGACGCCACCATGTAGATGATGTGGATCGCAGTCTCCATGGCGCGCCCCCTACTCCTTCCGCCTGAACTTCTTGAGCATGCGATCCGTCACCAGGTAGCCACCCACCACGTTGATCATGGCCGCGGTCACCGCGAGCATGCCGATGATGGCCGCCAGCTTGGAGCCAAAGCTGGCACAGGTCAGCGCGCCCACGATGGTGATGCCGGAGATCGCGTTGGCTCCGGACATCAGCGGCGTGTGGAGGGTGTGCGGAACCTTCGTCAAGAGCTCGCGCCCGACGAAGATGGCGAGCACGAATACGTAGAGTGCGACCAGAAGCGGTGAAAGCATGGCGACTCCGCTCACTCCTTGGCGGGGGATGGGAAACCGTGAGCCTCGCGGACCCTCTCCGAGCGACAGGCTCCGTCGTGCAGGATGACCGCGCCGTCGTTGATCTCGTCTGCGAAGTCCAGGTTCAGCTCGGCCTCCTTCGGGTAGAGCTGCTTCATCACGTTGTAGACGTTCTTGGCGTAGACGGCGGAGGAGTCCGTCGGCACCGTCCCCGGGATGTTGGCGATACCGATGATCGTCACGCCGTGCCTCTCGACGATCTCGCCGGCCTCACTGAGCTCGCAGTTGCCGCCCTCCTCCGCGGCCAGATCGACGATCACCGAGCCCCGGCGCATCTCCTGGACCACCTTCGCGGAGACCAGGAGCGGCGCCTTTCTGCCCGGGATTCGCGCCGTGGTGATCACCACGTCGGCGGCGGTCAGGTGCCTGCGCACCGTCTCCTGCTGCTGTTGGAGGAACTCCTCGGACTGCTCGCCCGCGTAGCCGCCCTCGCCGACCGCCGTTCCCGGGGGCTCGATGAACTTGGCGCCGAGCGACTCCACCTGCTCCTTCACCTCCGGACGCACATCGGTGGCCTCCACCGCGGCTCCGAGGCGCTTCGCCGTGCCGATCGCCTGGAGGCCGGCGACGCCGGCACCCATCACCACCACCTTGGCCGGGTTGATGGTGCCGGCTGCGGTCATCATCAGCGGCACCACCTTGGGCAACTTCTCCGCCGCCATGATCACCGCCTTGTAGCCGGCGATGTTCATCTGCGAGGAGAGCGCATCCATGTACTGAGCCTTGGTGGTGCGCGGGATCTGGTCCATGGCGAAGACGGTGATCCGGCGCTCCATCAGCTTCTCGCAGAGCGCCTTGTTGGCAAAGGGCCAGAGGTGCGCGATGAGGAGGCTGCCTTCCTTCGCCTGGGCCACTTCCTCGAGGGTCGGGGGGTGGAGCTTCAAGACGATGTCGGCCGCGCCACAGGCTGCGGTGTCATCGCTGAGAGTGGCCCCCGCCTTCTCGAAGGCCGCATCGGCGATCATCGACGCGTCTCCCGCCCCTCGCTCTACGGTGACCGCGAAGCCGTCCCGGATCAGGCGCTGCACGGTCTCGGGCACCACCGCCACTCGGGTCTCGCCTGCCTGGGTCTCTTTGGGAACGAAAATGTGGGGCATCGGCCGCTGATCCTCGAAGGACGTTACGCTCGTGGGTCCTGCTCCCCTACCCCGCTCGAAGCTCCGAACCGAGCACTGAAGACGGCCCCCTGCAAGAGCTGCGGCCGCAGGACGTTCAAGACCATCGAAATCGTCCTCTGTCACGCTCTAGAACGGTGTCTAGGGCCGGACTCACCCGAGGAGTCTATACCACGAATGACAGATGTGTCACTGATCCTGCAGCTCGCCGCGCAGCTCGGTCAACGATGGGAGCTCCAGGTAGTCGGCCGCCTCGGTAAGGCGTCGCGCCTCGTCTTGGGAACTCGCTGCGAGAGCCAGCGCGCGCAGACGCGGAACCGCGTCGCGGCTCCCGAGCTGGACGATGGCGGAGAGCAGGCTCTCGCGGTCCTCGGGGTCGGCTCGATCGAGCTCATCGAGGAGGAACGACAGCGACTCCGGCTCATCGGTCAGCGCCAGCTCGAGAAGGATCCGCTCTCTCTCCTCGCGGTCTTCAGCGGCACGGTAGAGGGCAACGGCCTCGGCCAGCTCCGCGGGCAGGCGCGAGTCACCGCCTACCTCCGGCGGGACCTCTGGAACCGGGAGCGAAGGGAGCGGCGGGGACCCGGAGAACTCCGCTGCCGGAGGCGAGACGGCGGGCGGAGAGCGCATCGGTGCTGGTGCTGGCGGAGAAATCCGCGCCGGAGACCAGAGCCAACCCGTTCCGTCCCTCGAGCGAATCGCGAATGACGCGGCGACCAGCAGCACCGCCGCACCCATCGCAGCGAGTAGGATCCGGCGACGCATCCTCGATCGTCAGCTCGAATTCGGCGAAGTGGCGGCACCGAGCCGAAACCTCAAGGTGACCACACCCTCTCCGCGCCAATCCACACGGTGCCCCTGACCAGCATGGGGGATTCGAGAGGGAGCTCGGACATCCGCATCCCGCCCGTCACCTTCGAGGTGAACCTCCTACACAGGAGGCCGACGCCCTGTGGAATCGGCAAGGATTTGAACCAACCCTCGTCGAGCGAGAAGAGGCACATCCTGAAGCCGTCCACCTCCAGATTTCCCAGGGCCCGTGCAGACACCTCCTGGAAGTGGAACCAGGAGACCGCGCCGTCGGGGCTCAGCCTGTGACCGGAGGCCCTTCCGTAGAAGCCTTCGAGAGCGGAAGCGGCTCCAGGAAGCCGTCCACCAGGTAGTCCACCCCATCCAGGACCAGGTAGAGCCGCGCCCCCTCCCCGTCCAGGTCCTCGACATGGCGGCGGATCACGAGCCGCGCCCTCCTCCCACTCACACCGAGCTGCTCCTTCCACTGCTCGATCAGGTCCCTGTTGGTGATCCGGATCCTCGAGATCCGGCTGCCGTTGGCGAGCGGCTTCGAGAAGCTGGCCGTCAATCTGAGCGTGAATGGGGCTTCCACGATCGGGCCGAGACCCACGGGGGGAGGCCCATCATTCGGGTCGGACCCCAGCGGCACGAGCGGCGTGGGCGTCGACTGTGACCAGGACTGCATCATCGCCAACGCACTCACGCCGCCGGTGAAGGGAGTTCCTGGATCCGCAGGGGTGCCATCCACATCCACCAGGCCCATCATCTGGTTCCAGGACAGGATCTGCATGGAGCTGCACCAATTGCCGAGGAAGGGATGTACCCGTGGCCACCCGATGGTGCCGTCGACATCGATCACGTCGCCCGGATCCGCCGGTCCGCGGCAGCCGGGCAGGATGTAGGTCCGGCCATTCTCGTAGCGCGTGCAGACCTGGCCGGGCGCGGCGGACGCGAAGAGGAGCAGTAGACCGAGGCTGACGACGCATAGGAGAACTCTGACCATGGGCTCCCTCCGACGATTGGCCTGTCACGTCAGCCCTCTCCGCGGGCTCGCGACGATCATTATGATAGCGAGCGAGGAATCGAGTCAAGGACGGATCCGAGCCGGAGCACGAGGTCCAAGCGGCGCACCGGGAAGCCCGGCCATGCCTCTGCCATTCTCCTTCAGTCACAGCGCTCCGTGTTACAGGGACCGGTGAAGTCCGCCGAGGCCTCGAGATGGCCGTCCGTGCCCCGCAGGAGGGCCGCAACGCCCTTGCTGTCCTCCCGGAAGACGGTCACCCCCTTGAGCCCGCGCCTCCACGCATCGGCGTAGATGTGCCCCACCTCCTCGACCGTCGCCGAGCTGGGCAGATTGATGGTCTTGGAGACGGCGTTGTCCACGTGGCGCTGGAACGCGGCCTGGACGTCGAGATGCGCGGAGGGGGCGATGTCGGCGGCGATCGGAAACAGGCGCTGCACCGGCTCGGGAAAGGCCGGATTGCCGCGCACCGAGCCGGTCCGACGCACCTGCTCGACGAGCTCCTCGCTCCAGGCATCCGCCCGCCGCAGCGCCGCCTCGAAGCGCGGATTCGTCTCCGGCAGACGTTCTCCCTCCAGCACCTGGCGAACGAAGGCCAGGGCAAAGTAGGGCTCGATGCCGCCACTGCAGCCCGCGAGGATGGAGAGCGTCCCGGTGGGTGCGATCGAGGTGAGGGTGGCGTTGCGAAGCGGGTCTCCGACGCGCTCGGCCCTGGATCCGGCGTAGTTCGGGAAGACGCCTCTCTCGCGGGCGAGCTCCGTCGAGGCTCGCCGAGCGCGGGTGTGGATCCTCTCCATCAGCCGCTCGGCGGTCTCCACGGCCGCGGCCGAGTCGTAGGGGATGCCGAGATCCACCAGGAGGTCGGCGAAGCCCATCACCCCGAGGCCGATCTTGCGGCTGCCCCGGCTCGCCGCGGCGATCTCGGCGAAGGGGTACTCGCTCACCTCGATCACGTCGTCGAGGAAGCGAACCGCCAGGTCCGTGGTCGCGTCGAGCCGCTCCCAGTCGATCCGATCTTCGCACACGAAGGCATCGAGACGGATCGAGCCGAGGTTGCAGCTCTCGTCGTCCAGCAGGGGCAGCTCTCCACAGGGGTTGGTCGACTGGAGCGATCCCAAATGAGGCGTCGGATTGTCGCGGTTCAGCGTGTCGAGGAAGATCACGCCGGGATCTCCCCCGGCCCAGGCGTTCTCCGCCATCTCCCCGAGCAGCTCCCGGGCGTCGAGGCTGCCGACCGTCATGCCGTCCCGCGGGTTCCTGAGATCGAAGCGCTTGCCGGCCTCGACCGCCCTCATGAAGGCGTCGGTGACGCCCACCGACAGATTGAAGTTGGTGATGTGGCTGGCATCCGTCTTCGCCCGAACGAACTCGAGGATGTCGGGGTGGTCGACGCGCATCACCCCCATGTTGGCGCCCCGGCGGCGTCCGCCCTGCTTGACGGCCGCGGTCGCCGCGTCGAAGACGCCCAGGAATGCCACCGGGCCGGCGGCGATCCCGGGGATGCCGCGCACCGCGTCACCCCGCGGTCGAATCGACGAGAACGAGAAGCCGGTCCCCCCTCCGAGCTGGTGGATCACCGCCATGCGCTTGACGGCCTCGAAGATCGCGTCCATGGAGTCGTCGATGGGCAGGACGAAGCAGGCCGCCAGCTGGCCGCAGGGGGTCCCCGCATTCATCAGGGTGGGGCTGTTGGGAAGAAACTCCCGGGAGAGCAGGAGTCGATGGAATGCCTCCGCGGTCCGGTCGGGATCTCCGCCGAACTCCTTCTCCGCCGCGGCCACCGCGCTGGCGACGCGCCGGCAGAGATCGGGATAGCCCTCCACCACGTGACCGGCCGGGTCGCGAGCGAGGTAACGAGCCTCGAGCACGCGCCTGGCGTTCGGGGAGAGATCCCTCATGGCGGAGAGTTCCCTGCCCATCTCTAGCCGGGCTACCCGCTCTGGTCTTCGGCCCAGTCCCCGGCCACGGGAATCTTGAAGCGCTCCCCCTGGTAGGCCTTGACCATCAGCAGGATCCAGAGGATCAGGCCCACCGGGGCCAGCAGGATGCTGACCAGGGTTCCCACCACCGGGATGATGCCCGCGACCAACGACAGAACGAAGAGCGCGCCGAACACGGCCAGCGACTGGAAGGCGTGGAACCGCACGTAGCGGTTCTCCTTCTCGATGATGATGAAGACGATGGCGGTGATCAATCCCAGCAGATAGCAGAGCAGACCCGCGAGATTGGGATCGAGCCCCGTGCTGGAACCTTCCTGCGACGACTCCTGCGCCTCGACCGGACCTTCACTCATGGTTTCCCCCCAGAGCCGAATGTACGCCACATTAGGTAGCAGGCGCGCAGGCTTTTCGCAGGCGTGACGGGCTTCTTGCGGACCCCGGCGATGCTTGAAGGGGTCCTGAAAAGCCATTAGGATCCGGCGGCTTGCGACAGGACGAGTGGAAGCGAGCTGTGCAGGGTGGGCAAACCGATCGACGCCGCGGATCTGCTCTTCTACGTCTCTGGACACGGATTCGGCCATGCGACCCGCAGCGCTGCGTTGGTCGAGGCGCTGCGGGGGATCTCGCCCGACCCGCTGCGGATCCACGTGCGCAGCGCGGCACCCCACTGGATCTTCGAGGACCGGGTCTCCGACGTCACCTGCTCGACGGTTGCCATCGATCCGGGAATGGTCCAGCGCAACGCCTTCGACGTGGATCTCGCGGCGACGGTCCAGGCCCATGAGGAGTTCGCAGACGGCTGGGAGACGCTCCTCCGCCGGGAGGCGGAGCTGCTGGAGCGCATCGCTCCCAGGGTCGTGCTCTCCGACATCCCCCCGCTCGCCATCGACGCGGCCGCGGCCGCGGGGATCCCGGCGGTGGGCGTCTCCAACTTCAGCTGGGACTGGATCCTCGCCGGCTATGCCGACCACGAGCCCCGTCTGCGACCGCTGATCCGCCGCTACGCCGAGGCCTACGGAAAGGCGGAGTGCGTATTCCGGCTGCCCATGCACGGAGACCTCGGCGCGTTTCCGGTGATCGTCGACGTCCCGCTCCTCACCCGTCGCTCGCGCCTTCCCCGCGCCTTGGTGCGTCGCCAGCTGGGAATCGCGGACGACGAGCGGCGTCCGGTGGTGCTGGTCTCCTTCGGCGGGTTCGACAGCGGACCGCTCCGTGCCCCCGAGACTGCCGAGATGGAGGGCTACCTGTTTCTCGCCTTCGCGGAGAAGCCGAGAGGCTTCCGGGGCGACTGGCGCAGGCTTCCCACGCCCTCGTCGATTCCCCACGAGGAGCTCGCCGCTGCCTGTGACGCGGTGATCGGCAAGCCGGGATACGGGACCGCGGCCGAGGTGATCGCGGAGCGCACCCGGTTCCTCTACCTGTCCCGGGCCGACTGGACCGAAGGCCCGGCCCTGGAGCAGGGCCTGGCGCGAGACGGCTGCGCCCGCGCCATCCCCCGGGACGACTTCTTCGCCGGACGCTGGCGCGAGCACCTCGACGCACTGCTCGCCCAGCCCCTTCCCGCGCAGACACCCGCGGCGAACGGAGCCGAGGTCATCGCCTCGCAGCTGCTGGAAAGGTTTCTTTCCTAGCGGCAAGCGCGGCTCGCGACCAGCGAGCTGCGCGCGCAGCGAGGCGGAGCCGAGCGAAGTTCAACGGTCAGGAGATCTCCAGCATCCGCTCGATCGGCTTGCGGGCGCGGACCTGGATCTCCTCGGGAACCGTGACCTCCGGGCGCAGATCCCGGAGGCAGAGGTAGAGCTTCTCGAGTGTGTTGAGGCGCATGTAGGGGCAGCGGTTGCACGCGCAGCTCTCGTCCATGCCCGGGGCCTGGATCAGCTGCTTCTTCATCCCCTTCGCCTCGAGCTTCCGCTCGATCTGGTGGAAGACGCCGTCCTCGGTGGCGATGATCAGCACCTCGGCCGCGGATTCGAGCGCCCCCGCGATGATCCCGGTGGTGGAGGCGATGACGTCCGCCTGATCGAGGATCGCCTCGTCGCACTCGGGGTGAGCCAGGACGTCGGCGTCGGGATAGCGCACCCGGAGCTGCGCCAGGCGCTTCGCGCTGAACTGCTCGTGGACGACGCAGGTGCCCGGCCACACGATCAGGTCGTCCCGTCCGGCCTCCTTGCCGGCGAAGCGCGCCAGGTGTCGGTCGGGAGCGAAGATCACCGGCTCTCCGTCGTAATGCTGGAGGACCTTCACCGCGTTGGCGGAGGTACAGATGATGTCGCTCAGCGCCTTCACCTCCGCGGAGCAGTTGATGTAGGAGATCACCTTGGCGCCGGGATGCTTCTCGATGAAGGCCTGAAACTCATCGGGAGGACAGCCGTCGGCCAGTGTGCAGCCCGCCTCGAGATCCGGCACCACCACCTTGCGGCTCGGATTCAGGATCTTCGCGGTCTCGGCCATGAAGTGGACCCCGGCGAAGACGATCACGTCCCTCTCGACCCGGGTGGCCGCCTGGGCCAGAGCCAGCGAATCGCCCACCACGTCGGCCAGATCCTGGATCTCGGAGTCCTGGTAGAAGTGGGCCAGCAGGATCGCGTTCTGATCCTTCTTGAGCTGGAGGATCTGGCCTTCGAGATCCTCGGGGAAGGCCTCTTCGAGTGCCTCTGACGCGAACATGCGAGCAACCTCGGGTTCTTCGGGCGCGGCCGCGGCGGGGCGGCCGGATGTAGGGGAGAGAGGGTAGCAGCTCGGGAGATCCGCCCGAAGTGCGGCCCAATTGGGAAAAAGATTTCCGCGATGGAACGGACTTTCCTTCCAGGAACGCCACAGCTTTGCGTCCCCTCTCGGGAAGTCCCTACAGAATCAGCAACTTGAGGGGCAGACCCCTCGGGGCAGAAACGGCACGGCGATTGCAGGCACACACCTGTGAGATGCCTCCTTGGGAAGGGGCAATCACAGCGCGCTGGCGGTTTCCCCATCGACCGCCGGCGCGTTCTTTTTCCGGCCCGTTTCCAGGATCAGCGTCGGCACCCCGTGGGTCTCGGAGCGGACCGTGAAGACTCGGGTGCCGGGCTTGCGACCCGGGCGGACCTCGGAGAGGTCGAAGCCCTCCCCCGCCAGCCGATCGCGCGCGGCATCAGCGCTCAGGGCGCGATAGGCGATCCCCCACAGATGATCCTCTGCCCCGCCCTTCGCCTCCTCGACCAGAGAGGCCGCGAGCTCGATGGTGACTCGGCCGATACGGAAGAACAGAAGCCGCGCACCCCACTCGGGAAAGCTCCGATCGAGGGCGAGCCGGATCCCCAGCCGCTCGCCGTAGAGCTGCTTCGCCGCCTCGGCGTCGGGGGTGCGCACCACCACGTGGTCCACGCCCGCCACTGCGCTGGCGGCCGCGGCCGCCACCTCGGCAGGGGGCAGGAGATCGGGAGGGCTCCGGTGCTGAATCGCGAAGAGCGGCACGCCGCGGGTCTCATCAGGGGGGAGCAGCACGGTCTGGTACTCGCGAATGGCACCGGAGTCGGAGTCCCGGCCGAGTCCGACTTCCGGGACGACCGGGTGCAGTCCCCTCTCCGCCAGTGCCGCCCGACAGAGCTCGGCGTCCTCCGTCCCCAGGGCGAGCCCCATCGGGCCTTCGCCCTTCTCCTCCAGGCGCGACCAAAGCGGCGCGGACAGCTTGCTTTGCGACTGGGGAGAGAGAAGCTCCAGATAGGTGTTGTCGAGCCGATACAGGACATTGGCGGTGCCCAGCGCGGGGTGCTCTCCGCGCCAGGAGGGACGCCGACCCAGCAGCGCCGCGTAGGTGCGGGAGGCGGCGGCGAGATCGCGAACCAGGATGATCACGTGGTCGAGGCTGTGCAGCATGGCAGAGGAGCATGCCACGCCCGGGAGAATCCTGGAAGGCCAGTGATTTCAGATACTTGAGAAGGCGGAGCAAGGATGAGGGGAAAGGCCAGCGATCCGGAGAGAACGGCCTCCGGCGCGGTGGAGCGGGAGCGGCCCTGGGTCTTTCGCACCTACTCGGGACACACCTCCGCCCGGGCCAGCAACGAGCTCTTCCGAACCAACCTCCGCCGGGGGCAGACCGGCCTCTCGGTGGCCTTCGATCTGCCCACCCAGACCGGCTACGACGGCGACCACCCCCTGGCGCGCGGAGAGGTCGGCAAGGTGGGCGTTCCCGTCGCCCACATCGAGGACATGGAGACGCTGTTCCGCGGGATTCCCCTGGACGGCACGAATACCTCCATGACCATCAATGCCACCGCCGCCTGGATTCTCGCGCTCTACGTGGCGGCGGCGGAGCGCCGGGGCGTCGACCCGAAGCTTCTCCAGGGCACCACCCAGAACGACATCATCAAGGAGTACCTCTCGCGCGGGACCTACGTCTTCCCGCCCGAGCCATCGCTTCGACTGACTTGTGACCTGGTCGCCTATGCCGTGGACGCGATTCCCCGATGGAATCCCATCAACGTCTGCTCCTATCACCTCCAGGAGGCCGGGGCGACCCCGGTACAGGAGATCGCCTACTCGCTCGCCACCGCGGTGGCCGTGCTCGATGCGCTGTCCGCCCGGGGCGATATCCCCGAAGGGGCGCTCCCCCGGATCTTCGGACGCATCTCGTTCTTCTTGAACTCGGGCATCCGCTTCGTCGAGGAGATCTGCAAGGGGCGTGCGATGGTGGCGCTCTGGGACCGGCTGGGCCGGGAGCGCTACCACGTCGCGGACGCCAAGCTGCGCCGCTTCCGCTACGGCATCCAGGTCAACAGCCTGGGCCTCACCGAGGCCCAGCCCGAGAACAACGTGATCCGCATCGTGCTCGAGACCCTTGGAGTGACCTTCTCGAAGAAGGCGCGCTGCCGGGCCCTGCAGCTGCCCGCCTGGAACGAAGCCCTGGGGCTGCCGCGCCCCTGGGACCAGCAGTGGTCGCTGCGCATCCAGCAGATCCTCGCCTTCGAGACCGACCTCCTCGAGTACGAGGATCTCTTCGACGGCTCCCCGGTGGTGGAGGCCAAGTCCCGCGAGCTCGAGGAGGCCGCGTGGGAGGAGCTGCAGCGCGTGCTCGACATGGGCGGAGCCGTGGCCACCGTCGAGAACGCCTACATGAAGCAACGCCTGGTGGAATCCCACACCCGGCGACTTCGGGCCATCGAGTCCGGCGAGCGGACCGTCGTCGGAGTCAACGAGTTCACCGAGGCCGAGCCCTCTCCGCTGACCAATGGGGAGCAGGTCGCCCTCAGGGTGGACGAGAGCGCCGAGAGGGAGGAGATCGAGCGGCTCCGGGCCTTCCGCGGGCGACGCAACCAGCGGGAGGTGGAGGCGGCCCTGGCGAACCTGCGGGAGACCTTGCAGGGCGGAGGCAACGTGATGCCCCCCTCCATCCGCGCGGGCCACGCGGGGGTCACCACCGGTGAGTGGACAGATACGCTGCGGCGCATCTTCGGCGAGTATCGGGCCCCGACGGGACTGGGGGCGAGCACGCGGCGGATCACCACCAGCGCCGGCGAGACGACCCTGCGCCGGGTGCGCGAGCTCTCCCTGCGGCTGGGTCGGCCGCCCAGGATCCTGGTCGCCAAGCCCGGCCTCGATGGACACAGCAATGGAGCGGAGCAGATCGCCGTCAAGGCCCGGGACGTGGGGATGGAGGTCATCTACCAGGGAATCCGGCTCACGCCGGACGAGATCGTCAAGTGCGCGAGCGAGGAAGACGTCGACCTCATCGGTCTCTCGATCCTCTCCGGGTCCCATGAGGTTCTCCTCGCCGAGCTGATGGAGGGCCTGGCGAGATTCGGCCTCGCCGGCGTCCCAGTCGTGGTGGGCGGCATCATTCCGAAGCGGGACGCCGAGTCGCTCCGCCGGCTCGGCGTGAGGCGCGTCTACACCCCGAAGGACTTCGACATGAACCGGATCATGGAGGAGATCGTGGAGCTGGCGGCGGAGTCGGAGGGTGGACGATGAAGGGCGTGCGGCGCTTCATCTTCTGGCTGCTGGTGCTCGAGCTGATCGCGACCTTCGCCGTCGCCACGAGGATCCGGATCAAGCTCGAGGAGCCGGCTCGCTACATCGGCTCAGCGACTCCGTCCGGCCCACTGCCGATCGCCGAGCCCGGCGCGCCGATTCTCGACACGGGCCAGCACGAAGAGCAGATCGCTTAGCCGATTCAGGTAGCGCAGCGCGAGGGCATCCAGGGGATCCTCGCGATCCAGGCTGACGACCTGTCGCTCGGCGCGGCGGCACGCGGTGCGGGCCAGGTGAAAGGCCGCCGCGGTCGGTGTCCCGCCCGGCAGCACGAACTGGCGCAGCGGCTCGAGCTCCTTCTCGAGGGAATCGATGTGCGTCTCGAGCGCTTCGACCTCCGCGGCCGAGATCTCTCGCGCTCGGCTCTTCTTCCCCGTGGGAGCGTCCGGGGAGGCGAGGTAGGCGCCCAGCTCGAACAGGGTCTCCTGAATCGAGTGGCCGAGATCGCGGATGTCCTCGTGTGTGGTCTGGGCCAGAGCGCTGCCGAGTGCGGCGTTGAGTTCGTCGACCGCTCCGTAGGCCTCGACCCGAAGGTGATCCTTGGCCACTCTGGGGCCACCGAGAAGATCCGTTTCACCCCGATCACCGCGCCGCGTGTAGATCTTCACGAGCGCGAGTATAACGGTGCGTGCGGTGGCTGCTGAGCTGGAGATCGAGAACCAGGCCTTGCGGGTGCGAATCGATCCGCGGGCGATGCGGGTCGATCTGCGCGACCCACGCGGGGCCCTCGTCCTCGAGGGTCTGCGCCCGGACCTCTCCGCCGACCCCAGACCAGCGCTCCTCACCCGCGGGGCGCAAGTCCACGCCGTCGGCGAGGTGAAGGGGCCCACCGGTCCCGCTGATCGCGTCGAGATGCAGGCCTGGGAGCGCCCCGGGATCGGACTGCGCTGGATCTTGGAGATCCCCCGCGGCGAACCGGGCATCGCGGCGAGCCTCTGCGTGGAGAACCGCGGGAGCGAGGCGCTCCGCCTGGACGCCCTCCACCCCCTGTCGATCCGGGCCGAAGGGGATGCCCGGATCTCGCTGGCCGGCCCCGTCGTCCGCGCGCGGCTTCCCCTGACCGAGGACCCGCGCGGAGGCGAGCCGCCCGAGTCGCTGCTCCTGCTGGATCTGGGAGGTGAGCTCTGCGGACTGCTCGGATTCACCACGGCGCGGCTGGCCTGGACGCGCTGGGAGCTTTCGCTGCGCGACTCCGAGGCCACCGCGCTCCGGGCGGTGAACGCCCTGGGCGATCGAGTGCTGGCACCGGGCGAGGTCATCGAGTCGGATCGGGCCTGGCTCGCGGTCGGCCCCACAAAGAGCGCGCTGCTGGTGGGTTGGGCGCGGCGAACCGGCGTGGAGATGGACTCCCGCGTGCCCCGGCGTGGCGCCGTCACCTGGTCCCCGCCGCGCCGTGGAGATCGGCTTTCGGGTCTGCAGCGGGACGAGGTCCAGGTGCTCGAGAAGCCGGACGCGAGGGACGTGCCGAGCTACCGCGCGAAGCTCGCCGGGGCGCGGGAGCGACTCGAGCCCGGCGCGCTGCTGGTGGCGAGCCGGGCTCCCTTCGGCGCCTCGGTGGGGCTCGCCGACGCGCGCGGCGCGGACCAGAGCCTCCCACCGGGCGTTCGAGCCCTCGACCTCGCCTTCACCAACCAGCGCCTCTGGCTGCTGGCACCGGGCCCCCTTCGAGTCGCCGACGGCTCCCTGGCAGAGGCGCGAGCACGCGCGTCGATCGCGAGCCTGGCGGGCGGTCTGCTCACGCTCGCGGATGATCTCGACGACCTGGAGGACGAACGCTTCGCGATCCTCGAGCGGATCCTCCCACCCCTCGCCCGCGAGGCCGACGCGTCACCCGCCAGGGGAGTCCTGGTGACGCCGCTGGTCGGTGGCAAGCTCGCCGTCCTGCTGATCAACCCGGAGGCGGAGCGCACCCAGCTCGGCGTTCCCTTCCGGGTGCTCGGCCATCGCGGCCCCTTTCATGGCTACGATTTCTGGGAGAACCGACCCCTCGGGCTCCTGCGCGACGGTATCCCGCCCCGGAGCGTCCCGCCCGGCGGCTGCAGGGTCATCGCCCTCACGCCGCCCGCGGACTCCGCCCAGGTGATCGGCTCCTCGCTTCACATCGGCATGGGAACGCTCGAGGTCGCGAGCCTTCGCACCCTCCCGGGGAGCGGTCACGTCCTCTCGCTGCGGCTTCCCGGAGCGCATCGCGGCGACGTCTGGATCGCCGAGTCGCAATCGACGACGGCAGAGCGGGTCCCCGTCGACTTCACCGACGCAGCGCTGATCGAGCTGGACCCCTAGCCCGCTTCTCTCACCGGGCCGCCTCGCGGTCCGGGGGTCGATCCGCCTGGTCAGCCCCGCCGTAGCTCCTCGTCCACCAGCTGCTCCAGCTCCGGATCCCGCGGCACGCCGACGGCGGTGTCCGAGCCGTCGATCGCCAGCTTCTGGCGGCGGAGGAAGAGGACCACCAGCACGGCACCGGCGGTGAAGGCCGCGGCGGGGATCAGGTAGGCCATGAGCCCCATCCCCTCGGCTCGCGGCGCCTGAAGAAGCTGATCGCCGAAGACGCGAAAGAGCTCCTGCTCGACCTCGCTCCGCGACACGCCGGCGTTCTCCTGCTCCACGATCCACTCGCGAAGCTCGGCCGCCGGTGGGCTGGGGCAATCGGAGAGGGCCCGGCCCGGGCAGTAGGGGCTCATCACCTCCCGGGAGAGCCGATAACCCCAACCGCTCTCCTCGTCCGCGCCCGGCGCCGGAAGCGCCCAGGCGATGCCGAGCAGAAGCACCAAGCCGAATCCGACCGTCCTCATTCGCGACGAGTTCTCCCCTGCTTCGATTCTAACGCGCTCCCCCCTCATGCTCACCTTCGAGTCGCCGGGGCACGGGGAGGATTCACTGCGTATACTCGCCGCCGTGCAGAAGATCTTCAGCCACTCCAGCCTGAATTGCTTCGAGACCTGTCCGAAGCAGTACCACTTTCGTTACGTCGAGAAGATCCGAGTCGATGTCGAGGGGATCGAAGCCTTCACGGGCAAGCAGGTCCACGAGATCCTGGAGAGGCTCTACGTCTTCGTGGCGGAGGGGAAGGTTCCCTCGCTCGACCGCGTCCTGCACCGCTACCGGAGCAACTGGGAGGAGCGCTTCCAACCCGATCGGATCCGAATCGTGCGTTCCGGTACCGAGCCGGGCTTCTATCGCAGCAACGGTGCGCGCTGCCTGGAGAACTACTACCGGCGCCACTACCCCTTCGACGCCGACGAGACCCTGGGCCTCGAGAAGCGGATCCGCTTCGCGATCGACGAGCAGGGGGACTGCAAGATCCGCGGGATCATCGACCGGCTGGTCCGGGCTCCGGACGGCGCACTCGAGATCCACGACTTCAAGACGGGCGCCCGGGTTCCTTCCCAGGCCGCGCTGGACCGGGACAAACAGCTCGCCCTCTACGAGATCGGCATTCGCGAGGAGCTGGGTGAAGCGGGCGAGGTCCGGCTCGTCTGGCACTACGTCCTGTCGAACCAGCTGCGCTCCTCGGTGCGCACCCCGGAGCAGCTCGCCGATCTGCGCGCGGAGACCGTGGCGCAGATCGATCGGATTCGCGACGAGAAAGACTGGCTTCCCAACCCCGGGCCGCTCTGCGACTGGTGCGACTTCAAGGAGATCTGCCCCGTCTTTCGAAAGCATGAGACCGAGGTGACGGAGGCCTCTGGAGCGCCGGCAGACGAGGTGGTTCCCGCGAAGGATCAGCTGCGGCTGCTCTGAGCGATCTGCTAGGGTGCGCCGATATGGGACTTCGAATCGAGCGCATCCCCACCCTGAATGACAACTACACCTACCTGGTGATCTGCGAGGCCACCGGTGACGCCGCGGTGATCGACGCGCCCGAGGTCGACCCGGTGGTGTCGCGCGTGGAATCCGAGGGAGCTCGGGTCACCAAGCTGCTCACCACCCACCACCACGCCGACCACTGCGGGGCGAACCCCGCCCTCGCCGAGCGCTACGGCGTGCCCGTCTTCGGGCATGTCTCCGATGCAGGCCGCATCCCCGGCTTCACCGACGGACTGGAGGAGGGAGACGCGGTCCGGGTCGGCGAGCAGAGCGCGCGGATCCTTCACGTTCCCGCCCACACCTCCGGCCACATCGCCTACGTCTTCGACGAGGCGAAGGCCGTCTTCTCGGGGGACACCCTCTTTGCGGGAGGATGCGGCCGGCTCTTCGAGGGCGACGCCGCGATGATGTTCACCGCCCTGGTCGAGAAGCTCGGTGTCCTTCCCGACGACACCCGGGTGTTCTGTGGACACGAGTACACCACGAGCAACCTGGAGTTCGCGGCCCACGTGGAGCCGGAGAACGAGGCCATCGCGAAGGCGCTGGCCCGTGCCCGGGAGGTGCGATCTCACGCCGCGCCCGACTGGCACGATGCCACGCCCGCGGAGATGACGGTCCCCACCATGATCGGGGAAGAGCACGCCATCAACCCCTTCATGCGGGCCGGCAGCGTCGACGAGCTGGCGCGCCGCCGCTCGCTCAAGGATCGCTTCTAGGCAAGCGCCGGAGGCGCGCGCAGCGAGGCGCAGCCGAGCGAAGTTCAGAAGGCTGGTGTGCGCAGTTTTTTCCCGAGTGCCGCAGGCGAGCGAAGTTCGAAAAGGCCGTTCCCGGAGTCGGAGTCCCCGCTACGCGCGGAGCAGGCGGCGGACGACGCGCTGGAGACGACCGGTGAACTGCTGCTCGCACCAGCCACTTACCCGTTGAATCACCTCGAGGGCGTCTCCCTGGCCCGACCAGTGGGAGCGAACCACGTCGGGATGAACGTGGTTCACCAGGCGCGAGAGGGTGGCCGCAATCACCACCAGGTCATCCAGCAGTCCGAGCGGTCCGAAGAGGAACTCCGGCATCAGGTCGATTGGCGACAGCACGTAGGCGATCCCGGCCAGCGCGATCCCCTTGTCCCCGATCGACACCCGATCATCGCGCAGCAGGCGCAGCAGCAGCGCGCTGAGGTCGGGGAGCAGCAGGAGCGTGTCCCGGAGGCCGCTCCTCTCACCCGGCTGCGGAGCCGCCACCCGACTCCGGATGCGGTCGTAGAAGCGTTGCTCACGCGGATTGAGCTCGATCTCGATGGGCTTCTCGTGCGCGGCGGGACCGGACATGACGGCGAGCTCCTGGGGTGCGCCAGGTGAGTCTACCGCGTTCCCGGTCGTCGCAGCGAGCAGCGCGGAGTCAGACGATGCCCTCGCCGCCGTCCACCCGAATCACGTTGCCGGAGACCCAGCCGCACCCTCGGTCCGAGAGGGCCACGAGGACGCTTGCGACGTCCTCGGGCGTGGTGAGCCGACCGCGTGGATTCCGGCGCCGCGAGGCCTCGACCATCTCTTCGCGATCCGGAATCTTGGCCACGGCCGGCGTCTCGGTGACGCCGGCGCAGATCGCGTTGGCGGTGATCGCCAGCGGCGCCAGCTCCAGGGTGAGCTGACGGATCACCGCCTCGAGCGCGGCCTTGGCCACTCCCACGGGACCATAGGAGGGGATCGCGCGCCTTCCCCCTTCGCTGGTCATGGCGAAGACGCGCCCCTCGCGCTCCAGCAGATCCGCCGCCAGCAGCGCCTGGGTCCAGTCGACGAGGCTGGTCGCCATCACGTCGAGCGTCATCGCCATCTGCTTCGGGCTGACCGCGTCGGCCTCCTCCCGCGCCACCAACGGCCGGAGGGTGCCGAATGCCAGCGAGTGGAGCAGGACCCGGATCTTCGGGCCCTCGGCCAGACACTCCTCGAGCTCCTTCACCACCTCGGCTCTCTGCTTCTCGTTCGCGGCGTTGGTGTTGAAGAAGCGCGCGCGGCGCCCGCAGGCCTCGACGGCCTTCACCACCGCCTCCGCGTTCGGCAGCGTGGCGCGGCGGTCCAGGTGAACGCCCGCCACGTCGAGACCGGCCCGCGCAAAGGCGATCGACGCCGCGGCGCCGAATCCGCTCGACGCGCCGAGCACCAGACACCAGCCGGGATCGAGCGTCACGGGAGATCTCCTCCACGGGCGCCGCCAGCCGCCTCGGACGACCTGGGATCGGCCGGCAGGTGCAGCAGGCCGACCAGGGCCCGACCCCGGGCTCCCGGCAGCTCGAGACCGCGGAGCTCGGCGATGGTCGGCGCGATGTCGAGCTGACCGATCTCGGGAATCCGAAGATTGCGCCGCACGCCCCGGCCGTAGGCGACGAATCCCGGGCCCACATCGGGCGGGGGTTCGAGACAGCCCCCGGCGGCGCGGCGCGGCGACGCTCGCAGCAGAGGACCGCGAGCCGAATCCTCGAAGGCGAAGCCCGGGCGGGCGTCGAGTCCGAACCAGGCTTCGGAATCCGCCTCGCGTCGGATCATCTCGTCGGCGGAGACGATCCGGTATGCGCCGCTCTGCTCCGCCTCGGCCTCGAGCGCATTGCGAGCGTCCACTGCGGAGCGCTCGTCGCGGGCGTAGACGAAGGCGGATCCTCCGTTGGAGCGCACCACGGCGCTCCAGCTCCGGATCGGTCCAGAAGCCCCGACGCCGAGGAGACCGGCCCGCGCCAGGACGACGTTGGGGCGAACCGCGGTGTGCACCGGCAAGAGCGCGCGATCGCCCACCGCCACGATCGCGGTGCGGGCGAGGGAATCGGCCTCGGCGAGGCAGCCCAGCAGGCGGTCGAGCTCGGCGTCGACGCGGGCAAACGCCTCCCGGACCTGCGGCGAGTCGGGCGCCTGCATCTGGAGGACGGGGTCGGTCTGGCTGAGGCGAAGCAGAATCAGGCCGGGGGGAGGCTCGGACGCGATCACCTTGCAGGCGAGCTCGACGAGGAGCGCGTCCCGGAGGGCTCCGGGCCTTCCGCTGGCGGCCAGCTCCTCCGGGCTGCCCCGGACGATCTGCAGGAGCCACGGGGTCGTCGTCCCGGGGAGCAGGTCGATCCAGCGCTCCCCTCGCCGGGTCGGCAGAATGTCCGGCAGCAGGAGCGGGATGGCGGCACCCACGGTGGCCGGCCAGTCCAGGGCGGCCACGCCGATCCTCGCGTCCATCGCGCTCTGCCACAGCGTGGCGCCCTGCACGTAGCTCGCGTGCCAGTAACGCGCGCGCCGCACACCGCGATCGCCGAGCAGTTGGTCCGCGGGTACACCGTGGTGATTCGGCGGCCGGCCCGTCACCAGGCTGGTGTGGACCGGATAGACCGCGGCGGGAGCCACGCTCTCGACGAACTCCGCCGCGACCCCGGCGCGCGCCAGCTCCGCCAGGACCGGCATCGGCGTCGCCTTCTCCAGATAGAGCTCCGGCGTGAGTCCCGAGACCGAGATCAGGATCACATGGTCCGGGCGGCCGGGAGACTGGAACGACGCGTCGTCGAGTCCGCCGATCGGCCGGGAGGACCCGCCGGGAGCGGGCGCCGGCCCGCCGCTACAGGCAGCCGCCAGTGCGATCGCCAGACCGAGGGCGAGATCTCGGACGGCTCCCATCACTCCGGATCTTTGCGCCACCATCGAGCCCCCGTCCGCTTCGCCTCGCTGGTCTCAGCGGCGAATGCCCTGGAAGATCTCCTCGAGACCGAAGAGCGGACGAAAATCCGTCGCCTCCTTGAAGCGCTTTCCCGACAGAGTCACGGGATATTTCAGATAGTCGAAAGCGCCCGCAGGATAGGGCCACAGCCCCAGGCGGAACATGCGGTGGAAGAGCGGGCGGACGAGCGGCTCGGGGAGTGCAATCGCCCGCCCGCCTGTCTCCCGGATCGCGGTGTGCAGTGGAACCTGACCGGACCCCGTGACGTTGAATACCCCTCGCAGGTTCTTCTCCAGGGACAGGGTGATCGCTTCGCAGAGATCCTCTTCGTGCATGAACTGCATGATGGGATCGAATCCCATCATGGTCGGCTGCCGGTCCCGTCGCAGGTACTGGCCGATCATGGAGTGGACGAACTGACCGAGGACGTTCACCGGCCGTAGCACCGAGGTGCGAATCTCCGGGTACTTCCAGATGAAGGCCGAGGCGAGCGTGTCCACCTCCACCAGATCGCGAATCTCCGGGTAGGAGCGGCTGGCCGAGAGTGGGTAGTCCTCGTTCATGTAGAAGGGGTTTTCGGGAAAGGCGCCGTAGACGTAGCTGCTCGATACGACCACCAGCTTCTTGACGCCGTAGTTCGCGCAGTGATCGAGCAGCTGCTTGGTGCCCCGCACGTTCACGTCGTGGCGCCGACGCTCTTCGCCCCGGAAGTGACGAATGAACCCCATGTGGACCACCGCGTCGGGAGCCTCGGTCCGAACCACGTCCTCGAACTTCTTCTTGCGAAGATCCACCCGGTGGACGTTGACGCCCTGCGGGTGCCCCTTCCACGGAACCCAGTCGACTCCGCAGACCTCGCAGTTCTCGAGCAAGCGCCTCGTCAGGAGCCGCCCCTGACCACCTGCGATCCCAGTGATGAGAACCTTTTCCATCGCTTTCCCAAGGAGTTGCGGGTCCAGGGTAACTCCGGACCGAACTGGACTCTACCCCGGGGTGGCCGAACCCGTTAGAGTACCCTCCCCCGGAGGGATTTACGTGGTCGAGCCGTCCGTCCGATTCGAGGAAGTGAGGATCCCGCTCCCCGAGGCCATCCACGGTCTCGAGGCGGTGACCGGAGTGCTCGGGATCCCCGAGTGGTGGCCCACGGGCTCGCGGATCGGGATCGTCCTGGCGCATGCCAGCCAGAAGGAGGACCCGCTGCTCGAGAGCATCCAGCGGGGACTGACGGAGCGCGCCTACCTGACGCTGCGTTTCCGCTTCGCCTACGCGGAAGCCGGAAAGAAGCGACCCGACCCGATGCCGATCCTCCGCCGGACCTATCAGTCGGCCGTGTCGATCCTGGGCCGGGATCCCACCGCGGCTCCGGCTCACATCTTCACCGGCGGGAAGAACCTCGGCGCCCTGGTGGCCGCCCACGCGGCGACCTCCCGAGTACCGGTCGACGGCCTCTTCTTCCTCGGCTACCCGCTCCACAAGCAGGACAACCCCGAGGAGGTGCGCGCCGACCGGCTCTTTCGGGTGATCAGCCCGATGCTCTTTCTTCAGGGCACCCGGGATCGGCACTGTGATCTCCCGACCCTCCGCAGGACCCTGGCGCGGGTGGGCGCTCCGGTGGCCCTCCACCCCGTGGAAGGCGCGGACCACGGTCTCCGCGTGCCGAAGAAATCGGGCAGGACCCCGGAGGAGGTCGAGGACGAGATCATGACGACCCTCGCGGACTGGATCCGAGGTGTCCTCGGCGACTAGCCAGGCCGGATCTGCAGACCTTCCTCGCCGTGAGGGGTCCCGAGCATCGGAGAGGCTTCCGAGAGGCCCAGACGAGAGAGAAGATAGATGAGCAAGACCAGCGACCTCTACTTCCAGCAGTTCCACGTCGGGCAGATGGCGAATCTGGCGTATCTGCTGGGTAGCCGCTCGACCGGGGAGGCGATGATCGTCGATCCCGCCTGGCAGGTGGGCGCGATGCTGGATCGGGCGGAGGCGGACGGGATGAAGGTGGTGGGCGCCCTCGCCACCCACTACCACCAGGATCACATCGGGGGAGAGGTCTTCGGGCTGAAGATCGAGGGGGTGGCTCAGCTCCTGAGTCGCAATCCGGTTCCGATCCACGTGAACGAGGTCGAGGCCGACGGGCTCAAGAAGATCACCGGCGCCTCCGAGTCGGACCTGGTGCGCCGGGAGAGCGGCGACGAGATCACCCTCGGGCAGGTCCGGATCCGCCTGATCCACACTCCCGGGCATACACCGGGATCCCAGTGCTTCCTGGTCGAGGACGGTACCGGTCCCGGACACCTGGTCTCGGGAGACACGCTGTTCCTGGGAAGCTGCGGTCGCGTGGATCTCCCGGGGAGCGATCCCGCCGCGATGTACGACAGCCTCCACACCAAGCTGGCACGCCTGCCCGACGAGACGCTGCTCTTCCCGGGGCACCTCTACGCGCCCGAGCCCTCCTCCAGCATCGGCGAGCAGAAGCGGACCAATCCCTTTTTGCGCGTCGCCCGGCTCGAGGATTTCCTCACCTTCATGGGCGTATAGACCGCGCTAACGCCCTGAATCCAAGTCGCTTTTGGCTGAGGGCGCGCTTGAAATCGACTCTCGTGTCAGTTAGTTTCCGGCCCGCTCGTGGCCCCGACCGTTCGGGCAGTCCGCTCGAGGGTCATCTTTTCTCGCAAACTCGGAGGCTCGTCCCCCCATGAAGATCTTGGTCTGCCTGAAACAGGTGCCGCACCAGGATGCACGGCTCGACGTGAACGCCGATGGCACGTGGATCACGGAAGACAACATCAAATTCGAAATCAACACCTATGACACCTACGCGCTGGAGGAGGCCCTCCGCACCAAGGATGCGGGAGAGGCGGAGGTGGTGGTGGTCTCGATCGGCCCGGACCGGGTGACCCAGGCCCTGCGAACCGCGCTCGGCATGGGGGCCGACCGCGCCGTTCATGTGAAGGATCCGGAGGTCGATGGCTCCGACGCGCTCGGAGTGGCCAAGGTACTGGCCGCCGTGGCGAAGGAGGAGAATCCGGACCTGATCCTGATGGGGATGATGAGCGATGACGGCAACTTCGCGGCTGTCGGCCCGATGCTCGCCGAGCTCTGCGGCGTTCCCCACGCGACCGCAGTGGTGAAGGCCGAGAAGAAGAACGGCGGCTACGAGGTGGAGCGAGAGCTCGAGGGCGGAGCCCTCGAGGTCTACCAGATCTCCACGCCCTGTCTGCTGGGAGTGCAGACCGGCATCAACCAGGTCCGCTACGCATCGCTCAAGGGCATCATGGCGGCGAAGAAGAAGCCCTTCGCCGTGAAGACCGCCGCGGATCTGGGCCTCGCCGGCCAGGTCGGTGCAGGCGGCGCCAAGATGAGCATCGAGAAGATCTACGTCCCGCCGAAGGGCGAAGGCGCCGAGATGATCGAGGGCTCGGCTGACGACGTCGCGCACGCGCTGGTCGGCAAGATCCGGGAACTCGGAGTCCTCTAGCAGACTCCTCCAGAAGAATAAGCGCCGGAGGCGCGCGCAGCGAGCCGAAGGTAAGCGAAGTTCGAAAAGGAAGGAACGATTCGATGGGCAGCATTCTCATCGTTGCAGAGATCCAGAAAGACGCGATTCGCGACGCCACCTACGAGATGGTGAGCATCGCCCAGAAGATCGCGGGCGGGCGTGAGATCAAGAGCCTGGTGCTGGGAAGCGGCATCTCCGGGCAGGCCGAGGCCCTCGCGAAGCGGGGCGGCGGCGAGGTCCTGATGGCCGACAGCGAGGCGCTCGCGAACTACAACGTCGACGGGTACGCAAAGGCGATCCGCGCCGCCGTGGACGCCACCTCGGCGGAGCTGATTCTCATCTCCAACACGCCGACGGGCTGGGACATCGCGCCGCGGATCGCGGCGGGGCTCGACTGCGGCTTCGTCAGCGACTGCTTCGACATCGAGGAAGAAGGCGGCAAGCTGGTCTTCATCCGGCGCGTCTTCAACGGCAAGCTCGACGCGCGTCTGCTCCCGAAGGCCGATCAGATCGTGGCCACGGTGCAGCCGGGCGCCACCACCCCCTTCGAGGGATCCAGCGATGGCAGCACCACTGCCCTCGACGTGACGATCGGGGACGACGAGCTGCGCGCCAAGTTCGTCGAGGCCCGGACGGCGGGGGCAAAGGGCGTCGACCTCACCAAGGCGGACATCATCATCGCTGGCGGCCGCGGTCTGGGGGCAGCGGAGAAGTTCGAGGAGGTGATCAAGCCTCTCGCGGAGATCCTGGGCGGCGCGATGGGTGCCTCGCGTCCGGTGGTGGATGCCGGCTGGCTCGATCACGCCTACCAGGTGGGGTCTTCGGGCCAGGTGGTCGCCCCCAAGCTGTACATCGCCGCCGGAATCTCCGGCGCGATCCAGCACCTGGTCGGGATGAAGGGCTCGAACTTCATCGTGGCGATCAACAAGGATCCCGACGCGCCGATCTTCGAGGTCGCGCACGTGGGCGTCGCCGCTGATCTCTTCGAGATCGTCCCGGCCCTGACCGCGGCGATTCAGGAAGCCAAGGGCTGATCGCACATCGATCCGGCGATGCGGGGCGATCTGCGCCGCGTCGCCGGATCGCGTCCCCCCTCCCGGGGTGAACACGAGCAATCATGGCGATCGATACCTCGCAATTCCGGAACGGCGTCAAGATCGAACTCGATGGTGAGCCCTTCGTCATCACCTACTTCCAGCACGTGAAGCCGGGCAAGGGCGGCGCCTTCGTTCGCACCAAGGTCAAGAATCTGAAAACGGGGCGGGTGCTGGATCGCACCTTCCGATCCGGCGAGAAGGTCGAGGAGGCCGACGTCGAAGAGCGCAAGATGCAGTACCTGTACTCGGACGGCGACTCCCTGATCTTCATGGACTCCCAGAGCTACGACCAGATACCGATCCCCGGCGAGCAGGTGGGAGACGGCCGAAAGTACCTGCTGGAGAACGCGGAGGTGGACGTTCTCTTCTACAAGGGCCAGGCGATCGACATCGAGGTCCCGGCCTTCGTCCAGCTCACCGTGACCCAGTGCGATCCCGGCCTCAAGGGAGATACCGCCTCTGGCGGGACCAAGCCCGTCACCGTCGAGACCGGAGCGGTGGTGCAGGCCCCCCTCTTCATCAAGGAGGGAGAGACGATCCGCATCGACACGCGCACCGGCGAGTACGTCGAGCGGGTCAACCTCTGACTTGCGCGGTGACCAGCTCGCGCGACAGTGGCGACTGATCCAACGCCTCGCGCGCAGCCGCTACGGGGTCGGGCTCGACGACCTGGCAGAGGACCTCGGCTGCGTGCGGCGAACCGTCTACCGGGATCTGGACGCCCTGATGTTCGCGGGCTTCCCGGTGGTAAGCGAGCGGCGCGACGGCCGGGTGCTCTACCGATTCCTCGAGACCTTCAAGGCCGGTGATACCCCTTTCACGGCGGACGAGGTGCTGGCCCTGGCGTTCGGGGAGGACCTGCTGCGCATCCTCGAGGGCACGGTGTTTCACGACTCGATCCGGTCGGCGCTGCGAAAGATCCGCGCCAATCTGGGACCGGAGCTCCGCGAGTACCTGGGGAGGCTCGCCGAGTCGTTCCGGGTGCTGCCCGGCCCCCACAAGCGCTACGCGAGCTACCGCGAAACCATCCAGGTCCTGAACCAGGCGGTCCTCGCCCGGCACACCGTGCGCATGCGGTACCGCACCGGGCGGACTGGAAAGCTCCGCACGCGAAAGCTCGATCCGTATCGCGTCTGGTACCGCAGCGGCGGGCTCTACGTGATCGGTCACGATCACCGCTCCGACGAGATCCGCACCTTCGCGGTGGACCGGATCCGCGAGGTGACGACCACCGACGATGAGTTCCGGATCCCCGCGAGCTTCGACTTCGACGCCTACACGGCGAGCTCCTTCGGCGTGGTGGCGGAGCCGGCCATGGCGGTGCGCATCCGCTTCGACCGGAGCTGGGCGCTGCACGTGGAGGAGCACAGCTGGCATCCGAGCCAGAAGCTAGAGCGCAACCGGGACGGCTCCCTGGATCTGCTGATGGAGGTGGGCGGCACCACCGAGCTGCGCAACTGGGTGCTCTCCTTCGGCGCGGGAGCCGAGGTGCTCGAGCCCGAGTCCCTCCGCAACGAGGTGGCCCGCGAGCTCGACCGCGCCCTGGCGCGCTACCGGCCCAAGAAGAAGCGCGGCGACGGTTAGCCAAGTGGTCGTCCCGATGCGCGTGGTACGAGCTGCCGGTATACTGGGAAGCTTGGGAACCGGCTTCATCCACGCCGACGCACGTGCCTCGTTGATCGCCCTGCTGCTGGCTCTGTGCACCGGCGGCGCCTGCTCGGACGAGAAGCCCCCTGCTGCGGCGCGCAACATCCTCCTCGTCACCGTCGATACGCTGAGGGCCGATCATCTCGGCATCTATGGCTACGCGCGCCCCACCAGTCCCGCGATCGACCACTGGTTCGAGGACGCGCGGATCTATGAGAGCGCCTATTCGACGGAGACCAATACGTCGCCGAGCGTCGTCAGCATCCTGACCGGGCTTCCGCCACAGCGCCACGGCGTACGGCTCTTCTATCAGAAGCTCTCCCCGGAGATCCGCACTCTTCCCGACTACCTGCGCGATCACGGCTATCTCACGGCGGCGGTCGTTTCGAACATGGTGCTGAGCGATGAGGCATTGGGGCTGGCAGATCGTTTCGATCACTACGACGACTTCGTCGACGAGGCGTCGCCCGGAT
>CAZTOU010000043.1:0-46817 GCA_964615365.1 uncultured Spirochaetales bacterium
CCTGCAGCTCCTTGATCGCGGCCTGCAGCTGGGGAATGGAGGCGCTGATGTTGGGGAGCTTGATGATGTTGGCTGCGGGGGTCTTGGCGATCTCTCCGAGCCGGGTCAGCTCATCGGGGATCTTTTGATCGTCGGTGAGCTTCTCGGGGAAGTTCGCGACGATCCGACCCGCGAGCGAGATGTCGGCCAATTCAGCTTCGATGCCGGTGCCCTTGGAGAACTTCCTGATCACGGGGAGCAGGGCGTATGTGGCCAACGCCGGCGCTTCATCGGTCTTCGTCCAGACGATCTTTGATGTGGTCATCTTGGTTCCTTCATTCTGTAGAGGTGCCGACCACGGCTCAGCCTCACGGGCTGGCCCGTTTGGGGCCCGTGGTCAGCCATGGAAGCCCGAGCAGCCGATCCTGCGCCGAGAGACCCCATTCCGGAGGGCTGACTAATAGCGAGTTCCCCGGGCCCCTCAAGGTCCGCCCCCAGATCGCTCTCTCGAGGCGGCAGATCCGGGCGCGAGGCCTCGCCGGTCGCCCTGGCCGGAAGAGGGGCGGCTTTCGCAGGGCGGGAATCCGTCCGGGCCGGGAATCCAGGCGGCTCGCGAGCGTCCTCGCCTGCCCTCGGAGCCTGCGGCTTGGCTGGCAGCCGCCACCCTTCTATGCTGGTTTTCCGAAGGGGACTCGGAAGAGGCGATCGACGAGGAAGACCTTGAAGGTTGAGTTTCCGTACGGCAGAGGTGACCTCTCGCTCGACCTTCCCGGCGAGAAGCTCCTCGGCGTGTACGAGCCCTGCGAGATGCCGGGCGTGCGGGATCTCCGGGTGGAGATCGAGCGGGCGCTGGACGCGCCCATCAGCTCGAAGCGCCTGCGGGAGATCGCGCAGGGCCGTCGCACCGCCGCCATCGTCGTGGACGACGTCAGTCGATCGGTGCCGAACGCGGAGATCCTGCCGCTGGTCGTCGCCGAGTTGCGATCCGCCGGTTTCGCGATGGCCGACATCACCGTCGTGATCGCGACGGGCCTGCACCGGCCTCTCACCGAGTCGGAGCGGGACGCGACTCGCGGAGAGCTGCCGGTGCGGATCGTGAACCACCATGCCGACCGGGAGACGGAGCTGGTCTCGATCGGGACGACCTCGCTGGGGCAGGAGATCAAGGTCAACCGATCCTTCATGTCCGCGGACGTCAAGGTTCTCGTCGGCGACGTCGAGTACCACCAGTTCTGCGGATACGGGGGCGGCGCCAAGAGCGTCTACCCCGGCATCGCGGATGCCGAGGCGATCCGACACAACCATTCGATGATGGAATCCGAGGGAGCCGGTCCCGGGCGATGGGAGGAGAATCCGGTCCGGCGGGAGATCGAAGAGGTGGGCCGCATGGCCGGCGTGGATTTCCTGCTCAGCGTGGTCATGAACTCCGCGAAGGAGGTGGTGCGCGCGGACTCGGGCCACGTCGTGGACGCGTTTCTCGCCGGCGCGCGAGCCGTGGACGAGATGTATCGGGTCGCCGTACCGGAAGCCGTTGATCTCGTGATCGCGTCGGCCGGGGGCCACCCGAAGGACATCAATCTCTACCAGGCGCAGAAGGCGATGACGGCGGCGCGGCGCATCGTCAAGAAGGGCGGGGCCATCGCCGTGCTTGCGGAGTGCCCGGAAGGCCACGGAAGCGAGCTGTTCGATCGCTGGATGAACGAGGCGACCTCTCTGCAGGACGTCGTCGAGCGGCTTCGGGAGGGCTTCGTGATGGGGGGACACAAGGCCTACCAGTTCGCGCGCGAGATCTCCTGGGCGGACGTGAACCTGATGTCGGCCTTGCCTCCGGGGCAAGTTCGGGCGTACTTCATGACTCCGCTCGGCGGCGCTCGGGATCTCATGGAGCTGGTCGGGCGCGCGGGCAGCGTCGCTGCCCTGCCGCAGGCGACGCTTACCCTGGCCGAGATCGCGAGTCGCTCCCGCGCCGGCTGACGAACACCGGGCTCGACCAGGCCATGTGACCGTCGACCTGTGTCACCTTCGCCAGATACGGCGTCGAGCGACCGGCGGGGGGCCGCAGCACGCGCGAGATCCGGAGCTCGCTCTCCGTCACCTGCTCGGGGTAGCGCTGGAAGGAGACCCGCACGTCGATCCCGTCGAAGCTCCAGGACCGTTCCGGTGTCAGCTCGCGCAAGTTCGCCCGGCACCGACCCACCGGCGACTCGAAGACGATGCTTCCGCGTTCCGTCTGATCCAGCCACAGGTCGATCCCGTCGGTGTCTCCCGTGGTTTGCGACCGGAATCGGACCCGCCCTGCGGTCTCGTCGGTGATCCCGTCGGCAGCCGAGTCGAAGCCGAAGGTCCGGGCCCGCTCGATGGTGGCCCCCTCGGCAGAGATGACACCGCTCCACGAGATCCGCCGCCCCCGGCCGATTTCACCCGCGCGTGCCTGCATCGCTACCGCGTCGACCTGGGCTCCGGCAGGGTCCGTGAGGAGCCCCTGGACGATCTCAATATCGAGTTCCCGCGGGTGGATCCGCGCCGCGAGGGACGCCCGCACCGCTTCGGATACGCGGTGAGCATCGATCTGCTGACGTCCCAGTCGAGCAGCGCCCTGGTGCAGTACGACCTCGCCCGGGGAAGGACGACGACCCACGATTTCGGGTCGGGCCGAGTACCGGGAGAGGGAGTGTTCGTGCCCGCCTCGGCGAGCGCGGCCGAGGATGAAGGCTGGGTGCTCACCTACGTCTACGACGAGGCGAGCGATGCGAGTGCCCTGGTGGTCCTGAATGCCACGGGCTTCGACAAGCCACCCGTGGCCAGCGTGGCACTCCCCCAGCGCGTGCCGTTCGGATTCCACGGCTGCTGGATTCCGGATCCGGCCTGAGCGGGAGGCGGCCGGGCCTCGGCGCCCCTCTACGCTACTCGGCCGGTATTCGCGCCTCTCTCGGTCCGTCCCGCTATGGACCTGCCGTGGAAAAAGGCAGACCATTGCGGGAAGAGACGACTGTCGCACCGCGACGGGCAGAAGGGAGGTGCGGCGATGCGAGTCTGGGTGTTGGTGCTCCTGGCGGCCGCCTGTGCCTCGTGCGGGGATGCGGGCCTGCCCCCTGGAGAGCCGCTACCCACGTCGACCGACTTCGTCCTCACCGGCGGCAGGATCTTCACCGCCGAGCCGGCCCGCCCCTGGGCCGAGGCGCTCGTCGTGCGGGGAGGGCGGATCGTCTACGTCGGGGACGACGCGGGCGCGCTGGCAATGCGGGAGGAGGGCGACGCCAGTCACGATCTCCACGGAAGGCTCGTGATTCCCGGTCTGGTGGACGCGCATACCCATCCGGGCATGATCGGATTCCTGGGCGAGGACGACGAAGAGAGCCCCGTTCCCACGACCAGTCACGAGGACATCCTCCGCTGGCTCGAGGACAGCGCCGGCTGGTTCTGGCCGCCCATGATCCTGGCGGGGTCATGGCCGACGACGCTCTACGGAATCCAGGGCCCGCGCAAGGAGGAGTTGGACCGGGTGGTTCGCTGGCGCCCGGTCATCCTCTTCGACGACTCCGGGCACAGCCAGTGGATGAACTCCGCGGCCCTCAGGCTTCTGGGTGTCGATGCTTCCACCCCGGACCCCTCCCCCGGCCTCTCCCACTTCGTGCGGGACGAGAACGGTGAGCCGACCGGGTGGGTCAAGGAGTTCGCGGCGCTTCCGTTCATCGGGGACATGCTGCTTCCGCCACGCGATGAGATGGCCGCGCGCATGTTGACGTTCCTGGAGTTCCTCTCCGGGCACGGCGTCACGACGCTCTTCGACGCGGGCAACCTCCTCTACGACGACGAGGTCTACTCCGTGGTTGCGGAGCTGGAGCGAGAAGACCGTTTACCGCTCCGTTACCGCGGCGCGGTCCACGTCGTGCTTCCCGACCAGATGGAGTCGGCGGTCTCGGAGCTCCTGCGGCTGCGAAGAGCCTATGGTGGTGACCTGCTTCGGTTCGAGACGATCAAGATCCACTTCGACGGGGTGCAGGAGATCCGGACCGCCGCGATGCTCGATCCGTACCTCGGTGAGGGCGCCGGTCGCGGCGAGACGCTCTTCACTCTCGACCGGCTGCGGGACTTCATTCTCGAGCTTCACGCCGAAGACATCGACCTGCACCTGCACACGGTCGGAGACCGCGCCATCCGGGTCGCCCTCGACGCGGTCGAGCAGGCGCGAGCTGCGGCTCCAGGTGATCTCGCCTGCCACGTCACGCTCTCGCACCTCGAGGTCATGGACGATTCGGACATCCCGAGGTTCCGGGATCTGGGCGTTGCCGCGAACTTCACCCCCCACTGGCACGGCGGCTACTTCGAGGGATCGGAGCTCACCGTCGGCGAGCCTCGGTCGAGCCGGGTGATGCGCGCACAGCCTCTGCTTCAGAACGGCGCCGTGGTGAGCTTTTCCAGCGACGTCACGACCTACTCGGAGATGGAGCGCGCCAACCCGTTCTTCGGCATGCAGATCGCGCACAACCGCCAGGAGGTCGAGGACGGTCCCGACGGCGCGGTGAAGCTTCCGTGGACCGAGCGGCTAGGGCGGGAGGATCTGGTGCGAGGCTACACCCGGGGCGGCGCCTCACAGCTTCGGCTCGATGGCGAGGTGGGCTCCCTCGAGGTGGGAAAGGCGGCGGACCTGGTCGTGCTGTCCGAGGACCTCTTCACCGTGGATCGCTATGCCATCCACCGGGTCGAGCCTACCGCGGTCGTGATGCGGGGACGCGTGGTGCACGGGCGTCTACCCTAGGCGGGCGCGGAGGAGTCGTGAAGATCCTGATCACCGGAAGCTCTGGATACCTGGGAAGATGGGCGGTTCGAACCGCACTGGAGAGAGGGTTCGAGGTGAGGGGGCTCGACAGGAGAGCGTCCGGCCTCGAACACCTCTCCTACCAGGAGGGCGTGGGCGACATCGTCGATGCGGAGACGGTGAGTGCGGTCGTGATGGGGTGCGACGCCGTCTTTCACCTGGCGGCCGCGCTGGCTCAATTCGAGCCCGACCGAGGCCGCATGCACGAGGTGAATGTCACTGGCACTGCCAATCTCCTGGCGGCCGCCCTTCGGCATCGGGTCGAGAAGTTCGTCTTCATGTCCTCGGTGGAGGTCTACGGCGTCGAGGTTCCGCTTCCCTGCACTGAAGACGCTCCCCTGCGTCCCGTCTGCCCGTACGGGTTGGACAAGGTCGAAGCAGAAGGCCTGTGCAGGGAGTACTCGGACAAGGGATTGAACATCACCGTGTTCAGACCGCCGACCATCAACGGTCCCGGACAGAACGAGCCGTTTCTGCTCTCCCAGATGGAGGCCGTATCCAGAGGAAGGCCAGCGGTTCTACCGGGGGGCGGTCGAACCAGGTTGCAGATGGTCGACGTGAGCGACGTCTGCCAGGCGATGCTCCTGGCTCTGGATCATCCGGAGTCCAACGGCACCGTGATGAATCTGGGCAGCAACGGCGCCCCGACGCTCCGGGAGCTGATCATCGGCCTTCACGAGCACGCGGGGACGAGGCCTCGCCTCCTGAGCATCAACCCGACCCTGGCAAGACTGGTCGTCAGGGGGCTCTCGGCGCTTCGGCTGTCGCCGCTCCAGCCGCACCATCTGGAGATCGCGCTTCGAGACCACGTCTTCGACAACCGTCTGGCGAAGAGGATCTTGGGCTGGCAGCCGCAAAAGACCGATCTCGAGTCCGCCGTCGATGCCTATGACTGGTTCACGTCGGACAAGCCTCCCGAGGCGAGACGCTAGATGGCACGGACGGCGGTGACTTGCCGCCGGCGGAGGGAAAGCGCTATATGCCCCCGGCATGCTGTCGTCCCTTCCCCACGCACTCCGCGGTGTCCTCACTGCGCTGCTCCTCGGTCTGAATACGGCGTTCTGGTGCACGCCGCTGTTCGTGATCGCGATTCTCAAGTTCGTGGTGCCGCTTCCGGCATGGCGGGATCTGTGCACGCGCGCGCTGATTGCGATTGCGACGGCGTGGGTCTCGGTGAACAGTGCCATGTTCGAGGTCTTTCATCGCATCCATTGGGACATCCGCGGCCTCGACGGGGTGGCACCCAATGACTGGTATCTGGTGACCTGCAACCACCAGTCGTGGGTCGACATCCCCGTGGTGCAGAAGGTCCTCAACCGGCGTATCCCCATGCTCAAGTTCTTCCTCAAGCAGGAGCTCATCTGGGTGCCGGTGATGGGTCTGGCGTGGTGGGCGCTGGACTTTCCATTCATGAAGCGCTACTCGCGCGAGGAGGTGCGCGCGAATCCCACGCTCGGCGGGGTCGATCTGGAACGCACGCGGCGCGCCTGCGAGAAGTTTCGCGGGACACCGGTGTCGGTGTTCAACTTCCTCGAGGGCACTCGGTTCAGCGAGGCCAAGCATGCGCGCCAGGAGTCGCCCTATACGCACCTTCTCAAGCCGCGTGCCGGCGGCGTCGCCTTCGTGCTCGGCGCACTCGGCGATCAGGTGCGGACGATCCTCGACGTCACATTGGTCTATCCACAGGGTCGGCCGGGTGCGTGGGACCTGATGGCCGGGCATCTCCACACCATCGTGGTGGAGATACGGGCGATCCCGATTCCGGAGCAGTTCCTGGGTGGCGACTACGCCGGCGACGCAGCCTTCCGCGCCGATTTTCAGGCGTGGATCGGCGAGCTGTGGCAGGAAAAGGACGAGAGGACCGGCAAGATCCTGGCTGCTTCGCCCAGTCTTCGATGAGATTCAGGGAGTGAGAGACGGATCCGAGCTCGCCGGGGTCGGGCCCGGCCCGCGTTGCCGAGCACGGACATGAGCATGTTGTTGAAGTCGTGGGCGATGCCCCCGGCGAGCACGCCCAGGCTCTCGAGCTGCTGCACGTAACGCATCTGCTCCTCGATGCGCCGCTGTTCCGTCTCGGCTCGTTTGCGCTCGGTGATGTCCTCCACCACGGCGATATGGCTGTCTGGGCGCTCGCCTGGTGCCGACATCGGCGAGATGACGCGCGTCACCAGAGCAGATTGCAGACCGCGGAAGAGTGAGACACAGAACGATTGCCGCGCTCCCGCCCATTTCAGGGTTTATCATTCGGTGGGCGTTGTCAAGCAGGAGAGCCCACCAGACGATCGGAGCCTACTCGTCGTGGGAGGGCGGCGAGGGGTCGAGGCGGTAATAGCGCGTGAAGCGCGCCGCCCACACCGCATGAAACGGGGGGCCGTATTTCGATCGGCCCGCCGCGATCAGCTCCTGGAGAAGCTCCGGATCGGTCACCGGAGCGGCCTCACGCTCGAACAGGCGTCCCTCGATGCGCACCAGGACTCGAGACGCACCAACCCGACCCTCCGCCGCGGGAGATCCGCTCTCTCTCCCTTCTACGAGCCAGCGGCTCACAGTTTGCAGCGGGGCGGTCGATTCTCTCCGGGCGACGCGGTGCGGCGGCTTCGTCAGGTCCGTCCGTTCAGTAGATGCTTGGAGAGTCTCTTGCCGAGGCCGAGAACCGTCAGGGTAGGGGGCAAGCCCCAGGCTTCGGGAATGACCGAGCAGTCGCAGACGTACAGGTTGTCGTGCTCCGCCTTCAGGTCGGAGTCCACGACGTCGCCGATCTTGACGGTTCCGCCCGGGTGTGCCGCAAACACCATGCTCTTGCCGACATTCTTGACGCCCGCGTTCTTCAGGATCCTCCTGGCATGGCCGAATCCGTCGCTCAGCTTTCGGTAGTCACTCCTGGATAGATCCTTTCTGCAGCCGCCCCGGTCGGTGATTCGCCCTCCGAGATCGTCCTTGATCTTGATCATCACGGAGAGCTTGGGAACCCTCGGCATCGCCAGATCGGTCATCACGTACTCGCCATCGGCGTGCCAGCCCGCCTGCATCTGGAGCTCCTTCCCCTCTTTGATGTCCGGGAGCCTTCCGGTGGCCAGGATGAGGGGATCGACGAAGAAATCATGCCCCGCACGGTGCAGACCGCTCCGTTTCAGGATCTCGGCCGAGCCGATTCCGCCGGCCCCCAAGACCACCGTGGGTGCCTCGACGCGGTACGAACGGCCTCGTTTCCTGAACTCGACGCCGGTGGCCTTGTTCCCCTCGGTCAGTACCGATTTCACCTTGGCGCCGTTCACCAGCGTCGCACCGCTGTTCACCGCCTCGTCGACGAAGTTCCGGGCGGTCCACTTCGCACCATAGGGGCAGCCATAGGCGCACCGCCAACAGCCGGTCCTGCACTTGTCCTGGAAGATGAACTTGTTGATCTTCTGCCAGTCGTAGCCGAGCTCCAGGGCACTCGACCTCATTCGCGTTGCCATGGGGCCCATCAGCTCATCGGAAAGAGGCTCGATGGGGATCTCTTTCTTGAGCTCTTCGATCTCCTTGCGGATGTCGATGCCGTGGGATTCCAGCATCTCGAAAGGCGGGTCGAAGGCGGTTCCGCAGTAGAAGACCGAGCTGCCGCCGGTGGTGATTCCTCGGAGCAGCAGATGCATCTTTTTGTTGGTGACGAGGAGGCCCCTCCCCGGAATGCCGATCATCGTCGCCGATTGAGGAAGAGTCCCCTTGATGGGCGCATTGTTCCCCCACTCCAGGATGAGGACCCTCTTCTCGTGCTGTGAGAGCTCCTTGGCGACGGTGGCTCCCCCCGGGCCGGAACCGACCACGATCGCATCATATTCCTTTTCGAATGCCTCCATTCGAGCATCCTCCTGTTCAGCTCGAGGCCGCCCCCGGGGTGCCGCGCCTCGTCAGGGTGACGTCCCGCTCGGGATCGCCGGACCCGACCCCGGTTGCAGAACCGGTCCCTATCTTAGACCGAAAGCCATCCCGAGTCCCCTCCGTACCGGTCCCACCGCGTGGAGCCGGGGGGAGAGTCCGATGGATGCCCCGACGGAAGCTCGCTCGACTCCGATCCGCGTCAGCCGGGAATGAGGGTCTCTTCGCGACCCAGCCAGAGGGGCGAGTTCTCCAGGTCGATGAAGCGCTTCTCGTCCTCGAGCAGCGCGAGCGCCGCCTCCTGGCCCTCCGGGGTCGCTCCGGCCTCGATCAGTGCTTCGAGATCGTCCCACCAGAGCTGGGCGACGCCGTCGTAGCCCTCGGGTGCGCCCCGCTGCTCGCGCAGGCCCGCGTTGAGCGGATGCTCGAGGGAGTGGAGCTGGACGTAGCGGCGTATCGCGAGCGCCCGCGCGTGGCGACGGACCAGCGGCCCGTGGGTCTCCAGCCAGTACTGCTGGAACTCCTCGCGGGACAGCCGGGGCAGGCGTCTCAGGCAGAAGGTGAGCTTGAGCATCGGGGATCTCCGTGGTGGCGCGTTCCGGGCGAGCGGACAGCCTACCGCCTGCCTGGCCGTCGGACACGCCTACGATGTGGATCCGCCGAGCAGTGCCAGCCGGTCGAAGTAGACCTCGTTGCGGCAGAGCTTCCGGCCCTCCAGCAGGACCAGGTCCATTCCCTCCACCTCGACGCTCTCGCCGCCCGCGGCCGGCGTGAGTCGCGCACGCCACAGGAACGCGCCGCCCTTTCCGTCCTCGAACGGAAAGAACTCGCGCAACGACCAGTGCATCTGCCATTGCTGGAAGAGGCGGCTCAGGTACCTGCGAAACGCCTCTCGACCGACCACGGCCCCGCGTGTGTTCGGGTCCCAGTAGGTGCAGTCGGGTGTGTAGCAGCCGACGACGGCCTCCGGGTCCTGCTTGTTCCAGGCTTCGAGGACCTCTTCCGTGAGCTCCAGTAGCTCTTCTCGGTTCATGGGATCACCCCTTTCTCGCTTCCGCCGGATCGCCGGTCGTGGCCCCGGTCGCGGACGGCCCCGAGGACCTCGACCCGCTTCCGCGCAGTCGTTGACTAGAAGTTGACTAGAATATTTTTCTAGAGTAATATTCTAACAATGGCGGGGGGTGGGATCAAGAGGCGAGAGGGGAAGGGTCGCCGCGGGGAGATCCTGCGGGCAGCGCTGGCCTCCTTCGAGGCGCTCGGATACGAGGCCTCGACGATCGAGGACATTCGCCGCCGATCCCGAGCCAGCGTCGGCAGCATCTACCACCACTTCGGCGGCAAAGCGGGAATCGCCTCCGCCCTGTACGCGGAGGGGCTGGCGGGCTATCAGGCGGGCCTGCTGGCGCGAATGCGCCGCTCGCGAAGTGCAGAGGCCTTGGTAAAGGCGGTGGTCCGTCATCACATCGATTGGGCCGAAGCGAACCCCTCCTGGGCCCGGTACCTGATCGGGATGCGCAGGCTCGAGGCCGTCGCGGCGATCGAGGTCCGGCTTCGCGAGCTGAACCAGGACTTCGTGCGGGAAGCCGTCGCCCTGATTCGCCCCCACATGGACAGTGGAGAGATCGCGCCGCTGCGGCTCGAGATCCTGCTGGCCCTGCTCTTCGGACCTGCGCAGGAATTCCTGCGTCTGTGGTTTGCGGGCCGTGCCGAGCTCCGGCTCCGCCAGGCGCGGGAGCTTCTCGCCAAGGCGGCCTGGGAATCCGTCAAGCCCGACTGACTCCCGGGATGGCCGCCACCATTCGGGTCTTCTCGAATCCCGGTCGAGCGAATCGGACCCCGTCACGCAGGTTCGGATGGCCTCGGTGCGGGGATCTTCACTACGGTGACGGGTACGGGTTCCGTTGCCGAGGAGGATATCCATGCGCGCAATCGTGATCGGATCGGGTATGTCGGGGCTCACGGTGGCCGCCTATCTGTCACGAGCGGGTCACGCGGTCACGGTGTTCGAGCAATTCCCGAAGATCGGCGGTGTGACGGCCACACTCTCGCGGGAGGGCTACGGATGGGATCTGGGTCCCCTGCTGCTGGAGGGGTTCGGTCCCGGCGAGACCGCCGATGAGATCCTGACCGAGCTTGGCGTCGCCGATCGAGTGCGCGCGGTGCGGGAAGATCGCGGCATCTGCTTCCCCGACTTCGCACTCTGGAAGCCGGAGGAATACCAGGGACCCTACTGGCGACGCGAGCGCATGAAGGCGCTGTTCCCCGGCGAGGAGGATGGCCTGGACCGCTACTACCGCTTCTACGACCAGATGATGGACGTGATGGCGCTGGCCAGGCGTTCTGAAGGGGCGGCGGGACGGGCGGCGATGTTCCTCAAGCTCCGGACCTGGCTGGCCTTCCGGAAGGTCAAGGGGATGGCGAGCTGGTCGGCCGAGCAGCTGCTCGACCACTTTTTCCAGAGTCCGGAGCTGAAGGCGGTCTTCAGCGGAATCCTCGCCGACTTCGTGGTGCTCCCCAGCGAGTTCCCCGGCCTCGGCATCCCCGGATGCAATCCGGAGACGTCCTTCGACCGGAGAATCCCGCTACAGCTGAACCGCGCCGGCCCGCGCACCGGCTACCACTACGTGATCGGCGGGATCGGCAAGGTGGTCGAAGCACTGGCCGGCGCGATCAGCGAGAGCGGTGGCAAGATCGAGACCAGTGCGCCCGTTAAGAATATCCTGATCGAGGAAGGGAAGGTGAGCGGCGTGCGACTCGCCGATGGGCGAGAGGTCCCGGCCGACCTGGTCCTCGCCAGCGGAGGGGCGACGGAGACCTTCTACCGCCTGGTGGGCAAGGAGCACCTTCGCCAGGAGTACGTTCGGGAGATCGAGGCGCTGCAACCGATGGAGTCGGTGCTGATGGTGCACCTGGGTGTCGATACCGACGTGGCTCAGCACCAGCCGGCGGCGCTCTGCTACTACTATCGCAGCTCTGATATCGAAGGCTGCGTTCAGGCCTGCCGGGAGGGCCGCTTCCACGAGGGCAAGGACGGCTTCTTGATCTACGTGCCCTCCATGCACTCCCCGGAGCTCGCTCCTCCGGGCCACCACGCGGTGACGATCTACACCATCGCGCCCAACCGGCTCCATGGGGGGAGCTGGGAGGCGCGCCGCGAGGAGCTGGCGGACAAGCTCGTCGAGGAGGCGGAGCGCTTCGTGCCGGGGCTGCGCGAGCATACCCGGGTGCGCGTCGTGCTCACGCCCGAGGACTTCCAGCAGCGGACTCACTTGGCGCACCACGCCTTCGGCGGAATCTCACCCGTCATGGGAAAGGCGAATCCCGCGCACCGGACCCACGTCGAGAACCTCTGGTTCATCGGCGCGCAGAGCGAGAGCGGCGGTGGCGTCCTGGGCGTGATGAAGGGTGCGCGGAACGTCGCCAGGCGTATCCTCTCGGCGGATTGAGTTCGGACAGAGACGGCGCGGTGTGATCGCTTCGCGCCGTGTCATGGAGGCCAGCCATGCGGATCCACCACCTGAACTGCGCGACGCTTCGCCCCCCGGCGGTGCCGGAGATGGTGACCCACTGCCTGCTCGTCGAGACGGGTAGCGATCTCGTGCTGGTCGATGCCGGCTATGGCCAGGGCGATATCGATCGCACCCGCGAGCGGCTGGGAACCCTGCTCCCGCTCCTGCTCAGGCCCGATCTGCGGCGCTCCGAGACCGCCATCGAGCAGGTCCGAGGGCTCGGCTTCGATCCCGAGGACGTGAAGCACGTGATCCTCACCCATCTGGACGTGGATCACGTGGGCGGGGTGAGCGACTTTCCCTGGGCGCGGGTGCACCTGACCCGCGACGAGGTTCGCGGCGCCTTCGAGGATTCCAGCTTCGCCGAGCGCTCCCGCTTCAAGCAGCTGGGCTGGGCCCGCGATCTGGACTTCGTCACCTACGAGCCGAAGGGCGAGCCCTGGTTCGGCTTCCCGTGCGTTCGCGAGCTCGAGGGGGTACCGGAAGACTTCCTGCTGGTTTCGCTTCCGGGTCACACGCGCGGCCACGCCGGCGTGGCACTGCGGCAAGGGGAGGGATGGCTGCTGCACTGCGGCGACGGCTACTTCCACAACGACGAGATGCAGCCCGAGCCGTCGCGCCCCCGGGCTCTCTCGGTCTTCCAGCGCCTCTGCGTCGACGATGCCTCGCGGCGGCGAAACCAGGAGCGGCTGCGGCAGCTGGCGCAGAGCCACCGCGATCAGGTGCAGCTCTTCTGCAGCCACGACCTGCGCGAATTCGAGGCGGCGCGCGACGGCGCTTCGGGTAGCCTCCGATGAAGATCCTGCTCGCCTACTACTCGAGAACCGGCCATACCGAGAGACTCGCACTGCATCTCGCCGACGAGCTTCGGACTCGCGGCCACACGGCGATGATCGAGCGGATCGAGGTGGTGAAGCCGAAGAGCCGGTGGAACCTCGTCATCAGGCAGGTCTACACGTATCCGCTCGTGGCCCTGTCGGTGTGGAGCTCGTCGTTGCGCCGCTGGTGGCTGAAGCACTACCCGCAGCCGGAAGACGACGTTCGACCCCTGACCCACCCGGACGTATCCGACTTCGATCACGTCTGTCTCGGCGGCCCCAAGTGGTGCTACATCTCGTACCCCGTGGCTCGATATCTCGAGCAGGTGGAGGGCCTCACGGACAAGGAAGTCAGCGCCTTCGGGACCTTCGGGGGACCACCCCTCCCGGTATTCGAGCTGGAGCTTCTCTTCGAGCCGATCCGGGCGCGCATCCAGGCAAGAGGAGGCAGGCTGGTGGCCACTCTGGGTCTGTCCAGCAACTACCACGAGCTCTCCGTGCTCGGGATCTTCAGGATGATCACGCGCCTTCGGTTCGGGCGCCCCCTCGAGTCCTTCACGCTCGACGGCGATTACGGCAGGGAGAAGGTCCGGGAATTCTGCGATAGGATCGGGCATCCGGGGTAGACTGCGACGGGAGGAGGAACCCGATGGCGGAGCCGACGCGCTTGGACAGAACCTTCAGTGTCATCATGAGCCGGATGGTGGAAACCGGGCAGGCGCCGCACTTCACCGAGATCGCAGCCGAGCTCGGCGTCACGCCCAGGGAAGGCCGGGCGGCGCTCCGAGATCTCTTCGGAATGCGCGGCTTGCCGGGTTGGCTCTATCCGAAGACCGACACCGTCGTCTCCTTCGCACCCTTCAACAACCTCCCCACCCACTACCGGTTGACCGTCGACGGACAGCAGAAATGGTTCGGTCAGTGAGCGTTCGAATCGCTGGCGGTCTGCTGGCTCTTTCCCGGTAAGACGGTACGCATCGACTCCGTTTGTCTCGATTGCGGAGAACCCGTTCGGGTCGACGTGAAGGACGGTGAGATCGAGGTAGAGGAGCCGAAGGGATTGATCGGCTACGTCTCGGTCCCGATCGGAAAATGGATGTTCAGTGTCCCCTACTCGTGAAGCACCATGAACTTCTTCCGGTCGGAAGAGCATCTTCGCGCTTGGGAGGGCTTCGAGGAGAAGAGAAAGGGAGGCATCATCGCCCTCCCTTCCCTGATGGAGCTCTTCTCCACCACCTACTTCAGGAACCGCGGCAGGCCGGACTACGTCTCACAGATGAGTGGGTACATGGCCGACTTCCTCGGCAAGCTCGACGAGCTTCCAGACGCGGGGGATCACTGGCGGATGCGACCTCTCGAAAAGTTCGGCTTCTCCCTCGCGATGAAGCTGGGGCTGATGTAGAGCCCTCGTAGATCGAACTTCAGGGAAGCGAGGTCGCCTTCTCGATGTCGATCCGGATCGCCCGGTCGATGGGGACCGGCTGCCACTGCAGCGGCCAGTAGCGCAGGTGCCCGTAGCCACCCGCGAGGTGCAGCCACTTCACCATCCCCGGCTCCACGTCCCTCTCCAGGCGCGGGAAGCAGCCGATGCAGTGCTGCGCCACGCGGCGCGCCTCGTTCCAGAAGATCTTCTTGTACGGACAAGCCCGCATGCAATCCTGGTCGCCCTGACAGCCGGAGCACTTGTTGAGATCGAAGACCCACGCAATCTGGTGGGAGGCGCGTCGATCATCGGCAGTCATCAGACACCTCCGAAAACTGGCCGGAGCGAGCCGGCGTCTGCCGTACTCGCTCCGGGAGTGGACTCGTCGCGGTTACCGTTCTCGTCATCTCATCGGTTGGGCTGGTCTCTCAGGTCTCCTGCAGGGCTGCATCCAGAGTCGGCAATCGGTAGTCGGCCGGTGGCTCGTCGAACCAGCGCGCGAGGTCGGGATTGAGGCGGATGGCCACCGCGAAGGTGGTGATGCGGCGAAGCTCGCGAAATGAATCGTCCAGCGAGAAGGCCTCCGGATCGATCTGGTATCCCATGGAGATTCCGTCGAGCGAGCCGAGGAGCACCTTCGCGACCCCCTCGGCGTCGGGCACCTCGATTCCCAGGGCGTCGCGCATCCCCACCACGATCGCCTCGCGCGCCCGCCGCACGATGGATTGCAGCGTCTCACGGATCTCCGAATTCTCCTTCGCCAGCTCGAGGGTGAGGATCTGCATGAGACTGAAGATCCAGGGCTTCTCCTCCAGCAGGGCGCGCATGCCGGCCAGCGCTCGATCCAGGCGGGAAGGCCAATCTCCAGCCTGACGCGATGCCTGGTCGATGCCCGCGATCCAGGCATTCGACGCCCGATCCAGAGCCGCTGCCAGCAGCCCGGCCTTGTTTCCGAAGTGGTAGTAGATCGCGGTCTTGGCGATGCCGGACTGGGCTGCGAGCTGATCGACTCCCGTTCCGGCATAGCCCTTCTGGGCGAAGAGCTCGGTTGCGGCCTCGAGGATCCGCTCGCGACTCAGGCGGCTGCTCTTGTATCGCCGAGGGGCCATTTTCGTACGTACTAGTCTGTACGATTTTTGGGTTCGGCGTCAAGGAGAATCGTGCCGGAAATCCCACAGGGGACGAGATCTGTCGAGGATCAGTGCCGGCTGTTGAGGGCGTCTGCCTCAGTCCTCTGCGGCCACGTCGTGCCACGGGTAGGCGTCGTAGGCATAGCTGCCGCAGACATCGATCGCGGTGTACTGCTCGCGGCTCAGGTACCTCCACTCCGCCAGGCCCCGGAGCACCGCGCAGCGGTCACCGCCGCCGGCGAGGCGCGGATCGTCGATCAGCTCGGCGATGACCCGCTCCACGTTGTACGTCTCCGACGCCAGGCGCAGCCCGCCGTCGGCGGGACTGTCGAACACGATGTACTTGGGCGCCTCCTTGCTGGAGTCGTCCCAGGCAGGCCACTCGGGGAGGTCACCCTCCCGCCCCCGGCCGGGCGAGCCGCTGTAGGCGAACTCCGCCCAGTAGGACATCATCTGCCCGGAGAGGATCTCCCGCCCCTCGCGGCTCCCCCCTGCGAAGATGAGCATGGTGTCGGGTCCGAGGTCCCAGTGGCCGAACACGAAGGGGATCTCGAAGCCGTGGCTCGCCCCGAGCATCTTCGGCCCGTCGTAGAGGAAGGGGACACTGCGCTCCTCGTCCCAATCCCAGCGGTAGGCGTAGACGCTCGGGCCCTGCGCCGCGCGCATCAGGGCAGCCGGCCCGTCCACCGAACGCGCCTTCCACGCGTTGGCCCGGTGACGGGCCTCCGCCTGATAGCGGTCCTCGTCGAGCGCCACCGGGAAGAGCCCGAGACGCCAGCCGGCGAGCGCCGGGTCGAAGGCCATGAAGATCTTGTTCTCGTCACGGTTGGTGCCGAGCACGAAGGGCACCCGGTTGTACGCACCGCGGGCCAGTCGCTCGATGGGACGCTCCCGTGGCAGCACCGCCCCGTCGCGGAAGACCTGCGGGAAGTTCAGCATGCTGGGGGGTGAGTCCGGGTCCTCGGCATACACCGTGAGGATCTCCTGATGGCTCTTCCCGCGCAGGTAGCCCTCCAGTTCGGCGCCGCTCATGGAGGCGATCCGCGTCCGGGCGGCGGCGGGGTCCGCTCCGGTGCCGTCGTGCACCAGGAGCTTCGCGACGACCTCTCCCGAGCTATAGGGATGTCCCGGAACGGTCGCGTCGGCGAACGCTTCGGCCTCCACCGCGGTCGCGCCGCCCATCCCGCCGCTCTGCATGACGGCGCGGTGGAAGAGCCCCCGCGCGAGGGGGGAGAGGAGGAGGCTCAGGACGTTCCTCCCTCCCGCGGACTCCCCGAAGATGGTGACGTTGTCCGGGTCGCCACCGAAGGCCGCGATGTTCTCCTGCACCCACTCGAGAGCCCGGATCGTGTCGAGGGTGCCGAAGTTGCCCGAGCGCTCGGCGGCGCTGGTCCTCTCACCGCGGAGCGCGGCGTGCCGAAACCAGCCGAAGGGCCCGAGCCGGTAGTTGATCGCCACCACGACGAGGTCGTGGGTCGCCGCCAGGTTTCCCCCGTCGTAGAAGCCGGCGCGGCCGATCGAGTTGCCCCCGCCGTGGATCCAGAGCATGACCGGAAGCTGATGTCCCCCGGCGGCCATCGCATCGGGCTCCAATCGGGGCGCGTAGACGTCGAGGTAGAGGCAGTCTTCGTCGCCGATGATGCCCTTGCTGTCGCGGCCCTCGCCAGCGAAGACGCTCGCGAACTGGGGACAGGCATTGCCCGTCGCCAGGGCTTCGCGCACCCCGTCCCAGCGCGCCGGGGGCTGGGGCGCCCGCCAGCGGAGCTCACCGGTGGGACGAGCGGCGTAGGGAAGCCCTCGCCAGACGTGGCTTCCGTAGGGCCCCGTGAAGCCGATCACGTCGCCGTGCTTCGTGGTGCGGCGGGAGGTGGCGTCCACGCTCGGAGGCGCCGGACCGCAGGCGGCAATCGCGGCCGCGAGCGCGAGCAGTGCGAAGCAGTCTCGAAGCGATCCGACCGAGGCCATTGGGAAGCTCCCCTTGGTGAGCGTCGTCTGTTTCGAATATACCACCCTTCCGGTTTGGGGGACGTCACCTCCCGTTCGGCGGCTCCGGATCCTCCGCCGGATGTGAATCCGCCGCGAGCCCCCGGTAGACGTTTCCGCCCGAGAGTGGGATCCTTCCGCCCTGGTCCACCGGGAGCATCCATGCACGACGTCGTGATCATTGGTGGTGGTGTCGTCGGCTGCGCCATCGCGCGCGAGCTTTCCCGCTACCGGCTCCGCGTCGCAGTCCTGGAGAAGTGCGCCGAGGTCGGCTTCGGCACCACCAAGACGAACAGCGGGATCATCCACGCCGGCCACCACAGCCCGCCCGATACCCTGAAGGGGCGGCTGGCGGTGCGCGGGAACCAGCTCTTCGACGCCCTCCACCAGGAGCTCAGCTTCGGCTTTCGCCGCATCGGCGAGCTGGTCGTGGCGCAGAGGGAGGAGGACCTCCCGGTCCTGGAGCACCTGAAGGAGCAGGGTGAAGAGAAGGGCGTGCCCGGGCTCGAAATCTGGGATCGCGAGCGCCTTCGCCGCGAGGAGCCGAACCTCTCCAAGACGCTGCTGGCCGCTCTGCACGCGCCGACGGCGGGTGTGATCAATCCGTACGAGTTCGCCTTTGCGCTGATCGAGCACGCCGTGGAAAACGGCGTGGATCTGGTGGTCGATGCGCCGGTCGAGGGGCTGGATGCGGCGCCGGATGGGCTCACCGCGCACACGCCCAAGGGGAGCTTCCCGGCTCGCTTCGTCGTCAACTGCGCCGGTGTCTTCTCGGACCAGGTCGCCGGGATGGCCGGCCTGGAGGACTTCAGCATCCACCCTCGCAAGGGCGAGGAGTACATGCTCGACAAGCGGCTGCAGGGACTGGTCCGCCGGCTGATCTTCCCGGTACCGAGCCCCACGACCAAGGGCATCCTGATCATCCCCACCTTCGACGGCACCATCATGGTGGGGCCGACGGCCGAGGACACCGAGGACCGTTACGACCTCTCGACCACCGACGCCGGCGCCGGCACGGTGTTCGACGCCGTCCGCCGGATCTGCCCCGCGATCAGCCCCCGCGACACGATTGCGGAGTTCGCCGGCCTCCGGGCGGTGAGCGACAGCAACGACTTCATCATCGGACCCACCAAGCTGAAGGGATTCATCAACGTGGCGGGGATCCAGTCGCCAGGTCTCACCGCCTCGCCCGCGATTGCCGAGCACGTCCGCGAGATCCTGAGGGACGAGGGGCTGGCACTGGAGGAGAAGACCGACTTCCACCCGCCCACGCCCTCTGCACCGCGCTTCTCCGCCGCGGACCTCGACGGGCGCGAGCGGCTGGTCGGTGAGAACCCGCTCTTCGCGAGGGTGGTCTGCCGATGCGAGCTGGTCACGGAGGCCGAGGTGCAGGACGCGATCGACCGCGGTGCTCGCACGCTGGACGGCATCAAGTTTCGAACCCGGGCGGGCATGGGGCGTTGCCAGGGAGGCTTCTGCACCTCGCGCTGCATGACGCTTCTGGCCGAGAGGGGGGGCGTGCCCTTCCACGCGATCACCAAGCGCGGTGACGGATCCTGGATCGTCGCGGAGATGGTCAACCCGCAGCACCCTCGCGGCGAGAAGAGCGAGGGCGAGTCGTGCTAGGGCGAGCAGAAGGAAAGTACGATGTGGTCGTGGTCGGCGGCGGGCCCGCCGGGATGGGCGCGGCGCTCGGCGCGCGCGACTCGGGTGCCGAGCGGGTCCTGATCCTCGACCGCGAGCCGGAGATCGGCGGCATCCTGCTCCAGTGCATCCACTCCGGATTCGGGATTCACTACTTCCGCGAGGAGCTCACGGGGCCGGAGTACGCGGAGCGGTTTCTGGCGAAGGCGATCGATCAGGACATCGACCTGTTGACCGATAGCTACGTGTCCGGGGTCAGCGTCGATTCGAGCGGCCGCAAGGCGGTTCGGGTGATGAACGAACAGCGGGGCATCCTCACGCTGGAGACCCGATCGGTGGTTCTGGCCATGGGTTGCCGCGAGCGCACGCGCGGCGCGATCCGGATTCCCGGCACCCGGCCTTCGGGGGTGCTCACCGCCGGGTTTGCGCAGAAGCTCGTCAACATGATGGGATACCTTCCGGGAAGGCGCATCGCGATCCTGGGTTCGGGGGACATTGGGCTCATCATGGCCCGGCGACTCATTCTGGAGGGATGCGAGGTCGTCGGCGTATTCGAGATCATGCCGCACTCGAACGGGCTCACGCGCAACGTGGTGCAGTGCCTGGACGACTTCGGCGTTCCGCTTCACCTCTCGACGACGGTCGTGAACATCGACGGCCGCGACCGCGTCGAGAGGATCACCGTGGCTCCGGTCGGCGACGACATGGTGCCGATCATGGAGCGCGCGTGGAATGTGGATTGCGACACGCTGCTGATGTCGATCGGCCTGATTCCCGAAAATGAGCTGTCGCGCAAGCTGGGCATCCAGCTCGACGAGGTCAACACCGGCGGTCCCTGGGTATCCAGCACCATGGAGACCAGCATGCCGGGGATGTTCGCCTGCGGGAACGTGGTCCACGTTCACGACGTGGCCGACTTCGTGACGCGCGAAGCGCTGCTGGCGGGGCAGTTTGCCGGGGAGTGGGCGCAGGGGATCCGACGGCCCACCGACAACATCAATCTGGTTCCCGGTGACAACCTGCGCTACTGCGTGCCGCACTCGCTCAGCCCCGGTCGCGAGCACACCGTCTACATGCGCTGCCGGGAGCCGATGCAGAAGTGCAAGCTCCGGGTCGGCGACCTCCGGGAGAAGAAGCTGCGCTACGTGTTTCCGGCGGAAATGATCAGCTTGAAGATCCGCCCGGATCTCCTGGACCGGTTCCACGGCGATACCCTGCGCATCGACCTGGTTCCGCGCGAGTAGAGGAGAAAATGGGTGCCTGATACGGAGAAGTTCGTGTGTGTCGGCTGCCCGATGGGGTGTCCCCTCGAGCTCGAACACGAGGGCGACCAGATCATCGAAGTCGCGGGCAACGACTGCAACCGGGGCGCGAAGTACGCGAAGCAGGAGTTCACGGATCCGCGGCGCAGCCTGTCCACCACGGTTGCCATCTCCGGCACGCTATGGGCGCGCCTCCCCGTGAAGACGACCGGGCAGGTCCCCAAAGATCGGGTCCTGGAGAGCGCTCGCGCGATCCACCGGATCCGCTGCCGCGCGCCGGTCGAGGTCGGGCAGGTGCTCTTCGAGGGGCTTCTCGGCGAGACGGGTCTCGACGTGATCGCGACGCGTTCCATGGAGGAGGTGCAGGAGCCGGGCGCGCCGCCCGAACCCGCCTGATCCATCCGGACTGGTTTCGGTCTACTCGATCTTCTCCACCACCAGCGAGCGGCCGTGGAGAGGTTGGGTCGGCCGGTTGTTGTGGTCGTAGATCGCGACGAAGGTCGCAATCTGATCGGCTGAGAGCTCGACGGGTTCGGCGAGCACGAGCCAGCGCACGCCTTCGGAACAGGGTGGCGTCGTCAGCGATCCGGCGTAGCGAAACGCCAGGCGGCTCTTCGGTAGCAGGCCGTCGAGGTCGAGCGCCAGACCCGAGAGATCCTCGTCTGCGGTCACCTCTCTGGGAAGGAGCTCCCAGATCGGATCGTAGGCCGGATTGCGTCTGCCCTCCGCGATCAACACTCCGAACACCGCGAGCACCCCAGAGCTGCTGCGATGGACGAGATGCATTTCCATCGGGAGCTCGCGGCCCGCCACCGTGTGTTCGCTGGGTGCATGGAAGTGGAACTGCACGAGCCGGAAGCGCTCGTCTCCCACGACCAGGCTGTCACCGTCTGCGAAGTCCACCTGGACGGTGTGGCCGTTGTTGAGGATCTGCTCGGGACGCTGCTCCGGATGCACCTCGAGATCGGCCGGGTTGTACTCGGCCGCCACCGGAACCGGGTCGCTCAGCTTCACCGCAGGGAGATCGATCGGGGACTGGGTGCGTCCCTGCGCACAGGCGCTGAAATCGGGGCTCAGCTGGCCCCACCTGGTGGGCCCCTCGTCACCGTCGTAATCCCAGTGCGGTGCCGCGTGACCGGGTGCGGCGTGAGGTTTCGCATCCCCCTCCGGCTCGGCGCTCCAAGAGGGCACCGCCCACAGCACCAGGATCAAGACGAGCAGACTCCGACGAATCTTCATGACGGACACCTCCGTGGACCGGCCGATGAGTAGCGAAAGCGAGGAGGACGGTCGAGTTGGCCTGGAGCGGCATCCGGCTCGACGGGAGATGCAGCGAACGGGGCCAGACCCTGGTTCGGCAGACCGTTCGCGGCTCCGGACTCTGGAAGCCGCAGCAGCGAGCGGCTGTGCTGCGTATAATCGGAGGCACATCGAGGAGGCAGAACCCATGGAACTCAAGGAGATTCTCGGCAGGCGACGGACGATCCGGTTCTTCCTGCCCCATCGGCCCGTGGAGCGGGCGAAGGTCCAGAAGATGCTGGAGGCCGGGCGGAGGGCTTCCTGCGTGGGCAACGTCAACAATACCAGTGCCATCGTCATCTGGAAGGATCAGACTTCTCCAGAGCTGCTCAAGGCCATCACACCGCCGCTCGGCTACCAGCAGATGCACACCGCCCCGGTCTTCATCTTCTGGTACGCGGAGATCGCCGCCTACCAGGTCGACAAGTGGATCGACAACATCAAGGACCTGGCGGACCAGGGCCGGATCGGCGTCGAGCCCGAGTCGACCAAGGCCATGGTCGAGCAGGGATTGCGCCCCGCCTTCTCGGCGGCGTGGGAGCAGATGGCGGTCGCTCCTCTGGCCTTCATGGACGTCGGACAGGCCATCTGCCAGGCGACACTGGTCGCCTACGACGAGGGGCTGGGGACCTGCTGCATGAGCAGTCCCCGCCTCGAACAGGTGGGGAAGCTGCTCGAACTGCCCGAGACCGCAGTGCCTGTATGCATCCTGGCCGTGGGCTACCCCGCGGAGTCGTGGGAGGCGGGCGGACAGACTCGGAAGGCCCCCTTCGAGAGCCTCTTCTTCGAGAACACGCACGGAACGCCCTTCCCAGCCGATCCTGCTGTCGAAGAAGAGCTGCGCGTCGAGAAGCTGATTCAGCAGGAGGCACCGCTGCCCTGGCGCTCCGCTGAAATGGAGTACCTGATGAAGGCGCTGGGACTGGAGCAGATGGTCCCGCAGCTCTCCGCCACCGAGGAAGGTGACGTAAAGAAGAGCTAGCACCGCGGGGGGAGGGCGCACGGTGCACGTGACGCGGATCTTCACCGGAGACGACGGTGAGTCGCACTTCGAAGACATCGACATCCCCCTCACGGACCTCGGCCCGATCGGGGCGATGTCCAGACTGATCGAGGCCACCGGCCTCGTGCTTCGAGAGACCGGTTCCGACTACGACCTCGACTTCCACAACGCGCCCCGCAGGCAGTTCGTCGTCATGCTTTCGGGCGGTCAGGTGGAGATCGAGGTCGGCGACGGGACCAGGCGGCGTCTCGGCCCCGGCTCCCTGCTGCTGGCCGAGGACACGACCGGCCGGGGGCACATCAGCCGGGCCGTGGACGACGAGCCGCGGGTTTCGATCTTCATCACGCTCGACTGACGGCCGGAAGGCGCTGGGGGACGAGGGGGCGAGTCGAGATCGCCCTCGGTCGGTAACTGGACGGCGCGTTCGTCAATGCCGATACTTACGATGAATCTGGATGTCCCCCGGGGCGGAAGAGGCCTTGCACCGTCGGCTTTGAACAGCGGGGGCTTGCGTATCTGGTACTGGCGGAAGCGGAGAGGAGGGAGCATTCGATGGGTGAACCGTTCCAGCGGGCCATGGGGCTCACCAACGGGATCCTGAAGCCGATGACCCAGCTCTTACGGGAGAATCCGGAGCCTCCCTACCAGGACTACGCCCCCCTGCTCGCCGCGGCTGTCGATCAGAACGTGTTGCACTACCAGGACATCGCGGCGGCCATGGCGGACGAGAGTCGCAAGGTGGCCATGTACGAGTTCGGGCTGGTGCCGCAGCTCTTCTATGCCTTCGATTGCGCGCCTCTCTGCCTGGAGATGTTCCCCTCCCTCTTTACCAGGATCGAGGGGAGCCTCATCTACGAGTTTCTCGAGGCCGCCGAGGAGGCGGGGGTGCCCTCCGATACCTGCTCCACCGACCGCTTCATCGTCGGGGCGACCGTGCTCGGGGAGCTGCCGAGCAACGCTTTCTTCGTGACCTCGTCCTCCCCCTGCGACGGCACCCGGATCGCCTACCCGATCCTTCAGAAGACCCTCGAGTGCCCGATGCTCTTCCTCGACGCGCCGTTCCGAGACGACCAGGAAGCGGTCCGGTACTACGCCGGTCAGCTCAAGGATGAGCTGATTCCCTTCGTGGAGGAGCAGACCGGCAGGAAGTTCGACATCGACCGCTTCCGCGAGGTGGTGGTCGAGTCGAACAAGGCCTACGAGCTTCTGGTCGACATCCGCGACACCTACCGGGTCAAGCCGGCGCCGCACTTCGGCATGCTCAGGGCGGCGCCCTATATGCTCTTCCAGCACGGAGCCGGGTTGCCCGAGACCACCGAGGCCTTGAGGTTCTTCGCGGAGGACGCCACACAGAGGGTCCGGGAAGGCCGCACCGAGGGCCCGTTCCCAGAGAGGCATCGCGTGATGTGGATGCACGTGCCTCCGACCTACGACCGGGAGATCTTCCCCTGGATGGAGGAGAAGTTCGGCGCGACGCTGGTGGTCGACTCGCTCTCCAGCACCAGCATCCTGGAGCCGATCGACACCACCAGCCTGGAGACGATGCTGGAGGGCCTGGCCTGGCAGGGCCTCGACACGACCATGTCGTTCATGCGCTTCGAGAGTGCGCCATTCATCGAGTTCGCGATGAACGCGTACGAGAAGTACGCCTGCGACTGCATCATCGCCACCCAGCACGTCGGTTGCCAGAGCATCTGTGGCGCACGCGGACTGATTCGCGAGGAGTGCCGCAAGAGGGAGATCCCGCTGCTCTTCATCGAATTCGACTACAACGACAACCGGGTGCTGCCGCCGGAGCAGATGCGCAATCAGATGGAAGAGTTCTTCACGACGGTGATGGGGTAGGAAGGGCGCAATGGACGAGCTTAGGTACTTCGAAGAGGTGGCGTCGGGGCTCGACAACCCCGAGATCCAGGCGTGGAAGGCGGCGGGCAATCGCGTGGTGGGGACGGTGTGTTCCAGCATGCCGGAGGAGGTCATTCACGCCGGCGGATTGCTGCCGCTTCGGGTGCGGGCTCCGGGATTGCTCGATACCGCCAAGGCGGATGCGCATCTGCACAGGATCAACTGCTCCTACACGAGGTCGGTCCTCGAGGCGCTGATGCGCGGCGACCTGGCGTTTCTCGACGGGTTGGTCGCCACCAACACCTGCGATCACATGCTGCGGCTCGCAGGAGAGCTGCAGGCCAAGGCCGATTGCCCGGTCCACTATTTCTCGATGTATCACACGCTCGGGGAGGCATCCAGGAGGTGGTTCGTCCTCGAGATGGAGAAGCTGATCCGGTACATCGAGGAGTCGTTCTCCACCAAGGTGTCCGACGACGATCTCCGGCGTTCCGTTTCCGTCTACAACCGGACCCGGCGGCTGATGTCGCAGCTCGGCGAACTGCGCGAGAGCGATCCTCCCGCCATCACCGGTGCCGAGTATCTGCAGATCGCGCTGGTGGGGATGTCGGTCCCGAGGGAGCAGTTCAACGACAGGCTCGAAGCGCTGCTGCCTTCGCTTGCCGGCCGCTCCGCGGGCAAGGCGGGTCAGCCGCGGCTGATGATCCTCGGGGGCGCCTGCGACATGCCGGAATTCATCGAGTTCATCGAAGCAAAGGGGGTCAGCGTCGTCGCGGACGGGCTGTGCTTCGGGACGCGCCACTACCAGGGTGAGGTCGACGAGAATGCCGCGGAGTGTCTCCCCGCCATCGCCAACCACTACGCCGAACGGATGAGCTGCCCGTCGGTCTTCGACGGATTCGACCACAGCTACGGGATCCTGAGGCAGATGATCAGCGACCGGGCCGTCGATGGCGTGATCTGTGCGCGGCTCAAGTTCTGCGATCACTGGGGCGGGCGGCGAAAGCTGCTGGCCGAAGAGCTGCGCAAGGAGAGCGTTCCGGTGCTCGATCTCGAACGGGAGTACAGCACGGCGGGATCGGGGCAGATCTCGACGCGCGTGCAGGCATTTCTCGAGATGCTCTGACTGGGGAGTGGGATGGAGAGAAAGCAGCTCGAGGATCTGGTGGTCCAGTTCACCGAGGCGTTCAACCGCGATGACCTGGACGGCGTCCTGTCATTCATGGCAGACGATGCGGTCTACGACGAGTTCAATGGAAGGCGGAGTCGTGGGAAGCAGGCGATCCGGGAGGCCTTCGTGCCGCAGTTCCGGGGCGACTTTGGAAAGATCCGCTTCCAGAGCGAGGATCTGTTCGTGGACCCCGAGTCCGGCAAGGCGCTGATCCGCTGGCTCTGCGTCCTCGAGAAGGACGGACAATCGCGCGCGTGGCGCGGGCTCGACATCCTGCACTTCGAGAACGGCCTGCTCGCGGAGAAGCATACCTACGCCAAGGCCGAGGTCCCCCTCATCGAGGAGCAGACGTAGCAGCCCGGCGCAAAGCCCTCCGAGTCTCCGTTCTTCTCGAGGCTAGGGAGGGGAGGGCGCCTCCTCGGCGCGGAAGACGGGGCGGCCGCCCACGATGGTCTCGAGCACGCGGATCCGGTCGATGTGTTCGGGATCGTCGAGAGGGGAGCGGTCCAGTATCACCAGGTCCGCAAGCTTCCCGGCCTCGAGGGAGCCCTTCTCGCGCTCTTCGAAATGCTGGTAGGCGGCGTCGATGGTGACGGCGCGCAGTGCCTGGATGGGTGGGATGCGTTCCGCCTCGCCTATCGAGGCGCCGCCGGTGGAGCGGCGATTGACGGCTGCCCAGACCAGACGCAGGGGCTCCATGGGCGTCACCGGACAGTCGGTGTGGATGGTGAAGCGCAGCCCCCGTTCCATGGCGCTCCGCGCGGGGCTCATGCGCGCCGCGCGCTCCGGACCCATGAAGATCTCGCGGTGCCGATCTCCCCAGTAGTAGGTGTGGAGGCTGAAGAAGCTGGGGATCACACCCAGCTCTGCCATGCGATCCAGTTGGTCGTCCCGGGCCATCTGGGCGTGAATCACCACGTGGCGTGCATCCCGGCGCGGATGCGCGCGCTGGGCGGCCTCGAAGGCGTCGAGAATAGCGTCGATGCACGCGTCCCCATTCCCGTGAACGGCCACCTGCAGGCCATGGGCGTGGTAGCGCGTGACCAGTTCGATGAGCTCCTCGCGGGCAATGGTCGGATAGCCGCGATAGCTCGGGTCGTCTCCCGGCGGCACGTGGTACGGCGCGGTGAGGTAGGCGGTGTATGCCTGGATCGAGCCGTCGCCGATGATCTTCGCGGCACCCCGGCGGATCCGCAGCGGGTCGGGCGACCGGAAGGCGAAGCTCCCGTCCAGCAGTGCGTCGGTGGTCTCCTGGCCCGGCCACAGGATCACGCGGAGGGGAAGCAGACCGAGACGGGAGAGCCGGAGGAGTCCCTTCATCTGCTGCCTGGTCGCGTATCCGTTCTGGGCGGTGGTCACGCCCGCCGCGAGGTAGCGGCGACTGGCTTCCCGCACGATCTTCCAGGAGTCGCGCAAGCCGGGAGCCAGCAGCGGCTGGAGCACGTGAAGGTCGTTCTCTTCGAGCACGCCGTCGGGCTCGCCGGTCTGGGGATCCCGGCGGATTCGTCCGCCCTCGGCATCGGGGGTCTTCGCGTCGATCCCGACCCGCGTGAGCGCTGCGCTGTTCACGGCGGCGAGGTGACCCGAGATGTGCCAGATGGCGATCGGGTGCTCGGTCGAAGCTCGATCCAGGTCCGCTCGGGTGGGATGGCGCCTCTCGACGAGCAGCGTGTCATCGTAGCCCATGCCGACGACCCACTTGCCCCGCGAGGTCTTTTCGGCCTTCTCGTGCAGACGCTCGACGATGTCGTCGATCTTCCCCACCTCGCCGATCGGCGGGCTGTTCAGGTCCAGTAGCACGGCGAAGATGCCGGCGCCGGGGAAATGGGCGTGGGCGTCGATGAAGCCGGGCAGCAGAGCCCTTCCCCGCAGGTCGACGATCCGCTTCTTCTCGCCGCTCCGATCTCGGAGCTCCGCCTCGCTGCCCGTTGCCACGATGCGGTCTCCATCGACCAGAAGCGCATCGACGACGCGGTTCGCGGCGTCCATGGTGAGGATCGGACCGCCTCGGTAGAGCACGCGCTTCGCCATGGCTGGCGATTCTATCGCAGCAGCAGGAAGATCCATACACCGGACGGCCCACCATCTCCGGGGCTTGGGCTCCCTGGCTCCGGTGGGGGGCAGCCCGTATATTGGGCCAGTGTCATTCGTTCCCATGACGTCGGAGCACCTTCATGAATGACCGCAGCCAGATTCTCATGTGCCGTCCTTCTCATTTCGCCGTGGAGTACGTGATCAATCCATGGATGGAAGGCCACGTCGGCCGGGCGCGACGGGAAGTGGCCATCCAGCAGTGGGAGGTCCTTCACGGGATCCTCCGCGGGCTGGCCGATGTCAAGGTGATCGATGGCGGAGAGCATCTCCCGGACATGTGCTTCGCGGCCAACGCCGGACTGGTGGTCGGAGATCACTACGTACCGACCTTCTTCCGAGTGCCCCAGCGCCATGCGGAGATGCCGCTCTTCACCGAGTGGTTCCAGGATGAGGGCTACCAGACTCTGGAGCTGCCGACCGAGTCGCCTTTCGAAGGCGAAGGCGATGCGTTGCTGCAGACCCAAGGCGACGAAGGACCGATCCTGTGGGCGGCCTACGGCGTGCGAAGCTCGCTCGAATCGCACCGGGCGATCAGCGAGGCGTTGAATGTCGAGGTCGTGTCGCTGCGCCTGGTCGATCAGCGGTTCTATCACCTCGACACCTGCTTCACTCCCCTCTGCGAGGGCCGCGTGATGTACTACCCCGCGGCCCTGGACGAGATGTCTCTTCGTCGAATCCACCGGCGTGTTCCGGCAGACAGGCGACTGGAAGTCGGAGAAGCCGACGCGATGCACCTCGCGTGCAATGCACTGCTGATCGACCGGACCGTCATCACGAACCATGCCAGCAAGGCGCTCCGGGATCGACTCAACGACTGGGGCTACCACGTCGTCACCAGCCCCGTCGACGAGTTCATGCTGGCCGGCGGCGCGGTGAAGTGCCTGTGTCTGGTCATCCGGCAGTCGATCGACGCGTCGACCGAGGCGGCGAAGATCGTCTCGCCCATCCGTTCGACGCACATCGAGCTGGCGGGTCACCTGCTGGACAGCGGGCTCATCAACCGGCTGCTGGACCTGACGACCGAAGGGGGTGGGGAAGCCAGCGTCGAGCATCTGATCGTCGCCCAGCGCCACGACCAGCCGTCCACCGCGCGTCTCCGGCTGAGCGCCCCCTCGGCCGAGCGCCTGGACATGATCGTCAATCGGCTGATGCCCCTGGGCGCCCGCCCCACCGCGGAACCGACCGACGTCCGCCTGCAGCCGGTCACCCAAGCGGGTGTCGCGCCGGACGATTTCTACTCGACGACGATCTATCCCACGGACGTGCGAATCGGAGGGGAGTGGACCCGCGCGACTCAGCAACGGATGGACGCCGTGATCGTGGTGGATGCCGGCGGCGACGGTCAGCCCCTCCCCCGTTGCAGCCTGGTCCGCGATCTGAACCGCGGCGATCAGGTGGTCTGCGGGGTGGATGGCGTTCGCATCAGCCGTCCCATGGTACAGAGGGGAGAGGGCGAGTTCGCGTTCATGTCGTCCGGTGTGTCCACCGAACGCCGCGTCGAATTGGCCGTCGAGCAGCTGGCGTGGGAGATGAAGCGCATCAAGGCGCGGAATGGACGCATCGTGGTCGTCGCTGGCCCCGTGGTGATCCATACCGGAGGGGGGAGATACCTCAGCCAGATCATCCGACTCGGCTACGTCCAGTCACTGCTGACCGGCAATGCGCTACCGACGCACGACATCGAACTGAACCTCTTCGGCACCTCGCTGGGCGTGGACCTGGCCCGTGGCGTGGGCGTCCACGGTGGGCATCAGCACCACATCAAGGCGATCAATCGGGTGCGGGCGGCGGGTTCGATCAGGGAAGCGGTGCGCCGGGGGGTGGTTACCGACGGCGTGATGTACGAGTGCGTGAAGAACGACGTCGGATACGTGCTGGCGGGATCCATCCGCGATGATGGCCCCCTGCCGGACACGCTGATGGATCTCAACGAAGCGCAGGCCGCCTATGCGGCCGCCATCGAGAATGCCGACATGATCCTGATGCTCTGTACGATGCTGCACGCCATCGGGACCGGCAACATGACCCCCGCGGGCGTGCGCCTCGTCTGTGTGGACATCGCCCCTTCCGTCGTGACCAAGCTGGCCGATCGGGGCAGTATCGAGTCGACCGGCATCGTGACCGACGTAGGGTTGTTCCTGTACCTGCTGGCGCACCGGCTGAGCGACGAGTGAGAAGTGCGGACTGTTCGGCCGTGCCTCTAGGGCCTTGCTTCCCGCCTCTCCCGCGCTTCGGCGTCGATCTTGTGCAGATCATGGGCGGACAGGAACCGATATCCGCGCTTGATCAGGAGCCGGAGCAGAGGGTTCCGAGAGTAGAAGTAGAACCGCTGCTCTCGAAATGAATCCATCAATCGGGCTTTGGTGTGGTTGTCGACCAGAGCGTAGACCAGTCGCGTGTACTGGTTTCGGATGCAGAAGTCGAGTGTCGTGGCGATCATCAGGTCGTAGACGGGCGCCCGGTCCGACAGCTCGCGATTGTATCCACCGATGATTCCGATCAGGTTCTTGCCGCACAGGAGACGCGTGCTGAAGCCGAGGATCTGGCCATCCACCCGAATCACGAAGTGGATGAACCGTTCGGATCTGAACAGCGCCGTTCGGAGCAGGTTGGCGTTGAAGAACTCCTGGATGGGAAGCAGTCCCTTGGAGTGCCGGTAGGAGCATGAGAGGCACTCGAGGATTCCCTGCATCGTCTCCTTCGGGACCTCCCCCCGGTAGGTCTCTATCTCCACTTCCCTCCTCTTCCTCAATCGCGAGAGCTTCTTACGGGTCGGCTTGTGAAGCGCCAAGTAATCATCGAGCGCCTGGTACCGGGGCACGTCGAGCCAGGAATCGGAGCTGAAGGGAAGGGAGACAAAGGAGCGCCCCGCGTAGATCTCCGAGGCATCGGCGGCATCGAACACGATGACCGAGTCGGCGTCCCGTTTCTCCCTCGCCCAGGAGATTATCGCCTCGTTGATCGCGTCCTCGAGACCCCGCTCCGTATACAGAAAGGACCGCGGCAGCCCCGGACTCGATACGGAATGCATGGAGAAGTACACGGTACTCCGCATCACGCCTCCGAGCGTCTGGAGGAAGGAGGACCTCCTCAGTCGGGGATTCAGGCTGCCGTATAGGCTGTGGCGAGCGATTCTGGCAAACATTGCCAGCCCCACCAACTCGTCTCCGGCAAATGCCTTGACGAAGATGAATCGGTCCTCGTCCGTCGACAGCTCGACGAGGCTCTCGAAGAAGATGAAGATGTCCTCCGAGAGCCCGTGCTCCTGGAAGAAGCCGTCGAAGCGTCGCTTCTCCTCGGAGGTCAGGACCGACTCCTCCCTGCAGTGAATCAAAGGCCGATCCGTTCCCGTGACTGCCATCGTGGACTAGTCGGTCCGCGACTCGAGGCGGAATAGATAGGCCTCTTCCACGTTCTCGTTCCTGGGACGCGAGCCGTACTTCTCCTCGTAGGCGTCACTGAAGCGGGTGAACTCGGCCTGGTCCTCCACGCGGGAGGTGCGCAGCTCGTAGAGCTTGTCCTCGATGCGAACTCGAACGTCGGCGTTTGCCTCCATGTGCTCGACCCAGTTGGCTCGGCTCGCACCCGCGTGAACGTAGAGGACGGGCCCCATTCCGACTGCCCAGATGTTGACCGAGTAGGGGTCTTCGGGGCGCGTTTCGAGCTGGATGGTGCCCACCTCGGAGATAGACGACCAGTCGCTCGGGGCCTGTGCGGTGGAGCCGTCGAGCTTTCCGCCCGGAAAGAACAGGAAGGGCCCACAGCCCGCGAGCAGAAGAAGTGAAGACAGCGCGATGAGTCGTGCGAACAAAGGGAAACCCTCCCGAAAGACGGTAAGTTGCGATTCGATGCGACCGGTGTGCTCTCCGTCCCGCTGCTCGGGGATGGCGCATGGCCCGAGCTCTCCGGGCCCCATTCTAGCTCGTCGGGCGCCCTTGACACGGGATCGAATCGAGCGTTTCCTTGCTGCAGCGGCCCATACCACCGAGGAGGCAGCTTCGATCCCGTACGGAGGCCAGATGGATCAATCCCGGCTATTGAATGACTTCGATGCGGTCTCCGGGACCCTTCTCAACTCCTACATCTCGGAGTGGAAGACCCAAGGGAAGCAGGTCCTGGGCTACAATTGCAGCTACTTTCCGGAAGAGATCGTCCATGCGGCGGGAATCCTCCCCTTCCGGATCAGGGGCACCGGATGTACCGAGACCCCCCGCGCAGACGCCTTTCTCTCCAGGGCGAACTGTAGCTTCGCCCGCGCCTGCCTCGAGCATCTGCTGCAGGGGCAGTACGACTTTCTCGACAGCGCCGTCTTCGTCTACAGCTGCGATCACATGTGCACCTCGCACAACAGCTGGAAGGCACAGGGCAAGCTCCCGCTCATCGAGAACATCATCTCCGTTCCACACAGCATTACGGACTACGGCCGGAGCTGGTACAGGGAGGAAATCTGCAACATCAAGGATAAGATCGAAGAGCATTTCGGCGCGGTGATCACGGATGGCGATCTCACGGAAGCGATTATCGCGTGTAACGAGACTCAACGCCTTCAGAAGAGGCTGTACGAGCTCAGGAGAGCCGACACCCCGCCGATCACGGGGAGCCAGAGCCTCAGTGTCCTGGTGGCCGACGGTTCGATGCCCAAGTACGAGTACAACCGGCTTCTCCGAGCATTGATCGAACAGCTCGAAACCGCTCGGGGAGTGACGGGCTACGAACACCGGCTCATGATCTCGGGAAGCGTGATCGACAACCCCGCCATGCTGGCGATCATCGAGGACACCGGAGCGCTGGTGGTCACGGACACCCTCTGTTTTGGCGCGAGCAGGTCGTTCGGGGTGCCCACTCGAGAAGACGGGGATCCCCTGGATGCCCTCGCCGACCGGTACTACAAGCAGGTTCTGTGCCCGCGGATGTTCGAGTCCTATCCGGAGAGGTTCGATTCCGCGCTGGAACTCGCCAAGCAGGCAGAGGTGGATGGCGTCATCCTGCAGAGCATCAGGAACTGCGATCTCCACGGAATCGACAACGCGATGCTTCAGAAGGATTTCGAGAAGGCGGGTATCCCCGTGCTCGTGATGGAGAGGGAATACGACGCCCTCGCCGACGCCGGTCGAATCAAGACACGGGTGCAGGCGTTCCTCGAGAGAATCGGGAAGTGATCTGATGAAGGAGAAGTCGACCCTTGCGAGCATGATGCCGTCTTTGATGCGGTTCATGAATTGGATGAGCATCTTGCCCGGATCGTTGCCCCGCCCGATCACGAATCTGCTCTCGCAGAAGAGCGAGATAGCCCTCCCGGCGTTGAAGGCGAATTCGGCCTACTTCAAGCTCATGCAGGATGGTTGGAAGGGTAAGCGCAAGGTCGTCGTGCACCCCTTCAATTTCCCTCCGGAAATCCTCCACGCCATGGACACGGCGCCCGTCTTCATCGAGTTCTTGAGCACCCTCGCATCGATGGCGCCAGAGAAGTACCCGGACAACGTCTTCCACTATCTGGACTACACCTACGAAACGGGCCTCCCGGGGACCCTTTGCGCAGGCCAGCTGGGGGGTGCGGGCGCTCTCCTCTACGGCGACTGGCCCAAACCCGACCTGATCCTCTCCGGCGCTCCGGGCTTCTGCGACGTGAATTCGAAGATCCTGGAGTACACGGCGAGAACGCTGGACATCCCTCTCCTGCACCTGGACATGTCCGCCTACCACGATGAACGCGCGATGGCGTATTTCAGGCGTTCGTTCAGGGACGTCGTGGCTAGCCTCGAGGAGTTCACCGGGAACGCTCTCGATCCGGAGCTGCTCCGGGCGACGGTCGACAACACCAACAAGGTGATCGAGCTGTACAACGAAATTGCCGGGCTTCAGTCGGCCGTGCCTTCTCCGATCCCCAACCTGTACGCCTTCCTCAACGTCGCCATGAAGTTCACCGTCGGCGGCCGTCCAGAGGCGATCCCCGTCTATGAAGCGGTCTTGAACAGCGCGAAGAAGAAGGTCAAGAAGGGCGAGGGAGCTCTCCCCAACGAGAAGGTCAGGTGTCTGATGCTGTACACGTCGATCTACTTCGACGACAAGTTCAACGACTGGCTCGGAGAGAACGGGGTGGCGCTCATCATGGACATCCTGTCGTATTTTCCCCTGACGCCCGTGGACACCACGAGCACGGACACGATGGTCGACGGCCTGGCAGACATGGCATTGAACTTTCCCATGGCGAGACAGATGAAGGGGCCCTTGGATGGACCTGCTGGCTGGGCAGAGGACATGGTGTTTCTGGCGAAGAAATACCGGGCGGACTGCGCCATCTTCTCGGGAAACCCGGCCTGCAAACGCGCCCACGGATCTCTCCGGCTGCTGAGCGACAGGCTCAAGAACGAGGTGGGGATTCCCACCCTGAATCTGGAAGCGGACAGCTGGGATCGGAGAATCACCCCGATGCCCGCCATCAAGGAGAAGATCCTGGATTTCCTCGAGGTGATCGGGTGAGTCCATCTTGGAGATATTCGACGACGACATCCGGTGGCTCCGAGCCTATGTCGAATCGAAGGGAACCGAGGGCCGAGATGTCAGAACTCTGGGTTCCGGGAGAGGGGCGGAACGGTGCGCGGACTTCCTCCGTAGGGGAAAGCCGGCCATCGTACTGAGTGAGGACACCTGGCTCGAGCTGGGCAATCCGGGCACGAGCTCCGTCGCCCCCGTCCTCGTGACCGAGAACCTCGACCTGGTCGATGACGGGGCCATCACACTGGTAGGGCCGGACATACCGGAAGCCCCTGGGAGCCTTCCCTTCGCCCAGATCCTGTTGATCGCATCCAAGGAGCTTCGGGACGAGGACTACAGGAAGATCAACTCCTTTCAGTACGAGCTGGAGCTGGAGGGCTACATGATCAAGGCGGTTCCCTCCTCCCTGACCCTATGGAGCAGGGTGAGCAAGGATGCCGCGGGTGAGGGGCTCTCCTTCGCAATACTGGGCGAGGCGATCATCGACAGCTACAAGCGGAGGTTCGATATCCCGTTCCTCGAGACGATGTTCGTGACCTTATCTGAGGAGGATGTGCAGCAGCTCGAGAACCTGCGCCGCAAGATCACCAGAATCCTCGCCGCGATGAACAAGATGACGGAGGAGACGTCGGTCGACTGCTCTTCCTGCGAGTATCTGGACGTCTGCGGTGACATCCGCCAGCTGGGAGCGATGAGAGAAAGGCTGATGAAGGAGAAGCTCACGGGCGCGAAGGCTTAATGGGAGGCTCTACTCGCGCTTTCCATCCCTAGCCTGATTCCCGGCCATCCGGATCGCCACTCGCCGATTCCCGAGCGAGCCCGAAAAGAGCTTCCCGGATGATCTCTCCCGTGCTCCGCCCGAGCGACTCGAGCTCGTGGCCCGTGAAGTGATGGCCCTCCGCCCACTGGACGGGCTCGGGGCGGAAATGATCGGAGGGGATGAAGTAGCCGAGCGAGTCGTTGACCTGATTGACGAATAGAGTGCGATCCTTCGGGCCGATCTCCGCCACGATCCCGGGAAACGACTCGCCGGGCAGCGTGAGGATGGCCACCTCTCCGATCTCGATCCGTGACAGGGTGGCGGAAGCCGCGGGAGGTCTTCTCGCCGTCTCGAGGATTCCGTGCTCCATCATCAGCTTGAAGCCGTCGTTCTCGACGGGCAGATCGATCTCCCGGATCTGGACCGAGAGGGTGTCTCCCCCAACGGGTCTCCCGGCGGGCACCATCTCCAGCAGCGCGTCGGCCAGCTTCCTCCCATAGGCGTGCGCCATCTCGTAACCCTCTTCGCAGCCCTCCGGCTCCATGCCTCCACAGGCTCCGAGGAGGAAGAGCGTCGTTCCTCCCAGCTCCCGATCCAGGATCCGACATGCCTCGCCGGGATAGTCCCCCGAGATCCGGTCGTCGTCTCGAGGCACGAGCTCCGGCTGGGCGGAGTAGCTGATCAAGGATCCGACGACACCGCCTTCTCCCCGAAAGCTGAGGCACCAGAGCGCCAGGTTCACCTCATGCGGATCGCGGAAGCACCGGACGCCGAGGTTCTTCTCCTCGATGCAGAGGTACGGCCGGGCCGGGGCTGCCGACGCCAGGGCCTCGTCGACCGCGTCGGCCGCCGTCGTCAGGAGGAATTCCGCGTACTCCTGGTTGTAGCCCGTGACGCCGAAGGAGGGGCCCCATGCGCCCATGGTGTCGGGTGCCGCGTGGCTATGGGTCGTCGCGACGATCAGAGAGCACGGCTCGATCCCCCGCGGTGCGAGTCGCGCTGCCAGCGCATCGGTGAAGTCGCGAAGGAGGCCGATCAGATCCAGAGACAGGAAGACGACCCGGGTGCCCTGGTTCTCGACCGTCATGCAGCGCAGAAAGATCTCGTCCACCGTCCCAGTGAGCCGCTCCGCCTCCATCATCTTGTAGCCGGCTCGGTAGACCGGTCCCACCTCGGGGGGAGGAGTGATTCTCCTCCTGGTGGCGCCGACTCTGAAGGGCCGCTCCGGCATCTCATCTTCTCCCCAACTCTGGCTTCTGGCTTCGGCTTCCGGCTTCGCTGGAACCAGCTTTTCAGACGGAGAGCCCGCCGACCAGATCCTTGATGTTCTCCAGGATGCCGAGACCGCGCACATTGAAGGCCTCGGCCAGGGGAAGGTTCGCCTGCTTCCCTTCATCTTCGGCGACTGCTCGGATGGAGAGCGGAATGACCTCCTCGACCGGGTTGTCGAAGATCGGGCTCGACTTGCCCAGTACCGCGAGGCGCGCCGCGCCCTCCATCTGCATGAGTTCGAGCTGGCTCCGGTAGCAGAGAATCGCGGAGATCTTCTGGTCGATGAATCCGGAGATGTCGACGTGAGAGTCTGGATTCGGGCTCTTCCCGAGAATCGCCTTCGCAACCATCGCCGTTTCCAGGCCCTCCTCGAGGTGCTCCGGGTGGAAGAGATGGAAGTGGGCGAAGCTGCAGGCCTCGAGGACGGCCTGGCCGACGGCGCGATGATCGGGATTCTCGTCGAAGTTCCAGGGGTCGAGCGTGATCACGGCTCCCGGTTGTCTCTCGCGCAGATGCCGCACGATCGCTTCGCGCAGCGCGTGCGTCGGCTCCAGGAAGTGGTTCTTGAGTCCCAGGAAGGTGACCGTCCGCACACCGAGCACGTCGCAGGCGGCCCGTTGCTCTTCGCGCATCACGGCGGCCAGTTTCTCGTCCGTGTCGTAGGAGCGGTCGAGCGTGCCCTGCTCGCCGTCGGTCACGACGAGAGTCTCGACCTCGTGTCCTTCTGCGATCAGCTTGGCGACCGTACCGCCGCAGAAGAACGCCAAGTCATCGGGATGCGGTTCGACGACCAGATAGCGCATTGTCTACCTCCTCCTCTCGGTCATATTTCGGAACCTCGAGATCGCGGAAGGCGAGACCATCGTCGCGGGACTCCGGGCTAGAGATCTGAGATCAGGGCGTCGATTCCATCCGGAGCATTCAGCGCCTCGCCGATGATCGTGTACGGCAGCTCCTCCTCCCGGCAGAAGTCGGCGAGAGTGGAGAGCGACTCCCGCAGCTCCCCGGGTTCGAGTCCGATGTCGCCCGGGCGGTACCGGACCCCCAGCTCTTCGAGGAGAGCCTTCACCCAGTCGGGCTGGTTCTGCTGGAGCCGAGCCATCAACAGGATCCCCAGACAGACGATCTCGCCGTGGATGAACTGCTTTCCAGTCCGGAGCTCGGCGTTGTAGGCGAAGAAGTGCTCCGAGCCCTCCTCGGGCCTGGAGTTCCCGAAGCTCTCGCAGAGATCGTTCTCCGCTTCGAAGAGCTCCACCAGGACGCGGATCCCCTGATCGCTCACCTTGCGAATCTCCGCCGCGTTCCGCTCCAGCATCCGGAGCAGCTCCGCGCAGCTCCGGGCCGCCCGACGGTCGTAGCGTTCCCCGTCTCTCTGGTGGCCCAGGAGCCAGTCGAAGGACCCCGTGTGGATGGAGAGGATGTCGCCCGCCCCGGCACGGTTCAGACGGGGGGGTGCCGCTCGGACCAGGCCGAAGTCGACGAGGAGGCGCTCGGGCCTCACCTGTCCGACATAGTGGACCCGGCCTTCGTCGCGGACGCCGATCGAAGGGGTGACGCAGGCATCCACCGAGACGATCGAGGGAACCAGGATCAGGCGGAGCTCTCGTTTCCAGGCGAGGTACTTCGCGAAATCCAGGGCGGATCCTCCGCCCACGCCGATCACGGTGTCGACGGATGGGAGCGCATCCGCGGCTTCGTCGAGAGCGGTCCTCTCCATCGATTGCACCAGTACCAGGTGGCGGGCTGGCACTCGCAGTCGCGGCTCGACCAGCTTCCAGGGAAGCTCCATGCTCGCGAAGCCGGTTCGCTGGGGATCGAAGTCGAGGGATTCGATCAGCTCGGTGCCAAAGCGGGTTTCGGTCCCGGCGCCCATGGCTCCAGTATGCCAAAGGACTCCTATCCGTTCCCGACCCCCAGGTTGGATGCTTCGCTGGGACGGCTCGTGCCCTCCGTCGCGCTTCGATCACCCTGGCCGTCGTACTCGCGAAGCGCTTCCTTCGTGTACAGCTCGGCGATGGCTCCGAGGGCCTTTGGGCTCACGTTGTCGAACCGGATCCCCATCCCCTTTCTCTCCGAATCGAAGTCCGGAGAGAGATTGGTGGAGGCGACCACGCCGTCCACCTCGATCTCCTCATCGCTCTCCTCGATATGGATTCGAAGCTCGATCTTCGTGCCAATTGGAAGGGGGGAGGTCGTCGCGATGAAGACGCCGGCGGTGGCGAGCCGGGTGATCGACGCTCGGCGCAGCTCTTCGTGGCTCGCGTAGGAGCAGCGAAGGCGGGTGGCGATCCTCTTGGAGCTGCGGCGGTCCGACTCGGGGCGCCTCTCGGAGCCGTGTAGCTCGCGGTCGAGGGTCCTCTTGAGGAGCGCCCAGCGCTCGAGCTCGGGGACCGAGAGGCCCTGACCCACCCGGTGCAGGTCCAGCCGCGCGAATTCTCGAAAGACGGAGCCGATGTCCCGCATGTCCCACCCCCACGGCCCGACGGCCGAGGCGGTTCACACGGCGTATGCCCTGTCTCCGATGGGTTCGTGGGGCGTAGCGTGGAAAGCCTGTTGCGCCGCGACCCTGACCCTTCGACAACCGTTCGACCCACCCGGGCGAGCCCGGATTTGGGCACTGGCTTTGCGCCCCCGCGTTTCCACGGGTTTGCCTTTTCGAGGCGAGGGGCGCGATTGCCCATCACCCACGCAGAAGCTGCCGAGGCCAGACTCCCGCTCTGAGTGTTCTCTTCGGAGGGATCTCCCCAGAACTTAAGTGGAAAACCCTACGATCCGGTCCTATCGAAAGAGGTTCCGTGCTGCTTCGATGGGCGGGCTCACCCGGTCACGAACACCGGCTGATGCCGCTCGGGACGGATCAGCGGCGCGAGCAGCGTGGCCAGGGACAGCGCACCCAGGCAGGAGATCAGCACCAGCTCGTAGCTCCCGGTGGTGTCGAAGATCCAGCCCGATACCGGGATGCCGATGATGATGCCGATGGCGAAGCCGCTCATCAGCAGGCCCATGATTTTGCTGAACTGCAGCTCGCCGAAGCAGCGCCCGACCAGGACGGGCATGATCACGGCGTTGGCCCCGATCCCGGTCCCGAAGGGAGCCGCGTAGAGCCAAAGCAGCTCGAGCTCGCGGAGGCCGAGGTGGACGAACAGCACCTCGAGCACGGCGGGACCCATCGCCAGCAGCACCAGGGAGAGCACTAGGAGCAGTGTCGGGTGCCAGCGGTCTCCCAGCCAGCCGAACAGGAGCCGGCCGAGAATGCTGAACCCGACGGCGAATCCGTAGAAGAGGGCCGCCTCCTGGGCCGTGAATTGGAGCTGCTTGATGGCGAAGGGGACGAAATGGAAGTTGAGCGCGGAGACTCCGGTCAGCTGGAGCAGGAAGACCGCGACCAGCAGCCAGAACGTCAGCGTGGCGATTGCGCTCCTCACCGTGAGTCCGCTGACCGGCGGCGGCTCGCTCTCGGCCTCACCGCCTTCACGAGCCCCATCGGGCAGCAGCCCAAGGTCCTCGGGCCGGGTTCGCACGTAGACGGCGATCAAGGGGATCACGACCGTCACGAAGATGCCGAACGAGCAGATCCAGGTGAGGCGCCATCCCAGAGCCCGGATCAGATACTCGTTGACCGGGGGTAGCACCAGCCCTCCCGCACCGATGCCGACCATGGTCAACCCCATGGCCCGGCCCCGGAATCGATCGAACCAGTTGATGACCAGTGTCTGGGCGGGAAGAATCGTCACGCCCGCCATGGCGAAGCCGGAGACCATCAGAATCGCGTAGAGCATCCAGAGGTTGACCAGGAGCGCATAGCCCAGCATCGACGCCGCCAGCAGGCTCGCGGAGACCAGCATGGTCTTTCGCGCCCCGTAGCGCGCGAACAAGGCTCCCACGATCGGATTCGAAAACCCCATCACGATCGCCAGCACCGCCGCGCCGCTGGAGATCTCGGTGATGGTCCAGCCGAACTCCGCCTGGAAGGACTCGATGAAGACGGGAAAGACATACATCAGTCCCGCAGCGCCGAAGAACAGGACCACGGAGAGCGTGCCCACCATCTTCCAGCCGTGGAAGATCTCACCCCCGGATCGGTGATCCCTCACCTTTGCCAACGATCGTACTCCCGATGCCCCACCTGGATGATGATCCTATAGTCCGGACGAAATTCCGATGCCTGGGCTGCTCGGGGCGAGACTGCCACCCGGGAACCGTCTAGGAACCAGCAAGGAGGGGCGTCTTGCGCGTCGATCTCGTTCTGCTCGTTCTCTCTGTCTGTCTGCTCGTGAGCGGAAACGCCGCGGCGGAATCGGGACCGATCGTAGCGGTCGATGGCGGTGAGATCCAAGGTGCCTTCCAGCCGGACGGGGAGGTGGCCGTCTTCGCGGGCATCCCCTACGCCGCGCCGCCGCTGGGCCACCTGCGGTGGAGGCCGCCCCAGCCCGCAGAGCCCTGGAGAGGGATCCGGGACGCCACTCGGTTCGAGTCCATCTGTTCGCAAGGCCAGGACGGCGACTTCTTCGAGCGGATGATCGACGGACAGGGGATGGGTTGGTTCCGCAGGACGCTGTTCAAGCTGGTGGTGGGTTTCTCCTCCGAAGAGACCGAGAGCGAGGACTGCCTCTACCTGAACGTCCGGACCGCGAATCTGGGCGGGCCGGAGAAACACCCGGTCATGGTGTGGATTCACGGCGGGGATCATCAGAGAGGAAGCGGATCGGTCGATTTCTACCAGAGCGACTCCCTGACGAAGCGAGGCATCGTGCTCGTCACCCTCAACTACCGCCTGGCTCTGCTCGGGTATTTCGCGCATCCCGCCTTGAGCGCGGAGTCGGAGCAGGGCGTCTCTGGGAACTACGGGACCCTCGACCAGATTGCGGCGCTGGGGTGGGTTCGCGACAACATCGCCGCCTTCGGGGGAGACCCGTCCAACGTGACGGTCTTCGGTGAGTCCGCCGGCGGTGAGTCGGTAGCCCACATGATGACCTCTCCGCTGGCGCGCGGGCTCCTGCATCGGGCCATCATGCAGAGCGCCTCCAACAGCGAATCGATGATCCATCTCGAGCGCGCGGTGATGAGCTACACGAGCGCGGAGGCTGCGGGCGACGCATTCGCCAAGAGCGTCGTCCCGGACGCCGAAGACCCGATCGAAGGTCTTCGCGGGATGTCCCCTGCGGAGCTGCGCGCGGCGCTCCAGCGGTTTCCCGAACAGCAGAGGTATGGCTATCCGATCATCGACGGATTCGCCCTCCCCAAGAGCGCCATGCAAGCCTTTCTCGACGGAGACCAGGCACCCGTACCCCTCCTGGTCGGCAGCAATTCCGATGAAGGCTCGATTCTCTACAGCCTGGGAGATGAAGCGCTGTACGGCAGCTCACCGGGGCCGAAGACGAAAGAGGAGCACGCACGATACCTGCGCGATTCTCTCGGCGCCGATGCCGAGAAGATACTCGAGCTCTATCCCGTAAACGACAGAGCCACGGTCTGGGAGGCCGCCGCTGGCGTCTATGGCGACAGCAGATTCGGCACCCGGGCCCGGTTCTATGCCGAGCAGATGGAGCAAGCGGCCTATCTGTACTTCTTCACGCGGGTGCCTCCCTCGCGGAGGCAGAGCGCCGGCGCGTTTCACGCTGCCGAGATCGTCTTCGTCTTCGGAAAGAGCGTTCCCCTGTTGCCCACCGACGAGCAGGATCAAACGCTCACCCAGGCGATGGGAGACTACTGGGCGCAGTTTGCCAGGACAGGCGATCCGAACATGAAAGGCCTGCCGCAGTGGCCGGCATTTTCCAGAGAGGTGCAGCGGAACATGGTTCTCGGACCGAAGATCGAAGCCGCCCCTGTCGAGCGATCCGACGCCTACGACGTCTTCGAGAGACACTGGATGCGGCTGATCGAGGCAGCCGGGGACAGCTGACCATGTACACACCGGTCTACTCGGTCCAACACTCGACCCTGTACTTCTCCAGCGATCTGGCTCGTGGGGAGAGCGTGTTCTCAGGTGGGCGGAACGTCTTCGTCTGCGGTGCGCTTCAAGACCCCGCCAAGATGTCGGCCCTGCTGGGCCTGGAGCCTCCGTTCGCGCCCGCCGCGACGATGGGATACAGGCGCACGGTCGAACGCATCGACGGGAAAGACGTCCCCTTCATGGTTTCCGACCGGGACGATCCGCGGGGCATTCTGACCGGCATTGCCTGGCTTGACCTGACGAGCGTGAGCCTGGAGCAGATCGAAGCCCTGGAGCTCGAGGGGGGATTCAGGAAGAGGATCACCATCGAAGCTCGGGCTGGTGAGCTCCGCCTGACCGCCTACACCTATGTCAAGGGGTAGGGCGAGGATGGGGGATTCGAAAGACGCCACCGGGACCCCCCGCTACAATCCCCCGAGCGTTCGGAGAGCGGTGTCATGAGAAACGGGGAAGCCGGGTTTCCCGAGTATCTGAAGGTTCCGCCGGAGTCGCTGGGCGGGGGCGCGCCCGTCCGCGTCGAGATCGTCGGAGACATGGAAGACGTCGCCCGGCATTTCGCGCGGGCTCTGTTCGACGAGATCGCCGGCAAGGCGGATGCCACCATGGTCTTGCCGGTCGGACCGGTGGATCAGTTCCCGGTTCTGGCGGAGATGGTCAACCGAGCGCGCCTGGACTGCCGGGAGGTGGCGATCATCAACATGGATGAGTACGTCACCGACGACGAGTGGATCTCGCTCGACCACCCGCTGAGCTTCCGCGGGTACATGAATCGGAAGTTCTACGACCTGCTCGATCCGGCGCTCGCCCCGCTTCCGGAGAACCGCATCTTTCCCGACCCGAAAGACCTGTCGGCGGTACAACGCGTCATCGAGGCGCGGGGCGGGCTGGATGTCTGCTACGGGGGGGTCGGCATCAACGGCCACGTCGCCTTCAACGAGCCCCCCGAGCCGGGCGAGCCCGACGACGTCGACGAGTTCGCCGCCCGCCCGACCCGCGTGGTCTCCCTGACCCGCGAGACGATTACCATCAACAGCAACACGGTCGGTGGGGAGCTGTCGATCATCCCCCGTCGGGCGGTGACGGTGGGCATGAAGGAGATCCTCTCGGCCGGGCGCCTGCGGCTCTACTGCAATCGGCCCTGGCAAAGCGCAGTGATCCGGCGGGTGCTGCACGGGCCGCTCTCGGCGACGTGTCCAGCATCACTGCTGCGGATCCATCCCGATGCGTCGGTGACCCTCGCGCGGTACGTGGCGGAAGTGCCCGACATTCGATTGAGGTGATCCCCGTGAAGCTGGATTTCTCCGACGAACGCGTGCTGGCGGTGGTGGCCCATCCCGATGATGCCGAGATCCTCTGCGCCGGGACGCTGGCGCGAGCGCAGGAGGATGGCGTGTCGATCGGAATCGCGGTGCTGTGCAGGGGCGACCGCGGTCAGCCGGAGGAGCCGATTCCCGAGCTCGGCGACGTGCGCCAGGAGGAGATGACCGTCGCGGCGAAGCTGCTGGGAGCCCAGCTCTTTCTCGGCGAGGTGAGCGATGGCACCTTGATCGACGGCGTCGCCGCGCGCCTCGACCTGACGGAGATCATCCGTAAGTTCGAGGCGACCCTGGTGCTCGCGCACGATCCAGCGGACTACCATCCGGACCACCGGGCCGCGTCCGAGATCGCGCAGGCCGCGTCGTGGTTCTGCGCATCGAGGGGGCACGAGACCCCTTCACCCCCGACGCCCGGTCCACCCGCGCTCTGGTTCATGGACACCGTGCAGATGCTGGACTTCGCCCCCGGCTTCTTCATCGACGTCACCGCTTTCATGGACCTGAAGCTGGCGATGCTGCGGTGCCACGAGAGCCAGCTTCTCCGTGGCGAGGAGCTGCCGCCGCTGGCGCAGACCATGGAGCTCCAGGCGAGGGCCCGGGGCGCGCAGGCAGGCGTGGACCACGCCGAGGCCTTCCGCCCCGCCCCGATGGTGAAGCGAATCCGGGCCTGGTAGTCAGCGCGCGCCCTGGCTGCGCCGCTCCTGCGCCTCCGGATTCAGGCAGTGGGGCGGCGTCTCTCCACGCAGCCCGGCCAGCAGATTCTGCGCGGCCAGCATTGCCATCTTCGTCCGCGTGGCGACGCTGGCACTTCCGATGTGGGGAGCGATGATGACGTTCTCGAGGGTCAGCAGGGGATCGTCGGGCGGTATCGGCTCTTCCTCCGTCACGTCGATCCCCGCCGCAAAGATGCGGCCGGATTCGAGCGCCTGGTAGAGCGCCCGCTGATCGACCAGCGGGCCGCGCGACGTGTTGACGAACACGGCAGTCGGCTTCATCGCGGCGAACTCATTCGCCCCGATCAGGTGGTGGGTCTCCGGTGAGAGCGGCACGTGGACGGTGACGAAGTCCGCAGTCCGCAGCAGGTGTGGGAGCTCCGACACATGCTCGACGCCGAGTTCCCTCTCCTCCGCTTCGCTTCGCCTCTTCTCGTCGTGGTACAGGACCTTCATGCCGAAGCCCCTGGCCCGTTTCGCCACCTCGGCGCCGATCCGCCCCAGGCCAACGATTCCCAGCGTGGTGCCGTGAACGTCCTGGCCCTGCAGGAACATCGGTCCCCAGGTCTTCCAGAGACCCCGCCGGGTGGTTCGATCCGCTTCCACCACTCGCCTGGCTGCGCCCATCAGCAGGGCGAAGGTGAAGTCGGCCGTCGTCTCGGTGAGAACCTCCGGCGTGTTTCCGACCAAGATCCCGCGCCGGGTCGCCTCCGGGATGTCGATGTTGTCGTACCCGACGGCCAGGTTGCTGATCACGCGGAGCCCGTCCGCCGCTTCCAACAGGGGGGCGTCGATCCGGTCGGTCAGCAGCGTCAGCAATCCATCGACTTCGCGCGCCTTCTCCAAGAGCACCGGGTAGGGCGGCGGCAGTTCATCGGGCCATATCTCCACCTCGGTGGCGCTGGCGATCATGTCCAGCGCTTCCCAGGCCATCAGGCGAGTCACGAAGACCTTCGGTTTCGCCATCTCTTCTGGAGACCTCTACAGCACAGCTCGACGGGCGCTCAGTCTACATCACCGCCAGCGGCTACCCCATGCCCTGGCGCCCCTTCTCTACTATTCCTTCTCCTCTCTCCCGTCGATCTTCGGACGGAGCTCCCGATCCCAGTGCCAGTCCGTCTCCCGCTGGTGCGTTTCCACCGTGACACCTTCCTTCCGGAGGATCATCTCGAACGTGCCTATTCCACAATAGAAGCGTTCCTCGGCAATCTGAGGCTCGTAGCCTTGCGCCTCGACGGTCACCGTGTGGAGCCGGTACGGGGTTGCCATCAGCGATGCGACACCGTCCTGGTCCGAGACGGCGACGGCTTTGTCACGCTGCCCGTCCAGCACAATCCGAGCCCTGGAGATCGAGTGCCCTTTGGCATCGCGAATCCAGCCGATCATGCGGCACGGCTTGGGTACGAAGGTCTGGACCGACACCCCACCGATGAGCTCCTTCTTCTCCGATCCCTTGGCCTGGGCCAACACCCCGATGTCGCAAGTCGCACTCTCGCCGACTCGGGCCCCTTTCGGCGCGTCGAACGTAACGCGGACCTTCCTTGGACCGTCGTGGTACGGATGCAGTGTGAACGAATCCTCCTCGACGCGACAATTCCAGCCTTCGCGGTGCGACCGCGCCCGGAGTTCGAAGCGCGCGGTGACAGGATACGGGTTCTCCACGCGAAACGTATACAGCGACGGGGCCACCTGAAGGTTGCGCTGCGTTACGTTGTTGTCGAAGTTCGTGTCGAGACCGTAGTCGATGCTCACCTGCGCGCACTGGTGACTAGCTGAGACGGGAGTCCACGCCTGTTCGACGGTGACGGTATCTCCCGCGGGCACGGCGACCTGCTGTGTTCCGATGTGGTGGAATTGCATGTTTCCCGCAGAGAATTCGTACACCCCGAAGTTGACCAACACGGCGGCGTCAACGTTGCCGCTGTTACTCACCTCTGCCGTCATCGTGTTCGCGACGCCGACCTGCGGTGGCGCTGCCGTATCGATATCCACTGCGTTGTTCCAGAAAGGCAGCCCCCCGGATAGCGCACAAGGCCTTCCGGAGCTGCTCGGTGGGCCGACACAGGTGGGGAAACCGACATCCGTCGCACCCGCAGCGGCGAGTGCTGCCCATACGTTCAAGAGCCCCGCGCCGTAGCTGTCATCCCAGTGGGGATGTACCGTTTGGTACTTGACCGCATTCAAGCTGGTGTCGGCAGAGCGCTTGAGCATATCCTTGACGCTGCCAGGATCGATCTTCGAGCGAGCTTCGAGCACGATCGCTGCCGCCCCCGCCACATGCGCGCTCGACATTGACGTTCCCGAATCTGTCGCATAGCGATCCGTTGAGTTGTACCGCGCAGCGCGGATGTTGTCGCCGGGTGCCGCAATATCCGGCTTCAGGGCGAGAAGATTCGGCGAAGCGAGATTGAAATCATTTGCCTCGTCAGAAGAATCTGTGGGTGAATTCGGGCTCCGGGAGCCGGCCAAGT
>CAZTOU010000044.1:0-43747 GCA_964615365.1 uncultured Spirochaetales bacterium
CACCATGGAGAAGGAGCTCACGCTCAATCTCGGAGAGACCACGCTCGATCTTCACCACGTGGGCGGGCACACCAAGGACAGCATCGTCGTCTACGCCGTCGAGAACCGGATCCTCATGGCCGGGGACAACCTCACCTCGGCCACCCATCCCTACAAGGGACACGCCTATTTCGCAGACTGGATCAAGGCCCTCGAGTTCATGAACACACTCGACGTAGAGACGGTCGTCCCCGGGCACGGCGAGATCTGCGGCAAGGACGAGATCGGACGCTTCATCGACTACATGCACGCGCTGTGGAGCATCACCGCCGACCTGCTGGAGCGCGGCGTGTCCTGCGAGGAAGCCGTGGGGAAGGTGAACGATGAGATGTTCGGCCACTTCGAGGTCGAGCCCGCCAGGCTGGAAGCCGCCAGGACGATGTTCGATCAGGGGACGGAGAGGCTGTATCGGGAGATCCAGGAGCAGCAGCGGTAGAATCCCATCGTGGCGGCGAGTTCGGGCGGGACCAGAGAGAAGGAAGCGGCGATGAAGCAGATCGAGGAGCCGGCGCGACGGATTCCGGTGATGGCGGAGACCGACGTCCTGGTGGCGGGAAGCGGACCGGGCGGACTCTCCGCCGCCCTCGCCGCGGCGAGAGAGGGCGTGGATACCATGCTCGTCGAACGCCACGGATGCTTCGGGGGCGTCATCACGCAGGCGATGACCGGGACCCTCGCCTGGTATCGGACCACTCCAGAAACGGTGGATGCCGGTGGCATCGGCGTGGAGTTCGAGCAGCGCGCCAAGGAGCGGGGCGCGAGCCTGACCGTCAACCGCTACGAGATCCTGGACACGGAGGTGTTCAAGTACATCGCGGATCAGATGGTGCGGGAGGCCGGGATCACTCCCCTGCTGCACTGCGCGATTGTCGACGTCGTGATGGACGGCAATACCGTCACGGGGGTGATCACGGAGAGCAAGTCCGGCCGGCAGGCGATCCTGGCCAGGCGCGTCATCGACGCCACCGGCGATGCGGACATCGCCTTCCGCGCCGGCGTCCCGTACCACAAGGACCCGAGAGACAAGCTGGCGGCCGTCACCGTCAACTTCGGCTGCAGCGGTGTCGATCTGCAGAGATTCCTGACCTACTGCCTGAAGGACAAGAGGAAGTCCCTGTGGGATTCGGGCGCCATCTCCGGCGAGAAGGAGAAGAAGGAGCTCAGCACGCGGCTGGTGGAGCCCTTCGAGAAGGCCAAGGAGGCCGGCGAGATTCCCAAGGACGTCCGCATGGGCGGACAGTGGAACAACTTCACCGACAAGGGGGAGGTGACTAGCCTCAACGCGATTCGCGTGATGGGTGTCGACCCCACCGACGTGTGGGACCTGACCCGAGGTGAGATCGAAGGCCGCCAGCACGTGATGTGGGCGATCGACGCGCTCAAGAAGTACACCCCCGGCTTCGAAGAGTCGCGCCTCAGAACCATGGGTGCGTCTCTGGGTACACGGGAGTCGAGGAAGATCTTCGGCCGCCACCACCTCACCGAGGAGGATGTCCTCAACCAGGCGCGTTTCGAGGACTCGATCGGGATCTGCCCGGAGTTTCTCGACGGCAGCGGCTACGTCATCCTGCCTTCCACCGGCAGGTACTTCCATGTGCCCTACGGCATCATCCTGCCGCAGAAGGTGGATAATCTGCTCGTCGCCGGCCGCTCTGTCGCCGGAGACAAGGTCTCCCACGCGGCCACCCGACAGATGATGTGCTGCTCGGTCACCGGCCAGGGTGCGGGGATCGCCGCAGCGGTGTCGGTCAAGGACAAGGTGTCGTGCGCCGAGGTCGACATTCCAGGAGTTCAGCGAGCTCTCGAGAGGCAGGGAGTCAGAATCAAGTAGCCGCACCATCGAGGTAGCGATGACGAACCTTCGCTCGATCACCATCGGCGATCTGTTCGACCGGCAGGTCGAGGCCACACCGGATCGCCTGTACTTCGCTCACCACACGCGGAACGAAGAGTATTCGTACGGCGAGTTCAAGCAGCTGGTGGACGGCGCCGCCAAGGGGCTCCTGGCCCTCGGCATCGGAAAGGGCGACCACGTCGCCATCTGGGCCGGCAACGTCACCCAGTGGGTGGTGACCCAGTACGCCACGGCCAAGATCGGGGCGGTGCTGGTGACGGTGAATCCCGCATATCAGCTCGCCGAGCTCCAGTATCTGCTGGCGCAGAGCCGGAGCCGCGCCCTGGTCATGGCACCGGAGTTTCGCGGGAGCGACTACGTGGCCATGGTGCGAGAGACCCTGCCGATGATCGACGAGGCCGCGCCCGGATCCGTCGAGGGCCAGGGCTACCCCGCTTTCCGCGAGGCGATCCTCACCGAGGGCGATCGGGGGGGCGGGTTCCGTACCTGGGCCGACTTGCTCGCGCGGGGCCGGGAGATCGGCGATGCGCGGCTGGCCCGCGCCCAGGCGGCCACCGAGCCGGACGACGTGATCAACATCCAGTACACGTCGGGCACCACCGGCTTTCCCAAGGGCGCCATGCTGACCCACGCCAACATCCTGGGGGATGCGGACCTGGTGGGCGGGTCCCAGAAGCTCGCCGCCGAAGACGTCATCTGCGCGCCGGTTCCCTTCTACCATTGCTTCGGGTGCGTGATGGCGGTGCTCACCTCGCTGACCCGCGGATGCACGATGGTGACGCCGCACGACTACTTCGATCCTGTCCACACCCTGGATGCCGTCGAGCGTTTCCGCGCCACGGCTCTCTACGGGGTGCCGACCATGTTCATCGCCCAGCTGAGCGATCCCCACTTCTCCGAGGTCGATCTCTCTTCGCTGCGCACCGGGATCATGGCCGGTTCTCCCTGTCCCATCGAGGTGATGCGCGACGTCGTCTCCCAGATGGGCGCGTCCGAGATGACCATCGCGTACGGTCAGACCGAGGCGTCCCCGGTCATCACCCAGACCACGACGGACGACACCATAGAGAGACGGGTGACGACGGTGGGCAAGGCCCTTCCCGAGATCGAGGTGCGGATCGTCGACCCGGACACCGGTCGGGACTCTGCGATCGGAGTCCAGGGTGAGCTCTGGGCCCGGGGGTTCACCATCATGGCCGGCTACTTCGACAAGCCCGAGGAGACCGCGGCCGCCATCGATGGCGAGGGCTGGCTGCACACCGGCGACCTGGCCACAGTGGACCAAGAGGGGTACTTCAAGATCACCGGCCGGCTCAAGGACATGGTGATCCGGGGCGGAGAGAACATCTACCCGCGGGAGGTGGAGGAGTTCCTGTTCACCCATCCCTCGGTCCGGGAAGTGCAGTGCTTCGGTGTTCCCGACGAGAAGTTCGGCGAGCAGCTCGCGGCGTGGGTGCGGGTGAAGGACGGCTCCTCACTCAGCGAGGAGGAGATCGTGGAGTTCTGTCGGGGCAAGATCAGCCACTTCAAGATCCCCCGCTACGTCCGGGTCGTGGACGACTTCCCCATGACCGTCACCGGAAAGGTGCAGAAGTACAAGATGCGCGAGGCGATGTGCGAGGAGCTCCACCTGGACGACGTCGAGACGGCCTGAACGGCTGGCCGTCAGTCTCGGCTCTCGCAGAGCGGCCTCTCACTTCGCGCAATGCAGCGGATGTTCTCCGCCACCACCTCGACGATCCCCTGCGCCTCTCCCAACCTTGTTCTACAATGCGCCGCCATGCGACTAGCCGCGACTCCGGAATGGCTCGAAGACGCCGTCTTCTACCAGATCTATCCGCAGAGCTTCTACGACACCAACGGCGATGGCATCGGGGACATCCAGGGCATCATCCGGAAGCTCGACTACCTGAGCGAGCTCGGCGTGAACGCCGTATGGCTGAACCCCTGCTTCGTGTCGCCCTTTCAAGACGCCGGCTACGACGTGGCGGACTACTACAAGGTAGCGCCCCGCTACGGCACCAACGCCGATCTGGTGCGGCTCTTCGCAAAGGCGCGGCGCCGCGGCATCCGGATCTGTCTCGATCTGGTTCCGGGGCACACCTCGACGGAACACCCCTGGTTCGTGGCTTCCTGCCGACAGCAGCGCAATCGCTACAGCGACCGCTACATCTGGACCCCGTCGGTCTGGGATCCGGGGGCTCCTCCGCTCCGTTTCGTCAACGGATTCGGCGAACGCGACGGGGCCTATGCCATCAACTTCTTCTACTGCCAGCCGGCGCTCAACTACGGCTTCGCAGAGCCGGATCCGCGCTTCCCCTGGCAGCAGCCGACCGATGCCCCAGGTCCCCGAGCGATGCGGGCCGAGCTCAAGAAGATCATGGACTTCTGGCTGCGCAAGGGGGCCTCCGGCTTCCGGGTCGACATGGCTGGCTCCCTGGTCAAGAACGACCTCGGCTTCGAGAAGACCATGGAGGCGTGGCAGGAGATCCGCCGATGGCTCGACCGCCGGCACCCGGAGGCCGTTCTGATCGCGGAGTGGGGCAATCCGAGCATTGCGATCGCGGCCGGCTTCGACATCGACTTCATGCTCCACATCGGCGTGCCGGGCTTTCCCTCCCTGTTCTTCAAGAGCAAGGACCGACACTGCTTCTTCGATTCGCGGGGCGGGGGAACCGTCACCGAGTTCCTCGACGAGTACACCAAGCACCGGGGCAGGATGCCGGGCGGATACATCTCGATTCCGAGCGCGAATCACGACATGCCCCGCCCTGGCTTCGACCGCACCAAGGCCGACCTCGAGTTGATCTTCGCCTTCCTGCTCACCTGGCCGGGCGTGCCCTTCCTCTACTACGGCGACGAGATCGGGATGCGATTCCTGCCCGACCTTCCCTCCGTGGAAGGAGGCTACGGGCGCACCGGCACCCGCACGCCCATGCAGTGGAACGGCCGCCGGAACGCCGGCTTCTCGACCGCCCGCGCCAGCAAGCTCTACCTGCCGATCGATCCGCGGGAGCGGCGCCCCACGGTGCAGGCCCAGGAGGCTCAGCCGAATTCGCTGCTCCATCACGTCCGGCGGCTGATCGCCCTTCGGAAGAGCTCGCCGGCCCTGGGGGCGAAGGGAAGCATGCAGCCGCTCTTCGCCGAGCCCCGGAAGTATCCCTTCGTCTACCTTCGCGAGCGGCGAGGGGAGAGGTTCCTGGTGGCCCTCAACCCGAGAAAGCGACCCGTGACCGTCACCGTCGATTCGGTGGCCGCGGGAAGCGCACGCCGCGCGCTCGGGCGGGGCGTTTCGATCTCGGCCCGCGGCGGACGCTTGGAGCTCTCGATGGCCGGAGTCTCCTACGGGGTCTTCAGGCTGGAGTAGCGCGGCGTCCGGGTCGGAGCCTGGTAGGAAAGCGTCCCGCCTTCTCGCGTCTCCTCACCGCCAGTCGCGGAGCGGGTTGGTGGGATCTCCCTCGACGATCATCTGGCGGAGGCGGTCGCGAGCCGCCGGAGCGGGCGGGAGTCCCTCGAGGACGGCCGCGATCACCTCCACGCCGTCCTGGTTGGTCAGGCGGGCGTTCGCGCGGGAAAAGCCCTTGGCGTCCACGTCGTCGACGGTGAGCAGACAGGTGATGGTGTCGCCCGGATAGATCGGCTTCCGGAACGAGAAATCCATTCGGGTCGCGAGCCAGCCAAGCTGCCCGCCGATCTCGCAGATCATCGAGCCCGCCAGGAGCCCGTGAGAGATCGGGCCTTCGAAGCCTCGGAGCTCGGCGAAGGTCTCGTCGTAGTGGACGGGATTGTAGTCCCTGGTGAGCTCACCGAAGGCGGCGAGGTCCTCGCGGCCGAACTCGCGGGAGAAGGAGAAGCGATCTCCCGGCGAGACGCCCTCGGCCGCCCTCTTCCGCCACTGTGACATCGTCCTATTTGTCACCCGCATAGATCATGGCGAGGATCTTGGCGGACTTCTTCCCATGGCACTTGACGAGATGGGGATGAGACGAGTCGTAGTAGACCGAGTCGCCGGCGCGCAGGACCTCGGCCTCCCCTTCCACCTCGACCGAGATCTCGCCCTCCAGAACGAAGATGAACTCCTGTCCGTCATGGCTCGACATCTCCCCGAACTCCGTCGGGTTCATGGTGACCAGGAAGGGCTCCATCAGACGGTTGGCCTTCTCGGGAGCCAGGGACTCGTAGACGTATCCATACTGCTCGGCTGCCTTCTGGGTGCGTCGGGCCACCTTGGGACGCGACTCGGCTCGGACCACGCACATCGACTGGTCGGCAGCTCCGGAGATGAAGTAGCCCATCTGCGTTTCGAGAGCCTTCCCCACGCGAACCAGCGCCCCGAGCGGAGGAGTCGCCTTGCCCGCCTCTATCCGCTCGAGCATTTCGACGGAGATGCCGGTGCGGCTGCTCAAGTCCTCGAGGGTGAGCTCGCGCATCTCGCGCGCCTCACGGATCCGCTCTCCGAGACTCGGCGTCTTCACCGGAGCCTTGCCCCGCGCAGCGCCGGCGCGAGATGCGTCGATCGAGTCGGTGATGAAGTCGCCGGCCGCCTTGCGGCGCGGCCCCTCCTTCTTCTTCCGAGCCGCCTTCTTGCGCGGCTTCGTCGGCTTGCTCCTCTCCATCTCGATCTTCCTCTTTCCGCCGGGCCGGAGCCCTTTCAGATCGCCCGTCCCACCGCGCCGATGTTTCGGGCGATCACGATTCTCTGGATCTCCGAGGTTCCTTCCCCGATCTCGAGGAGCCTCTGGTCGCGGTAGAAGCGCTCGATCTTGTACTCTTTCATCAACCCGTAGCCCCCGTGGATCTGCACGGCGCTGTCCACGCAGCGGTGCATGACCTCGGAGCAGTTGAGCTTGGCCATGGCGGCTTCCTTGGAGAAGCGGCGGTTCTCGTCGCACAGCCAGCACGCCTTGTAGAGCAGGTTTCGCGCCAGCTCGATCTCCGTGGCCATGTCCGCCAGCTTGAAGGCGATGGTCTGGAAGGTGGCGATGGGCCGGCCGAACTGGACGCGGTTGTTTGCATAGTCGAGCGCCATCTCGAAGGCGCCCTGCGCTCCCCCGAGCCCCATCGCCGCGATCGAGAGCCTGCCCCGGTCGAGCGTGGAGAGCATCTGCTGAAGGCCGTCGCCTCGCTTGCCGAGCAGGTTTTCCTTCGGCACCACGCAGTCCTCGAAGAAGAGCTCGGCGGTGTTCGAGGCCCGCCACATCATCTTCTTCTTCATCTCGCGGGCCGTGAAGCCGGGCGCATCGCAGGGCACGATCAGACAGCTCAGCTCGGGCTTTCCCCTTCCCTCGCCGCCGGTGACCGCCTGCACGATGACGACCCCGGTCAGGGGATTGGCGGCGTTGGTGATGAAGATCTTCGATCCGTTGATGACCCAGTGATCCCCCTGGAGCTCGGCGCGCGTTCTCGAGGCCCCTGCATCGGAGCCCGCGTTCGGCTCGGTGAGACCGAAGGCGGCGAGCATCTCTCCGCTGCAGAGCTTCGGCAGCCACTCCTCCCTCTGCTCATCGGTCCCGAAATAGTAGATGGGCCCGATTCCGAGGGAGTTTCCCGCGGCGATGGTGGCCGCCTGCGAGCCGTCGACGCGGGCGAGCTCCTCGACGACGATGGCGTACGAGGTGTAGCCCATGTCCGAGCCGCCGTACTTCCCGGAGACGAAGCAGCCGAGCAGGCCCAGCTCGCCCATCTTCTGGGTGAGCTCGACGGAGAACTCCTCCTTCTCGTCGAGCTCCTCGGCCACCGGAGCGATCTCTCGCTCGGCGAAGTCCCGCACCGCTTGGCGCAGCAGCTCCTGTTCCCCGGTGAGATCGAAGTTCAGAGCCATGCTGCTACACCATCTGGCTGCGGTACGTCTCCCACTTGGCGTCGACCTCCTGCTGGAGCTCCTCGATGGATTCCGCCGGCAGCGTCTTGAAGCGGCCCTGCGGCGCCAGGTAGTCGCTCACCGGCGGGAGCTTCTTCTTGGTGAGCAGTCGGGCCGAGGGCGCGCTCAGCTTCATCTCGCCGTCCTCCACCTCGTAGAGCACGTAGAGACCCGTCTCCACCGCCAGCTTTCCGATCGTCACGGAGAGCCGCTCTTCGATCTGCCAGCCCGAGGGGCAGGGCGTGTGGATGTGGATGTACTTGAGTCCCGTGAAGCCGAGCGCCTTCTGGATCTTGTCGTGGAAGTCCGTCGGATACGCGGCCGAGCAGCTGGCCACGTACGCGGGTGAGTGTGCCGCGATGATGCCGGGGAGATTCTTGCTCTTTTGGCGCTTCCCATGGATGGCGGTGTTGGTGGTGAAGGTGCCTTGCGGGGTGGTCCCGGAGCGCTGGATGCCGGTGTTCATGTAGGCTTCGTTGTCGTAGCAGATGTAGAGGAAGTCCTCGCCCCGCTCGATCGCGCCCGACAGGGCCTGGATGCCGATGTCCGCAGTCCCACCGTCGCCTGCCCAGGCCACGACCCGGGTGTGATCGTTCTTCTGGGCCCTGAGCGCCGCCCGGACGCCCGACGCGGCCGACGCGGCCGAGGCGAAGGTGACGTTCAGGACGGAGAGCTGGGTGGAGGCGATCGGGTAGAGACCCTGCATGACGGTGAGACAGCTCGGCGGCACCACCAGGATCGCGTCCCTGCCGATCGCCTTGAGCCCGGTCCTGTAGAGGATGGAGAGCCCGCAGCCCGCGCAGGCGCGGTTGCCGGGATAGACGAACTCCTCGTCCGTCAGGTTGAGAGCGGTGGTCTTCTGGTCCTTCATGGCTCCTCGCCTACCGATTCAGCCCGATCCAAGCGGGATGCTCGCTTTGCTCCGACCCGGTCTCGACGGACTCCCGCATCGCGGAGCAGAAGTCGGCAGTCTTGTAGCTCCTGCCCCCGAGACCCAGGATGTAGTTTCGAAGGAACGGCCGGGCGGAGGACTCGTAGAGCGCCGCGCGAATGTCGCCGAAGACCGCGCCGGTGTTTCCGGGGCTGAGCGCCTTCTCGAACACGATCACGCCCCGCCGACCGGAGAGCTCCGTGGCGATCAAGTCACTCGGAAACGGACGGTAGAGGGAAAGGGCGAGAAGGCCCACCCGGAGCCCTTCGTCGCGGAGCTCGTCGACCGCATCCTTGATCTGGTTGGACATCGATCCCAGCGCGACCGCCACGTACTCCGCGTCGTCGCAGAGGTACTTCTCAGCGATCGCGTTCCCACCGCGGCCGAAGATGGACTTGAACTCGGAGTCGATGCGCTCGTAGATCTCGATCGCCTCCCGGAGCTCCATGTGGAGACAACGCCGGATCTCCATGTATCCCGGAACGGGGTTGCCGTCCCTGTCCGTCCGGCCGCTGGGGAGCGTCACCGTGTTCAGGCTGGTCGGGTTCTCGGGACCGAGCTTGTGTCGGTACTGGTAGGGAGGCAGGAAGGCATCGACCTGCTCCTGCTCGGGGACCTCGAAGGGCATGTAGGTGTGGGACAGGTAGTAGCCGTCGTAGCAGACCATCACCGGGATGCAGACCTCCTGGGTGAGCCGGAAGGCCTTGATGACGGTGTCGATGATCTCCTGATGATCCTTGGCGTAGAGCTGGATCCAGCCGGCGTCCCTCTGTGAGATGGAATCCTGGTGGTCGTTCCACACCGACCACGGGGCGCCGACCCCCCGATTCACGACGCACATCACCATGGGCAATCTCGCCCCAGCGGTCCAGTGCACCTGCTCGCTCATGTAGAGCAAACCGTTGGCCGAGGTCGCGGTGAAGGCCCGCGTGCCGGTGCTGGTAGCGCCGATGCAGACTGCGAGCGCGCTGTGCTCGCTCTCGACCGCGACGTACTCCGCCTCGAGCTCGCCGGTGTCGACGAAGACCGAGAGCTTCTCGGTGAGCGGTGTCTGCGGGGTGATGGGATAGGCCGCGATCACCTGGGCCCTGGCCAGCTTCACGCCGGTGGCGGCCGCCACGTTGCCGGATTCGAATACGAACATCTCAGCCGCCGTCCTCGTCCGCGAAGTTGCTCTCCGGGACCATGCTGATGGCCTTGGTCGGGCATTCCTCGGCGCAGATGCCGCAGCCCTTGCAGTACTCGAGGTCGACCTCCGGCTGGAGGGTCTTGCTGACGACGCTGTCCGGGCAGTAGAGCCAGCAGAAGTAGCACGCCGGCTTGCCCTTTTTCGCCGGCGTGCACTTGGTGTAGTCGATCACTGGCCGCAGGACGCGCCAGGAGCCGGTGCGGCCGGCGTCGCCGGGGGCGGCATAGCTGTCCGACGTCAGCACGTCGAGCTTCTTGGGACACATGCTAGGTTACCCCGCCTCCGTATGCGCATGGGCCATGCGCGCAGCCTCTGCGTTTTCGTGGCCCTTGCTGTCTTTGAACTCGGCCTCGATGGCCTCGAGCAGGGCCGGGAGCGGCACGATCGGAAGCGCCTTGGCGAGCACGCCGATGATGCCGGTGTTGACGATGCCTCTCTTCAAGCCGGCCTTCTCCGCCAGATCGGTCACGTCGGCGGTCGCCACCTTGAATTCGCCGAAGTCGAATTCCTCTCTGGACCTGGGCGTGTTGATGACCAGGATGCCGCCCGGCTTCATGCCCGCCGTCACGTTGACCTCGCGCAGCAGGGCGTCGTCCAGCACCACCACCACATCCGGATTCTCGATGGCTCCGAGATCGTGGATCTTGGTCTTCGAGATCTTCAGTGACGCGTCGACCGGCGCGCCCCGCCGCTCGGTGCCGAAGCTCGGCGCCATGACGACGCCTCGGAAGCCGGACTCGAAGGCGGCGAGGGCGACGATCTTGGCGGCGGTGATCGCCCCCTGTCCCCCTCTACCATGCCAGCGGATTTCGAGCGTTTCTTCTTTCATAAAGCGCTTCCATCAGGATCAATCAGGACAGCCCAGAGAGGTCTCAAACCACGGCCCGCAGGGCGCTCGGAGTCCAGTATATCGAAGTGATGGGAAATCCACCGGTGCCTCGGGCGCGGCGCGGTGCCCACCCATCGCACCGGCTCCAGCCGCCATTCATTCGGGCTCTCGCTTGGAGTGGCGCCGCTCGTGCGCCCTCACGAGCCAGTCGGGAATCGTCGCGTCGACCGCGGCGTCGTGGCCGGCGATGAACGGCTTGATGTCGAGGACCGGCGTTCCGTCGAAGGCATCGATCTCCTCGACCTCGATGACGTTGCCTTCGACGGAGGCGATCTTGCAGAGGCTCAGGGCGATGAGATTGGGGCGGATCGGCGAGCGGGTGGCGAAGACGCCGGTGAGCGGATTCTCGGGATCGCCCATCGGATGAACCTGGACGACTCGTCTCTTCTCCGGTGTGTCGTTGCGGTCGAACCACCAGAACACGTGGATGTGCGAGAAGCCCTCCAGACCCAGCAATCCGGGCTGGTACTTCTCGTCGAGAACGATCAGGGTGCGGTCTTCCTGCTTCTGGACTCGTCCGATCGGCTGCATGGCAAGACGCTTCTCTGCGCTGGCTTCATCGGCGAGGCTCGTCGAAGTGGGGAGGGAAGTCAACGCCAGGACGAGGCCGGCGAGGATCACCGCGAATCTCACGATTGCCTCCATGCGGGTAGTTCGACATGTTAGCGGCCCATCGATCCGGGCATGAAGACCGGTCGGGCGTCACCACGAGGAGGACATCGTGACGGAAGCGAGTCTACAGGTGCTGGAGGTACTGCGATCGTCGGAGAATCTCGAGTGGCACGTCGTGCCTCTGATCGCCCTCGTGATGTACATCTACAACAGCGAGCTGGAGAAGCAGCGCCATGGAGAGGTTCTGCTCGGATGGGTGTGAGGAATGCGGGCTAGAGGCTCCTCCTCCCGCGCCTCCGGTGGAGCCACAAGAGGGGCGGCAGGAGGAGGGCCAGTTCGGTGCCGAGGCCGCAGGGGCTGTAGGCGGTCTCGGCCTTCTTCCAGGGCTTGTTGCGACACTGGGGGTCCGCCTCCGTCGCCACGTACCCGAGCGCCGAGAAGCCTCCGTCGTAGTCGATCTTCGCGTCCCCGTCGTTGCAGGCCACGCAGAGTTTCGTGAGGACGATCTCGTTGTCGCTACCGTCCGTCGCCTTCCACACCACGTCGATCCCGTCGACCTTCGGGAGCTGGCCGCCCAGGCTTCCTGCGACGAGCGAGGTCCCGCCGCTGGTCCAGACCTGGATGCCCTCCGCGCTCTCCCACACCACCCGGTTGCCCGAGATGTCGGCGTTGCGGTCGTCGCTCGCGTTGTCCGTCAAGGGCTGCGTCGTGGAATCGTCCCAGAGGTAGATCTCGTCATCGCTGCCGTCCGAGGCGTGCCAGACCACCTTCTGCCCCGAGATCGCGGGCGCGTGCCCTCCCGCGCTGCCCGGGATCAGCACCGTGGCGGACCCGGTCCACATGTGGATCCCGGCGTCCGTCTCCCAGACGATCCTCTCCCCCGAGATCGCCGGCGCGACGCCCCCGGCGCTGCCGAAGATCCGCGTCGTCCCGGACCCGTCCCAGTGGTAGACCCCCTCCGGCGGGAGGTAGCTCTCCGGGCCTTGGCTCCAGACCACGCCCGAGCCGTCGGTGTGCGGGGACCAGGCGTCCACCCCCGGATCGCTGAGCGGCACCGCGCTCGAGCCGGTCCAGCGCATCACCCTCGCGTCACTGCCTCCCCATTCCTCCCAAACCACCATGCTTCCGGCGATCGAGGGAGACAGGTCCCACAGCGCATTGTCGGTCAGCGCGGTGACGCTCGACCCATCCCAGAGGAGCACCTCGGGGTCACCCGCCTCCCACTGCTGCCAGGCGATCCTCGACTCCGACACGGCGGGCGCCGCGTCCTCGGTCCCGTTGTCGGTCAACGGGCTCACCTGCCCGCAGTTCTGCTCGAAGGGATCGTCGCAGCCGGGATCCAGGATGTCGACCAGACCGTCGTCGTCGTTGTCGGCCCCGTCGTCGCAGTCGATCGCGTCGGTATGCTCCGACGAATCGTTGGGATCGTCGCAGCCGGGGTCCTCGGCGACATCGACGAGCCCATCCCCGTCGTCGTCGAGACCGTTGTCGCAGACCAGCGAGGGAGACTGCTCGGACTCGTCTTCGGCGTCTTCGCAGCCGGGGTCGTGGGGCCAGTCGATCAGCTCGTCGCCGTCGTCGTCGCTCCCGTCGTCGCAGTCGACCGCGGGGTTGTGCTCCGAGGGGTCGCCCGGATCGTCGCAGCCGGGGTCGTCGGCGACATCCACGAGCGTGTCCCCGTCGTCGTCGAGACCGTTGTCGCAGACCAGTGCGGACGACTGCTCGGAAGGATCTTCCGAATCGTCGCAGCCCGGATCGTCGGGCCAGTCGACGAGCCCGTCCCCGTCGTTGTCCACCCCGTCATCGCAGGCGTCCCCGGCGAACGCCAGACGGAGCCTGGCGGAGAGCGAAAACCCGGGAAAGCCGGTGGTGAGGCTGGTGTACGCCCTGCTCACAGTTACCAGTTGGAGCTCGCCTCCGTCCGCGGCGGTGCTGGAGGTGACCGAGGCGGGGCCGTGGGCGAAGCCGCTGACTGCCAGGGTCTTTGTGGTGGTGCTAAGAGCGTGGTACGTCATCGTCAGCGGGCCGAGGGCCCACGGGTTGTGCTGCATGGTGACCGCCACCGGCCCCGGGGCGGTGGTAGTCGCGGTTCCTCCGATTCCCAAGCCGGCTCCGCCGGGCGTGGGCGGCAGCGGGATGGGAACGAATGCGTAGACGCAGGGCGCGAAGACCAGGCAGATCTTCGCCGTGCCCGAGAGGCCCATGGTGCCGCCCCCGGGCGGGCCCCCGGAGATGGCCGGGAAGGAGCCGGTCAGGTTCCCCAGACTGGTGAAGATGACCGAGTTGATGGTGCCCATGGAGGTGATCGGGAGCGACACGCTGAGCGGCCCGACGGCACCGGCCGGAAGCGCGAGGGAGGCGAGATGGTTCTGCCCGAGAAGGCTCGCGTCGGCGAATCCCGAGACCGGGATGCTGATGTCGCCAAGAACGCCAACTCCATACACTGTTTCCGCTATCTGGAATTCGAACGTGCCGGTGTAGGGCAGCAGTTCGGCGCGGGCGCTCCCTGCCATGGCGATGGTGAGCAGCGCGACGAATGCGAGGAAGCCCCGAACGACTTCCGAGCCGGCGTGGGTCGGTGTGAATGATCGCATCGAGATCTCCAATTCTCTCTATGACGTCGTCTAGCTCGCGCGGCTGCGCCTTCTCCCCCACGCCCACATCAGAGCCGGCAGCAGCAGGGCCAGCTCGGTGCCGAGACCGCAGGCCGTGAAGTAGGGCGCTTCGCTCGCCTTCCAGGGATCGTCGCCGCACTGGGGGTCCGCCTCCGCCGCCACGTAGCCGAGCGCCGAGAAGCCTCCGTCGTAGTCGATCTTCTCGTCCCCGTCGTTGTCGACTCCGTCGTTGCAGGCCACGCAGAGCTTGGTCAGGAGGATCTCGTTGTCGATCCCGTCGAAGGCCTGCCACACCACGTCGATCCCGTCGAGCTTCGGGAACTGGCCGCCCAGGCTTCCGGCGACGAGCGAGGTCTCGCCGCCGAGCCAGACCTGGATGCCCTCCGCGCTCTCCCACACCACCCGGTTGCCCGAGATGTCGGCGTTGCGGTCGCCGCTGGCGTTGTCCGTCAGTGGCTGCGTCGTGGACCCGTTCCAGTGGTAGACCCCCTCCGGCGCGAGGATCCTCGACGGGCCCTGGCTCCAGACCACGCCCGAGCCGTCGGTGTGCGGCGACCAGGCGACCACGCCGACCTCGCTGAGCGGCACCCCACTCGAGCCGGTCCAGCGCATCACCCTCGAGTTGCTGCCGCTCCACTCCTCCCAGACCAGCATGCTTCCGGCCATCGAGGGAGACACGTCAATCAGCGCATTGTCGGTCAGAGGGGTGACGGTCGACCCATCCCAGAGAAGGATCTCGGGGTCACCCGCCTCCCACTGATGCCAGACGAAACTCGACTCCGACACGGCGGGAGCTGCGTCCTCGGTCCCGTTGTCCGTCAACGGGCTCACATGCCCGCAGTTCTGCTCGAAGTGATCGAAGGCGTCGTCGCAGCCCGGATCCAGGATGTCGATCAGAGCGTCCCCGTCGTTGTCGGCCCCGTCGTCGCAGTCGATCGCGTCGGTATGCTCCGAGGGGTCGTTGGGATCGTCTCAGCCCGGGTCCTCGGCGACGTCGACGAGGCTGTCCGCGTCATCGTCGAGACCGTTGTCGCAGACCAGCGAGGGAGACTGCTCGGAGCCGTCCTCGGCGTCGTCGCAGGCGATCAGGGCGGACTTCTCCGAGGGATCGGTGGGGTCGTCGCAGCCGGGGTCTTCGAAATCGACGAGGCTGTCGCCGTCGTCGTCGAGGCCGTTGTCGCAGACCAGTGCGGATGACAGTTCGGAGCCGTCCTCTGCGTCGTCGCAGCCGGGATCGGCGGGGTAGTCGATCAGCCCGTCTCCGTCGTTGTCCGCCCCGTCGTCGCAGACGTCCCGGTCGACCGCCAGATGGAGCCTGGCGAAGAGAGGCAGCTCGGGAATGGCCGTGGTCAGGCTGGTGTACGCCTTGGTCACGGTCACCATCTGAAGCTCGCCGAAGCCCGCGGCGGTGCTGGAGGTGACCGAGGCAGGGCCGTGGGCGAAGCCGCCGGGAAGGTCCGGGCTCGTGACGTTGCTGTTTGGGGTATGGATCGTCATCGCCGGCTGGCCGAGGGTCCACGGGCTGTGCTGCATGGTGATCGCCACCGGTCCCGGAACCGTCACGGTTCCTCCGATTCCGAAGCCGGCTCCGCCGGTCGTGGGCGCGAGCGGGAAGGGAACGCCTGAGTACGCGCAGGGCGCGAAGACCAGGCAGATCTTCGCAGTGCCTGAGAGGCCCATGGTGCCGCCCCCGGGCGGGCCCCCGGAGATGGCCGGGAAGGAGCCGCTGAGGTTCCCCAGACTGGTGAAGATGACCGAGTTCAGGGTACCCGAAGAGGTGACGGGAAGCGACGTGGTGAGCGGTCCGAAGGCACCGGCCGCAAGCGCGAGCGAGGCGATGTGGTCGTCGCCGATCAGGCTCACGCTGGCGGTTCCCGAGCCCGGGATACCGAATTCGTCGAGTTCAGGGATGTCCGCGATCCGGAATTCCAGCGTGCCGGTGTAGGGCAGCGGATCGGCGCTGGCGCTCCCGGCCACGGTGATGGCCAGCAGCGCGACCAGGGCCGTGAACACTGTCTTGCGTCGCCGGCCGACGATCGTCGAGTCGGATGCGCGCATCGAGATACCTCCTGGTAGATGCGAGCCCTGAAGGGGCGGAGCCGCCCGGCGAGAGCATCGAAATGGCTCTCGCCCTGGAACAGAGTAATCATACGCCTCCCCGAGGGGAAACGGAAGGAGTTTCTGTCGAGTCTCGGTAGGGGGTGGGTGGGCTAGCTGTAGGGGGGCTCCCCACGGCGCGGCTTCGCACCCATGGCGACCAGCAGACACGAGACCAGGTAGGCCCCGATGGTGAGCACGAGCGCCCAGTAGAAGCTTCCCGTCACGTCGGAGATGCGTCCCACCGTCGGCGGCCCGATCACCGCTCCGAAGTTGTAGAAGATCATCAGGAAGCCGAGGATGCTCGAGAAGGCGCGGCTGCCGAAGCGGTCGCCGATCACCAGCGGCCACAGGGTCGACCGGCAGCCGGCGCAGAAGCCGGAGAAGAGGGTGAAGCAGAACAGGGGCACGGCGGATTCCAGGCCAAACAGGAACAGCACCGATATCGCCGGGAGTCCGTAGCCGAGGGAGATCATGATGCGCTTGCTGAAGCGGTTGGCCAGCACACCCGCTACGAGCATTCCCACCAATGCGGCTGCATAGATGAAGCTGTAGGCGAGCGCCGCGACGTCGTCCGCGATGCCCCGCTGAATCGAGAGACGGACCAGATAGACGCTCAGCGGCACCACCGCGATTGCCTGGGCCACGTCTGAGAAGCCGAGCAGCCAGAAGCGTGACGTGCCGAGCGCCTCGCGCGCGCCCACCCCTTCCTCCTCGCGGTTGCTTCCCGGCGCCTGGTCGTCCTCTCCATCCGGGTCGCTGTCACCGTCCGGCGCGAGACCGAGGTCCGAAGGGCGACCGTGGAGCCAGAGGGCGGTCGCTGGCAGCAGGACCAGCCAGATCAGGATCCCGAAGGCGTGGTAGGCGCCGCGCCAGCCGAGGGTCTCGATCAGGAAGCTCGACAGGTTGGGCATGAGGAATCCACCCAGCCCCATCCCCGCCATGGCGATGCTCATCGCCACGCCCCGGCCCCGGACGAACCATCTCGAGATCGTGCTCGCGACCGGAACGTAGGTCCCGGCCGCGTTGAAGATCGCGGCGAAGAAGATGACGCCGTAGAGCTGGCCGAGCGATCGAACCTCTCCGAGTCCCATCGTGAGCAGCCCGCCGCCGGCCGCGCCCACCAGCATGATCCACCGGGAGCCGAAGCGATCGACGATGCGCCCGATCAGGGGAGCGCACAGTGCGCCCACGCCCGCCCACAGGCCCACGGCCAGGCCGAGCTCCATGTCCGTCCAGCCGAACTCCAGCTTCAAGGGCGGGATGAACACCGGGAAGGTGAACCAGCCGATTCCACCCGAGATCAGCATGCTGAGGGAACAGGCCGCGACCACGAACCAGCCGCGGAAGACGGGCTTGCGCATCGGCTCTCCACTCGAAGAGCCGGTAGTCTACCCGTTCCGCCCGGCTACTCCCCCAGCGAAGGCGGGTGCCCAGAGCGGGCGCGGGTCAGGAGGCGACCTCGACGCGGCAGGGGACGTACTTGTGGAGAGGCGTCGCCGCGTACTCGTCCCGGTTGGTGTTCTTCGCCAGGCGGTTGGCGTTGGCCCCGAACACCTCGCCGTCGTAGACCAGGCCGAAGCCGTGGGGCATGATCACCTGGCCGCGCCGGGTCGCGTCGCTCACCTCGAGCTCGATCACCTCCGCCCCGGCCTCGGTGGTCACGCGAACCCTCTGCTCGTCGGAGAGCTCGAGCGCTTCGGCGTCGGCGGGGTGCATCAGGAGCGTGCAGATGCGGCCCTTCTTGTTCCACGCCGGATCGCGTAGCAGGGTGTTGGCATTCTTGTCGAAGTGGCGGCCGGCGTGGAGAACCAGCGGATAGTCGGGCTCGGGCTCGAGCGACGCCGCCTCGGAAGCCGCGTCGATGCTCTGGACACGGTCGGCCATCCGGGGGACGAACACGTTCACCTTGCCGTCCGGGGTCTGAAGCAGCTCCAGGTTCCGCTCCGGGTCGGAGCGGCCGATCCAGAGACCCTCCGGGTGATCGAGGATCCCCTGAAAGAGCTCCTCCCCGAGACCCGGGCCGGGCTCGAAGCCCGCCCGCACGGCGTTCTCCTGCGCCTGCTCGGGCAGCACCTGGAGCATCCCCCAGAGGGCGGCGAGATGGGTCGAGCCGAGAACCGGTCCCAGCGTCTTGCCGATCACGAAGGGCATCTTCTCCATCGCGTCGGGCGTCGACATCGCGAACTTCATCAGCTCGCCGAAGAACTGGGAGCGCTCGCCCTGGGCCGCGACCTGAAGCGACTCGGGGATCTCCGGAATCACCCCCAGGCGGTCGGCGAGCCGGACCAGGATCTCGCCGTCCTCCAGTCTCTCGCCCTCCGGCTCGAGGATGGGGCGGCGCATGTTGAAGAACACCCCCGGGAAGGTGAGCGGGAAGAAGGTGCTGTCCCACTTCTCGAAGGCAGAGGTCGCCGGGAGCACGTAGTGCGAGAGGGCCGCGGTCTCCGTCATCGCGACCTCGGTGGTCACCGCGAGATCGAGCCGCTCGAAGGCCTCCTCGTAGGCGGTGGTGTCCGGGTAGGAGCGCAGCGGATTCGCCTGCGACACGTAGAGGGATCGGATTCGTTGGGGATGATCGCTCAGGATCTCCTCGGGAAGCGCGGCCGGGGGGAACACGCCGTTGGTCGGTGCGAAGTCGGTGGCCAGGGTGTGCCAGACCTCGGGATCGTCCCAGTCGGTGTGGCGGCCGAAGGCGGCGATCGTCCCCGGAATCACCTGTCCGCCGGGCACGCCGATGCGGCCGCAGATGGCCCAGAGAATCACGTGGAGATAGGAGGTGGCGGTGCTGTGACGGTTCATGAAGACGCCCAGGTCGGGGCGCATGCAGGAAGTCCGCGTCGCGAACTGGTGGCAGACCTCGCGCACCTGCCCGTAGTCGAGTTCGCAGACCTCCACCGCCGCCTTCGCGTCGAACCCGGTGAACCAGGGCTCGATCTCCCCGAATCCGCTCACGTGGCGCTCGATGTAGTCCCGGTCGTGCCAGCCCTCCTGCAGGGTGATGGCGATCATCGCGCGGGTCAGCAGGGCGTCGGTGCCCGGCCGAATCGCGAGGTGGATGTCGGCGAGCTTTGCGGTCTCGGATCTCCTGGGATCGATCACGACCAGCAGCTTGTCCGGGTTCTTGGAGAACTCCTTCAGCACGCGGGGGGCCTGGGGGATCTGGTGGCTCTGCATTCCATTCCAGCCCGCCGTGATTAGCATGTCGGCGTGGTGGATGTCGGCGTCGAACAGGACACACTGGCTGCCGCTGGCCTCTCCCATCGCCCAGAAGTAGCCGGAGAACTCCTGGCCGAGGGGGTTGTAGTAGTACTGGCTCCCCAGAGCCCGCATCAGAGAGACCATGAAGCCGGCCTCGAAGTGGCAGCCCACCCCGCCGCCGCCCATGAAGGCGAGGGAGCGCGGACCGTGCTCGCCCTCGATGTCCCGCATCTTTTCGGCGATCTCGGAGATGGCCTGGTCCCAGGAGATCCTCTCGAATTCGCCCCCCACCCGCTTCAGCGGGTGCAGGAGTCGATCCGCGTTGTGCTGGTGGTGGATGACGCTCCTTCCCTTGCGACAGATGTATCCCTCGCTCCTGGGGTTCTTCTTGTCCGGTCGCACCTTCACCATCCGGTTGTCTTCGACCTCGACCTCGAGTCCGCAGCCCTGCGCGCACATTGCACAGGCGGTCGTGCGCCATTCCTTCATCGGATCTCTCCCTCTAGTGCGGTTCTCTCGAGCTCACCACGGCTCGACGTGCGGGCGCAGGTCCAGCTCGTGGGTCCAGGCGCTTCGTGGCTGGGTGTGGAGCTGCCAGTAGCTCTCGGCGGGTCGGTCACGAGCCACTGCCCTGGGCGAGGGCGCGCTCCACGAAGTCGAGACGATCGTTGCCGAAGAACATCTGGTCTTCGACGAAGAAGGTGGGGGCGCCGAAGGCGCCGCGGGCGATCGCCTCCTCGGTGTTGGCGCGGAGCTCCGCCTTGACCTCCGCGTCCCCGGCGGCCTCCAGGAGTGCGCGCGCATCGAGGCCCGCCTTCTCCACCACGCGGATCACCACCTCGGGCTCGCCCAGGTTCTCGCCCTCCGCCCAGAAGGAGGGGTACACGGCCCGGTGAAAGGGCTGGAAGACGCCGGCGCGCTGGGCGGCCACCGCGGTGCGCATCAAGAGCAGCGTGTTGATGGGGAAGTGGGGATTGAATCTGAATGGAACGCCCAGGTGGGCGATCCAGCGCTCGAGCTCGAGGGCACCGTAGACGCGCTTGGGCTCGCAGGGATTGGCCACCGGCGAGCTGTTGCCGGTCGCCTTGAAGACGCCGCCCAGGAGCATCGGGCGGTAGCGCAGCTCGGCGCCGGTGCGCTCGGCGAGCGCCGGCAATCGGGAATCCGCCAGGTAGCTGTACGGGCTCCCGTAGTCGAAGAAGAAATCGAAACGCCGCATTGCGCTTCCTCCTCTCGAGACGGGTGCCGGAGCCGCCCCGCTCGTCGTCGTGGCCTATTCTAGGAGATGAGTTGTGAAATGCAACTTATACATCTTATTTTGAGATCCACCCGATTTTGCTAGGCTTTGGGCATGCGTTGGCGTGACATCGGCGAGCAGGCCTGTCCCATCGCGCGGTCCCTCTCGGTGGTCGGGGAGCGCTGGACGATGCTCGTCCTGCGCGAGGCCTTCATGGGCACGCGGCGCTTCGAAGACTTCCGGCAGCGGACCGGTGCGGCCCGCAACGTGCTCTCCGATCGCCTCGACAAGCTCGTCCAGAACGAGGTGCTGGAGCGCTGCCCCTATCAGGAGAAGCCGGCCCGCCACGAGTACCGGCTCACCGAGAAGGGCCTCGATCTCTACCCGGTGTTGATGGCGCTGGTGCGCTGGGGCGATCGCTGGCTCGACGAAGGGCGCGGGCGAGTCATCGAGCACCGGCACAAGGAGTGCGGTCACGTCATGCAGATGGAGGCCGTCTGCTCCGAGTGCAGAGAGACCCTCGACCCGCGGACGGTCGAGATCGCGCTCGGCCCCGCGCTGCGCTCCGATCCGGAAGCGCTTCGCCGCTTCGGTTCTTCTTAGGTTTCTAGGGGCGCGGGCCAGTCTTATCGAACTTCGCTCGCCTTTGGCTCGCTGCGCGCGCTTCGCGCTTGCTAATCGTAGACGGCGTCGATTTGCCAGGAGCCGGTGGTCAGGTCGCGGCGGAGGCGGACGACCAGGCCGTCGCTGGTCTGGACGTCGAAGTGGTCGAAGGCGAAGCGCTCTTCCCGGGACCACCAGCCACCGGTAGTGCGCCAGGGACCGGCACATCGAATCACCTCTCCGTTGGCCAGGGCGCTGCGAATCCACTCGGGGCTTCCGAGGGAGCTGTGTACCTGGGCGGGAACGGGAGGGCGCAGGGCGCGGACGGCCAGAGCGCCGCGGGAGAGCTCGGCGGGCGCATCTCCGTCTCGCGTCAGAGAGCCCCCGCCGAAATCCGGGGCGAAGGCCGCCATGGCATAGGCGTCCGGTCGGTGGCTGTCGCTCATGACCGGAGCGCCGATCCGGCCGGGGCCGCAGAGGGCCTCGAGCTCGGCAAGGGTTCGGCTCAGCACCGCCGGGGTGGGGCCGGCGGGGCGGAAGAAGTCGAGCTGGTCGCTGCGGAGCGGAGATCCCGCGGTGGCGACGGAAGCTCTCTCGATGGGGGCCGGGGGAGGGCGCGACTCCAGAGAGAGCGCGGCGAGGCGCACCAGGACGAGGGGGTCGAGGGTGGGAGATGCGACACCGATGCGCCGCGCGTCGCGCTGACCCCCCTCGAGATCCAGATCGAGGTCGAGATCAGAACAGGCGAGCGCGCGACACTCCAGCCGGGTGGCCAAGCGGGAGATCATCCCTCGCAGCACGAACAAGAAGGGCTCGAGGTGGCGGACGGGTGCCTCGAGGTCCGTGGACTCCTCGAAATGCGTTCGTGAGAGGGTGGGGATGGGAGGCGCTCTCTCCTCGCCCCGGGCCAGGGCGAGGAGCTTTCGCACCCCACCGCCGAGTCGCGTGACGAGGGCGCGCTCCGGAATCCGGGTGAGGTCCCGCACCCGGTGGATTCCGAAGCGGGTGAGGGACTGCGCCAGCTCGTCCTCTGGATTCAGCAGGTCGATGGGCAGGGGGGCGAGGAAGGCCGCGTCATGACCGGGGGGAAGCACCTCGGTGGCACCTGGGGTCGGCGCGCACCTTCGCGCAGCGATGTGGGCAACTCCCCTGGAGGAGGCGATGGCGGCCACGGCCGGGAGGCCGAGCTTCTCGGCCCGGGCGACGAGGGCGCTGGCGAATCCCGCCTCCGAACGGAAGAGCGAGGTGATTCCCCGGGCGTCGACGTAGATGGCGGCCTCCGCGGAGTAGATGCCCGAGCTCGAGGGGACGATCTCGGCTCGGGGGGAGACCGAGAGCGCGGCGTCCAGCAGCGCGTCCCGGGCGGCGCGCGCCAGGGCCGGCGAGGCGACGCGAACGCAGAGCTCCGCGCAGGCCGCGCATCCCTGCACCACCGTGGTGAAGGGGCGAACCCCGCCTCGGACGGCCTCGGGCGAGATGGAGAGGATCTCCGCCCGGGAGCCGGGACCGGAGGCGATGGCGAGGGGCAGTCCCCGGAGCTCGGGGTGGGCTCGTAGCTCCGCGGCCAGGGGGAGATCCGGGACCAGCAGGCAAGTGATGCGCACGACGGCCTCTCACGCGGCACTCGCGCTCAGCCAGCGCACGGCGACGGCGCAGTCGTGGGGGCCCATGCGGTTGCGCACCAGCCGGACCTCTCCATCGAGGCCTTCGAGGAGGGTCGGGACACCCTGGAAGCGCGGCTCCGAGCCGCTCATCTCGATGGCGAGATCGGTAAAGGTGCCGGCCAGGCGTCGATCCCCCAGCACGATCAGCGCTGTGTTCGTACTCGCCGCGGTCCTTCGCAGCCGGGACCATGCCGACGGGGGAATCTGGGCTTGGCTGCTGGAGGCGAGATCCAGCAGGACGAAGGCGAAGCCCCGGGCGGCCAGGAGGTGCTCGGTGCTGCGAAGGGCGTCTACAACCTCGGACGCCCTCACCCAGAGCACGCGAGAGAGGTCGACGCCCGCCGCGGCGGCGGAAGGAGGGTCGAAGGCATCGGCGCCATCCACCAGGGCGGCTACCTCGCCGGCCGCCGTGGTCCTGGCCAGCAGGGCCAGGGCCAGGGAGGTGCGGCCACAGCAGGCCGCCCCCGCGATCTCGCTCAGGCGCCCGCGAGGAAAGCCCCCGCCGAGGAGATCGTCGATGCCGGGAAGTCCCGTCGGGCAGCGGGTGAGGGGAGCCGCGGGGTCGGCGCCGCGTCGCAGGCTCGGCCCGAGATCCCGGAGCAGAGATTCGATGGCCAGAGCGATGGGGGGCGCCGGCATGAGACGATTTTCGCCTTGTTTTCGCCTCAAGTCAATCTAATAGAAAGAAGAAAGAAGCAGGGAGCCATGAGCCGCTGGCCCCGCCACGCCCGGCTCCCGTCGATGCCACACCCGAGTCGCGAGGTCGGGGGCGGACCTTATCCCGCTTTACTTGAGGATGTGGACGCGGCGTTGGGAATCGATCTCGAGGCGGCCCTCCGCGAAGAGCCGAACGGCTTCGGGGACCAGGCGGCGCTCCGCGGCCTGGACCCGTTCCGACAGAGTCTCGATGGTGTCGTCTTCGAGCACCGGGATCGCCTCCTGGAGGATGATCGGGCCGTGGTCGTACTCCTCGTCGGCGAAGTGCACCGTGGCGCCGGTCACCTTCACCCCCTTCTCGAAGACGGCTTCGTAGACCTTCCGCCCGTAGAAGCCCTGTCCGGAGAAGGCGGGGATCAGGGCCGGGTGAACGTTGATGGTGCGTTCTTCGAACTTGCCGCGCAGCTCGAAGACGGAGAGGAAGCCGAGGAGCGCGACGAACTCCACGCCGTGCTTCTCGAGTTCCACGTGAATCAGGTCGTTGAACTCACCCTGGTCGCGGTGGCGCTTACGCGGAATCGCGACGGCGGGGACGCCGCGCCGCTCCGCGCGGCGAAGGCCGCCGACTCCTTCCTTGGAGCTGATCACCACCGCCACGGTGGCCGGCACCTCTCCGGCTTCGATGTGCTCGAAGAGATTCTCGAGGCTGGTGCCCTCCCCGGAGAGCAGCACGCCGACACGGAGCGGACGGGGGGATTCGTTCACGTTCACCCTTTCGACAGATTCTCGTGCACCTCGCGCGTGGCCGGTGACTTGTTGAGAGTGAAGAAATGGATTCCGGGTGCGCCCCGGTCCAGGAGCTCGCGACACTGTTGCGTGGCCCACTGTACACCGATCTCCATGGAGCGCTCGGCGTCCTCGCCCGCATCCATCAGTGCCCGCTCGAGCTCCGGCGGTGTCTTCGACCCGGGCGATAGTCTCATGGCGCCCTGCAGGTTCTTGATGCTCACCATGGGCATGACGCCCGGGACGATCGGAACCTCGATTCCCACCCCTCGCGCCCGCTCCACGAAGCGGAAGTAGGGGTCATTCTCCAGGAAGAGCTGGGTGATCAGGAACTCGACGCCGGCCTCGACCTTCTTCCGGAGGTTCGCGAGGTCCTCCTCGAAGCTCGACGCCTCCTGGTGTTTCTCCGGGTGGCAGGCGCCTCCCAGGCTGAAACCGAAGCGGCTCTTGATGAACGCGGCCAGCTCGTTCGCATGGCGGAACCCGCCTGGAACCGGTCGCCACTCCGTCTGGTCCTTGGGCAGATCTCCGCGCAGGGCGAGCACGTTCTCGATCCCCGCGCGTTCCATCTCCTCGAGGCTCTCGGCCAGCTCTTCCGCAGTGCGACCCGTGCAGGTCACGTGCGCCATCGCCGTGAGCCGGGTCTCCTGCTGAATCCGATTCACGAGATCTGCGGTCTTCTCGCGCGTCGAGCCGGCGGCCCCGCAAGTCACCGAGACGAAGCCCGGCTCGAGTGGCGTCAGTTCCGCGATGGTGCGGAACAGCGAGCGATACCCGGCCTCGGTTTTCGGAGGGAAGAACTCGAACGAGAACACCGGCCGGCTACCCGTGTAGAGCTCGGGAATCCGCATCACTGCGAGTCTACCGCCAGATCCCCATTGACGCCCGGGTCGCCTGCCGCGAGACTGCGCGAAGCGGAGGTCTCCCCATGTCGGTCTTGTGCTCGGGCTCGGTCGCGGTGGACTTCATCATGGTCTACCGCGGCCGCTTCAGGGACGTCATCCTGCCCGAGAAGATCCACATGCTGAACGTGGCCTTCCACGTTCCCGAGCTTCGTAAGAGCTTCGGCGGCACCGCGGCGAACATCGCCTTCAACCTGCGCCTGCTCGGCGAGGATCCGATCATCCTCGCCACCGTGGGGAACGACTTCGCCGCCTATGCGGAGTGGCTCGATCGGCACGGCATCCGCCGCGACTGGATTCGCGTGCTTGAGGACGAGGCCACGGCGGGCTGCTACATCATCACCGACCTCGACGACAATCAGATCACCGGATTCCATCCCGGCGCCATGGACCGGGCCCACGAGGCGAAACTGGCGGATGTAGGTCCGCCCTTCGACCTCGGCATCGTCTCCCCCAACGGAAAGCAGGCGATGATCGAGCACGCGCGCGGGCTCAAGGCACGCGGTGTGACCACCGTGATCGATCCCGGACAGGGTCTGCCCCTGCTCGAGGGCGAAGAGCTGGTCGAGATGATGGACGGTGCATCCGTCTACGTCGTCAACGACTACGAGTGGTCCCTGACCCTCGAGAGGACCCGCAAGAGCGAGGCGGAGGTCACCAGTCGGGTCGGCGCTGTCGTGGTCACGCGGGGCGAGAGGGGATCGACACTGCTGCGCGGTGCTGAGCGGCAGGAGATCCCGGCGGTCGCAGCGGAGACCGTCGTCGATCCCACCGGCTGCGGCGATGCCTATCGCGCCGGCTTTCTCTTCGGACTCCGCCGGGGTCTTCCCCTCGAGACCTGCGCCCGGCTCGGGAGCCTGATGGGATCACTGATGGTCGAGAAGAAGGGCACGCAGAGCCTTACGCTGGACCAGGGTGCGTTCCGGGCGCGCTTCGAGCGAGAGTTCGGCGCCAGCTTCTGATGGCCGCCAAGAGGAAGACGCCGGCGGGGATGCGGGACCTGGGGGCGTTCGTCGCCGCGGCGGCGCTTCCCGTGCCGTGGGTGATCGCCCAGGCCATCGGCGGCGTCGGCCTCCAGGCGGAATGGGTGGCACTGCTGGCCGGCCTGGCGATTCTCGGTGGTGCCTTCATCCTCTCCTGGGCGACGGAGCTGGCGGAGCGCGACATTCCCCAGTCGCTCGCGCTTCTCGTGCTCGCTCTGGTGAGTGTGCTTCCGGAGTACGCCGTCGATCTCCACTTCGCCATCAAGGCTGCAGAAGACCCGCAGTACGCCCACTACGCCGTCGCCAACATGACCGGTGCGAACCGCCTGCTGATCGGCCTCGGCTGGGCGGCGGTGGTGCTGGTCGCCTGCCGTCGCAATCGCAGCACGGCGCTCTCCATCGAGCCGCACCACCGCATCGAGATCCGCTTTCTCCTGCTGGCGACGATCTACTCCTTCCTGATTCCCATCGACGGCTACATCAACCTCTTCGACGCCGCGATTCTGCTGGGCCTCTTTCTCTGGTACGCATTCTCTGCCGCGCGCGGAGGCTCCGAGGAGGTGGCGCTGGTCGGCCCCTCGGCCCTGGTCGACAGGGAGTTCGGCGACCTGGGACGGCGCCTCTGGGCCCTGTTGTTCTTCTTCTTCGCCGGCTACGCGATCTTCGTCTCTGCGGAGCCGTTCGCGGACGGTCTGGTGCAGATCGGTCGCAGCCGCGCCATCGACGAGTTCATCCTGGTCCAGTGGGTGGCGCCGCTGGCCTCCGAGGCCCCCGAATTCGTGATCGCGATCCTCTTCGCGATCCGCATGCGTGGCGGCATGGGGCTCGGTGCTCTGATCTCCTCGAAGGTCAACCAGTGGACCCTCCTGGTCGGGGCGCTTCCGATCGCCTACTGCATGGCGTCGCTGAGCCTTCGCGGGCTTCCCCTCGACGAACGACAGACCCAGGAGCTCTACCTGACCTCTGCGCAGTCCCTGCTCGCCACGCTGCTCATCTGCAGCCTCCAGGTCACTCGGTTGGAGGCGGTGGTGCTGGCGGCTCTCTTTGGCGTACAGCTGGTGTTTCCGAGTGCGGAGGTGCGGCTCGCTTTCACCGCGCTCTACCTGGCGATCTTTCTCGGCCTGCTCATCCATTCACCGGTTCGACGACGGAACTTCGTCGACATGTTCCGAGCCCCGCCCCAATGAGTCACGAGACGGACGTGGTGGTGGTGGGTGCCGGCGTGGTCGGTCTGGCGTCCGCCTCGGCACTGGCCCGCTCGCGGCGCGACGTGGTGGTGCTCGAGCGACACAACCGGATCGGTACCGAGGTCTCCAGCCGCAACAGCGAGGTGATTCACGCCGGCATCTACTATCCGGAGGGGTCGCTGAAGGCGCAGACCTGCGTGGAGGGTCGGGAGCGGCTCTATCGGTACTGCGAGGATCGCGGGGTGTCCCATCGGCAGCTCGGGAAGATCATCGTCGCCACCCGCGAAGAGGAGGTCGCCGTTCTCGAGGAGCTGCGGGAGCGCGGTCTGGCCAACGGAGTGCCGGGTCTCGAGATGTGGAGCGGCTCCGAGGTTCGCCGACGGGAGCCGGCGGTCCGGGCCGTGGCCGGTCTCTTCTCCCCGCGCACGGGCATCGTCGACTCCCACGCCCTTTGTCTCTCGTACGCCGCCGAGGCGGAGGCCCACGGGGCGCAGATTGCGCTGCGCACCCGGCTGATCGAGATCGACCCGATCCGGAACGGCTTCCGGGTGACTGCGGTCGGGGACGACGGCGCCGCCTCGGCGATCACCTGCGCCGCCGTGGTGAACGCCGCCGGCCTCTCCGGTGACGCGGTCGCGGAGCTGGTCGGGATCGATGTCGCCCTGCGGGGCTATCGGCTCCATCTCTGCAAGGGCGACTACTTCAGCCTGGCGCCGGGGGCGCCGGTTCGACTCACGCATCTCGTCTATCCGGTTCACACCCGGTCGGGGCTGGGCGTTCACGCCACCCTCGATCTCGGGGGTCGGATTCGCTTCGGCCCGGACACGACCTACGTCGATGCAATCGACTACGACGTCGATGGGGAGAAGGCCGGAAGCTTCGCCGAGGCGGTCCGGCGTTACCTTCCGGAAACCCGCACCGAGTGGCTGAGTCCCGACTACGCCGGCATCCGTCCCAAGCTCGCGGGACCGGAGGAGAGCTTCCGCGACTTCGTCATCGCGGAGGAGTCGGAGGCGGGACTGCCCGGATTCGTGAACCTGATCGGCATCGAATCCCCGGGCCTCACTGCAGCCGGTGCGATTGCCGAGCGCGTGGTCGGGCTGCTCCGGGATCTCTGAGGGTCAGACTCCTAGTTCTCCAGCCACACCACCGCGGTGCAGACGTTGTCTCCGGAGGCGTTCTTGCGGTGAGCGGCGAGGGACGCCTCGACGATGCTCCGCGAGGCCTCGAGAGGGCGAAGCTCCGTCGCCGCCTCGCGGGCCTTCTCGACGCTTTCGCACACCACGGCGACCGGGTCTCCGACCCCGATTCGGTACTCGGAGAGCCCATCGCTGGCGACGACCACGGCGATCGTGTCCTCCAGGGGCTCCACGCCGATCTGGCATTTGTCCGACAGGCTCTCCGGAGTCTCTGGACCGTGACCCAGAAAGCAATCCAGCTCCACGGCGTCTTCCGTCTCGGCGAGATCGACCGCGCCCGTGTTGCGGACCTGAAAGAGATGGCTGTCGCCGATGCAGGCGTAGAGGAGCACGCGGCTCTCGGGAAGCACGAGCGCCAGGGAGAGCGTGGTGCGCGAGTGCCCCGCGTCGCTCTGGAGGCGCTCCTGGAGGATCTCCTGGTTGGCGTCACAGATCGCGGCGAGGGAATGGCGGGCCCAGGAGGCCGGCGTCACTCCGCCGGGCTCCACCCATTGGGGCGCCGGGTGGGCGAGCAGATGCTCGAGGGCGACCTCGGAGGCCTCGAAGCCCCGGTGTCCGTCCGCTACCGCCACCAGGGTGCCCGCGCTGCCGATGGCGAAGAGCACCGAATCCTCGTTGGGGTCGGAGTGGCGGTAGGTCTTCTGCGCACCGCCCATGGAGATGGCAATGGCGCCCGAGCCCTCGGAGACCGCATCGATTGCACCGATCTCGAGATGCTCGCGTCCGCGAAGGAGCGCCGATCTCACTTGAACTCTGAGCTCGCGGCAGCGGGGAGCAGGGCCTCCGCGGCGCGATGGCAGCGGGCGGCCTCGGCTTCGAGAGCAGGCGTTTCGTGGATGCGACCAGTATCGAGCATCGGAGTGTCGTAGTATAACCGGTGCCGAAAGGAGGAGACCATGGCGGCGGTGGACGCCGTAATCGTGGGTGCCGGAGAACGCGGCCGCTTCGTTTTCGGGGAATACGCCCTCGCCCACCCGGATCGTCTTCGCGTCGCGGCGCTGGCGGAGCCGGACGACGAGAAGCGGGAGGGGATGGCTCGCGAGCACGGGATCCCCCGGGAGAGGTGCTTTCGCGACTGGCGGGACCTTTTCGGAGAAGAACGCCTGGCGCCCCTCGCGATCGTCGCCACCGGCGACACCCTGCACGTGAGGCCGACCCTCGCCGCAGTCGCCCGGGGCTACCACGTGCTGCTGGAGAAGCCCATTGCGCCGACTCCCGAAGATTGCGTGCGGGTCGTCGAGGCCGCCGAGGCGGCGAAGCGGATGCTCCAGATCGGCCACGTGCTCCGCTACACACCCTTCTACCGGCGCGTCCACGAGATCATCGACAGCGGTGCCCTCGGCGAGATCGTCTCCCTGGACCTCCGGGAGAACGTCGCCTACTGGCACATGGCCCACTCGTTCGTGCGCGGGAAGTTCCGCAACTCCGAGCTCGCCGCCCCCATCGTCCTGGCCAAGTCCTGCCACGATCTCGACCTCATGGTCTGGTTCGCGGGAAGGCCCGCGAACCGGGTCGCTTCCTTCGGAAACGTGGCGCACTACCGAGCTTCGGCCGCCCCGGATGGCGCGCCGGAGCGTTGCACCGACGACTGCCCCGCTCGGCGGGATTGTCCCCACGACGTCGAACGCTTCTATCTGGGGCCCGACGACGAGATCGCGCGCATCTGGCCCTGGAGCGACCTCTCCCTCGATCCCACCCGCGAGGCGAGGCGCCGCGCCCTCGAGACCGGGCGCTACGGGCGCTGTGTCTACCGCTGCGACAACGACGTGGCGGATCACCAGGTCGTCGCGGTGGAGTTCGAGGGGGGCGCCACCGGCTCGCTCACGGTCCAGGGTCTGGCCTCCGAGGAGGAGCGCACCGTCCGGATCAGCGGCTCGCGGGGAGAGTTGTCCGGCGTGCTGCATTCCGGCGTGATCGAGGTGAGCCGCCACGGTGTTCTCGGCGTCGAGTGCCACGAGATGGGGGGGTCGGCGCTGGGGCACTTCGGCGGCGACGGTGGGCTCCTGGACCACCTGACGCAGGTGATGGCGGAGCCGGCGGTCGGAGAGGTCCGGACCTCGGGTCGCATCTCATTGGAGAGTCACCTGATCGGATTCGCCGCGGAGGAGGCCCGGCTCTCGGGCTCGGTGATCGACATGGGGAGGTTCCGAGAGGAAGCCCGGCGGGCAGCGGGAGCGCCACCGGGAACGCCGCCTGCGCGGTAGTCATCCACCCCCCCAAACGGGTATGTTCCCTTTCGTGAAGAGCGAATCGCCCCAGCGATCGCGCACCACCTCGGGTGGGGTCTCGAATCCCGACCAGTTGATCCCGGCGCTCTGTCACGACGTGGGCAATCTGCTGGCCGCGGTCCGCCTCTCCGCCCATCTGCTCTCGACCGAGATCCCCGAGGAGGACCGCCTCTCCATCTCCCGGGACATCGAAGATCTCGTGGCCCAGGCCGGCGCGCTGATCGCCCACGTCCGGCCGCTGCAGGGCGGGGCCAGCATCTCGCGAGTGCCGGTCTCCTTGAGAGAGGTGCTGACCGCGCTGTCCGGTGCGCTCAAGGACCGCAGGATGGGAGGCGCGGCGCTTTCGATCGCGAATGGCCGAAATCTTCCCGATGTCCGAGTCGATCCCGACGCTCTCTTTCACCTGCTCCTGACCCTGGTCCGCGGGTCGCTGGATGCGGCGGCGTCCGACGGGAAGGTTCGAGTCACCGCGAAGCACCAGGGGCGCCGGGTGATCCTGTCGGTCATCGACGACGGGCGCCAATTGGACCTCGACGAGATCCGACGCGCGTCGGCGCTGAGGGGGCGGGAGCTGGCCGTTCGCGTCGCGGACGCGGTGCTGCGACTGATGGGCGGCCGCGCCGCTGCGGAGCTTCGGCGACGGGGGAGCCGCGTCGATCTCCACCTCCCCGCGATGGCCCAGAAGAAAGGCTGAAGCCGGAGGCGGCCCGTCCGGCGGGCTAACGGCCGGCAAAGCCGCCCTTCCCGCACGGCACGCCTTCGGCGTGCCTTCTCGTCACGGTGTCGTGAATTGGCAGCGCGATCGCTGGCCTGGTGAGGAATGCGGGCTAGCCCTGCGATCCGAACCCGCTCTGGAACTCGTTCCTGAGCTCGTCGTAGGTGCGGGTGACGGGGAACTGGGGGAACTCCTGGATCACGTTCTCCGGCGGCCGGAACAGGATGCCCAGATCGGCCTCCGTCAGCATCGTGGTGTCGTTGTAGGAGTCCCCGGCGGCGATGACGCGGAAGTTGAGCTGATGGAAGGCCTTGACGGCCTGTCTCTTCTGGTCCTTCTGGCGCAGGTGATAGTCGGAGACCCGCCCACCCTCACCGATTTCCAGCCGGTTGCACAAGAGGGTGGGCCAGCCGAGCTGTCGCATCAGCGGAGCCGCGAACTGGTAGAAGGTGTCCGAGAGGATCACCACCTGCGATCGCTCCCGCAGCCAGTCGAGGAACTCCCGCGCCCCGGGGAGCGGTGACATTCCGCCGATCACCGCCTGGATGTCCGGGAGCCCGAGATCGTGCTCCGCCAGGATCGAGAGGCGCCGCGTCATCAGCTGGTCGTAATCCGGGATGTCCCGGGTGGTGAGCCGAAGCTCTTCGATTCCGGTTCGCTCAGCGACGTTGATCCAGATTTCGGGGACGAGGACCCCCTCGAGGTCGAGACAGGAGATCTCCATGGACGACGAGCTAGGGCTCGAGGACCGGGTGAAGGCGTTGGGCCGGCATCGTGTCGCGGAGCTTCTTCAACGCCCGCGCCTCCAGCTGGCGCACCCGCTCTCGCGACAGGCCCAGGGACTGACCGATCTGTTCGAGGGTGTGCTCCTCCTCGCCGCTCAGTCCGTACCGGAGCCGCAGGATGAGCTGCTCGCGGTCCGTCAGATTTCCGATCAGGTGGCCCACGCCGATTCGCATGCGGTCGTCGTCGATCCCACCGTCCGGCGCCTCCGAGCCCGGATCGGACACGAAGTCCTCCAGTCGCTTCTCCGTGCCCGCCACGGAAGACTCGAGGGAGATGGCCTCCCGGGAGAATCGGTCCAGTGCCTCCAGGGCATCGGTATCGGTGCCCAGGGCCGGTGCCAGCTCCTGGGAGGTCGGGTCTCGTCCCAGCTTGCCGGTGAGCTCCGCCCGGACCCGCTGGCTGCGCTGCAGCCTGTCGTGGACATGGGACGGCAGTCGGATCGTCCGCGAGTGATTCTGGATCGCGCGCACCAACGCCTGCCGGATCCACCAGACTGCGTAGGTCGAGAACTTGAATCCCCTCCGGTGATCGAACTTCTCCACCGCGCGGATCAGTCCGAGATTTCCCTCTTGAATGAGATCGGGGAACGAGAGGCCGAGATTCCGATAGTCCTTGGCAATCGCGACCACGAGCTTGAGGTTGTGCTCGATGAAGCGATTCTTGACCGTGCTCATGCGCTCGTGGGCCTCTTCCACGGCCTGGTAGCTCTCCAGCAGGCCCTGCTTCGAGAGTCCCGCCTCGGCCTCCAGAGTGGCCAACCTGCGCGTCCCGCGCCGGCACTGCCGCATCTCGAAGGCCAGGCGCGCGATGCTCTCCCGGAGCTCGGCCAGCAGAACGAGAGAGAGCCGAGCGTTCACCAGATCCCTGCTGATCGCAGCGTCGAGTCGCCGCAGCGTGTCGGCCGGGCCTCCCTCCTCGATGAGCGCTTCGCGCCGCTTGAGGCGGCGCCGGAGCCTCTGCACGCAGCGCTCCACCCGCGCCGCGACCTCACCGGTCTCTTCGTCTCCGGCCGACTCCGAGAGCTTGGCTCCCGTGTGCGAGAGCGCGCGCAGACCGTCCCAGCGCGCGACCACGTGACGGGCCGAGCAAGGGATCGCATAGAGCGCCTCGCGGAGACGAGCCGTCGCGTCCTCCAGATCCTTGGCGAGGATGACCTCTTCCTCGCGCCGGAGGGTGCGAGTCCCACCGATTTCCTGGAAGTAGGACTCGAGAGGCCGGCGTTCCCGAGCCGCATCGATGTCCTCAGGGGGTACCACGGGTGCGCTGCCGCGCGCTCGCCGCGGAGACTCGTCTCGAGTCGCTGCTCGGTACCTTTCCTCGAACTTCACCACCTACCTCACGCTTCTCCCCGGATCCTCCGGGCGAAACTACGCACCCCAGAATCGGATACCGACCGCGGGGTCCGGTTTCGATCTTCGTTACCGGGCGCGCTGGTCAATCGCTGTGCCAGTCCCTCGCAAGTCTGAAGCCGTCGAAGTCTCTCATCCGGTTCCAGCCAATCTAAACGGTCCCCCGCTGGAGCTGCGAGAGAAAACCTCGGGCGTCCAGGAATAAGACGCCTACCGGCCACCGATTGTTCGGGGGGCTACGGAGCGGCCTCGTATCTTCTAACGTTTTCCCCAGGTTTTCCAGCATTTTTTCATCTCGAAGCACGATCGAGTCGGAGAACTCCCCGATTTTGCGGACTTCCCCTCGGGGAGGTCCGCGATCTGTGTTGAAAGGGCCACAGTTCCTCTATCGACTGACCGAGGCGGATCCCAAGCCCAAGATTTCGGCTTCTTCACTTTCCAGGGGGGCGATTCAGGCTGGATCGGCACCGCACCGGTCGGCCTCCTCCCTCCGTTCCCCTGGGAAAGCGATCACGGGAGCGCGTAGATCAGTTCAAGGGTGATGTCTCGGACCCAGAAGGTGACGCGGTCGATCCTGGCGACGAGCTTTTTTGTCTGCTCCGCCCGGATGGCCCCGCCGGCACGCGGACGGCAGGGCTCTCGCTCTTCTCGCGCGGGAGAATGACGCGCAGCGCAACCTGACCGCGATCGCGGTGTCTTCGGGACCGCGCCGTACCGGGATCCCCCTCGATCCGCGACAATCCGCGGCATGTCGCCGATCCCGCCCGCCTCCAACGCCGACCTGTCCGTACCCTTCTCGGAGCGCGAATTCTATCTGTGCGAGTTTCGCGGCAGGACCTTGGCCATCGCCGTCCCGGCGGAGGAGACGGAGGCCTTCGCAAAGATCCGCCCGGTGCTCGACGATCTCGAAGCGGGCGGCTCGTCCGTGGCGTTGCTCTCACCGGACGCCGCGGCTCTCGACGAGCACGCCCCGGGATCCGTCCTCTCTGGGCAGCTTTCCCTTCTGGAGGCAGAGGCGTGGCGGCGCCTCCGCCGGAGGCCACGGCTTGGGATCCTCGCCCCGGGAGGGGAGGGCTTCGTCGCCGGCTGTCGCGAAGTCGCCCTCCGGCTCGGCATCTTCAAGCTGGTCTGGATCGATCGGCGGGGCGGGCTGCGGGGCGCGAACGGGAGCCGTCACTCGTTCCTGGACCTCGCCGAGCTTCACGCGCTGCTCGAAGGAGAGGGGAACGGCCTGGCGAACACCGATCGCCTCGCGTTCTGGCGCGAGGTGGCGGTCATGCTCGAGGCGGGTCTCCCGGCCGTCAATGTCTGTGGCGCGGATGGGCTCGACGAAGAGCTCTTCACCTACGCCGGCTCGGGGACGCTGTTCACCCGCGGCCGCTACATGGATCTTCGCCGGCTCGGGATCGACGACTTCGATGCCGCCCACCATCTGATTCATCGGGGGGTGGAGGAGGGCTTCCTGGTGGCGCGATCCCCGGAGGAAGTCGATGCGATCCTGGCCTCGGCGTTCGGGGCCTTCGTGGAGGGGCGTCACTTGGCGGGGATCGGAGCGCTGTTGCCGGGTGGCGAGGAGGGATCCGGAGAGATCGCCGCCCTGTCCACACTGACACGTTTCCTCGGGGAGGGTGTGGGTGGCTCGCTGTTGGGCTTCGCCTGCTCCCGCGCCCGCGACCTGGAGCTCTCCTACGTCTACGCCTGCACCACCTCCGAGCGAGTCGGGGCCTTCTTCGAGCGCAATGGCTTCGCTGCGGTCGCCCAGGACGAACTCCCCGCGGCGAAATGGCGCGGCTACGATCGGGAACGCCGCTCCCGCGTTCGCTGCTATCGCCGCGAGCTCGAGACCTGACACGGGAGTCGGCGCGCGGCGCGGGCGGGCGAGGAAGGCAGGCTGAAGCGCGACCGCTATGCTCGCGCCCATGAACGTCCTGGGCATCGCTTGCCCCTTCTGGCACGATCCCTCCGCGGCGCTGGTGGTGGACGGCGAGGTGGTGGCGGCGGTGGAGCAGGAGCGCCTCTGCCGGCGCAAGCACGCGCCCCGCGAGCTGCCCGTGGAGGCGGCCCGCTGGTGTCTCGACTTCGCTGGGATGCGTCCCGGAGACGTGGACGTGGTAGCCTATCCCTGGTCTGCGGCGGCCCTCCGCCGGAACCTCTGGCCTCATGTGCGGCGATATTTCGGCCGACGGCCCGCCAAGGCGCTGAAGGCGGTCGTGCGCGCGGGCCACAATCGCCGCCGGCGGACGGGCAAGCTGGTGCCAACGCTTCGGGGCCTCGGCTTCGATCCGGATCGCGCGCGCATCGCCTACGTGGAGCACCACCTCGCCCACGCGGCGGCTTCCGTCTTCGCCTCCGGCTTCGAAGACTGCGCGGTGGCGAGCATCGACGGGATCGGGGAGCTCACCACCTGCCTGTTCGGCACCGTCCGCGGGGGCCGCGTCGAGATCCAGAGCGAGATCCAGCGCCCCGACTCCGTGGGCCTCTTCTACGCCGCGATCACCGACTACCTGGGCTTCGAGGTGAACGACGGTGAGTTCAAGGTGATGGGCATGGCGGCGTACGGCGATCCGAGCCGCGCCGACCTCTCCGACCTGCTCGTCTGTCGGGACGGGGACCTCTGGCTCGACATCGACTACCTGTGGACGCCGAAGGCCCGGCGCTGGCGCCGCGACAGGACCTTCGGACGCCGGTTCGTGGAGCGCTTCGGGCCTCCCCGTGAGGGCGACGACATCGATGAGCCCTACGTTCACATCGCCGCCGCTGCCCAGCAGCAGCTAGAGGAAGCGACGATCAACCTGATCGAGCACCACCTCGGGCCCCGGCTCAAGACCACGGGTCGCCTGTGTCTCACGGGGGGGGTGGCGCTCAACGTGGTGTTGAACCGGAAGCTGATGCACCACCCCTGGATCGACGAAGTCTACGTGCCGCCCTCGCCCGGTGACGCGGGCACCGCCCTGGGTGCCGCCACCTGGGCCGCGATGGATCTCGGCGATCCGGTGCGGCCGCTGCGCGATGCCTACCTGGGCCCCGCCTACGACGGGGACTCGATCGCCCGGGAGCTCGAGGGCCTGCGTCTCCCCCACGAACGGCTCGCCGATCCGGCGGGCAAGGCTGCGTCCCTCCTGGCAGCGGGGGAGGTCGTCGCCTGGTTCCAGGGTCGCATGGAGTGGGGGCCGCGAGCTCTCGGCAACCGCAGCATCCTGGGCCACCCGGGTATCGCGGGGACCGCCGATGACATCAACGCCCGCATCAAGTACCGGGAGCGCTGGCGTCCCTTCTGCCCATCGGTGCTGGAAGAACACGCGTCGGACTTCCTCGGCTCGAAGCATCCCTCGCCCTTCATGACGCTCTCCTTCGATCTGCCTCAGTGCTGGCGCGAGCGCACCCCCGAGGTGGCGCACGTGGACGGGACGGTGAGGCCTCACGTCGTCTCTCGCGCGGCCAATCCCCGCTTCCACCGGCTGATCTCCGAGTTCGAGCGTCGGACCGGCCTGCCGGTGGTGATCAACACCTCGCTGAACCGCCGCGGCGAGCCCATGGTCTGCGCGCCGCGCGATGCCCTGGCCATGTTCTTCGCCTCGGGGCTCGAGCACCTGATCCTCGAGGACGTCTATCTGTGCAAGGGCGGCCTCCGGGGATAGCCCCGCAGATTCGCGGCCCTCGGCAAAGGCACGCCGCAGACGTGCCGTGCGGGCAGGGCGGCTTTGCCGGCCGATAACCCGCCGGGCGGGCCGGAGGTGGATGATAAGCCGGGTTCTGTCCCGGCACCGGGTTGCCCCTGCGCCGGTGAGGATCATTCATCTAGGCGACGCATTGCTGCGCCGCTCCAGCGCTCTCACCCGGACGTCGGGAACCTCACACCATGTGGGGTCACTCGAGCGGGTCGCCCGATGCAACGTCCCTATTCGAGCTTGCTCCGGGAGGGGCTTGCCCCGCCGCCGGTCACCCGGCTGTCGCGCGTGGGCTCTTACCCCACGATTTCACCCTTGCCTGTGCCTCCTCCGGGCGCCCCTCTCAGAAGCGCGCGGGATCGTCAGCCATCGGCGGTATGGTTTCTGTGGCGCTTTCCCTCGGGTCGCCCCGGGTCGCCGTTAACGACCTCCCTGCCCTGCGGAGCCCGGACTTTCCTCCCGCGGGCGATCACCGCCCGCCAGCGATCCTCTCTCCACCTCCGGCCAATCCCAGCCTACGCCTCGGCGTGAGATTTGCAACTCGGCAAGCCCGGCTTGCCGGGCGCGCAGCGAGGCGCAGCCGAGCGAAGTTCGAAAAGGCAAGCGCCGCAGCCGAGCGAAGTTCGAAAAGACTGGCCACCCCAGGAAAGCGACGGCGCCGCTTCGCTAGCGTATTCGCATGAAGGCCGTGATCTGCAAGGGAGCCGGTGACGAGTCGGTCCTCCGCATCTCCGAGGTCGCTTCGCCAGAGCTCGAGCCGGGAGATCTTCGCATCCGGGTGGCGGCAGCCGCCGTCAACCGAGCCGACCTGCTCCAGCGGCAGGGTTTCTATCCTCCCCCCCCGGGTGCCTCTACCCTTCTCGGCCTCGAGTGCGCCGGCGAAGTGATCGAGGTCGGCGGTGAGGTCCAGGGCTGGGCGGCCGGCGATCGCGCCATGGCGCTCCTCAGCGGTGGGGGATACGCCGAGGAGGTGACGGTGCCGGCGGGATGCGCCCTGCGCGTCCCCGAGCGGCTCGGCTGGGAGGAGGCGGCCGCCGTCCCCGAGGTCTTCTTGACCGTCTTCCAGAACCTCTTCCAGCTGGCCGGTCTTGCGGGGGGCGGCACCGCGCTCATCCACGGGGGCGGGAGCGGGATCGGCACCGCCGCCATCCAGCTGGTCAAGGCGGCCGGCGGCACCGTGGTGGTGACCGCCGGCAGCGAGGAGAAGTGCGGGCGCTGCCGGGAGCTCGGCGCCGACCTGGCGGTGAACTACCGGAGCGCGGATTTCGCGGAGGAAGCCAGGGCGGCCACCGGCGGCCGCGGCGTGGACGTCGTGCTCGACTCGATCGGAGCCCCCTACCTGGAGCAAAACCTGGCGGTCCTGCGGACGGGCGGCTCTCTGATCCTGATCGGCTTGATGGGAGGAGCGCAGGCCGAGCTGAACCTCGCCTCTCTTCTCGTCCGGCGGCTTCGGGTGATCGGCTCGACGCTGCGAGCCCGACCCGTCGAGGAGAAGACCGAGCTGGTCGAGGCCTTCTCTCACCGCTTCGGCGACGCCCTCGCAGCGGGACGGGTCCGACCCATCGTGGATCGCGTCCTTCCCCTCGAGCAGGTTGCCGAGGCCCATCGGGTCATGAAAGCCAGCCAGCACTTCGGCAAGATCGTCCTTCAGGTCTCCTGAGAGTTCTGCCGATATCCAGGACGTGGTCGACTCTCGCTCTATCTCGCTGCTCGAGCCCGCTCGACTGGTGGAGGAGTTCCTTCCCCTGAACCGCCGCCGCACCCGCGGCGATCCGCCGCTCACGATCGCCGAGCTGGAGCGCTGGATGGAGCTCCGCTGGCGCCTCGAGCACGCCCTCGCCGAGAAGACGCCCACCGACGACCATGGCCGTCCCACGCGCCGAACGCTTCGCGTTCCGACCCATCTGAAGGTTCGCGCCACCCGCGGCTCCGCCGTCGAGGTCATCTCCAGTCGGAACATCTCCGAGGGCGGGCTCTTCCTGGTGACCCGCCGCCCGCTGGCGCCCGGTACACCACTCCATCTCGAGATCGAGGGCCGCGACGGAAGTGCGCCGATCGAGGTCGAGGGGACGGTGACCTGGGTCCGCGGGGCCGACGGAGAGAAGGGTCCGGCCGGAATGGGAGTCCGCTTCGATCACCCGGACCCGGAGAAGCGGGATGCCATCACCGCCCTGGTGGAGCGCGCGCTCACCCGAGCTCTCTGACCCGTCGCGAAGCCAGGGGTACTCGGCTAGCCTCCGCCGCTCGGCGTGGGAGGAGCGACGATGGCGATCGAACGGACCCTTTCAATCGTGAAGCCGGACGCCATGGCCAAGGGGGTCTCCGGGGAGATCCTGCGGCGCTTCGAGAGGGCAGGGCTTCGCATCGTCGCGATCAAGGCGCTTCGGCTGACGGAGGAGGATGCCCGGGGCTTCTACGCGGTCCACAAGGGGCGTCCCTTCTATCCCGCTCTGGTCCAGTTCATGACCTCGGGGCCGATCATCGTCAGCGTCCTCGAGGGCGAGGATGCCATCGCCAAGAACCGCGAGCTGATGGGCCCGACCAACTCGCAGGAGGCGGGGAAGGGCACGATCCGCGGCGACTTCGGGACCGACATCGAGAAGAACGCCGTTCACGGCTCCGATGCCCCCGAGACCGCGAAGCTGGAGATCTCCTACTTCTTCAACGCGACGGAGATCATCGGGCTCGTCGAGGCGCTCTAACGGGGACGTTCCGGCGCCGAGAGTCCCGCAGATTCACGGCCCTCGGACTGAGGCACGCCATAGGCGTGCCGTGCGGGCAGGGCGGCTTTGCCGGCCGCTAACCCGCCAGGCGCGGTGCCGGAGGCTGGAGACCCCTCCGGCCCCTCCAGCTCCTGCCTCCGCGACGGCTGCTGCGCGAACTCCGCTCGGCTACGCCTCGCCGCGCGCGCCCCTCCGAATTGCTCTTCTAGGCGTAGGCCCGGGCCAGGAGAAACATCAGCCCGATGTAGCCGACGATGAGCCAGAGGCTATGGCTCTTGAGTGCGCGCGTCACTGGGTACCCCCCATCCTCGATCCCGTCGTTCGCCTTCGATACTGATTCTTTCGAACGGAATCCCCGTAACTTGAGGACATAGCACAGTCACGGGTGCGGGAATCGTGATTCTGCTCACGGATTCGCCCAACTTTCTTTCTCCAGAGACTCAGTTGCCGCGGAATCGCGGTGCGCGCCTCCCCCGACCTGCCGCCAACCCCTCCCCGAGATCCGCAGTCTCGCAACAGATCGACTGCTGCTCGGCTTCGAAGTCGAGCTGTCCTGACAGGTCGGAGTCCAGCGAGCGCGCCAGGGCTCGCTTGCTCCCGCGCACCGCAACGGGGGCCGAGAGCGCCATGGCCTGGGCCATCTCCAGTGCCTCGGGAAGCACGGCTTCGTCATCGACCGCCCGATTCACCAGGCCGATCCGCTCGGCCTCGGCGCCATCCAGGATCCTGCCGGTGAAGAGGAGGTCGGCCGCGTGGGCCGGGCCCACCAGCCGGGGCAGGGTCCAGGTGGCCCCCATGCCCGGGTGGATCCCCAAGCGGGTGAAGTTGAGTCCCAGCTTGGCGCTCCGGGCGGCGATCCGGGTGTCGCAGGCCAGGGCGATGCAGAGTCCCGCCCCGATCGCAGCTCCGTTCACGGCGGCGATGGTCGGGCAGGGCAGGTCGCGGACGGAGAGGTAGAGCCCGTAGAAGCGGCGCATGAACTCGGCGATCTCACCCCGAGTCTCGCCTCCCGGATTCGCGGACCCCTTCCTCGCCATGCCCTCGATCATCGCCAGGTCGCCCCCGGCGGAGAAGGCGCGCCCAGCTCCGGTGAGCACGACGGCCCGAAGGGAATCGTCCCCGACCAGCGCATCGATCTGCTCGGCGATGGCGTGGCCCATGGCCTCGGTCATCGCGTTCCTGCGCCGCGGGTCGTTGAAGGTGACGATGGCGACGTCGGCGTCGCGTTCCTGGAGGACGAGAGGTTCGGTCATGGCGTCGAAGCCTGACCAAGCCCCTCCGGGAGCGCAACCGGTCGCAAGGCCCGCCCTCTGCTCGCCTCCTCGAACTTCGCTCGGCTTCGCCTCGCTGCGCGCGCCGCTTCGCGGCGCTTGCCTAGTCGGCGGAGCGCCGCAGGAAGGCGGGGAGCTCCCGGTCCTCCTCGCTCTCGCTGTCCCTCCTGGGGCGGCGGAGGAAGGCCGGAACGTCCAGCTCGTCCTCGTAGGGAGAGACGAACTCGTCGGCCGCCGCTAGCTGCTCGGCGGACGGGAGCTCGGCCTCGGGCTCCGCCTCCAGCGGGATGCCTTCCTGAGCCATCGGAACCGGCGACACCGGCTCCCTCGCCGCCTGGCTGTCGACCGCCCGGTAGTGCGGCATCTCCGCGGATGGCCGCTCCTCCCGGGTACGTGGCGTCCGGCCGTCTTCCAGGCCGGTGGCGATCACCGTGACCCGGACCTCTCCTTCCGGGGTCTTCTCGTCGATCACCGCGCCGAAGATGATGTTGGCGTCCTCGTGGGCGGCTTCCTGAACCAGCGAGGAGGCCTCGTTGACCTCGTAGAGAGTCATGTCGGCGCCGCCGGTGATGTTGATCAGAACTCCCCGGGCACCGTCGATGGAGACGTCCTCGAGCAGGGGGCTCGAGATCGCTGCATAGGCGGCGTCCTTGGCCCGGTCCTCGCCGACCCCGACACCGGTGCCCATCAGGGCCCTCCCCATCTCGTTCATGATGGTGCGCACGTCCTGGAAGTCGAGGTTGACCAGCCCGTGGACGGTGATCAGGTCCGAGATCCCCCGCACGGCGTTCAGGAGCACCTCGTCGGCCAGCACGAAGGACTCCCGCATCGGGGTGTCCTTGCCGGCCAGGGCGAGCAGGCGCTGATTGGGGATGGTGATCAGCGTGTCCACCACCACGTGCAGCTCATCCAGCCCCTTGTCGGCGTGTCTGGAGCGCGTTCGGCCCTCGAAGGGGAAGGGCTTCGTCACCACCGCCACGGTGAGCGCCCCCACCTCGCGGCCGATCTCGGCGATGACCGGCGCCGCGCCGGTTCCGGTCCCGCCTCCCAGCCCGGCGGCCACGAAGACCATGTCCGAGCCGATCAGTAGATCGCGGATTCGGTCCCGATCCTCCAGCGCCGCCGCCCGGCCCCGTTCCGGGTTCGCACCACAGCCCAGACCGCGGCAGGTCTCCGCGCCGAGCTGCAGCTTGACCTGCGCGAGCTTGTGCTCGAGCGCCTGGGCGTCGGTGTTGGCGGCGACGAACTCCACCCCGCCAAGGTTGGCCCGGATCATGGTGTCGAGGGCGTTGCCGCCCGCCCCCCCCACTCCGATCACCTTGATCTTGGCTCGCAGGGGGCCGGACTCTTCGAACTCGAGGAGGTCGTCCTCGTCTTCCGGTCCCACCTCGAGCAGGTCCACCGAGTCCATGACCTCCGAGCTCAGCTCGGGACTTCGCGGACCCCGCCCCTCACGCGGATCGCGATTCTTCGGCGCCATCTCTCACCCCCCCGGATCGATGCGCTGCTTTTTCAGCAATCTAACATCATTCGCGTGGCTTTGCGCATGCTTGAGAGCAAAAGTTGCGAATTCCTTTCGCTCCCCCTCCACTAGGCGAACTCCCCGTAGAACCAGTCGCGCATCCGCTGCTTGACGCGGCGGAAGATCGAGTCGTCCCGGATCCGGAAGCCCCTCGTCGCGCCGCGGCCGCGGCTCTGGGAGAATCCGTGGAGCACCAGGCCGACTCCAGTGGCGTACATGGGGCTGCGCACCACGTCCTGCAGTCCTCCCACGCGAGTGGGGATGCCGCTGCGGACCGGGGACTCGAAGATCTCCTCCGCCAGATCCGCGATCCCCTGTAGCGCCGAGCAGCCACCCGTCAGCACCACGCCGGAGGGGATGCGATCATCGAGTCCGGCCTTCAGCAGCTCCTGCCTCGCCAGGGAGAGCACCTCGTCGATCCGCGGCTCGATGACCTCGCAGAGGATCTTTCGCGAGACCTCTCGGGGGCGCCGCCCCCCTACGCTCGGGACCGTGATCACGTCGTCGCTTCCCAGGTAGCGCGCCGAGGCGACACCGAAGCGCTTCTTGATGCGCTCCGCCTCCTCGAAGGGAGTGCGCAGTCCGACCGCGATGTCATTGGTGATGTGGTAGCCGCCGAGGCCCAGCACCGAAGTGTGTTGGATCGAGCCATCGGCGAAGACCGCGAGGTCGGTGGTGCCGCCGCCGATGTCGATCAGGCACACTCCGAGATCTCTCTCGTCGCCGGCCAGGACGGCCTCGGCCGAGGCGAGGGGCTCGAGCACGATGTCCACCACGTTGAGCCCGGCCTTGTTCGCGCACTTCACGATGTTCTGGGCACTGGTGACGGCGGCGGTCACGATGTGGATCTTCGCCTCCAGTCGGACACCGCTCATGCCGAGGGGCTCGCGGATCCCGTCCTGGTCGTCGATGATGAACTCCTGGGGGATCACGTGGATCACCTCGCGGTCCATCGGGATCGCGACGGCCTTGGCGGCGT
>CAZTOU010000045.1:0-43488 GCA_964615365.1 uncultured Spirochaetales bacterium
GCGACGACCGGAGAGTTGATTTCTCCGCGGTGGGAGGTCACGCTTCACGAGCACGCCTCCCCACCCTCCGCCCCCTCGCGGGCCAGTCCGAGGTCGAGCCCCATGCACCAGCCGAGAGTCACCGGAAGCCTCAACCGCAGGCGCTTTCTCGAAACCTCTCTCGCCAGTGCCTCCGCGCTGGCGTTGGCGACCTACGTCGGGGGCGCCAGGAGCTCCCTCGCGGCCGTGACGGCGGAAGGGGTGGCCCACCGCCACCGCCTCCCCGATCAACCCGCGCCTCCCGTGGAGAGCCGCGTCGCGCTGGTAAGAGCCGCAGACCATCCGAGCCATCGGGAGGCGGTCCAGCAGGCGATCGGGCTGGCCGGTGGGCTGGAATTCATTCGGCCCGGTGAGAAGGTCCTGCTGAAGCCAGCCGTGAACAGCAGCAACCCCTACCCGGCGACCACGGATCCGGAGACGATCTGGATCGTGGCCGAGATGGTCAAGGAGGCCGGTGGAGAGCCCTTCGTCGCCGATCGGACCATGCTGCTGAATTCCACGGAGGAGGCCTTCCAGAAGACCGGCATCCGCGATGCGGCCGAGCAGGCCGGGATCCCGTGCCGCCCGCTGGATGACGAGGACTCCGCTTCGCTTCCCCACCCTCTGGCCGAGCACTGGCCGGGCGCCGCGATTCCCATCTATTCACCGGTCGTCGAAGCGGATCACATCATCAACCTCTGTACGCCGCGCACGCACCGGATGGGCGACCTCACCATGGCGATGAAGAACAACGTGGGCGTGGTGAACAACTCCAGCCGGCTGCGGATGCACCTTCCTTGGGGACTCAAGGAGCGGCTGGCGGAGATCAACCTGGTGGTCCGTCCCTCCCTGATCGTGATGGACGGCCGCGAAGGATTCACCGACGGTGGGCCGGACTCGGGCGATCTGGCCCGCCCCGGATTCGTCGCGGCCGGATCCGATCCGGTGGCGATCGACGCGATCGGGCTGGCCCACCTGCGCCTCGAAGGAGCCAACGACGCGATCGGAAAGGGCTCGGTGTGGGCGATCCCCATGATGAAGCGCGCCGTCGAGATCGGGCTGGGGGTGGGCAGCGAAGAGGGGATCACCCTGGTGGGGGCCGACCCGGAGAGCGAGGCCGCACTCCGCGCACAGCTGGCTTGACCCCACCGTCAACCTTCCGAGCGAGAGCCACGGCAAGCAGTTGCTTAGAGCGGAAGGTCCGGAGTGGAGTGCGCCCATTCTGCCGGTGAGTTGCCGGTTTCGTCACCTTTCGCGACGGCGAGGCGACTCACGGAGCGAGTCGGATTGCGCCACATGGAGGGCAAGGTGGCCGCCCGGGGATGCGGAACGTGGGAGTGCTGCCAGAGGATCGAGCGAGCTGCGATTCGAGGCCCGGCATGGGAATGCTTCCGGTGCTGGTGGCGCTCTTGCTCATCTTCGCGAGTGAGGCACGGGGCGAGGCTCTCGATCTGACCGATCTCGAAGCGCGGATGATCTCGGTGATCTTCGAGGATTCCGGCTCCGAGCTGCCTGGAGCCCTCGATCGGGAATACGGCCCGCCAGTACTGGGCTGGTTTGCCTCCGGCCCGGGCCCTGGCCAGGCGCTCGTCCGCATCCCGGCCTCCGCGATGGAGAGAATGCTGTCGCGCTACAAGCCGGTGCCGGGCTCCTTCACCGATTTCGTCTGGATCTTCGACGTCCAGACGGGCCACGTCGAGTCGGCCTCGTTCGCCGGCGTCGTCCAGTCCACGGTGCGCTGGGGGTTCTTCGAGACCGAGGTCGAGGCCGCGATCGAGACGGTGATGAACACGAGCGCGCCCGCTGGATTCCGGGAGCCGGAGAAGCGCTTCGGGCAGACGGTCTTCGGCTACTGCGACGAAGCGAGCCTGGAGTGCCAGCTGATCGAGCCCGCGCCCCTCGATGCGCGGTCCGGCTACGTGAACGCCGTGGGGAGCCTGCGCGCGGTGGCGCTCGGCGGCATCGAGACCGAGAGCTTCTCACCGATGGGCGAAGCGATCTTCCGGGAGATCGTTCCCGCGCCGACCGTGACCGCCAGCCAGCCAGACGGTGCGACCCTTCAGTGAGGTGAACGCCTTCGCCAGGCCGCGGATCCTGTATTCTGTGTCTCCTCGGATTCTCGCGCACGGGGAGGCCGGCCTATGCGAATCCTCTTTCTGGCGATCGCCCTCGCCTTCGCCGCGGCACCCGCGACCGCCCGGGGTGAGGTCGGTCCCGCCGACCCGGCGGAGCTCGAGGTCTTCCTCGCAGGCCTTCTTCCCTCGCTGATGGAGAGCCATCACGTTCCGGGCGCGGTCTTCGTGATGGTGAAGAACGGCGAGATCTTCTTCGCCAAGGGCTACGGGTATGCGGATCTGGAGACGCAGCGTCCCGTGGATCCGGAGACCACGCTGTTCCGCGTGGCGTCGGTCTCGAAGCTCTTCACGGCGACCGCCGCGATGCAGCTCGTGGAGCAGGGCAAGCTCGACCTTCACGCGGACGTGAACCAGTACCTGAGCGAACTCGAGATCGAGGCGGCCTACGGGGAGCCGGTCACGCTGCACCACCTGCTGACCCACACCGGCGGGTTCGACGATCGCTTTCTCCGCAGCGGCCTCCACATCGGCGCGCCGATCCAGCCTCTTGGCCCCTATCTCGCCGAGCGAATGCCTCCCCGCGTCATGCCTCCGGGCCGGATCATCAGCTACTCGAATCACGGCATCGCGCTGGTCGGCCATCTGGTGGAGGTCGTCTCCGGGATGAGCTTCACGGAGTACCTGGACGAGAGGGTATTCGGGCCGCTCGGAATGAAGCGAAGTCGCTTCTTCCTGTCGGTGCCGCTCTCCCCCGATCTCGGCACGCCCTACGAATACAGGGGCGGAAGGTACGTGGATCTGGGCTACGACCACGATCTGATGGGCCCGGCGGCGGAGCTGAACACGACCGGAACCGACATTGCCCGCTTCATGATCGCCCACCTGCAGCGCGGCCGCTTCGGGGAGCAGCGGATTCTCGGCGAGGACACCGCTCGCCTGATGCACGGCCAGCGCTTCACCCACCATCCCAAGCTGGACGGTTGGTGCTACGGGTTCTACGAGCGGGAAGCCAACGGGGTGCGAACGATCGGCCACGGAGGCGACTGGCGCGGGTTTCGCACCTCCCTGGTTCTGTTACCCGAAGCCGACACGGGATTCTTCATCTCCGTCAACTCAGCCGTCGCCGGTCCCTTTTTTCAGACTCTCGCCGATACGCTGATGGACCACTACTTCCCCGCACCTCCGGCCGCGCCGCCGGCGCCCCCGGGTGACTTCGCGGAGCGCGCGGGCGACTACACCGGAACCTATATCCCCAACCGCCGGTTTCGAGGGACGATCCTCAAGCTGGGCGAGTTCCTGAGCATGGTGCGCGTGACGGCGGAGGAGGACGGGACGCTGATGCTCCATCTCCCGGCGGGCTCTCCGACGGGTGACCACATCCGGCTGGTGGAGGTCGGGCCGCATCTCTTCCGCGAGGTGGACGGCGAGATGGACGTGGCATTCCTGGTGGACGATCGGGGCCAGGTGAGACACCTGGCGCTGGAGCAGTGGGCCTTCGATCGCGTCTCCGCATTTCGAAGCCCCCGGTCCCACGCGGTCGCGGCCGGGCTCGCTCTTCTGCTGTTCGGGGGCACGCTGGTGGGCTGGTTGCTGGGAGGGGCGGCGCGGCTCCTCGGAGGTGCCGCGGCGAGCCCGCTCTCACTCCCCTCGAAGGTGGTGGCGAGCGGGGTGTGCCTGCTCGATACCTTCGCTCTGGCTGGAATCGGCCATACGCTCCTGAACGTCACCCTCTACGATTTGGTGATCGAAGTGCCGCTGGGCCTCGAGCTGTTGCTTGCGTTCTTCCTGGTGAGCGTTCCTCTGACCCTGGCGCTTCCCTACTTCGCGTGGCGGGGAGTCACGAGCGAGCGGCCCGCCCTCCTGGCGCGGCTCCACTACTGGCTGCTGACGGGGACGGCGCTTCTGATCCTCGTCATCGCCTTTCACTGGAACCTTCTCGGGTTCCGATACTGAATGGCTATGCGAGTGCGATGCACTCGATCTCGATGTCGAACTCCATCGGCCAGGAAGCCACCGTCACGAAGGTCCGCGCGGGCGGATTCTCATCGAAGTAGCGCGCGTACACCTCGTTGATGGTCCCGTAGTACGCCGAGTTGGAGGCGTAGACGGTCACCTTCAGCACCTTGTCCAGACTGGAGCCCGCGGCCTCGAGAGAGGCCTTCACGTGGTCGAGGCAGGCTTCGGTCTGCCGGGCGATGTCGCCCCGAACGAACCCCATCTGCTCGGTATCGATGGGCGCCATGCCCGAGACGAAGACGAGTCCCGCTCCCTTGACGACCGCCGAGAGCGGCACACCGGCGGCAGCCACGGCCTCCGATACGCCCGGTACGTGAAAGGTCTCCTTGCTCATGATCCCTCCGCTTATGGATGGCTTCGCGGGCGCTGCAATCAGCGCTCGCCGCTCCCACCGGGTGTGATGCAGAAGCTGTGAGCGGGCGCGTCGGGCAAGAGTCCGCAGCGGATTCTGGTTCCCTCCGGTACGGACGAGATCTCCGCGGCTCCGCCGCCCAGACGGGTCACCGAGAGAGGTCCCTCGAACTCGACCTGCTCGAGCACGAAGGAACTCTCGGGCGTGCCCAGGGTGATCGCGTAGACGCGATCCCCCCGCTGGGTGAAGCGGACCTCGATTCCCGTCTCCGTCGTCGTCCCGTGCGTCTTCCAGGGCCGCGTCTGGTAGATCGCCTCCCCGTTGGTGCGCATCCAATCCCCCAGACCTCGCAGCCGCTCCACCTGCACCTCGGGGATCGAGCCATCTGCCTTGGGCCCGATGCCGAGGAGGAGGTTGCCGTTCTTGCTCACCCGATCCGCGAGCGTGTGCACGATCTCGGTCACGCTGAGCGCCGAGGTGCCGTCCTCCTCCCGCTGGTTGTAGCTGAAGGAGGCGCCGATGCCGCGGCACTCCTCCCACACGTGATCGGGGATCCCCTTCGGGCAGAAGTACTCCGTGGTCCGGAAGTCCCAGTGGCGGGTCGGCTCCGCCGTATCGGTGGTCTGCAGTCGATCGTTCACCACGCCGTGCGGCACCCGCTCGTAGTACTCCGCCAGCAAGGCGTGAACGTCGTCCGCGGTCGGGTGGGCGATGTCGGCCCACATGATGTCGGGTGCGCAGCGCTCGAAGAGCTCGCGCCAGTGCCCGTCGACGTAGGCGATCTCCTCGTCGGACTGCAGGACGTACGCCTCCCCGAAGGGTGGCAGGGTGGGCAGGCCCTTGATGCTCCAGTCCAGCCCGCTGCTGTAGTAGACCCCGCAACGGAGCCCGGCCTTGCGGATGGCGTCCGCGTACTCGCCGACCAGGTCGCGAGACGAGTGCCAGTCGTTCCACCCTTTGGGATGCGGAACCCGAGATGGCCAGAGGCAGTAGCCGTCGTGATGCTTGGTGGTGAGGACGGAGTAGCGGGCGCCGGCCTCGGCGAAGAGCGAAGACCAGCTCTCGGGGTTCCACTCGGCGCTGGCTTCGGCGAAGTCTCCGGCGAAGTCGGTGTAGGCGCGATCACCCCACGTCTCTTTGTGGTGTCGCGCCGTCGCCGAGCCGGGGAGGGACAGCGTGTTCCAGTACCACTCGGCATAGGCGTTCTCACCGACCAGCTTCTCGATCACCCGGTCGATCGCCACGTTCTCGGCGCCTAGGATGTCGAGCAGGCGGACCAGGCATTCGTTCCGCTGTCGGTCCGCGTCCTGCATGCTCTCCGCGTCGATCTGGAACAGCTCGAGCAGACGCGTCCCGCCGTCGCCCTCCGGCCCCGGCGGTGGAGCCCACCCCGGCACCGAGTAGACCCCCCAGTGAACGAAGACGCCCAGCTTGGCGTCGCGGAACCACTGCGGTACTTCGCGGTCGCGGAACGGATCACCATCCGGTCTCGTGCTCATCGAGCCGTCCGGCAGCCGGGCTACCGGGGCTCCATGCGGAGCAGGACGAACTCCCCGGTGTCCCATGCGCGCTGGTAGAACTCCGGATCGAAGCCGAAGTCGTGCTCGTACTTGGCCTTCATCGTCTCGAGAAAGATGCGCTTGATCTGGAGATCCGTGACACCCACCGCCCGGAGCTCGTGGATGCGGCCTTCGATGCGGACCCGGACCAGGGGATCCTGGATGATGTTCTGGACCCAGGGGCTCTCGTCGTCGCCCGCGAAGACGTAGAGCCCATCGTCGACCCGGGTCATCCAGGTGCTGACCGAGTAGGGAGCGTCGGGGCGGGTCTCGATCTCTATCACCTTGACCGCATCGACGAAGGACCAGTCCTGGACGGGCTCCTCGACCAGCGTTCCCGAGAGTCTGGGGCCCGGCATGGGCCCGATCGGTCCGAAGAGCCAGCGGGACCCCAGCCACAGGACCCCGGCGATGACGACCAGGGCCACCAGCGTGAGACCGATTCCCTTGAGCAGCTTCCCCATGCTCGAATCCCTCCTATTGGAACGCCCCTCTCGCGCCGAGAGCACCGGGGGCACGGACTCATCTACGTGTCGGCGCAGGATACTCCATCCCTGCAATTCGTGAGCGCTCGATCACCACATCGACGACGGTTCCGGCGGCTCTCCTGCACAGGTCGATCTTCCGCTCCCTCCGGTACTGCTCGCATCCTCCCGGCTCGTCCAGCCGGAGGCCCAGGATCTCCTGGCAGTGAGCGCCGCCGAACTCCCTCTCCACGCTCTGGTAGACCTGCTTGCAGGCGTCGAACAGCTTGGCGGGGCGAAACCTCCGCTCATCCTCGAAGATCTTGTCGCTCTTCAGAAGTCCGTGCAGGACGATCCCCGCGGCATCCGAGTACCCGGACCCGCTGAGGTCCACGCCGCAGAGGAGGCCGAGACAGAGCACCCCTCCCGAAATGGCTCCGCACACGCTTCCATTGCAGCCGATTCCGCCGATGAATCCCTTGGCGGGATCCAGGATCGGCAGGGCGGAGATGTCCAGCCGCTTCGCCACTTCGGAGATGACCGTCTGGGAGCAGTGGAAGCACTCCTCCTCGAAGTACCGACAGGCGGAGCCGACGCACTCGGCTCTCTGCCGCTCGCCAAAGGAGAAGTCCCCCACCCCGGCCAGACCGTCCAGCTCCTTCAGCACGCTGGCACCGTGCGCCAGGACTTCCACGCACCTGAGCGTCTTTCCGGTGAGGATCGCCCTGCGAAAGTTGCGGGCCAGGTGCTTTCCGCCGTGGACGATTCCGCAGTTGGGCGTGCCGACCTGGCTCTCGAGCCTTCCAAAGTACTCTGCGCAGAGCAGATAGAGCTGCTCGGAGAGCAGGCCCGAGTACTTCCGACCCAGCACTGCGACACCGCCGTTGGCCACACCGCAGGTGTCTCCCATGGTGCTGATGCCGGAGCTGAAGCCCACCACCGACCGGAGCAGCGCGGGATCGTTCGCGACCCCCAGCTCGTCGCCGAGATTCTTCGTCACCGAGTAGGCACAGCTGAATGCCTTGATGAAGTCGACGACGACCTTCTTCTTCGCGCTCTCCATCGACGGACAGGTAGCCCAGTCTCGATCCATCCGCCGCGGGCTAGTTCCCGGCGGGATTCTCGATCTCCAGCTCCAGCTCTTTGCGCTGCTCGGCGGCGCGCGCCAGGGCGGCGGCGCGCTCGCGCTCGATCTCGAGAACCAGCTCGCGGCGCATCGCCTCGGTCCGCTCGAACTCGATGTCCAGGCGTACCGCTGCCAGACGCGCCTCGAGGAGCTCGTTGTGCTTTGGGACCAGCTCGGCGGCGATCCGGGGGTTCGCGGCACCGGGCACGTGGCGCACGGTGACGTGCCGGGTGGCCTCGGCTCCGTCGCTGGAGCGCGCTCGTACCTCGAGCCGGTTCTCGCCCTCCCGCAGCGGGACCAGGGCGTCCCAGGAGCCGTCGGCGTGAACGCGGGTCAGGTAGGCGCTCTCTCCCGAGGTGGTGTTCCGGACCTCTACCTCCGCGATGTGGGCGAAGCTCAAGCCCTCGATGAATTGCACCAGGCGCCCGGGGTGGCGGACCGGGGTGAAGACGCCGTCGGTGATGGTGGCCATCTCGACGGTGGAGATGGGGCCCGCGAGCGCTTCGGGTCCGATCGCGAAGGTGTGAATCCGAATCCCCGCCCGCCGCGCCCGCTGGGCCGACTTGAGCACCGCGCGAACGTTGCCGGATTCGGAGTCCCAAAGGGGCAGGGTGGGTGTTCCGTCGGTGAAGAAGAGGACGACCTTCTCGCTCTCGGGATCGGACCGGGAGAGAGAGCCCGCGAGGCCGAGGAGCTCGAGGCTGGCCTGATCGACACCGGCCGCCATGTGGGTCATTCCACGGGCCCCGCGGTCGAGCACGTCGCCGAGTGCGCGGTGGATCCGCTTGTAGTCGGAGGTCAGCGGCTCTTCGGTGAGTGCGGCGAGGCGCACGCGCCCCGGAATCGCGCTCCCGGGGTAGAGCGCCACCGCCTCGCCGGCGAAGGTCACCAGCCCGACGCGGGTGCTTCGGGGGTCGAGTCCGCGAAGGAGCTTTGCCGCGGCGGCCACCTCTGCCGCCAGGATCGAGTCGCCGGGATCCGTGCTCCCCGGCTCCGGGAGGCCCCGCATCGCCCGCGGGAGGAGCGCTCCCACCACGCCATCCTCGTCCACGTCGAGGCCGGTGGGCTGACCGGTGGAGAGCGAGGTGTCGATCGCGATGACGATGTCGAAGCGGCGCGGCTCTCCCCGGAGCGCCTGCGCCCGTCCCGCCACGAAGACGCCGGCGGCATCACCCACCACGGTGTCTGGCACGGGGATCTCGATCTCCAGGTTGAGCGTTCTCGGCGGCAGCGGTCGAGCCACCGCCTCCTCGAGCGTGGCAGCGGCAATCACCTCGGCTGCGCTCCTGCCGGGCGCCTGATCCCCGAACGGCGAGCCGGTTGCCGCGCGCCGCCTCGCAGCGAGCCCGGTGGCCGCGCTCGGAAGGGGTGCCAACGTCGCGAAGATCCGTCCCATTCCCCCCTCGTAGGGAGCGGAAAGGGCATTCACCACGCCGCCGATGGGTCCCACCCCGGTTCGCATCCCGTCGCCGTTCGGCCAGGCCGATTGGAGGAGTCCTACCACCCGATCCCCGCCTTCCTCCAGGACCGGCGCTCCGCCCCACCCGCGCAGATCGGCACGAGCGTCCAGGTCGACCTCGATCCGGGTCGCCTCACTGCGCACCACGGAGCCGACCACCTGCGCCTGTGACGGGCTTCCCTGGACCGGGCTTCCGAGGATGCGCACGCGATCGCCGATGTCCGGCAGGCGCTCCGCCGGCTCCAGGATGCGCACGCCCTCCGGTGGCAGCGAGAGCGCGAAGACCACGAAGTCGTCGCGCAGCGTCGCTCCCGGTCGGTGGTACGCGCGGCCCGGCCTGGCGTAGTAGCGATTCGCGAGACTCACGCGCCGGCCGCTGTCTCCGAGCCGGAACTCCACCTCCCCCGCTTCGGCGAGCTCGCTTCGATCGAAGGAATGGGCGGCTCCCACCGCGACGGCGCCCGGTGGATGCTTCACCGGGAGGAAGAACACGCCGCCGGGGGGGCCGGTCTCTCCCGCGCCGCGGAGGTGGGCGCGCGCCACCGCCGCCTCATCGGCGGTAGCCGGGCCGGCGACCGAGAGCCCGATACAGAAGGCGATTGCCCCGCGACGGCACCTCATGCTCCGGCAACGATACGAGACTCGAGCTAAAGGCGGAAGCGCTCCAGCTCCTTGGTCAGGAAGCGCATCAGGGTGGCGCGGTCGTCGAGATCGACATCCTCGAATCGTACACCCATGACGGGGCCGGTCTCGACGGTGTGTACCTCGGGGAGCTCGGTGGACCAGACCACCCTTCCGCCCAGAGTGAGCGCTTCGTCGCCGAGATCGAGGCGGAGCTTCACGCGGCCCCCCGCCGGAACCGGTGGATCGAGCGCCACCAGGGCGCCGGAGTCGTTCAGATTGAGGATTGCGCTGGATCGTTCCAGACAGCCGCGAAGCACCACGCCGTCGAGCTGAGTCGGCACCCGCAGCTCGGTGCGCGTTTCAGTGGCGTCCGTCTCCGAAATGGCGGTGGCCACCACGAATCGGAGGGCGCGATCATCCTCCGGGTTCCACAGCGCCCAGCGGACACCTTCGCTGCGCAGCGACTCCACGCTGCCGTCATCGGGCCGTTCGCCGACCGGCACGACCGCGCCCGGGGGCAGGTGCAGCCTCTTCAGGATTCGCGGAAGCCATCCGAGGGCTCGGTGGCTGGGTACGAGGACCGAGCCGACATCGTCCGGCGACTGCTGCGCGAGCAGGACGGTCTCGTCGAAGTCATTGGCGTAGAGGACACGGACTTCCAGGCGCACCAGCCGAAGGGCGAGCTCGCCCATCTGGCCAGCTTCGTCGTCCAGGATGAGGGCGAGGCGCTGGTACTCCATTGCTCCCCCGGGGGACAAATCGGGTCGCTGCCCCCCAACCTACGCATCGGCCGGGTAGCACCGAACCTGAGCGCGCTCGGAATCGAGCCTGAACCTGCTCGCCGAGACCGGACCTCAGCGCCGGAAGGCGCGCCCCAGACTCTCGAGCACCATCCTCTCCTCCTTCGAGATGCTGGGGCGGACGGCGGGGATGCCGCCGGCGGCTTCGGCCACCGCGCGGGCACGGCGCAGGAGGTTGGAGCGGAGATTCTCGGTCTGCTCGTCGTCCAGCTCGCGGCAGAGCGCGCCGATGAACTCGCGCCACGCGTCCACCAGGTCGGGAGCGGGCGGGTCCTCGATCCAGATCTGGAGCAGGCCGCGGCTGGGGCTCTCCCTGGGGATGCCGGACGACTCGGCGCCGGAGAGGACGGCTTCCCGTTCCTTGGCATCCATCTCACCGTCGGCCCAGGCCACCTCGATCAGTGGGATCAGGGTGAGCGCCGCCAGCGTGTCGGCCCGGATCCCGAGGCCAGCGAGCCTGCGCAGGACCTCTTCGTCACGGATGCCGGACGCATCGGCCAGGTCTTCGAGGGCGTCCTCCTCCGCCCGGCGAAGCTCGAGCTGCACGCGGAAGGCCTCGGTGCCCTCGCGGTAGAAGGCGTCGTCGAGCGCGTTCTTTCGATCCTGCAGACTGTCGTCGCCCATCGGCACCTCGCCCTGGAGGGGAGGCGCCATGATGGCTCGTCGGTCCCGCTCCGTCAAAAGCCGAGCGCGATGCGAAGCGCCGCTACCGGATCAGCTTGGCGAACCGGAGGAGGCTCTCCCGCTCCTCCGGCGAGACCTCTCCGTCGACGGTGGACTCGACCGCTCGGAGGAACTTCATGCGGTGCGCCTTCGGAACCCGCTTGGGATCGACGGATCCGGCCGCCGGCGGTGACTCGAGCCACTCGAGCACCTGTCGTCTCTCATCATCGTCCAGCTCCAGCCGGTGGATCATCCGCGCCACCAGCTCGCGCTCCTCTGGCTTCACCTCGTCGTCCGCCCAGGCGAAGGAGCAGACGAAGCTCATCAGGAGCAGGCGCTCCTCCCGAGTGAGCTCGTTCAGCACGACGTCGTTCTTCATCTTCCCCTGCTTCGATCGGAGGGCGAGAGCGGCCGGCCCGAAGGCCGAGCCCTGGCGGGATTCTATCACGTCCCGTCGCGGTTCCCGGTGGAAGTCAGTGGTTGCAAACGGCGGTGAAGCCGGCTGCCTCGATGGCGCCGACGCACCTCTCGAGGACCTCGTCCTCGAGCGCACCCATGTCGCGATACCGCGCTACCGCCGCCTGTTCATCTGGACGTATCGCCACATACGGGCGAAGACCTGGACCGCCGCCTCCGGATACTGGATCACCGGAATGCGCTCTTTTCGCAAGAAGTCCTCGGTGACCGCCACGTCCTCTTTGCTGCCCAGGAGCGACACGAAGACGGGCTTGCTCCGATTCTCCCTGATGACCTCCGCCATCGGGCGAAACATCTCCCCACGGAGCATGGCGAACCCGATGAAGACGATGCCGTGGACGCCCGGATCGTCCAGCAGGGCCTTCAGGATCTCGCAGGACGTCTTCTCGAAGCCATGGGTCATCATGTCGGGAAAGAGATCGATCGGGTTCTGCATCTTCGAGGGAAACGAGATGACTCGGGAGAGACGCTCGTTGGTGCCGGGCGAAAACTCGGCCATGCCGAGCCCCTCTCCCATCGCAGCATCGATGCTCATGATCGCCTGTGCGCCGCTGAAGGTGGCCACTGCGATGCGATTTCCTCTCGGCAGCGGCATCCATTCGAATCCCATCAGCGCGGAGAACAGGTCGGCGATGCCATCCATTCGCAGCACACCGGCCTGACGCAAGGCGCCGTCGAACACCGCGTCGTCGACGGCGAGGCTGGCCGTGTGAGAGGCCGTGGCCCGAGCTCCCTCTCGAGTCCTGCCTCCCTTCAAGACGAGGACCGGCTTTCTCCTGGCGGCTCTCCTTGCGGATTCGACGAATCGACTCCCGTCCCTGACGTCTTCCAGGTACAAGCCGATGGTTTTCGTCTGAGCATCGTCGGCAAAGAAGTCGAGGGCATCGGATTCGTTCACGTCCACCTTGTTTCCCAGGCCGATGCCCTTGGAGATGCGAAGGCCGTCGAAGGACGCGAGGTACCGGAGCAGGGCGCCCACGAAGATGCCGGATTGCGCCGCGAATCCGATGGAGCCTCTCTCCAGCATGCGCTCGTCTGCGAAATAGGACGTGGTCAGGCCGGTCTCCGTATTCACGATGCCGAGAGTGTTCGGGCCGAATGCCCTCATGCCCGTCCGTTTCAGGATCTCCGAGACCGCCTCCTGGTGTCTTCTTCCCTCTTCGCCGGATTCACCGAATCCCTCAGAGGTGATGACGACGCCCCGCGCTCCCTTCCTCGCGCACTCCGCGATGGCGTCGGGGACGAATCTGGGAGGGATGATCAACACCGCCAGGTCGATCTCGAACGGTACGTCGGAGACGCTGGGATAGAGGCGTACGCCATCGACTTCTCCTCCCACCGGATTCACGGCGGCCACCTTGCCCTGGTAGCCGCGGTCTTCCAGCAGTCTCAGCAGCATGGCTCCCGGTTTGAGCGGATCGCGGGAGGCCCCGATGACGGCCATGTCTCTGGATGCCATGACCTCATGCAACGATCTCATCCTTCACTCCGATTTCGGGCGCCAGCTCCGGGCTCGCACTCCGCGGCTCGATTCGGGAGTCACTACTCGAGACGCCTCGCGAATTCCACCACCAGGGCTCCCAGCTCCTCGCCCCTGTCCTCCTGGAGGAAGTGACCGGCGCCCTCGATGGTCACGTGGGGCTGCTCCCGGGCGCCGGGGATCTGGGACTGGAAGGTGGTCTCGAGCCCCCGGGTGATGGGATCCCCGTCGCTGAATGCGGTCAGGAAGGGGCGCTCCCAGCCGCGGAGGACTTCCCACGCCTCCCGGATCGCGGGCACCGCCGGATCCTCGGGGTCGATGGGGACGAGGGAGGGCATGATGCGCGCCCCCGCCAGGTGGCGGCGGGTCGGGAACGGAGCGTCGTAGGCCGCGCGCACCTCCTCCGGGAGATCGCTCTCGGTGCCGGCGTCGATGATCCGGCCGGACGAGAAGACGGGGGTCCACCGGGAGAAGAAGCGCCAGATCCGAAACGGCAGGGGCACCCCCGTCTCGCGGGTCGGCAGGGGCAATCCGGTGTTTGCGGCGATCACCCCGGCGAAGCGCTCCGGATCTTCCGCGACCACCCGCAGGCCCACCAGACCGCCCCAGTCCTGACCGAACAAGACGATCCCCTGAAGCTCCAACCGCTCCACCAGCTTCGCCATCACGTCCACCTGCAACTGGTAGGAGTAGTCCTCCATCCGCACGAACTTGTCCGAGCGGCCGAAGCCCACCAGGTCCGGGGCGATGGCCCGGAAGCCCGCCGCCGTGATCACCGGGATCATCTTGCGATACAGGAAGCTCCAGCTCGGCTCGCCGTGCAGCAGCAGAACCGGCATCGCGTCTCCGGGGCCCTCGTCGACGTAGTGGATGCGAAGCTGCTCGATCTCGAGGTAGTGCGGTTCGAAATCGAAATCGGGGAGGTTCTCGAATCGTTCGTCCGGCGTGCGGATGATCTCACCCGGTCGACCCGAGCCGCACGCCGCCAGGCAGAACAGCGATACCACTGCCAGTGCCTTGCCGAGCGCTCTTCTCATTCAATCGTCCTCCGACCTCTCGCTGCTACTCCGGGGAAGATCGGTCAGCGGAAGTCTGAAGGCAGGCTACCATGAACGAGTCGGTCCGGGGCCCCGGGCCGACTTGCGAAGCCATCGACCGAGGTGAGGCTCGAACCTCGGCCCGAAGGGGAGGGAATCATGGCGAGCATCCAGGACCGCATGCTTCGCGCCGCCAAGCTGGACGTCGATCTCTACGAGGAGGTAGAAGCCGATCGCGATGCGACGGGGCAGGCCATGACGGTCGTCGTGCTGTCCGCGGTCGCGGCAGGAATCGGCAGCCTGGGGAGCGGGAGCGTCTCCTCGATCGTGACCGGGACCGTCATCACCCTGGTCGCCTGGCTGGTCTGGGTCTTTCTGACCTACCTGATCGGGACGCGACTGCTGCCCGAGCCGCAGACCAGCGCGGACTACGGCGAGATGCTGCGCACCATCGGCTTTGCCAGCGCGCCCGGTGTGATCCGGGTCTTCGGGATCGTTCCCGGCGTCGGCTTCCTGTTCTTCCTCGTCGCTGGGATCTGGATGCTCGTGGCCACGGTGATCGCGGTCCGGCAGGCACTCGACTACACCAGCACGCTGCGCGCCGTCGGCGTCTGTCTGATCGGATGGGTGGTTCAGGCGGTGATCCTGGTCATGGCCGCTCCGCTGATCGGTTTCGGCTGATCAACAGTCAGGGATCGGTCCTGGAGAGATGAGTCCGGACCGCCCAGACGTGGCTCTCGTGGCGGAACCAGGAGCTCGCCTCGTCGATGTGTACCCACGACATCGGGTACTCGGCCGGCTGGGAGGCCGGACCCTGGAATTGCGCCTCGAAGAACAGATGGTAGGCGCGAATGGGCCCTTCCTCTCCGTGGCAGTACTGGATGGCCTGACCGATTTCGCTCCGGATCTCCAGGGGCCGGCCGCACTCCTCCAGGGACTCGCGGAGAAGGGCTTCGGGGGGCGATTCGCCGGCCTGGATGCCGCCGCCCGGGAGGAACAGCCCGTGTCGCGCGTGGACGACCGCGGCGCGCCGTTCGTCATCGAGGACGACGGCGTAGGCGGCACCTCGCTCCTGGTAGCTGGTGTGCCGATCGGCCACGCCGAACATGGGAACGCGGCGCCTCGCCGAGGAGGAACGGTGCATCGATCTGGCGCGGGCTCGTCGCGCACCAGGGAACGGGCGCTTCGCCGGGTGGCACGGCGCCGCCGGATTCCGCTCCGGGCCTCGGACATGCCGCAGGACGCTACCACGGAGCGACCGCCGGGTGCCAAGCCGCGTCCGCCCCGAGCCGCCTGGAAAATCCCGGCACGCCGGGAATCTGCATCTCAATCGCCCCCGAATCCCGGTAGAATAGGAGCGGATCGGGAGGCCCCCCTTGCTGCAGAACATGCGTCAGCTCGTCCTGATCCGGGACGTCGACGAGGAACTCGCGGCCGTCGATGAAGAACTGGCCCGGATCCCCGAGGATCGGCAGAGCACCGAGGACGAACTGGCTCTGGCCGGGGAGACCCTGGCGCAGGCGAGGCAGCTGCTCGCGGATCAAGAGCTGGAAGAGCGGCGACTCGAGGCGAGGATGAGCGAGCAGGAGGCGCTGCTCGAGCGCTTGAACGCGCAGACCTCCCAGGTCACCTCGCCCCAGGCCTACGCGGCTCTGCAGCACGAGATCGAGCATGCCAGCGAGGCGAGCTCCGAGTTCGAGACGCGAGCCCTCGAGCTGATGGAGGCCATCGATCGGGGGAGAGGGGAGGTCGCCGCGGCGGAGGACCGGCTGCGACGAGCCGAGGAGGAGACGCCCGCCCAGCTCGACGAGCTCACCCAGCGCGAAAGGCGGCGGGTGGCGGAGCGCGAGACGCTGGTCGAGCGGCGCCAGAAATCCTGCCAGTGCCTCGATTCCCGGCTCCTAGCGCACTACGAGCGCGTTGCGGTCAAGCGTCGCCCCGCCGTCGGCGTCTTCGAGACCGAGGTCTGTCCCGTGTGCGGCGTCGCGGTCCCCACGCAACGGGCCAGCGAGATCAAGAGCGCCCGGGCGGTCCACGCCTGCAGCAGCTGCCACCGCCTCCTGGTGCCGGCGCAGGCCCTCCGAGAATAGCGTCCGCACCGATCCGTTAAGATCCGACCCCAGCTTGCGGCGCGGTGGGAGGATCGGATGGCTCGGCGCTTCATTCTGTGGGATCACGACGGTGTCCTGGTGGATACCGAGCGGTGGTATTTCGCCGCCACGCGCGACATCCTGCGCCGGCTCGACGTCGAGCTCTCGCAGGAGACCTACCTCGATATCGGGACGAGCGGGCGGACCTGCTGGGATCTGGCCCGCGCGAAGGGGATCCCCCCCGAAGAGATCTCCCGCCATCGGGGGATGCGCAATTCGCTCTACCAGGAATATCTGCGGACCGAGAACATCGAGATCGACGGTGTAACCGATGTCCTCTCGACCCTGGCGAAGTCCTTCCGTATGGCGGTGGTCACCACGTCCCGGAGAGAGGATTTCGAGCTGATCCACCGGTCGCGGAACCTCCTGGGACACTTCGAGTTCGTCCTGACGGTCGAGGACTACCCGCGCCCCAAGCCCGAGCCGGATCCCTACCTCGCCGCACTCGAGCGCTTCGGCGCCCGGCCGGATCAGGCCGTGGTGATCGAGGACTCCGCCCGCGGTCTCCGATCGGCTCTCCAGGCGGGACTCGACTGTCTGGTGGTGCGAAGTGAGTTCACGGCGTCTCAGGACTTCACCGGCGCCTGGCGCGTGACGGACTCGATCCAGCGGGTTCCCGAGATCCTCCGCGCCTGACGCGGCGAGCCGGCCGGGCGCCCGGCCGACGCCGCATCACGAAGGAGGATCTTTCAGCTTCGCCGAGACGTAGGCCGAGAGGCCCCGCACGTTCTCGTCGACGTCGGGGCGATGGCGAATCGGCGGGAAGGCCCGCTGGCGGCAATCCAACCGCTCGCACAGACGGCAGCCGGGGCCGATCGCAACGATCGCTCTCTGATTCTCCAGATCGACGCCGTCGGCGTACACCAGCCCCTGGGCGTGCGCGATCTCGCAGCCGAGTCCGACGGCAAAGCCGCTGGGGGGAACGTGATAGCCGCCGCCCCCCTTTCTGAGCGACCGGGCGATGCAGAAGTAGGTGCGGCCATCGGGCTGGCGGGAGATCTGGGTGCGGATCAGACCGGGCGTGGTGAAGGCCTCGTGCACGTTCCAGCGCGGGCAGGCTCCGCCGTACCGGGCGAGATGGATTCCCGAGCCGTTGAAGCGCTTGGAAATGTTTCCCGCCATGTCCACCCGGACCAGGTGAAAGGGCACCCCCTTGGACGTCGGAGCGTTCAGGTTGGTGAGGCGGTGGCAGACCTGCTCGAAGCTGGCCTGGAAGCGTTCCTCGAGAAGCTCGATGTCGTAGCGGAGGGACCGGGCTGCGCTGAGGAGAGGCTCGTAGGGCATCATGACGGCCCCGGCGAAGTAGTTGGCCAGGGCCACCCGGCAGAGCGCCTCGGAGTCCGGCGTCGAGAGTGCCGCGTCCCGCATCAGAGCGTCGAAGGTCTCGCGATGGGTGAGGAGGCCGATCTGATGAGCGAGCTGGAAGACGCGACTGCTCACGGGGATGATCTCGGAGATGAAGAGGTTCCGGCTCTTCGGGTCGTAGCGCCGAACCGTTCCCTCGCTGGCGGTTGCGGTGACGACGCGAACCTCGACCCCCAGTGACTCAGTGAGGTGCCGCACCAGGGACCGGTGGAGGTCCTCGGGATCGAGCTTTGCGTCCCGGGAGAGCTGCTCCGCGGCGGCCTCGAGCTCCGGAAAGTGGTTCATCCTCTGCTGGAGAAAGTCGGTCACCTCCTCCGCGGGCAGGTGGGCTACCTCCGTGCTGGAGAGCAGTCCCCCATCGGAGAGCTGCTCCGCCAGCGTGTTCGCGTCCTCCTGCGCTCGCCGGTAGCCGCGGTACAGGGCCACGATGGCCCGGGAGACCACCCCCGAGCTCGCCACCAGCTCCTCCAGGTCCGCCGGCCGCACCTCGTGTCCCTCGAAGAGCGCGTCCCCGAAGACCTCGGTCAGATCGGCCAGCAGGTGGGCGCGATCGCCCTCCGCGAAGTCCTGCAGGTTGATCTCGAAGAGCTGACCGAGCTTCAGGAGCAGCGGAACCGTGACCGCCCGCTGGTTGTGCTCGATCAGATTGAGGTAGCTGGCCGAGATCCCCAGCCGGCCCGCCAGATCGACCTGGGTGAGCCCGTGCCGGAGCCGGAGCTTCCGGACCTTGTTTCCCAGGCGCGGCTTCTCGGCCATTCCAGGGCTCCTTGTATTTACAGACTTTACATTATCACAAGATTGACTCGATGGACAGATTACAAACATACTTGTTTGTTTTTGCTTGGGTTATTGAGTTTACATCCCATAATTTGAAAAATATGTGTTCATCATGTCTGAGGTAATCCGAGACTTCGAGGACGACTGGCAATCGGACCTGTTGGATTCGACCGGCCTCCGGGCCGCCGCCAGGTACCCGGGCGTCCTGCAGGCCATGGACGGCAGCTCGGCGGTGGTCGCCATGGAGACCGCCGCGTCCGAGGCTGCGGGCGTCTACCCCATCACCCCCTCCACGCAGATGGGCGAGGGCTGGGCGGACGCCGTTGCCAAGGGCAAGACCAACGTGCACGGCCGGAAGCTGATCTTCTTCGAGCCGGAGGGCGAGCACGCCGCGGCGGCGGTGGCCGCGGGAATGAGCCTGGTGGGGCTGCGGTCGGCCAACTTCTCGGCGGGTCAGGGTGTCGCGTACATGCACGAGTCGCTCTACGCGGCGGTGGGCAAGCGACTCACCTACGTGCTCAACATCGCCTGCCGGGCCATCACCAAGCAGTCGCTCAACATCCACTGCGGCCACGACGACTACCACGCCGTCGACGACACCGGCTTCTTCCAGCTCTTCGCCAAGGACGTCCAGGAGGTCGCCGATCTCAACCTGATCGCACACCGCATCGCAGAGCTGTCGCTCAACCCGGGGATCTGCGCCCAGGATGGCTTCTTGACCAGCCATGTGATCGAATCGTTGCGCCTTCCGGAGCCGCAGCTGATCGCCGAGTTCCTCGGCAACCCCGACGACCTGGTCGAATCGCCGACACCCGCGCAGCGCCTGGTCTTCGGCGAGAGGCGGCGGCGGATTCCCGAGCTCTTCGACCTGGACAGCCCGGCGATGTTCGGCCCGGTGCAGAACCAGGACAGCTATGCGCAGGGAGTCGCCGCCCAGCGTCCCTTCTACTTCGACCACATCGTGGGGCTCGCCGACCAGGCCTTCGCCGAGTACGCCGAGCTCACCGGTCGCCGCTACGCGCGCGCCTCGGGATACCGCATGGAGGACGCGGAGTACGCGATCGTCGGTCAGGGCTCGCTGGTGTCCAATGCCGAGGCCGTCTGCGACCACCTGCGAGACGCCCGTGGCATCAAGGTGGGCGTGGTCAACGTGACCATGTTCCGGCCCTTTCCCGGAGATCGGCTCGCCCGGCTGCTGCGGGGAACGCGCGGCGCGGTGGTGCTGGAGCGCGTCGACCAGCCCCTGGCGGTCGATCCGCCGCTGCTGCGGGAGATCCGAGCTGCCTTCTCCAAGGCGGCCGAGAACGGGCGCGCCTCGGGCGCACGGAAGCCCCACCCCGACCTGCCCTCCGTTCAGTCCGAGCAGGTTCCCGACTTCTACTCCGGCTGCTACGGCCTGGGAAGCCGCGACACCCAGCCCGGCGATCTGATCGCCGCCGTGGAACAGATGCTCCCGGGAAGGCAGGGGAGACGGCAGTTCTATCTCGGGATCGATTTCTCGCGGAAGGGAGCGACGCCGCCGGCCGCTCTGGGCTGGCAGCGAAGCGTGCGCGACGCCTACCCCCAGCTCTCCGAGTTTGCATTGGAGCGGGCCGAGAGCGAGAACCTGCTTCCGGAGGGCTCCCTCGCGCTGCGGATCCACTCCGTCGGGGGGTGGGGTGCGATCACCGTGGGCAAGAGCATCAGCCTGACCCTCTTCCAGCTCCTCGGCCTGCACGTCAAGTCGAACCCCAAGTACGGCTCGGAGAAGAAGGGACAGCCCACCACCTTCTTCGCCGTCTTCGCTCGCGCGCCGATCCGGCTGAACTGCGCGCTCACCAGCGTCGATGCGGTGCTGTCGCCGGACCCGAACGTCTTCAAGCACTCCAACCCGCTGACCGGGCTCCGCCAAGGCGGCGTCTTCATCATCCAGAGCAGCCAGACGCCGGCGGCCCTCTGGCAGAGCCTCCCCTCCTGGGCGCGGGAGGAGATTCGCCGCAAGGAGATCCGACTCTTCCAGCTCGACGGGTTCGCGATCGCTCGGGAAGAGGCCTCCGATCCGGATCTGCGCTTCCGGATGCAGGGAGCTGCCTTCCAGGGGGCCTTCTTCCGCGCCTCGCCGCTCTGCGAGAGCGAGCAGCTCCAGGAAGAAAAGCTCTTCGAGGGCATCCGGGGCCAGCTTCAGAAGAGCTTCGGCCGCCGGGGCCAGCAGGTCGTCGAGGACAACTTCCGGGTGATCCGGCGCGGCTGGGGCGAGGTCCACGAGCTCGACTGGGCCTCGCTCGAGGCGGAGATAGAGGAGGGGAGGGCGATGGTCTCCGAGCTGCCGGCCTCCCTCCACGAGCCGCGGGCCGACTCGGCCATCGCCGATCGACGCCGCTTCTTCGAGCAGGTCTGCTCGAAGTACCGCTCCGGCACCGACCCCGTCGCCGATCCGTTCGCGGCGCTCGCCGCGATCCCCGCCGCAACCGGCGTCTTCCGCGACATGAGCGACATCCGGATGGAGGTACCGCAGTTCGTCCCGGAGAAGTGCACCGGCTGCGGAGCCTGCTGGATCCAGTGCCCGGATGCGGCGATCCCCGGGCTGGTCACGGAGGTCGAAGCTCTGCTGGAGACCGCCGTCGACTTCGGCAGCCAGGGCCGGAGCCTGGAGGAGATCCGTGCGCTGGTGGGTCCGCTGGCCGCGGAGCTACGGGACCGGCTGGCGTCCGACTCCCACGGCAGCATCGCGGAAGAGCTCCGAAGCGCCTACGCGAGCCTGGTGCTCCGATATCCCCTGGGCCCCAATCAGCGCAACCAGCTCGACGATGAGTTCGCCGCTCTGGTCTCGCTGCTCGCCGACTTCCCCGTCGCGAAGACCATTCCCTTCTACAAGGTGCCGGAGTCCCGCGAGACGGGCAGCGGCGGTCTGCTCTCGATCACCGTCAATCCGGGCGCCTGCAAGGGGTGCAATCTATGCGTCGCCGTCTGCCCGGACGGTGCCCTCGTCCCCGCCAAGCAGGACGATGAGATCGATGGGAGGTTGCGGAGAGCCTGGAGCTTCTGGGAGAGGCTCCCCGACACGCCCGATCGCTTCGTCAGCGTGAGCGACTACCGGAAGGGCATCGGCATCCTCCCCACCCTCCTCCTCAAGAAGCGGAACTACGGCGCCATGGTGGGAGGCGACGGTGCCTGCAACGGATGCGGCGAGAAGACCGCCATGCATCTGATCGTGGCCGCCGTGGAAGCGGCCACACAGGAGCGGGTCGGCCCCTTCGTGAGTCGCCTCGAGGCCCTCACCCGAAGCCTGGAAGAGAAGGTGGGCGGCCTCCTGGTCTCCCGCGCCGACATCGACGCCATCGATCCGGACGCGACGGTGAGCCTGGAGGTGGCGCTCGACGGCCCGGGTCGAGCGCGCCTCGAGAGGCTGCAGCAGCGGATCCGGGAGCTCCGGGATCTCCACTGGCGCTACACCAGCGGACCCAGCGGGCGGGGTCGCGCGTCGCTGTCGATGACCAATGCGACCGGCTGCTCCTCGGTCTGGGCGAGCACCTACCCGTACAACCCCTATCCGTTCCCCTGGGTGAGCCATCTCTTCCAGGACGCCCCCTCGATCGCCATCGGGATCTTCGAAGGCCAGATGCGGAAGATGGCGGATGCCTTCCGGGCGGTCCGCAAGGCCGAGCTCGAAGTCGAGGACGCCTACGATCCGGAGGTCCACGATCCCTTCTTCGCGGCCTTCGACTGGCAGCAGTTCACCGACGAGGAGTTCCTGCTCTGTCCCCCGGTCTTCGCGGTGGGCGGCGACGGCGCGATGGCCGACATCGGCTTCCAGAACCTCTCGCGCATGCTCGCCTCCGGCAAGCCGCTGCGCGCGGTGGTGCTGGACACACAGGTCTACTCGAACACCGGAGGCCAGGCCTGCACGGCGGGCTTCGCGGGTCAGGTCTCCGACATGGCGGCCTACGGCGCGGCACAGCACGGCAAGGAGGAGATCCGCAAGGAGCTCGGTCTGATCGCCATCGCGCATCGCACCAGCTTCGTCCTGCAGAGCTCTCAGGCGTCGCACTCCCACCTGCTCGCCGGAGTCCTGCGCGGGCTCAGCTCCCGGCGTCCGGCGATCTTCAACATCTACACTCCCTGCCCGCCCGAGCACGGGATCTCCGACGAGGGGTCCGCGGGAGCCGCCCGCCTGGCCCTCGAGAGCCGCGCCTTCCCCTTCCTGATCTACGATCCGGACGCCGGGCCCGCCCTCTCCGATCGCCTGGAGCTCGACGGAAACCCCGCGCTGGCGGATCCCTGGCCGACCTACGAGCTCTCGTATCGGGACGAGAAGGGCGCGCAGCAGAAGATGACGGTGCCTCTGACCATCGCCGACTGGGCCGCTTCGGAGGTCCGCTTCGCCCGGCACTTCACCGAGGTGGAGCCCCGCTCCCGGGACGCGAAGATGGTGCCCTTCCACGAGTACCTGGAGCTCTCGAAGGAAGACCGGGCCAGAGTGCAGCCGTTCGTCTACAGCCTCGACTCGGAACAGCGCCTGCATCGGTGGGTCGCATCGGACGAGATCGTTCGGCTGGCCGAGGAGCGGCTCGACCTGTGGCGCCATCTGAAGGAGATGGCCGGCGTCGAGGCTCCCCCGCACCTGCGCGAGGAGATCGAGGCGGCTGCGAGGCGCGAGCTCGAGAAGCGCGAAGACGCCCTGCGCGCCGACTACGAGGCGAGGCTCTCGGAGCAGGGCCTGGAGCAGACCCGCAAGGTCGTGGGTCAGGTCATCTCGGACGTTCTCCGTGAGGTGGAAGAGGCGAAGCCCGCGGCCTGAGCCCGTGCCACCCGGACTCGGCGTCCGCACTCCGCGGATTCTTCTCGGGTACACTCACCGGCCCACCACCCGAGGAGAAGCCAGCTCATGCCCCATTCCAACTTCGAAGTCGAGATCGACGGGAAGGTGGCCCACCTCCGGATGTGCCGGCCGGAGGCGCTCAACACCCTGAACCGCGAGTTCTGGACGGAGCTCCCCGAGATCGTGAGGGCGCTCGACGACGAGGGAGCCGTTCGCGTGATCGTGCTCTCCTCCACGGGCCGTCACTTCACCGCCGGTCTGGACTTCGGCCTCCTCGCCTCGGCGCTCGGAGGAGGGGACGCAGAGACGGGGCAGTTCCGGGAGAGCTTCCGGGGGGTGCTCCTGCACCTCCAGAACTCGATCTCCTGCCTCGAGAAGGCCCGCATGCCGGTGATCGCCGCGATCCACGGCGGATGCATCGGTGGCGGGGTCGACATCACCACCGCCTGCGACATGCGCTACTGCACCGAGGACGCCTTCTTCTGTGTGCAGGAGATCAATATCGGAATCACCGCCGACGTCGGCACCCTCCAGCGCCTTCCCAAGGTCGTTCCCGCTGGGATCGCGCGCGAGATGGCCTTCACCGGACGCCGTGTTCCGGCCCAGCGCGCCAGAGAGATCGGGCTGGTGAACGAGGTGTACCCGACGCAGGAGGCGATGCTCGAGGCGGTGATGGAAATTGCGCACGAGATCGCCGGGCACTCGCCGATGGCGGTCTGGGGCTCCAAGGTGATGCTGAATCACGCCCGCGACCACAGCGTCGCGGAGGGTCTTGACTACATCGCGACCTGGCAGCCGGGAATGCTCCGGACCGAGGACGTGAAGGAGGCCTACCTGGCGATGCGGGAGAAGCGCGCACCGGTCTTCCGGGATCTGCCCCCCGCGCGCAAGGAGCTCTAAGGATGGGGCGATTTCCGCGTCTGGTCCTCTGGACGCTCCTGGGTCTGGCGGCACTGGCTGCGCTCGCCCTCGTCGTCCTGCCCTCGCAGCTCGACGCCCGCCTGAATCGGGTCCTGCCCCACGAACGCGCGACGCCTTCCTCCCGGGCGCGCGCGATTCACGAGTCGCTGGTGGTGATGGACTGGCACGCGGATTCCCTGCTCTGGAACCGCGACCTGCGCGTGCGCAGCAGCGCCGGCCACGTCGATCTGCCGCGCCTGGTCGAGGGGGGCGTCGCGATCCAGATGTTCACCGCCGTCACCCGCTCTCCGGCGAGAGTCGACTACGGTCCGAGCCCCGGCAGGGGGCCCGACCTGAACACCTTGCAGGCGCTGGTGCAGCGCTGGCCTGTGGAGACCTGGTGGAGTCTCGAGGCCCGGGCCCTGTTCCAGGCGGGAAAGCTGCGCCGCTGGGCCGAAGCCGCGCCGGAGAGGCTGATGCTGCTGCGAAGCGCGGCCGACCTCGAGGAGTTCCTGCGGGAGCGCAGCGCCCACCCCGAGCGCGTGGCGGCCTTGCTGGGTACCGAGGGCGCGCACTGCCTGGAGGGGGATCTCTCCAGCCTCGACCGTCTCTTCGAGGCGGGCTATCGCATGCTCGGTCTCACCCACTTCTTCGACAACGAGCTGGGCGGTTCGCTCCACGGAGTCACGGGCGCCGGACTCACCGAGTTCGGCCGCCAGGTGGTGGACCGCGCGGAGGCGCTGGGGATGATCATCGATCTGGCCCACGCCTCGCCGAGGATGGTGGAGGAGGTGCTGGCCCGGACCACGCGTCCGCCGGTGGTCTCCCACACCGGCGTCAGGGGCCACTGCGATCACCTCCGCAACCTGAGCGACGCCCAGGTGAAGGCGATTGCCGCCAAGGGTGGCCTGATCGGCATCGGCTTCTGGGATGCCGCGGTGTGCGATCCCTCGCCCCGCGGCATCGCCCGGGCGATCCGCTACACCGCCGACCTCGCGGGAGTGGAACACCTCGCCCTGGGCTCGGACTACGACGGGACCATCGCCGCGCCCTTCGACGTCTCGGAGCTCGCGGTGCTGACCGAGGCGCTGCTGGCAGAGGGCTTCTCAGAGAGGGAGATCGCCGCCATCATGGGCGGCAACAGCGTCGCCCTGCTACGGGCGAACCTCCCGAGACGCTAACCGGGCGAGCCACGCCTCGGTCTCGCCGCAGGGCCTTGACACAAGACCCATACTCGGACCGTGCGAGGGTTCCCAGCGTGGGTTTCCTACCTCCACCCTCGTACTCGTAGCTGCCCTTCACGCCAGCCCTCTTGCCCGATTTCCCCGCGGGATTCTACAGATGCTGCCTTATCGGACTCCGTGTAGACCCGCCTATAATGCTTATCCACGGGGGCGTGACAGTATTTCTGTCATTCCTCACCGCATTCTGCGGGAAATCCCCGTCCGGTTCGTACGGGAATGGTGGGGTCACCAGCCCTACATCCTACATTCCGCACCTTCCGAGGCCGTCTTTTCGGAATTTCTGATTCCTGAAAGTCCTGCGATAACAACGAGTTGAGTTACTCGTACCGGATGGCTCTCAGCTCCGCAAGCGCCATCAGAATCTGCTTCTCCTCCAGATCGATGGCGCGAAGCTGCCTCAGGTCCTCCCGGAACTCTCGGTAGTGTTTGCCTGCTCGGAGCATCCAGGCCTCGTCCGCGCGACGAACTAGCTTGCACCTGCGGCGGCCCTGCTTTTCGTCCTTGAACAGGAACAGGGTCTGGGGATGGCCGGGGCCATCGACGCAGTGGCATCTCGGGCTCCCGCACTTCCGGTTGACCACCGAGACGGTGCCCATCGCGAGTTTGTGCTCCCGCTGCAGGCGGCGAATCAGGCGCCGCCGCTCCTGATGAAGCGGGCGGAGAGAGGCGAGCAACTTGGCTCTGGACATCGCCATTGGAACTAGTATACTATATTAGCAGTATGCATACAAGGCAGATCGGCGGCACCCGGCGCGTGATCACCCCACAAGGGCCAGCCGTCCACCGAGCACACCTCATCGGTCCTCACCCCATCCTCCTGGACTTCCTGGGTCGCATGGAGTTTCCGAGTATAGTGCGCTCGTGCCTCGGAACCCGGCACAAGGGGATCCTCGACCATGCCCAGACCCTCGGCGTCTTCCTCCAGAACATCCTCCTCTCGTCGGCTCCGCTGTACCGCATCGCGGAATGGGCGAACCCCATCGACCCCGCCGCACTGGAGCTCAACGCCTCGGAGAAGCGGGCGCTGAACGACGACCGCGTGGCCCGCAGCCTGGATGCCCTGGTCACCCCGCGGGCGCGGACGTTGTTCTTCCGGCTGGCCGTTCACATCATCGAGCAGTTCGAGCTGGACACCAAGCATATCCACCACGACACCACCACGGTGACCTTCTCAGGACAGTACCGGACCTCGAACCGCGAGCCCCGAATCACCAGGGGCATCAACAAGGATCACCGACCGGACTTGAAGCAGCTGGTCTTTGGACTCAACGTGACCGCCGACGGAGCGGTCCCGATCTCCCATGACGTGTTCAGCGGCAACCGGACCGACGACACGATCCATCGAGGTAACGTGGACCGGTTGCGGAATATTCTGCACCGAACCGACTTTGTCTACGTGGCGGACAGCAAGCTGGCCACGCGAAAGAATCTCGCCCACATCGTGAGTTACGGGGGAACGTTCGTCACGATTCTGCCGCGCACGCGCGCCGAGGATGGGCGCTTTCGAAAGGCGCTGCGGGAAGACGCTCCCGTCCGCTGGCGAAAACTGGTGGAGATCGAGAACCCCCGGCGCAAGGACGATCCGCCCGATGTCTACTACTCCACGGCAGGGGACCCCACGGAGACCTGTGAGGGCTACCGCATCGTTTGGATCCGAAGCTCGCAGAAGACCGAGCGCGACGCCCTGGCCAGGGACACGTCCCTGGAGAAGTCCGAGGCCGACCTCTTCGACCTCAACACCCGGCTCAACCGCGGCAAGCTACGCAAGCGTTCGGCCATTCAGAAGAAGGTCCAGGAGATCCTCGCCCGGCACCACTGCCAGCAGTTCCTCGGGGTGCGCATCGCTTCCCAGACGCATATCGAGACCCGGCGTCTGCGCCGAGGGCGCCCGCGAAAGGGCGATCCGGTGAAGAAGATCCGAACACAGGTCTACCACCTGGAGGTCCGTCGGGACAAGGAGGCGCTTCGCGCCGAGGCCCGGACGGACGGGGTGTTTCCGCTGATCACCAACCTGGACAAGGCGAAGGCTCCGAAGAAGGAGGTCCTGCGGATCTACAAGTACCAACCCTACGTGGAGAAGCGCCACGCTCTGTTCAAGAGTGAACTCGAGGTGGCGCCCGCCTACATCAAGAAGCCACTTCGCGCGGTCGGATTGCTCCACGCGGTGTTCCTGGCGATGATGCTCGATGCCCTGATCGAACGGACTGTCCGGCAGGCCATGATCCGCGAGGGCATCGAGTCGCTGGCGATCCTCCCCGAAGGGAGACAGACCCGGACGCCGACCACGGCCCGGATTCTGGAAATGTTCAGCGACGTGTGCTGGTACGAGTTCGAGCGAGAGGCGGAGACCGTCACATTTCCAATCGAGCTCTCACCGCTGCAGAAACAGCTTCTCCGGCTCCTCGATATTGACCCGGCGGCCTACGCCTGACCGATCACGATGAGGTGCTCGGAAATTCCCCAGAACGTCCTTCGGAAGGTGCGGAATGTAGGATACATTGGTGGGGGTATCGGGCAGTTTGCTGTCATCGACAACGAAATCAACGCTCAATCCAGGATGGTTCTGACGCTCAACTGCTTTCAGGCTGCGCGCGAACATCGATGCGCAGACAAAATATCCCGCAAGGATGATCAGCAGAAATGGAATTGATTTCAAATGAATGTTCCTGAACGACAAGATGCATTTATCCTTTGGTCTGGTCTAATAGCCCTTGTTTGACCACAGACCCGTCTTCGGCCTTCGTCAAAACTAAGCCCGACAAGTGGCTGGTGATAGCTTTCGCCTGCTAATCGTAAGTCCTCGACCATTCTCTCGTTTTCGCGCCCAGCAGGTCAACCGCCGCTTTTCTCTCAGAATTTCGGAGACTTGAGATCTCGCGCGAGCGTGGCCGTTCCCGGGTTCCGGACGGCCCGCAGGGTGGTCTCCCGCAGATAGCCGCGCGGCTCGACTCCGGCGAGCTTCGCTGACGCGATCAGCGAGTAGAAGAGCGCGGCGACCCGGGTGCCGCGCTCCGACCGGCTCCCGTAGTGATTCTTCCTTCCGACGGCGACGCCACGTAGGGCGCGCTTGCGGTGCAGGCCCCAGCGGTAGCCGCCCAGGTCGCCGCTCTTGGCCACCACGCGGTGGCAGGGGATCGCCACGGCGACGGGGTTGGTCGCGCAGGCCCGCGCCACGGCCCGGGCGCCCGTCGCCACCCCGAGGGAGTCGGCGATCTCCGAGTAGCTCCGCGTGTCACCGCGGGGGATTCCTCGCAGTGCCGCCCAGACTCTTCGCTGGAAGCGACTGCCGCTCACGTCCAGGGGGACATCCAGGTGGGTGGAGTGTCCGTCCACATAGCTCACCAGGGCATCGCTCCAGGGTTTGAGGCGGACCGGATTCTCCCGCAGCGGGGCGAAGGGGAACTCGCGGCCGACCTCCTCCTCAGGGTCGACACCGTCATCGGCGAAGCGAACGTGGCAGATGCCCTTGTCGCCGGCGGCGACGATCAGGGCGCCGAGCGACGAGGGGACGACGGCGAACTCGATGGCTCTCGCGTGCATGGTCTCGACTCCAACAGCCGGGATCGGCTCGATCCCGAGAGCAGTGTCCGGTCTTTCTCGACATCGAGCTGGCCGGATCCGGACCCGGTGATTCGCGGATGCGGGCCGTCGCCAGCAGGTCCGAAAACGGCCAACATCGGATCGGGAACGCGCTACAAAGCAAGTATGGAACTCAGCCAGGATGCCTGCTGGCGGGCGCTGCGGACCCGGGACGCCCGCTTCGACGGCCGCTTCGTGACGGCGGTGCGTTCGACGGGGATCTACTGCCGGCCGGTCTGTCCGGCGCTTCAACGATGCCATCCGCAACAACTACTGTCTCACACCTCGCGAGCTGCGCGGCGGAAAGACAGGAGGGCGAGCCCCCGCCGGGAGTTCGGGTATCGAGCTCAAGCTCTCGTTTCGCCCACCCTTCCACTGGGCCGCGTTGATCCGGTTCCTGCTTCCGCGTCTGACGCCGGGTGTGGAGAGCGCGGATCTCGATGGGTACCGACGCACGGTGTCGATCGACGGAGTCGCGGGGGTCGTCGAGGTCACGCCGCCGGAGGGTGGCAACGAGCTCTTGGCGCGTATTCGCCTCGCCGCGAGCGTCGATCTGAGCCAGGTGGCGGAGCGCCTGCGCCGCATCTTCGACCTGGGCGCCGATCCCCAGGAGATCTCGGGGCAGCTCGCGCGCGACCCCTACCTGAGCGATACCGTCCGGAACCTCTCCGGGCTGCGGGTGCCGGGCGCGTGGGACGGCTTCGAGCTGGCGGTGCGAGCCATCCTCGGGCAGCAGGTCAGCGTGAAGGCCGCCACCACCCTGGCCGGGCGGCTGGTGGAGGCGCACGGCGAGCCGTTGGATCCGGAGATCGGCGGGAACGGCTTCGAATCTCTCCGCTTCGTCTTCCCCAGCGCCGAATCCCTGGCCGGTGCCGATCTCACCGGAATCGGCCTGACGCGCGCCCGGGCGGCCGCCATCTCCACGCTCGCCCAGAAGGTGGCGAAGGGGGAGCTGGCCATCGAGAGCGGCCTCGGGCTCGACGAGACCTTGCAGCGCCTGCTGCGGCTGCCGGGCGTGGGCGAGTGGACCGCCCAGTACATCGCCATGCGTGCGCTGGGGGAGCCGGATGCCTTTCCGCCGACGGATCTGGGATTGAGACGCGCCCTGGCATCAGGGCGACAGCCCATCAGCGGCGCCCGGCTCGCGGAGATCGCCGAGGCATGGCGCCCCTGGCGCGCCTACGCGGCGATGGCTCTCTGGATGTCGCCGCAGCGAGGCAAAGCCGAACGAAGTGTGAGCAGATGACGCGCGAAGTCCTGCTGATCAACCCGAACACGATGAAGCCGGCAGTGGGGCCGATCGGGCTCGACTACGCCGCCGACATGCTGCGAACCCGGGGGTTCGTGGTGCGGCTGCTCGACCTCTGTTTCGAGGCCGAGACGCTCACGGCCCTGGACCGCGCCCTGGCGGGCGAAGAGCCGCTGCTGGTGGGGATGAGCCTCCGAAACACGGACGACTGCTACCTGGCGAGCGGCGAGGATTTCGTACCCGCATTCGCGGAGCTCGTGAGTGAGGTGAAGAAGCGCACCGGCGCGCCCGTCGCGATCGGCGGCGTGGGATTCTCGCTCTTTCCCGAGGCGATCCTCACCATGACGGGTGCGGACTTCGGAATCGCCGGGGATGGCGAGGTTCCGCTCACCGCGTTGGCCGAGAGGATTTCGAATCGGGCCCATCCCGGCGACGTGCCGGGGCTGGTCTGGAGGGCCGGGGAGGAGTGGAGGCACAACCCGCCGTGGGCTGGAGACCCGTCGACGCTGCCGGCGCGGGAGCGAAGCCTGCTCGACGACGAGCGCTACCTCCGGGAAGGCGGACAATGCGGGATCGAGACGAAGCGGGGTTGTGATCGAGGGTGCCTCTACTGCGCGGAGCCGGGCGCGAAAGGGCGGCGCCCGCGAGCGCGGACCCCTTCGCAGGTCGCCGACGAGTTCGAGCGGCTGGCCTCCCGAGGGATCGACCACTTCCACCTCTGCGACAGTGAATTCAACGTGCCGGTCGAGCACGCGCGGGAGGTCTGCGGGAAGCTGATCGATCGCGGCCTCGGAGAACGGGTGCGGTGGTACACGTACGCGACCCCGGCGGGCTTCGACGCCGAGCTCGCGACAGCGATGCGGGCGGCGGGCTGCGCGGGTGTGAACTTCGGCGCGGACAGCGGCGACGAGCGGATGCTGGCCGTGCTCGGGCGGGACTTCCGGGCGGCGGATGTCGAGGTGACCGCACGGGCGTGTCGGAAAAACGGTCTCGCCTGCATGTTCGATCTGCTGCTGGGAGGTCCGGGTGAGACCCGGGAGAGCGTCCGCTGCAGCATCGAAGCGATGAAGCACATCTCGCCGGACCGGGTGGGGATCTCCCAGGGCGTTCGGATCTACCCGGGGACCCGGCTGGCCGCGATGGTGAGAGCGACCGGTCCCATCGAGGCGAATCCGAACCTGCGCGGAGCCGTTCACGGCAACGAGAGCCTGCTCCGGCCGCTTCACTACCTGTCAGCCGAGCTGGGCGACGATGCGGCTCAGTACACCGCCGCTCTCGTCGGAGGAGACGAGAGATTCTTCTTCCCGACCCCGGACGCGGGAACTGAGGCCTATAACTACAGCGGCAATGATCGTCTGGTAGAGGCGATCCGACGGGGGTACCGGGGTGCTTACTGGGATATTCTCCGCGGGCTGGAGGAGGACGACCCGTGGAAGAAGGAAGCCGAAGGGAAGAACGATCGACCCGCCGATGGGTGATCCCGCTCGCAGCAATTCTCCTCACCTCCCTTGCCGCAACCGGGTGCCTCCGACTCAAGTGGAGGCTCGCTGCGATCCGTCTCGGAGTGCCCCAGCCGGCCTATTCGGTCGTGGTCGAGAAGAAGGTGATGGTGCCGATGCGAGACGGAGTCCGCCTGGCGGCCGACGTATACCGCCCCGATGCGGACGGGAGCTTCCCGGTCATCGTGTCACGCATCCCCTACGGAAGAGCCGAACCGCGCCTGCAGATCTCACTCGCCGGAGGCCTCTTTGCATCGCAGGGGTTCGTGTTCGTGGCCCAGGATGTGCGGGGGAAACATGATTCGGAAGGGGTCTACTACCCCTACATCCGCGAGGCGGAAGACGGGCACGACACCTTCGAGTGGGCAGGCACGCAACCGTGGTCGAATGGCAAGGTCGGAACCTATGGATTCTCCTACTTCGGCTCGACGCAGTGGCTGTCCGCCCCGCATCGGAGCCCGCATCTCCGGGCGATGGTTCCGATCGTCACCGGACAGAACCTGTACAAGCGGTGGATCCACGACGGGGTCTTTCGCTTCAACGACGTCCTGGTCTGGCACATCGAGAACCGGGGCCAGAGGGCCGAGAAACGGGACGACGTCGACTGGGCAAAGGCGGTCCGACACCTGCCCTTGATCGAAGCGGACGATGCGATCGGTCACGATGTCCCCGCCTACGACGATTGGATCCGGAACCCGACTCCCGGTCCCTACTGGAATCGCATCAACGTGGAGGGTCAGGTCTCCGAGATCGGTGCTCCGGCCCTGATCATCGATGGCTGGTACGACTACTACCTCGACCTGGCGATCGAAGACTTTGGCCGGATGCGGGAGAAGGGCGGCACTCCCGAAGCGCGTCAGAGCCGGCTCCTGATCGGCCCGTGGACGCACGTCATGACGGACGAGTTCCAGGATCGGGACTTCGGCGGAGACGCCAGCTTCCTGGATACCACCGGGGAGATCCTGCGCTGGTACCAGCGCTGGCTTCTCGATGCCGAGAGCGGATTGGAGGAAGAGAAGCCGATCAAGATCTTCGTCATGGGCAGCAACCAGTGGCGGTCCGAGGCCGAATGGCCGCTGGAGCGAACCCGGTGGACCCACTTCTACCTTCATAGTGGGGGGAACGCGAACACTCGGGACGGTGACGGCCTCTTGAGCCGACGAGCGCCCGGAGAGGAGCCGCCCGACCGCTACGTCTACGACCCGGATGATCCCGTTCCCTCGGTGGGCGGGACCTCGATCTACGGGATCGCCCAGCCCGGGCCCGTGGATCAGAGCACGGTCGAAGCGCGGAAGGACGTGCTCGTCTACACCACGCCCCCTCTCGAGGAGGATCTCGAGGTCACAGGGCCGGTCCGACTCGTGCTGCATGCTTCCTCTGCGGCCAGGGATACCGACTTCGTGGCCACCCTCGTGGACGTGGATCCGGCGGGCAGGGCCGTGAATCTCAAGACCGGGATCCTGAGAGCGAGATTCCGGAACTCCACCGAACGGACCGAGTTCCTGACTCCGGGGCAGGTCTACGAGCTGCCGATCGAGATCGGTGCCACGAGCAATCTGTTCGAGAAGGGTCATCGAATCAGGCTGCAGGTGACCAGCTCCTGCTTCCCGGAGTTCGGCCGCAACCTGAACACCGGGGCACCGATCGGCCTGACGACCGAGAGAGCCCTGGCGGAGCAGACGGTCTTTCACGATAAGGACCATCCGTCGGCGCTCGTTCTACCCGTCATCCCGCGAGCCTCGCCAGAGGAGTGACGCCCCGTCGGAGGGGCGAGGTCGTGGGTCGTTCGGTTCCGGAAGAACGCGTGCCCCCAAGCGGAAGGCACGCTTGTCCGACTCATCCGCAACCTCACCCGAGAATGGGTGCCAGCCACTCGTCCGTTGGTCTTCACCTGATCTCGGCCGAGTGATCGGGGCCGACGCCGCGCGCAACCGATCTTCGACCGGCGGGTTTACTCCCCTGGGCGCCATCCGGTGCCCGTAGGGAGGAAACACCATGAACGTGAAGAAGATCGGAGGGATCGCGCTGGCGGCTGCGGTGCTGTTCGTCGTGGCCAGCGCGGCGCACGCCGTCATCGTCAAGGGTCGGGGTGAGCTCACTGCGGCGGGCAGCGGCCTGGCCGTGCTCGACTTCCGCGGGGGCGCCACGCTCGCGGGCATCGGCGTGGCGATCGTCGAAGAAGACGCGCTGGTCGAGACGCAAGGCCATGGCCGCATCACGCCGATCGACGACGGCCGGCTGCTGCTCGAGGGCTTCGGACGCATCGTCGTGCGTAGCCTCGAGAAGCGCACCCGTGTGGAGATCGCCGGCGCCAAGCTGCGCCTGCGTGCCCGGGGCGTGGGCCGCGCGTTCCTGAAGGGCGTGGGCCACTACATGACCGACGATCTCGACGGAGTCTGGAGGAGCGAACAGGTCCTCGAGTTCGACAACGAGTAGGCAACCACGCCTCCGTCAGAGGTGGGGAGGTGCGCGGGCGAGCCGCCCCTCGGCTCGCTCGCCGCCTCTCGAGCATTTACCTGTTCTGGGATTGTTTCGCATCGGCGGCCTTGAGGAGTTCCTGCGGGAGCGAAGCGCCCACCCCGAGCGCGTGGCGGGCATGCTGGGTACGGAGGGGGCACACTGCCTGGAAGGGGATTTCTCCAGCCTCGACCGTCTCTTCGAGGCGGGCTATCGCATGCTCGGTCTCACCCACTTCTTCGACAACGAGCTGGGCGGTTCGCTCCACGGAGTCACGGGCGCCGGACTCACCGAGTTCGGCCGCCAGGTGGTGGACCGAGCGGAGGCGCTGGGGATGATCATCGACTTGGCCCACGCCTCGCCGAGGATGGTGGAGGAGGTGCTGGCCCGCACCGCTGAACACAACCCCGGTTCCCATGGCCCCGCTCGCCCAGAACTCAGGCGCCTGCTCCGCGCGGACCCGCAACGTGCATGCGGTTTACCAGACAGCCAGTCGCGCCGCTCCGCAGTTAGCCGCGCACCCTGAACTCACCCCGCCTCGGGGTCTCCCCGTAGGGCCTTGACACAAGACCCATGCTCGGACCTTGCCCAGATTCCCAGCTTGGATTTCCTATCTGCACGGCGAATTGTAGAATCCCGCTGTGGAGTGGGCCGAGCGGGCGGGAGCTTCTCGAGGGGAAAGGAAGCGCGCCGCAAACCAACGTGCGGAGCTGCAGCTCGGGGCGGCTGACGATGGGCAGCTACTCGATCGGCCAACACGGGAGGCGCCGCGCATGCTAGGGTCCGCGCGATAGGCCTCGGTAGCCAGGGCAGGGGCCGGGGAGTCGTTTGTACGTGTCTGCGTGGACTGCAATCGCCAAGAGGTGGTGCGGCGCCTCGGTCGCCGCCCTGACGGTGACCGTTACTGGCTGTACCGCAGAGTTCCCTGAAGAAAGCGGCCTCCTGGCGCGAGACGAAGGCGCGGCATTCAAGGGTCATTCGGGCCTGCGCGCCGGGAAACCCTTCGACGTCGTCGCCTCGGACATGGATCTCGACGGAGACGCCGATCTGCTCATCAACTGGCATCACCTGGGCCCGCTGGAGTTGTTCGAGAACCGAAACGGCCTGTTCGAGCTCTCGAATCCCGCCGGCGGGGATCGCAGCGGCCTGTTCGACAACCCGGGAATACCATCGCTGTTCGCCCCCGCGACCGAGATCACCTCGCGCATCGATCGCTCCGACTCCGCTGGTCTCTACGTGTGGCACGACCTGGATCGTGCCGGCAGCTGGCGCTTCCTGTGGAAGGACGATGCGCGGCTCTACGGAGGGTTCGAGCTGGATCTTCGCACCAGTCTGGGCGCGAATCACGTGGAGGGTCTCGAGGAGCAGGAATTCAAAAGACTCGGTCACCACCGCCTCGATATCTCTGTGGCAACTGGCAGTGCCGGGATACGAAGGTTCAGTGTGAGAACGCTGCCCATCGGCGTTCGGCTCGAGCTAAGGCTGCGGGATCCGTCCGGTCGCGCTGTGCCCATCTTTGCGGGGAGCCACCTCACTCCTTCGCCAAGCGGCCATCTGACAGTCTGGAAGCCGGACCCCCACGGTATCGCGTGGGTCGACGTCGAAGCGGACGAACGACCGGAGATCTTCATCACGCGGGGCGGACTGATGGGAAGGCTGCGACCTCCCTTGGATCCCAAGGTCGATCGATACTACCGGGCCGGGCTGGAGGAAGGGTCGCTCTACCGACTGGCAGATCCCGATTTGGTACCCCCAAGCTACGGGCGGGGCCGGCGCGTCGAATGGGTCGACATCGACAATCGCGGCGGCCTGGAGCTCTCGATCGGAAACAAGCAGAGCCCCAATGCACTGCTCATGCGGGAGGAGGGATCTCCGGCTTTTCGCAATGTGTCTGCGTCGCACGGGCTCGACCTGAAGGGCGCAGGGGTATACACCTGGGGGGATTTCGACGGCGACGGGTTCGATGACCTTTACTACCTCGAGGGATGCTTCCTACGCGTCGCGGTGCGGCGAAACGGTCGCTTCGAGCAGCTCACGGAGGAGGCGACGGGGCTCGTCCTGAACACACCCGACTGCGAGGGCAAGCGGCTCTTCGACGGAGCCCAGATTCGCCTGGCAGACTTCGACAACGACGGACGACTGGATCTTTGGATCCTCGGATACGGGAGCCGTCGAAGCAGTCACCTGTTCCACCGTGAGGGAGACCGTTTTCGCGACTTCACGCGGCGCGTTGGACTCGAATCCCTTCAGGGCGATCACCTGTACGTGCTCTTGGACGTGGACAACGACGCCTTCGAGGACGTCGTGAGCTTCCGCACGAAGCGGGCACCGTACCTGCTTCGCGCGGTGCGCTTCGCACTTGGTATGGTCGGGTGGGATGTACTGCGTCCGTCCGAACACGAAGCGGTTCTGTGGCGGAACTGCGCGGGCGAGCGGTTCCGCTTCAGTCGGCTCCCTTCCACGTTGGTGCCCGAGAAGATCCACGCCGCAACCGGGCTCGACGCCGACAGTGACGGTCGCTGGGATCTAGTGCTCGTCGGTCAGGAGCGGCACCTGATCCGGAACATCTCCGACACGCCCAATGGTTTCATCGACGTCGAGATCCGCGACGGTCGCCACCCCATCGGTGCTCTGGTCAAGGTCCTGTATGGGGATGGCACCATTGCCGTACGGCGGCTCGGATCCGCCACCAACTCCCCCTTCTCCCAAGTAGCTGGTCCCCTGCACTTCGGAGTTCCTGCGGCTCTGCCTCTGGATGGGATCGCGATCCGCTGGCCCGGGGATCTCGAAGACACCCTGTACCCTGCCCCCCGGTTGAATGGCACCGTGCGAATCGATAGAAGGCCTCCAGGGCGGACGAGCCGAGTCCGACGACCTGGTCCACGATCGGAGCGCGAGCCCAAGGCATCGTTTCCGCGTTAGGACGTACCGTCACCCGGGGGCCTTCTCGTAGAGTGGGCGGGTTTGTTGGCGGATCCGAAGCGCCGTACGGCAATGGCGCCAGCTTGGCCAAACGGCGACAAAGGGCGTACTTGCGAAGCATCCGCCTCGACTTCGTTCGGCCTAAAGATAGGTAGAGAACGCGTGTGTTGAATCGTTCCACGGCAGGCTACGGGATGAGTACCTGAACAGCCGCTGGTCCTACAGCCTTGACGACTCTCATGGAAGCATTCACGATTGGCGACGGGACCACAATGAACTGAGATTACACTCCGCTTTGGGAGATCGACCGCCTTCGGAATTTCCCGCGGAACGCTTGGGCGTCGGGCGAGGTGCGCCGTAACTCCAAACACTCTAGCCCCAGGCTGGACCAATGATGGGGGCCGGGTCATCGGAACGGGAATATGACACACAACTCACTTGCCTTGAATGCTCGCATAGAAAGACCAACCCCTGCTGTCAGCTTCCTAGTGGACGACGTCTTCTCGTTGTATCCGTCTGTCGTCATGGTTCAAAGAAGAAGTAGATCAATATGAAGACAACATCGAAGAACAACTTCTCTTTCTCCCCCATAGATTGGATCATAGCTGCAAGCGTTGGTCTTCTCAGCCTGGCCCTCTATGTCAGAACACTGGCTCCCGGAGTGTTGCCGAGTGATAGTGCCGAGTTCCAGGTCTTAGCTGAACAACTTGGCATCGCGCATTGTCCTGGGTATCCGGTCTATTTGCTGCTGGCAAAGTTGTTTACCTTCTTGCCCTTCGGGGATATTGCCTACCGCGTAAATCTCTTTTCGGCTTTCATGGCTGCGTTGACTGTCACTGGCGTGTATCTGGCGAATCGTCTTCTGTTACCCAGCCGCTGGGCAGCCATATTCGGGGCCATGCTGTTGACGGTGTCTTACACCTTTTGGTCTCAGGCGGTGATCGCTGAAGTCTATTCCGCCGGCGCAGCGTTCACGGTATGGATTGTCACCTGCGTATTGGGATGGGAGAAGACTGGAAAGAACTACCTGTTGTTTGTCGGTGGCCTCCTTGGGGGGTTGAGTCTGGGCGTTCACACCTCGGTCGTGGTTGTGGCCCCGGGGATACTGGTTTACCTATGGCTGCATCAAAAGGGAAGATCGGCGATTTGGCGTTCAGCGATCAGTGGTGCTCTGGCTGGCGTACTGATCTGGTTGCTTGTCTTCACCATACTGGATTCGAACTACCCCCCTGCGAATATATTCAATGGTGCCTATGAAACGGCGCGTTCCTCCTATGGGCTCAGCCAGGAGGATGTCCAGAAACCCTGGGTCCGAATCTGGTTTGTGGCAACCAATCAGCAGTGGCGCAGCGCGCTCGATTTTGATTGGAAGGAGATGCAGGAACAGGCTGGGACATATGTATCGATGCTGCCCCGTGAGTTTTCTTTCATATCAATAGCACTGATGGTTCTGGGTGTTGTGTGTCTGTTATGGAAGCGAAGAGATGCAGCCGCGCTCTTTGGGATGTCCCTGGTAATACATTGGTTGATCAGTTTCAACTATCGAGTCAGGGATATCTATGTGTTCTATATCACGGGCTATGTGATTTTGGCAATCTTTGCTGCTTTTGGCCTGGATTGGATTTGCCAGCTACTTGCTCGTGTTTCTACGAAATGGGACAGGCATCTTCGGGCAGGAGTATCTCTGCTGATCATCGTGTTTTCATTGGGAGGTATGCTGGTCCCTCGAATGCCCGCCATACGAGAAGGCCAGGTTCCGTTTATCGGTGAAGAAGGATACCTGCTCTGGGAAGACCCGGCGGCTATATCTGGAATCGCTTCAATGACGGTGGCGCAAATGAAGCCTGAATCAGTCTTCTTTGTCGATTGGTTGTGGCTGTACGTTTACTACTATGCCGCTCATGTCGAAGGAGAACGCCTGGACTTACGCTTCATCGAGCCGAATCCGCGGTCAGATGTCCCTGGATTACCTCATTCGGTTATCGAATTCATTGATGCAAACATCGACACACGCCCGATCTATTTTTCGAGACCGAACCATCAAGTTGAGCGGGCTGGCTTTGAATTCGAACGCAGAAGAATCTGGTCTACCAACTTTTTTCAGGTAGTCAGGCGAGAGCGTCGGTGACCTTTGAGGATCTTCTATTCCATGACCCGATAGGACACGATTGTGAGGGATGGGATGATCACCCTGCGGTTGCCGACAATCGATGATCCGCCTGCCCGGCCGATCAAGAGATCGGCTTCGAGGGGCTCTGGCCCTGCGATGAGCCGTACAGCCAGGAATTGCACCGCTCCTCTGAGAAGTTGAGCCACCCAGAAGACCTGGCGCCATGGAGGTGATGAAGGAGAAGCAGGTGGGCTCCTCGCGAGATCCTGGTCGAGGAACGGGAAACAGCGAGGTCTACGACCCCATGTTGCGACCAACTCCCGACCCTCCCGTACACACTGCGGAGTGCACAGGCCGGCGAGGGCCGGGAGAGAGATCTCCCGGCTCTCGCCGTTTGGCCCCGGAGCGACTATTCTGCGCTCCGTGCCTGGCCCCTCCCGCACCCTCGCTTGGCTCGCCTTGGCGGCCGCCGTCGTGTTCGTCCTCCTGCAGGCGCAGCTTCGCTGGAGCGCGCGCGAGGGCGGCCTCGGGATCGAACGGCCGAACATCCTGTTGATCTCCATCGACACCGTGCGCGCCGACCACCTGGGCGCCTACGGATACGCGCGCGAGACCTCGGCCACGCTGGACTCCCTGGCGCGCGAGGGCGTCCTCTACGAGCACGCAATCTCGCAGGCGCCGTGGACCCTGCCGAGCGTGGCCTCGATGCTCACGGGGCTCTATCCCTCCGAGCACGGGGCAGTGAGCGCCGAGACCCGGCTCCCCGACGGCATCGAGACCCTGGCCGAAGCCCTCGGCCGCGACGGCTACCACACGGTGGGCATCACCTCGCACAGCTTCATCGACCGCCGCCACGGTCTGGCCCAGGGCTTCGACCTCTTCGACGAGTCACAGATCGCCGGCCACGAGGCCGTCACCTCGGAGCCCCTGACCCGCCTGGCCAGCGAGGCGCTGGCCGCCGCGCCGGCGGGGCGTCCGTTCTTCGTGTGGGTCCACTACTTCGACCCGCACTTCACCTACGTCCGGCACCCGGAGTTCCACTTCGCCGACGGGTACGACGGACCGCTGCAGGCCCCGCTGATGGCGCGCTACCTGAATCTCCGGGTGAAAGAGCTCGACCGCGAGGGCAAGAGCTACACCCCCGAGGACCTGCGCTACGTGAAGGCCGTCTTCGACGAGGAGATCGCCTACACCGATCGCTGGATCGGTCGCCTGCTCGCGCGGCTGCGCGACCTCGAGCTCGACCGCTCGACGGTGGTCGTGCTGACCGCCGACCACGGGGAATACTTCCTGGACCGCGGACGTTTCTTCCACGGCAAGGACGTGTACGAACCCTTGGTGCGGGTGCCGCTGGTCGTGGCTGGGGCGATTCCGCGGGAGCTGCGGGGCGCGCGGGTTCGTGTTCCCGTCGAGGTCTCGAGCATCCCGCGCACGGTGCTGCAGCTGACCGGCGTGGAGAACCCGTCGATCCCGGGTACCGACCTCCTGGCCCTGGCCACCGGGGATCCCGCGCCGCTCCCAGTGTTCGCGGAGGGCAGCTATGCCTGGGGCGAGGACCAGCGGAAGGAGACCGTGGTGCTCGAGGGCTTCAAGCTCATCCACAACCTCGACGACGGCCGCCACGAGCTCTACGACCTGCGGGCAGATCCGGGCGAGCGCAACGACCTCTGGGGTAGCGGCGACGGGCCGGACGCCGCGTTCGTCGCCCGCTTGAAGCACCACCTCGACCGCTTCCCCACCCGGCCGGAGCCGACGCCCACGCCGATCGAGATCGGCCCGGAGGAGATCGAACGCCTGCGCGCGCTCGGCTACACGCAGTAGACGGCTGCGCGCCGTGAAAAAAAGAAGGCCGCGAGCTCGACCGCGCCCTGGCCCGCTACTGGCCGATCATCTTCCAGCGGATGGACCCGCTGTCTACCGGCGAAATCGTGCCGACCGTGGATGACGCCGGGCCGCAGGCGCTGACCCTACACAGGGGCACGATCTTCTTCGCCGGCAGCGACGACGAAGCGAAACCATACCTAGGCGACAAGACACGAGTCGTAGAGCTGAGCGTGAAGATGCTCCTGCCGGGCTTCACCGATTCTCACAGCCACATTTCTATCGCCGCGCTGTTCCATGACGCGGTCGACCTGCGTCCAGCGCCAGCGGGTTGAATCAGCGTAGGGAAGTACGCTCAGACTCCCTGCTGGAGAGTGTCTCTTACGAGCCGAGCACAATTGTCCGGATCCCTTTGAGGACGTACAATCCGCCCCAATTGTCGTTGTCCAGGCAAAGCGACGGCTCTATGTCGAGCCGTCATCCAAACAGATGAACCGAAACGAATCATCGTGGCCCTACCATTGTTCACCAGAATCGAGCCGATGAAGACCTGCTATGCCTTTCGAATCGGCCTTGCTCCGCTCTTCATTCTAGTGGCTGCATGGTTGCTGACATCCTGCGGCAAGGAGACCAAACCTGCCATCGTCTTGATCGCTGTGGACACCTTGCGCGCCGATGTGCTGGGCGCTTACGGCGCCTCGCCCAGCGCCACGCCCTGCCTCGATCGTCTGGCTGAAGAGGCTGTGACCTTCTCCCAGGCCTACAGCCAATCGCCCTGGACTTTGCCTTCCTTTGCCAGCCTCTTTACCGCGACCCTGCCGTCCAAACACGGCGCCGGTGAACAGGAGAGGCCGGGCATGGCGATCGGTCAGAAGAAATTTCTTCCCATTCGCAGCGACCTGACCACTGCGGCGCAGTCGTTTCAGGCCAACGGCTATCAGACCGCCGCATTTGTCAACAACATCTTTCTCAAGGGCGATTTCGGATTCGACCGCGGCTTCGAACTTTTCGACTTCTTCGGCTCCGGCGCCCGGAAGGTCCGCAAAGCCGAAAAGGTCACCGATCTGGCGATGCAGTGGTTGAATACGCGGGGTAGGCCCGATCGACCCTATCTGCTCTTTCTTCACTACTTCGATCCCCATTTCACGTACCAGCCGCCGACCCCGTTTCTCGAGCGGTTCGATGCGAAGATCACCAAGCGTCTACAAGAGGTGCGCCATCCCGAGCAGATCCGCAACGGAAGTGTCCCGCTTTCCGAAGACGACCGGACCAACCTGCGCAACCTCTATCTCGGCGAGGTGGCCTACACCGACCGGGAAGTCGGCCGACTGCTCGACGAATTGCGCGATTCGGGCCGGATCGACGAATCGGTGGTCATTGTTCTCTCAGACCATGGCGAGGAATTCTGGGATCACGGCGATTTCGAGCACGGCCATACCCAGTTCGAAGAGCTCATTCATGTGCCGCTGCTGATCCGGTTTCCCGACAAGAAACATGCCGGCACGACCGTGGCGGAACCGGTGCGGCTCATGGATCTCATGCCCACGCTTTTCGAGTATTTCGGATTGACTCCACCCGACACATTTGACGGCCAGAGTTTTCTATCGTTGCTTCAGGACGGCCACGGATACGATGTGCCGTTTCTTTTCGAGAACTGTCTCTACGGCACAGAAAAGAAGGCGATTCGCTCGAACGACCTGAAGTTGATCGTCGACATGCAAAGCGACGATGCAGCGCTCTTCGATCTGTCGAGCGATCCGAAGGAGCAAAACGACCTGGCTGCAACACGGGCGGAGGAGGTGGAGCGGCTGAAGGCGTCGTTGTTGCAGTCTGTGGAAGAAACGGATGCCGACCGAGGTGCTGAGAATCAAGCCCTCGATTTGCCGCCGAGAATCATGCAGGATCTGAAAGATCTCGGATACGTTCGGTAAGGATCTAAAGGGGGTTGGGCGCGCATGGCAGAGCGGACTCACGGAGACAGCGTGAGTACACTGCCTTCCCGAGGCGATCACGCGAAGCGCACGGCTCGCTCACTCCTCCCCGAGGATCCGGACCAGGGTCACCACGGACCGCCTGGCATCCTCGGGTTCGCAGATGAAGGTCTGCAGCGGCTCCACGCGGCGGCCGAACGGGCGCCTGGCCGGGATTCGTTCCGGGGGGCCGGTCAGGAGCATGTAGCCCGGGTGCTGTGACTCGAGGAGCTCCTTCGGCGAGATGCGATCACCGCGCCTGAACACGTCGGAGACCAGACCCATCTGATCGACGACCGCGAACCCTTCGCTGTAGAAGCCGAGCGCGCCCACCTCCGTGGCGGCGATGCGGCTCGACCTGGCCAGGTTCTGGTTCGCCCATTTCGCGATGTCCGAATAGAGCTCGTGTTTCGCGCCTCGACCCAGCCACGTCTGTTGAGCCAGCAGGAAGCTCGTCGTACTGTGGAGGTTGTACGCCACGAGGGCCAATGCGCAGA
>CAZTOU010000046.1:0-42154 GCA_964615365.1 uncultured Spirochaetales bacterium
AGAATCATAATGCATTCATATAGTGATGGCAATATCCGCCTGGAATCGCGGGACCCTTGGGACAACGCGACGGCGCGCTCAACACTTTCCGGACCTCATGAGCACACGATGAGCACGGGCTCGGCGCAAAAATCCCTCACGATTCCGGGGGCTTAGGCTCGGGATCCCCGGGTTCGAGTCCCGTCCGCCCCGCCATTTTTCCTTTTGTTTTCGGGTACTTGGCGGCCTGGTTCTACCGCGGGCTACAAGCGGGCTACAAGCTGGGCGCCGCAGCACGTCGAGCGGCGCGCGCTTCGAGAGCTTCGCGTAACGCTCCGTCGACCTTCGATCGCGGTGGCCGAAGAGCGCGGCGACGGACTCCATTGAGTGGCCCCGGCGCAGCGCGTCCGTCCCGGTCGCGTGTTTGGTCGTATGGTCAAGATACTCAATCCGGTGAAATCGAAGCCAGTTCACACAGTTGAGCGCGATTCTCCGCCGAGATCTCATCTCTTACCAGTCAAGCCGCGTCCCGGTAGTAGTACTTGAGAAGCCCGCCGAGGCGCTGCTTGCACCCGATGGCGCTGCCCTCGGACAGCGCCGGTCGCTCCGCCGATGGGAAGAGCAGCACGTTATCCTTGCCCTGGTGATTCCTCTCCTCGTGATAGTGGGCGACGAATTCGCTCAAGGCCCGTCGAAGCCCTTCTTCCCCGAATGGGACGATCCGAGACAGACATTCCTCTCTCGCGCTCCTCACGTACCTTTCGGCGTAGGCATTCAAGTTCGGCGACATGGGCGAGAGCCTGATGGGCTTGATGCCTGCCAAGCGGATGAGCCGCCGAAACGATGAGCAGAACTTCGAGTCGCGATCGAAGATCAGGTACCGCTGGCCACACAGGAAGCCCCATTCCTCCATCGTGGCATTCCTTGCGACCTGCTTCATCCAGCTCTCGTTCGGGTGCTGCGTGACACCGGCGATGTGGACTTCCCGACTTCCGATCTTGATGAAGAACAGCACGTAGTAGGTCATCAATCCCATCGGCGTGAGCACCTCGGTGGTGAAGAAGTCACAGGCGGCGATCACGTCTTGGTGCCTCTCGATGAACTCCGACCACGGGATGTCTGGCTTTCGTCGCGGTGCCGGCGGAACGCCATTGCGCCTCAAGATGTTGCCCACGGTTTCGCCGCTGATGTCGTGGCCGAGGTTCGACAGCGCCCCCGCAACTCGGTCATAGCCCCAGGTTGGATTCTCCTCGACCATACGAAGCACGAGCTTCTCCACTTCTTCGTCGACGCGAGGGCGTCCACTCCTTCCGCGCTTCACCGATCCGTCGAATTTCTTGGCGATCAGCTTGCGATACCAGGTGAGGATCGTCTCAGGCTTGACGATCGCGGCGATTTCCTTCAGGGCCTTGAGGCCCAGCCGCTTGCCGAGTTTCGCCAGACGCATTCGTTCCGAGTTCGTGAGTTGAGGCCGGCCACTCAGCTTGGAACGGAGGATTTCATTCTCAGCGGCCAAGTACTCGTTGCGCAGCAGCAGCTCTTCATCAACGTGGCCAGCAACCAAGGCGAAGGCTTCAACGGCTTCCATGGGGGCACCTATCCATATGAAGGTGATTACGAACCGGCGCTCGCCTGCTCGCATCGGGGAGGGTGGCGATCAAGCACAGATGAGAATAGAGCCCCGATTCCAGCGCAACTTCGCGAATGGGCGGACGTTTTGGCCTCTGAGGTTTCTTGACCCTACGGGAGCAAACGTGGACTGAGTCGCACCTGGGCCGTGATTCGGCGAGAATCCGGTCTTCAGGAGCCACAGGTTCAAGGCTCGTAGAGAGCTACGAGGATCTGCGCCACGTGCGTGAAGTCGCGGTCCAATGTGACGAGTTCAGTTCCATGTTCCATCACACTCGCCGCGATCCACAGGTCGTTCGTCGGAATGGGCTGACCCATCGCACGCAACGAGGCGTAGATGACGGCATAGCGCTCCGCGGTGGCCTCACCGATCGGAACGAGGCGAACTCGCGGGCTCCCCAGGAATAGTCCAAGCTCCTCGCGATTGCGCTGCGCCCGGCTTCCCGTCTCGAAGCCGGCCAGGAGTTCGCCCAGCACGATGCTGGGCAGCAGAATCTCCTGGGCATTCCGGAGGTGGCGTACGACGTCAGGGTGGCCCCGCTTGAAGGATGAGTACGCCGAGGTGTCGAGAGTCAGACGACTCATCGCCAGAGTCTGGCATCGACCTGGCGCTGGGCGCGGAGTGCATCTTCGAAGCGAGTGGCCTCGGACTTCGACCAAGTGCCAGCCAGCTCGTCGAGGTCATCGTATTCGACTGGTGCGGTGGCGTCGGCGAGGCCCAGCCTCTCCGCCAGAAGCGCAAGGACGGTCCTGTTGAGGCTTTTTCCGCGACGCGCGGCTTCCCGGTCGAGCGCGGTCCGGAGGGCCGAGCTGATCGAGCGAATGGTGAGCTGGTCGAATGAAGGCATACTCAGAATCATAATGCATTCATATAGTGATGGCAATATCCGCCTGGAATCGCGGGACCATTGGGACAACGCGACAGCGCGCTCAACGCTTTCCGGACCTCATGAGCACACCGTGAGCATGGGCGCCTTCCGAGAGTGACAGCTATGCTGTCACTCAGTTGGAGAAAGCCCATGGCCAACGACGCTCGCATGACCGTGCGCCTTGATACCGCCACGCGCCGCAAGGTCGAACGCCTCGCTGCCAGGGAGGGTGTCTCCCTGAACGAGGCCCTGAAGCGGCTCCTCCAGCGCGCACCGGACGAGGGTGAGCGCCCCGCGCGGCGACGGCGCTACCGGCTCAGGCCACGCAAGGTGGGATTTGGTTTCGACATCACCCGGGCGCGAAGTCTCGCCGGGGAGATGAGCGACGAGCAGTCACTCCGCAAGCTGAAGGGCCGTCGTTGAAGATCGCCGACGTCCAGATCCTCTTCTATGCGATCGACCCCACCTCCGACCTGCACGAGCCCGCGGCGCGCTGGCTCGAAGAGGCCATCAACGACCGTGAGCTGCTCGGTCTCGCCTGGCCGACGATCCACCAGTTTCTGCGGCTTGGGACCAACCCCGCCTTCCCTGGCTGCATGACCGATGACGAAGCGATTGGATGGGTGGAGGAGTGGATCGAAGCAGGCGTCGAATTGATCGGTGACACGGATCTGGGCTGGGAACTCTTCGTAGAGTTGGTTGAGGCGTCGCGGCGATCGCTGCGCAACGCGATCGACGATGCATATCTCGCAGCGCTGGCCATCTCGCGCGGGGCCACCCTGGCATCCTTCGACCAGGACTTCGAGTTCTTCGTCCGTCACGGGCTGCGCTGGGAAATACCGGGACGTTGAGCCGGCCGCACGAATTCGAGGCTTCGGACGGGTCTTGACCACCGACAGGAGCCGCGAGCCCGCTGGACGCTAGAATCTGCGGCCACACGCCCGTGAACCCCGAACTGATCCTGACGCCCGCCGGCCATCTCCTCCTCCGTGAAGCAGCGGTGGAGTCCGCGGGAGATCCGAACCGGTGGACGAAGAAGGTCATCAAGGCCTTCGCCTCCTCGGAAGGGGCGGGGCTCTTCGCTCTCGCTGCCACGAAGCCGGATGCACCGCTGCCTCCATCCCTCGCTTTCTGGCGTGATCTCGGCTGCCGGTACCTCGACGGACGGTGTCGCACCCCGTGGGGGGCGGACGTTGAGCCCCTGGACCCGCCGCCCACCTCGGAGTGGGCTGACACGCTGGCCGGAGCTCCGCCGATGCAGGGTGGAGAATACCTGAACGTATCCCTGCTGGAGAGAACCTGGCGAAACCTGGATGCATGGGTGCGGGAGGAAGTTGCTGGATCCGGAGACGATCTCTCGAAGTGGCTGAAGAAAAACGCCCCGACGTGGCATCAGGTCGGTCGGGTCTGCTTTCACCTGGCCGAGAACGCGCGTGATCCGGACTGTCCCTTTGCCTTCCTGGCCACCTATGCCCCTCGCCTGTCCCGCGCGGGCCGCGTGCAGTACCAGCCGCTCCGCAAGGCTCTCGAGGAGCATGCCGGCAAGCGCAACAAGAAGGCGCTGATCGAGCTCCTGTCCCCGGTCCACCTGGCCTCGCAAAGCAGTGCTCTTGTCAAGGAACTGGTCGATTCGGGTGATCTGTTCCATCCGCTCGCCTGGACACCCGACGATGCGTACCGGTTCCTCCAGGAAGTGCCCGCGCTCGAGGAAAGCGGGGTTCTGGTTCGCCTTCCGGACTGGTGGCGCAAACGCCCCAAGCCGCGTGTGAACGTCACCATCGGCGACAAGGAGAAGAGTCGATTCGGTGCGGATACGATGCTCGACTTCAACGTCGAGCTGGCTCTGGGCGACCAGAAACTGACCGAACGGGAGTGGCGCGAGCTGCTGGCCGCCGAGGACGGTCTGGTTCGCCTCAAGGGCCAGTGGGTCGAGGTGGATCGGGAGAAGATCGTCGAGGCGCTGGATCACTGGAAGCGAGTGGAGGCCGAGGCCGGTGACGAAATCTCGTTCGTGGAGGGCATGCGGCTCCTGGCGGGAGCAACCACCGACCTCGGCGTGGAGAGCGACCCGGGAGATGAAACGCGCAGCTGGTCTCTGGTTTCCGCAGGCAGAGGGCTTTCAAAGGTCCTGGCCGATCTTCGCGACCCCGCGCATCTCGCGGCAGCCAAACCGGGACGAGCCTTGCACGGAACCCTGAGGTCCTACCAGGAGAGCGGACTCAACTGGCTCTTGCTGCTGACCCGGTTGGGTCTCGGAGCGTGTCTGGCGGACGACATGGGACTCGGGAAGACCATCCAGGTCCTCTCGCTGTTGCTGGTTTCCAAGAAGCAGGCTGGTTCTCCGAGGAAGCCGTCACTGCTGGTGCTCCCCGCATCGCTGCTAGCGAACTGGAAGGCGGAGCTGGATCGATTCGCTCCGTCGCTCACCACTTGCTTCGTGCACCCGTCGGAAACCGATGCCGCGGAGCTCGCGTCCATGGCCGAGGATCCAGGCCGGTCCTTCGCGAAGACCGACCTGGTGTTGACCACCTACGGCATGGTCCTGCGCAAGAAGTGGCTGCAGGAGGTCGCCTGGCGGTTGGTGGTCCTGGATGAGGCTCAAGCGATCAAGAACCCGGGGGCGAGACAGACTCGAGCGGTCAAGAAGCTGAAGGGCGATGCGAGGGTCGCACTCACCGGAACGCCGGTGGAGAACCGCCTCTCTGACCTCTGGTCGCTCTTCGACTTCCTGTGCCCTGGTCTGCTCGGCTCCGCCGCCCGGTTCAAGCGGTTCACCACGGCCCTTGCCCGAAGCGACCACGACCGGTACGCGCCGTTGCGCAAGCTCGTGGCCCCTTACATTCTCCGCCGCCTCAAGACGGACAAGACCGTCATCGCCGATTTGCCCGACAAGACCGAGATGAAGGTCTTCTGCGGGCTGGCGAAGAACCAAGCCGTTCTCTACCGACGTTCGGTGCGGGAGCTGGCCTCCGCATTGGTTCAGACGGAGGGCACGAAGCGGCGCGGCCTGGTGCTGGCGTACCTCATGCGCTTCAAGCAAATCTGCAACCACCCGAGCAACTTCCTCGGCGACGACGAGTTCGCCCCGGGCGACAGCGGCAAGTTCGAGCGGCTCGGCAGCATCTGCGGGGAGGTCGCGTCGAGGCAGGAGAAAGTCCTGGTCTTCACGCAGTTCAAGGAGATGACCGAGCCACTCGCGTCTTTCCTGGCCGATGTGTTCGGCCGAGAGGGGCTCATCCTCCACGGCGGCGTGGCGGTGAAGAAGCGTAAGGCGATGATCGACACCTTCCAGAGGGAAGACGGGCCGCCGTACTTTGTGCTTTCCCTGAAGGCCGGCGGCACCGGTCTGAATCTCACTGAAGGCTCTCACGTGATCCACTTCGACCGGTGGTGGAACCCGGCCGTGGAAAACCAGGCCACCGACCGGGCCTTTCGCATCGGTCAGAAGCGAAACGTTCTGGTACACAAGTTCATCTGTCGCGGAACGGTCGAGGAGAGGATCGATGACTTGATCGAGGAGAAGACCGCCCTGGCTGGAGACCTCCTCGAGGGCGACGCCACGGCCGTCCTGACCGAAATGGGAGACGAGGAGCTGATCCAGCTCGTATCATTGGACGTCGACAGGTCCATGATCTAGGAGACCTTTGATGGCTCCCTACGGAAATCAATGGCGAACCTACGTCCCCGTGGCGACTCGACGCGCTCGGGCTCAGCGAAAGATGGACAAGCTGAGCAAGGCGGGCCTGGACATCCAGCCGATCCTGATCGAGGGCCGAACCATCGCTCGGACGTTCTGGGGCAAGGCCTGGTGCACCCACCTGGAGAGCTTCAGTGACTACTCCAACCGCCTTCCTCGTGGGAGAACCTACGTTCGCAATGGTTCCGTCTGCCATCTCGAGATCGAGAGGGGTGCGATTCAGGCCATCGTGAGCGGTTCGCAGCTCTACAACGTGACCGTGACGATCGAGGGGCTTCCAGCCAAGAAGTGGAACACCGTCAAGAGAAAGTGCTCCGGCAGCATCGGATCCCTGCTGGAACTGCTCCAGGGGAAGCTGTCGGAAAGCGTCATGGAGGTGGTCACCGACCGTAGCAAGGGGCTCTTCCCGCGTCCGGCGGAGATTTCCCTGGATTGCGACTGCCCCGACTGGGCTGTCATGTGCAAGCATGTTGCCGCGGTACTGTACGGCGTCGGAGCGCGACTCGACGAGAAACCAGAGTTGCTCTTCCTGCTGCGCGGCGTGGACCACGAGGAATTGATCAGGACCGAGGCGGGGGTCGTGGCCGCCACCCGAAAGCGGGGACGCGGGGGTAGGCGCCTCCCCGCCGGTGACATCTCGGACGTATTCGGCATCGAAATGGCGACCGAATCCGAAACCCGGTCCCGCCGGCGCAAGAAGGCGACTCGCAAGAAAGCCAAGAAGACCGTGAGCCGAGCGAAATCCGGATCGAAGCGCAAGGGTAGAAGCGCCACAGCCAGCCGCGCTGTCACGGGCAAGGCCGTGGCCAACCTTCGCAAGAAGCTTGGCATGTCGAGAACCCAGTTCGCTCGCCTCCTGGGCCTGAGCGTTGGTACTGTCGGCAACTGGGAGAGGACCAGGGGGAGGTTGAATCTCCAGGCGAGGACTCTCTCGGCCTGGAACGGCGTGGAGCGACTGACGCAGAAGGCCGCTTGGAAACGGCTCGAGAGACAATAGACCCGGTACGGAGTAGTACACATTCTGCCGCCGTCTTCTGGCGGTTCGGTTGTCCGTCCCGAGAACTCATGCCTGTGAGGCTGGGGCCTTGGGCCCTCGTCACGCCGAGGAGTTCCGGCGCCGGCTCGGTCCGGTCACCGGCAGGGCCCGTCGGCAGGGCGGGGCCGCCGGAGTTGTCCCACGTACGGCGCTCGATCGTCCCGCTCCCTCGCTGTCGATCTGGATCAATCGTCTGCCTCTCCGACAGGCTGCTCCGGGTCGCCACGACACTAAGCCATTGACTGACTACGCCAATGGCGTACCTTCTTATCCGTGCGGATCGAGTGGGACGATGCGAAAGACCTGCTCAATCAAGAGAAGCACGGCGTCTCCTTCCTAGAGGTCCGAAGTCTCTTCGAATCAGAAATCGACTATCTGGAGATCTTCGACAGCGAGCACTCCGACTTCGAAGATCGCTTCATCGCGATCGGTCCCATCGAACGCGGGCTCGTCGTCATCGTCTTCACGGAGCGAGAGGAAGACATCATTCGAATCATCGGTGCCCGTTGGGCCAACAACCGCGAGCAGTCCTTGTACCGCTCGTACATGGATCAGAATCGATGACGGACATCCCCGAACTGACTGACGAACAACTGAAACGAGCCATTCCCGCCCGCTTGCGAAGACGGCTGATGGAGGGGCGCTTCGAGTCCGGGCAGGACATTGCCGCGCTTCGGACCTTCGTCGGCCTCACGCAGGCCGAGTTCGCGCGAGCGATCGGAATCAGCGTTCATACACTGCGCAACTGGGAGCAGGGACGAAGACAGCCGGAGGGACCGGCGATCGCATTGCTCCGAATCGCCGCACGTCATCCAAGGATCATTCGCGAGAACTTGGATTCCGCGGCCTAGCCCGTATGGTCAAGAAACACAATTCGGGGAAACCTCAATAGACTCACATGGTTGAGCTCGCTGTTCCGCCGAAATCTCATCCATGACCGGCTACGCCGCTTCCCGATGGTAGTACTTCAGCATCCCGCCGAGGCGCTGCTTGCACTCGATGGCGTCGCCCCCGGGCGACGACGGTGGCTCCACCAACGGGAAGAGCAACAGGTTATCCTTGCCTTGATGATTCCTCTCCTCGTGATAGTGCGCGACAAACTCGTTCAAGACTTGCCGGAGCCCTTCTTCCCCGAATGGGACGATCCGAGACAGACATTCCTCTCTCACGCTTCTCACGTACCTTTCGGCGTAGGCGTTCAAGTTCGGCGACATGGGCGGGAGTCTGATGGGCTTGATGCCGGCCAAGCGGATCAGTCGCCGAAAGGATGAGCAGAACTTCGAGTCGCGATCGAATATCAAGTACCGCTGACCACACAGGAATCCCCATTCCTCCATCGTGACGTTCCTTGCGACCTGCTTCATCCAGCCCTCGTTCGGATGCTGCGTGACACCGGCGATGTGGACTTCCCGACTCCCGATCTTGAGGAAGAAGAGCACGTAGTAGGTGATCAAACCCATCGGCGTGAGCACCTCGGTGGTGAAGAAGTCACAGGCGGCGATCACGTCTTGGTGCCTCTCGATGAACTCCGACCACGGGATGTCTGGCTTTCGTCGCGGCGCCGGCGGAACGCCATTGCGCTTCAAGATATTGCCCACCGTCTCGTCGCTGATGTCGTGGCCGAGGTTCGACAGCGCCCCCACAACTCGGTCATAGCCCCAGGTTGGATTCTCCTCGACCATACGCAATACGAGCTTCTCCACCTCTTCGTCCACACGACGGCGCCCACTCTTTCCGCGCTTGGCCGAGCCGTCGAACTTCTTGGCCACGAGCTTGCGGTACCAGGCGAGGATCGTCTCCGGCTTCACGATCGCGGCGACGTCCTTCAGGACCTTCAGACCGAGCCGCCTGCCGAGCTTCGCTAGACGGATGCGTTCCGAATCGGTCAGTTGGGGCCGGGCGCTCAACTTTGAGAGGAGGATCTCATTCTCGGCGGCCAGGTACTCGTTGCGCAGTAGTAGCTCTTCATCCACGTGACCGGCGACCAGAGCGAAGGCTTCGACGGCTTCCATGGGGCGCAGATACTCCTATCTATATATAAGGGTGACATCATGAGCTGGGGCGCCGCTCAATCCCTTCGGGGGCGCGGCAGCCACGCGCAGATGAGAATGCAGCCCGAAATCGAGCGCAACCCCGCGAGTGGACGGGCAATTTCGGCCTCGGAGTTATTTGACCTTACGACGTAGGATCGGGTTCAGCTGGGGCAGCGCCGTTCTGCGCTGGTAGCCGTTCTACCTGAGCCTCCGCTCCTTCGCGCGATTTGCTGCGCGTCTCCGGCGACCCCGCTGGTCCGGCACCTTGCCACGGGCCCGCTTGCCTCGGGATCGCACCTTCGGCTCCACCGGCTCGAAGTCGATCCGCCGCTGCTCCATGTCCACGTCCACCACCTCGACTCGGAGCGGGGCGGCGAGCTGATAGACCTTCTTGCTGCGGGTGCCCACCAGCCGGTGCTTCGGTGCGTCGAGCTCGTAGTAGTCGTTCTCGAGAGACGTCACGTGCACGAGCCCCTCCACGAACACGTCCTGGAGCTGGACGAACACTCCGAAGCTGGTCACGCCCGTGATCACTCCGTCGAACGCCTGGCCGATCTTGTCGAGCATGAACTCGCACTTGAGCCACGCAATGGCATCGCGCGTGGCGTCGTCCGCACGCCGCTCTGTCATCGAGCAGTGCCGGCCGAGTCGGTCCATGTCCTTGGGCGAGTACGGGAAGCTGCCCGGCTTCTTGCCCGAGAGCAGATGCTTGATGGCGCGGTGAACGAGCAGGTCGGGGTAGCGGCGGATGGGCGAGGTGAAGTGGACGTAGTGCGCCAGCGCCAGACCGAAGTGGCCGAGGTTGTCCGGCTGATACGCTGCACGCGCCATGGAACGGAGCAGCACGGTCTCGACCAGCGCGTCGTAGGACTTGCCCTTGATGCGCTCGAGCACCCGGGCGAAGTGCCGGGGCTGGAGGTCCTTGACCCGCGGAAACGGCACTCCGAAAATCGCGAGAAAGGCCTTCAGCTCCTTGAACCGCTCCTCCGTGGGCTTGTCGTGCACGCGGTACAGCGTGGGAAGTTTGTGACGACCCAGGAAGCATGCGGCGGACACGTTGGCCGCGATCATGCACTCCTCGATCATCCGGTGCGCATCGTTGCGTCCGTAGGTGCTGATCGACTCGATCCGGCGATCCTCGCCCAGTTCGACGTAGGCCTCCGGGATGTCGAAGTCGATGGCGCCGCGTTTGCGCCGGTGGCCGAGGAGCGCACGAAACACGTCGTGCAGGTCTTCGAGGTGCGGCAGCAGCCGGGCGTGCTTCCGGCGCAGCTTCGCGTCGCCGTCGAAGATCGTTGCGGCGACCTCCTCGTAGGTGAGCCGCGCCTGGGAGCGCATGACGGCTTCGAAGAAGCGTGCCCGTGAGACCTTCCCGTCACGCCCCACCCGCATCTCGCAGACCATGCAGAGGCGATCGACCTTGGGGTTGAGCGAGCAGAGCCCGTTCGAGAGCACCTCCGGCAGCATCGGCAGAACCCGGCGTGTGAAGTAGACCGAGGTCCCACGGCTCCGGGCCTCCTCGTCGATTGGCGACCCGCGCTCGACATAGTGGGCGACGTCCGCGATGGCGACGTTGAGCCGCCAGCCGGCAGACGTGGGCTCGCAGAAGACCGCGTCGTCGAAATCCCGTGCATCCGCTCCGTCGATCGTCAGCAGCGGCAGGTGCCGCAGATCCTCGCGCCCGCGCTTCGCCTCGGCCGGCACCTCCTTCCCCAGGCGCCGGGCCTCCTTCTCTGCCGCCACAGGCCAGTCCGTCGGCAGGGCGTGGGCATGGATCGCAATCTCGATCTCGATCCCGGGCGCGTTGGGCTTGCCGAGCACCTTGACGATCCGGCCAATGGGCGGCGTTTGCCGGGTCGGTTGCGCCGTGATCTCGGCGAGCACCACCTGCCCCGGTCTCGCACTCGCGACCGCGTCGGCGGGCACCGCGATCCGATGGGTGACGCGCGGGTTCTCCGGCACGACGAACCCGACTCCACGCTCCCGGAGGTATTTCCCGACCACCGAGCTCGTATTCCGCTCGAGCACCTCGACGAGCGAGCCTTCCGGCCGCCCCCGCCAGTCGTGCCCCCGGATGCGAACCGCAACCCGGTCTCCGTGCATCAGTTCACGCATGGCGCGCGACGAGAGGTACACGTCGTCATCCCCGCCGTGGTCCGGAACCACGAACCCGAAGCCGTCCCTGTGCGCGCTCACCACGCCCGTGACGAGTGCAACCCGATCGACCAGGCAATACCCTTCTCGACGGTTCGGGATGACCTGCCCGTCGCGAACCATGGCCTTCAGCCGTACGCCAAGCGCTCTCCGCTCCTGGCGATCCAGCCTGAACGCCTCGACCAAATCGTCGAACGGCACCGGAACGCCTTGGTCGCCGAGGTACTGCTGGATGTAGGTCCGGCTTGGCACCGGATGCGCGTACTTCCGGGCCTCCGCGCTCGCCTCCGGATCCCGAAGCTCCCATGCACGCTTCTTCGGCATGGCCGGCAGGTTAGGGGGTGCCGCGCGGCGAGGCGAGGGATTCCTCCGGGCCGTCGATCTCCGAAGTCCTCCCACGTACGGCGCTCGATCGCCCCGCCAGAAAGCCCGAGCACTGCCGGATTCCTCTCGCCAGGCAAGGTTTACCTGCGATTCTGGCCCTCTTCTGGAAGACGTTCTCGGAACCGCCTGAACTTCTCGGGGGATCGCTCGCTGCGAGACCAGCTTTCGATCCGCTTGAGGTCGATCGAGCGGCGGCGTGCGACTTCAATCGCTTGCTCGAGGCACTGCGGGTCGTCCCAGTGGTAGTAGCCAGCGAGTCGATCCATGACGCATTCGGTCGGCGCCAGGAGGCGGAGCGTGCCCAATCGGGTTCGTAGCTCGGCAAACTTGCTGACGACGGCATCCCCGACCTGGACCGGTCCAGGCGGGAACTCGACCCAAAAGGGCGAGTCCGGGTGGGTCCAGTGGCGCCCCTGAGAGCGGAAGCCAAGCTCGATCATCACCCGATCGACCTTCCGGGCTACGCCCTGTCGGATGAAATCGAGGTCGAAGGATTCGTACGCGTTGTCCGAGTAGATGGAGACGACGGCTCCGCCCGACAGGACGACAGGGATCCCGGCGCGGTCCAGTGCCTCACACACCACCGCGGCGACTTCCTCGAGGGTGTGATCGCGCGCAATCGTCGTCACTTCGGTTTGCCCGATCGGCGGGGTCTACGGCGCTGGCTGAAGTAGCGTCGCCTTTCGGAGGCGGGGAGGGCCGCCAGGGCTTTGCGAAGGATCGTGCGCACCTCATCGAGGACGAAGTAGCGCGGGTTCCATGAGAACAGCAGCGTTCGCCCTTGCCTTCGGCTGACGAGCAGGCCAGCGGCCTCGAAACGCTTCAGCTGCGCCAGGGCCATGCTCACCGAGATATCGCCGAAGGTCGTGGCGATGGCGCGCGCGTACCCCTCGCCGTACTGCTCCAGGTAGAGCAGGACCTTCTCCGCCGTTCGGTTCCCGAAGATTCCCTCGAGCATAGAAAGACTGAATAGCAGATTATATGAACTGAATACCAGTCTTTATGATCTCCGCTTCGATTCCAGCATTGATCTGCGTTGCCCGGGCCATGAGCACGCCATGAGCACAGGGCCGGGAGCCAAAACCCCAGCTATGCCGAGGGGTTATCCTCGGACTCCCCGGGTTCGAGTCCCGTCCGCCCCGCCATAAGTACCTGTTTCTAAAGGTCTTTTTCTGGCCCTTCACCCTCCAGGGGCCACCCAGGGCCACTTTGGGCCGCCTGGGCAGTGCGCGCACGATCGCCGCGGGTGTCGGGCGCGGCTTCGAGTAGCGGTCCAGCGACCGCCTGTCGCGGTGCCGGGAGAATGCGCGCAGCATCCGCTCAGGCAGTGTGGCCCCGAGCGCCGTCAGCGTCGTGTGTCGGGTCCCTTCCTGGAGCGACACGGAGACGCCCACCTTCTCGCAGGCACGGTGCCACTCGCGCTCCATCGAGGCAGGGTTCCATCGCTTCTCCCGGTTGCGCGCGGTCGGGTTCCAGAAGAGCGCAACCTCACCGCGCAGCCGCGCCTCGGGTGTGGCTTTCGATAGGCGCCACTCAATCCAGCGGATCAACTCGGGGTGCCACAGCTCTCGCCACTCGGCGCTGCGGTTCTTCGTGTGACGCACGGGAGCGTCCAGCCGGGGGCCCTGGGTAGCTTTTGACACGCGCAGCTTCCCGTCATGGTAGTCGGACAGGTCGCAGGCGCGGATTTCTCCTAGGCGTAGGGCTTCCGTTGCAGCAGCAAGAAACGCACCCCGGCGCTCCCACGGGATCGCTTCCAGGATGGCCGTCTGCTGCTCCATGTCCACCGTCTCCGGGGCGTTGCGCCGGAACTGTGTTCTCAAGGCTGAGAAGAAGAGCACCAGGCTGGACCAACCAAGGGGGCAGGCTCAACAGGCTCAATTGCTGGTTGCACTAACATCGGAACTGGTACGACAAACTGGGGCAGGTCACGTCCCCGTTCACTTCAATCAGCCCGCACGCGGGTTCGGGAGCGCAATGAGCAGCCGCGGTGAGGAGTCCGATTACGGACGTTACGTGCTCACGCTGGCGGCGCTGACGGCCGCCTTCACCGTCGCCGCGCCGATGATGTGCCTGCCCGTGCTCTTCAAGGAGATCTCGGGGGACCTGCACCTGAGCCTGGTCCAGGTCGGGGCGATCTGGGGCATGGCGCCCCTCGCGGGGATGTTCAGCGGGCTGATCGGCGGCATGCTCGGTGACCGCTTCGGGCCCCGACGCACGCTCAGCGTCCTGTGCGTGCTGACCGGGGCGGCGGCCGCATCGAGGGGGCTCGCCGAGGGCTTTTTCACGCTGGCGCTGGCCGTCCTGCTGTCCGGCTTCCTCTTTCCCGCCGTGCCGACGAACGTGCACAAGACCTGCGGCATGTGGTTCTCGGGGCGGCGGCTCGGACTTGCCAACGGGGTCGCGTCCATGGGCATGGCCCTTGGCTTCATGGTGGGATCGATCATCAGCGCGACGTATCTCTCCCCGTGGCTCGGCGGCTGGAGGAACACCCTGTTCCTCTACGGCGCGATCTCCGTCGCCATCAGCATCCCCTGGCTGCTGATCCGCAACCCGCCCTCGGCCACCAGCGCGCCTGCGGTTCGACCCGGCCCGGATCCACTGCGGCGCGGTCTGTCCCACGTCGTGCGCATCAGAAACGTGTGGCTGCTCGGGTTTGCCCTGCTGGGTTTCCAGGGGTGCGTGCTAGGCACCCTCGGCTATCTGCCGCTGTATCTGCGGGACATCGGGTGGCCGGGGGCGCAGGCCGATGGAGCCCTGGCCGCGTTTCACGGCGTCAGCATGCTGTTCACGATCCCGCTGGCCGTGCTCTCGGCGCGCCTTCCTTCCCGCAAGCCGGTACTGATCGGGGCCATCCTGATGGTCATCATCGGAACGGGCCTCCTCTCCGTGGCCACGGGCGCACTGGTGTGGGTCGCAGTGATCGTGGCGGGCATCGCCCGCGACGGATTCATGGCGGTGCTGATTACCACGATCATCGAGACCGACGGCGTCGGGCCCGGCTACGCGGGGACCGCCGTGGGACTGACCATGGTCTTCGCCGGCTTCGGCGGCATGCTCGCCCCACCGCTCGGCAACAGCCTGGCCAGCCTCGATCCCGCGCTGCCCTTCGCTTTCTGGGCGCTTCTGGCCGTCGGAGGACTCACCTCGGTCACCCTGGTCAAGCGCGGGAAGTAATTCGGGGAACAGCGTGCCCGAGAACTGCCTCAATACGTTGTCGCCAGCTTTCGTTTGGATATTGTGTCCCCGGAATCGTTGTGTCGCTGGAACCTCTCCTGGCGAGATTGCGCCGTCGGGGTTGAGGACAATCACAATTGACCGAGGATTGCGCAGATGTCCGATCTCCGACCGCTACTGCATTCGGTTGCCGATCTCATCACGGACTATCGTGAGGATTTGAGCAGCCGCCGGGTTGGGCCGGCGGCATCGCGCGCCGAGCTGCTCGAGCATATTCGTGCCGAGTTGCCGGAAGGTCCGACGGCGGCAGAAGACGTCATCGCCGAGCTCGTTCGTGGCGCGGAGCCCGGCCTGATGGGCTCGGCCGGGCCGCGATATTTCGGCTTCGTTCTCGGCGGTTCGATCGATGCGGATGTGCTGGGTGACGTGCTCGCTTCCCGGCCGCAACAGCCAGCCATCGTGTGCGCCCAGGCCGGCAATGTGAACACGGGCGCTTTCGACGAACTCGACCGCATTGGCCGTGTGACCCGCGCAGCGGGGGCCTGGCTACATGTCGATGGTGCTTTCGGCCTGTGGGCCGCGGCCAATCCACGCACGCGCCATCTGGTCGACGGCATCGAACTCGCCGACTCGTGGGGAGTCGACGGCCACAAATGGCTCAACGTGCCCTACGACTCCGGTTACGTATTCTGTGCTCATCCCGACGTGCACGCGACGGCGATGGCCTATACCGCCGAGTACCTGACCGGGCAGACGGGAGACCGGGTGTTCGGCGGCGGGGATTTCGTCCCCGAATCGTCGCGTCGGGCGCGGGGTTTCGCCACCTGGGCCGCAATCCGGTCGCTGGGCAGATCGGGGATCGCTGAGCTGGTCGAGCGCAACTGCCGGCTCGCGCGCCGCTTTGCCGCGGGGCTCGACGCGATCGACGGTGTCGAGGTCATGAACGAGGTGGTGTTGAACCAGATCCTGGTCAGGGTCGGCGACGCGGAGACCACCCTGCAGATGCAGCAACGGCTGGAGCAGGACGGAACCCTGTGGTGTGGCACTACGAGCTGGCGCGATCAGCGCCTGTTGCGGATTTCGGTCTCGGGCTGGACCACGACCGACGACGATGTCGACCGCTGCATCGCAGCGATCGCGAGCGCACGCGAGCAGACCATTCAGAACTGACGAATGGTTCTGCGTCGGAACAGGAATCCGTGGCGCCGACTTCGGTGGGGAAGTCAGACGTTGGTGCCGTCAACCTCTTGCACGCATCGGAAGGTCGATGCAGGAGGGTCGCTCACTGCTGCGCGCGACGGTGATCTCCGGCGTGCCCTCTGCCGGGATTCGCTGGAACGTGCCGGCGTCGTGTCCGGTGATGAGGACGCGGATCCTGTGACCCTTGCGGATGAGCACCGAGGTGGGATGCAGACCGAAGTGAAGCTCTGCGGGCTCGCCAGGCACGAGCGGTTCAGCATCCTCGCACGCGAACGTGTGGTAGGGCACCTGCAGCGTGTAGGGCGATCCCGAGTGGCTGACCTTGCGGTGCAGCGCGCGCAGCTGACCTTCCGTCACGTAGGTGACACGCCCGTTCGGGTCGACGTCCTCCAGGTAGACGTAGAAGGCGCCGTCGGTGTGGGTGGAGGTGACGTGGAGCGTGACCACGGGATAGCCAGTGATCTCGACGTCGCACTCCACGGGCGGCGACGTGTACGAGAGCGCATGCTTCTCCGCACCGGAGCGATCCGGATAGACGACGGTCTCGTCGTCGAAGACCGCCATCTCCCACCAGCGGTTCGAGGGCCCTGTGGAGGCCTCGAAGTCGACGGCGAATCGATCCGCCGTACCGTGTGAGTCGGGGGCATCACCGGTGAGGGCCTGGTCCGCCTGGAAGTACCAACGCCGCATCTCCACGCCCTCGGGCGGCCAGTTCGCGGTCCTGTGCCAGCGCTCCTCGGCCATCGTGTAGTAGAAGAGGACCTTCTCGTCGGCGACGCCGTTGTCGACGTCCTTCAGATGGGCATCGAAGAAGCACAGCATCTCCTCGTACAGACCAGGCAGTCCCGGGCAGGGCGTCGCATCGGGCGGCCGATAGGGACTCGCGTGGAATCGCCCTCCGTGCTCCCAGGCGCCAATCGCTGCCCGCTTCGCATTGTCGAAGGTGAGGAAGCGGCGGATCACCGCATCGGCGGTTCCCGCGTCCATCCAGCTCCCCAATCCGAAGCTCACGGTTTGGGACTCTTCGATCTCGCTCTGATACCTCGCGACGGTGGTGTCATCGACGGAGAGCTTCTTGCCCGGCGCCGCCTCATCACGGAACGTCAGCTCCCTTCCCAGGTGGAAGGCGTGGCCGTTTCTCGCGTGACTGGCCACCGCCTCTCGCAGGAGTCTCCGGCCGCGGTTGCCGTCGACGGGCTTCACACCCTTGATCATCAGACGGCCGAGGACTCCGAACTCGGGGGGCACGGTATTGTTGTCGAGATCGTGATCGAAGTTCCCCCAGGCCTCGATGAAACGGCGATGGAAGATTCCTCCCGGAAGCGCAATGTCCTGATAGCTGTCGGGATGGTTGAACATCGGCACGACCGCGCGGATCGCCGGGTGGCCGGGCGCGGCCATCAGCTCGGCCGTGGTTCCCAGATAGGAGGTACCGTAACCGCCGATTCGCCCGTTCGACCAGGACTGGGACACGATCCACTCGGCGATTTCCTCCACGTCGTGCGTCGAGGCATCGGGCCACGGTTGTGGCCACTCACCGTAGGACGCGCCCGTGCCGCGCACATCGAGTAGGACCAGCGCGTAGCCGTGGCCGGTGAAGAACGGCAGGAGGTCCTTCGAGTAGGCGTCGAGGCGGTGGGGCTTCAGGAACCACTTGAGGGGCGCGCGCAGCTCTCTCGAGCGCCAGTAGCGCGTCTGCGCGACGAGCGCGGGGATCCGGGCCTCCGGCGCGAGACCCTTCGGGAGGAGGATGTCCGCGGCGAGCTTGACTCCGTCGCGCATGGGGATGTGCAGCGAGCGGGTGGACCATCCTTCGAAGCGCGCGAGGGGACTCTCCGGGCTGCCGAAGACCTGTCGTTCCATCATTCCTGCTGCTCCTCTTCCAGTCCGAGGTATCCGACGAGCGCGCGGGTCATCTCCTGCACGAGCGCGGTGTCCGAAGGCGGCACGATCGGCGTCGACGACTCCCTCGCCAGGAGACTCCAGTCGAGCAGCCCGTAGAGCAAGACGACGAACATCCCCGCAGCCACGTTTGGATCGGGATGCGAGAGCTCGTGGCGACGCTCGTGGAAGAGGGCGCGGATCGGTGCCATGAGCTCCTCGATCACCTGCAGAATCCGGCGCCGTGCGCGCTCGCTGCCTCGGTGCTCCAACGCGAGCAGGCGCAGCAGCGCCGCCCGCTCGCTCGAGAGACGCACCGCGACGGGCACCGATGCCCGCACAATCTGGGAGAGCGACGCATCGGTCCCCTGCAGCCTCTCCAGGAAGGTCGCCAGCTCGGCGCGGTTCTCCTGGATGATCTCGCGAAGGAGGGCGTCGAGCAACGCATCCTTGTCGCGGAAGCGGGCGTAGAAGGCCCCCTTGGTGAGGCCGACCCGGGCGGCGAGGTCCGCGATGGTGAAAGAGTCGACACCCGCTTCGGCGATCAGCGCCCGGGCCGCCGCCAGGATGGCGGCCTGGGTGCGCTTGCTGCGAGCCTGCTTGGGCGAGTAGACGTCCGTCCAGGGTTTGGAGCCGTCTGTTGCGATAGCGGACACAATAGAATACTACCAGAAGTATTAATTATTCTCCAGCTCCGCCGCGAGGCACCCGGGGCCCGCGTCTGGCTCACGATCCTGGTTCGCCAGTTCCTGTGACCGATGCGGGAGCTGGGACGGACCCTTCGATCTGCCCATGTTCGGGCAGAGGGGCATCGCGGCGAGAACCGACTACATCGTGAATGGTTCCCGGTCGTGCACGCTCTTCCTGACCGCGACCAGGTCCGATGGCAATGAAGGGCGCGCGTTCGTGGCAAGGACGGAGGATGGGGGAAGAGCGTTCGGGTTTCTCTCGTGGATCGGGGAGGAGCCGGAGGGCTTCTCGATCATGCCCGCCAGCGGGTGCCCGCCGACGGCCCAGCTCAACCCGAGCATGCCGCCATCCGAAGTAATGTAGGGGAGACTGCTTCGGGGTAGGCAATGAATTCGAAGCGCCTCGTCCTCGCCGTCCTGTTGTGCGCGGCCGTGACGAGCTGCAACCGGATCGGGTTTCAGACGCGGCCTTCCGGGCCGAGTGTGCTCCTGGTCACGATCGACACACTGCGCGCGGACCACGTGGGTGCCTACCAAGCGACGGACGCGCGCACGCCGACTCTGGACGCGATCGCGCGGGAGGGGGTTCGATTCGAGACCGCGATCGCCCCCACTCCCATGACGCTGCCATCCCACACCTCGATCCTCACCGCGCTCTACCCGCCTCACCACGGCGTGCGAGACAATGGCGGCTTCCGACTGGATGCCAAGGTCGAGACCCTCGCCGAGCGGATGCGGGGGGCCGGGTACACCACCGGTGCCGTGTTGGGGGCCTTCGTGCTGGCGAAGCGCTTCGGGCTCGACCAGGGCTTCGAGAGCTATGACGACCGCATGACCGGGCAGCGCGCGGTGGCCGGCGGTTTCCTCGAGCGCTCGGCGAGCGCGGTGACCGCGAGCGCGCTCGCCTGGCTGGAACGCGCGCCACGCCCGTTCTTCCTGTGGGTCCACTACTACGATCCGCACATGGAGCACGAGCCGCCGATGCCCTTTGCGGCGGAGTTCCGGGGGCGTCCCTACGACGGAGAGATCGCCTACGTGGACGCGGAGCTCGGGCGCCTCCTGGCGGAGCTGCGCGCCTCCGGCGACCTCGCCGAAACCCTGGTCGTCGTGACGGCGGATCACGGCGAGAGCCTCGGTGAGCACGGCGAGCTCACCCACAGCTACACCCTCTACGACGCCACGCTTGCGGTGCCGCTCCTGCTGCGCGGCCCCGGGGTGCCCGCCGGGCGGACGGTGTCCGGGGTGGTGAGCAGCGTAGACATCGCGCCGACGATCCTGTCCCTGCTCGCGCTCGATCCCCTGCCGGGCGTGGACGGCCGTGACCTGGCTTCGTCCTGGTCGGGCGCTGCTGATCCGGTGCGACGCGGCGCCTACGCGGAGACGCTGGCGACGGAGCTGCACCACGGCTGGAGCCCGCTCTTCGCCGTGCGCACGCCCGATCACCACTACGTGCGCGCACCGCGACCGGAGCTCTACGACGCGCGCCGTGATACGGCCCAGCTGCGGAACCTGCTGGTGGCTGAGCCGCAGGCACACGGCTCGGCAGTCGCCGCGTTCGAGGAACGGCTCGACGACATCCTGGCGGGCGAGGCCTCTCGCCGCGCCGCTCAGATCGACCCGGACACGCGCCGGCGGCTGGCAGGCCTGGGCTACATGCTCCCCGAGCAGCCCGCGACCGCCACGGGGATGGACCCCAAGGACGGGCTCGCCTGGATGGGCCGCTACTTCGACGCTGTCAACGCGCTGAACGACCACGACCTGGACCGAGCGGAGGGCGAGTTGGTCGAGCTGGTCGCTGGGCTCCCCGCGAGCCCCTTCGCCCACGCTCTCCTGGCTCGGGTGCTGTTGCTGCGCGGACTCTCGAATCGGGCGGCCCGCCACGCGGAGGCCGCGGTCGCGCTCGTGCCGGAGTCGGCGGAGTACCACCTGATCCTGGGGGACGCTCGGCTCCAGGCGCGCCACCTTGAGGCCGCGGAGGAAGCCTACCGGGTGGCCCTCGAGTTCGAGGCCGACTCGCCCACCGCGCAGGCCGCCATGGTGTGGGTGGAGGCGCGCGCGGGCAACCTGCGCGCGGCCGACGCTTACGCGCAGCGAGCCCGGGAGCTGGCCCCGGATGCGCCCGAGCTGATGGGGCGGTTGGGCGGTTTCTGGGAGCAGGTCGGTCACTACGAGCGAGCGCTCGCGGCGTACCGCGATGCGTTGCGCCTCGATCCGACCAATCCCGAGACCCACATGCACCTCGCCATCCAATGCGCGCGCCTCGGCGAGGAGGAGCGTGTGGGGCCCCACCTCGCGGGCGCTGGGCCGGTGGCTGAGATCCCCCACCTGCGCAACCGGCTCGGGATCGTCTACGCGGCGAAGGGGGACCCGCGCGCGGAGACGATCTTCCGGGAGCTGATACGCCGGCATCCCGACTATCCGACCGCGCGCCGCAATCTGGCCGTCTACCTGCGCAAGCAGGGGCGTCACGCCGAAGCCGCAAGCCTCGACGGCGGTCCTACCCGGAGCGCCACCCGTCCGCTTTGAGGCTCTCGACGAACTCGGCGAAGCCATCCGGAGTGGCGGTGATCCTCAATCCCATTCCCAGGGCGTGAAGCAGGTCGCTGCTCCAGCCGGCCTGAGCGTCGCGGGCGATCTCTGCGGGGAGATGCCACGACTTGCCGCCTGCGCAACGAAGCGTGACCCCGACCTCGGTGCCTCGCGGAGCGGCGATGGCGGTACGCACGAAGAGCCCCGATGGCGAGAGGTCGAGGACGACGGCTGGAATCCGCTTCCCCCCACATTCGAGCTGGCAGAAGAGGGTCCTCTTCTTTCGGAGTTCGGCTCGTCGTTCTGCGAGGGCTCTCTCCGCCATCGGACGCCTCATCGGTCTTTCACGGGGGCCGCTTGACGGGTGATCGCCCGAGCTGGCGTTCGATTGAGGAGTCCCCTGGGGAAACCTCCCTCTACCCCTCGGTTTCTGTGGCCGGCGGATTGGCGGCCGGGGGCGAATCACGGATGATATGCGCGTAAGTGCGGTGGACGGTGAGGTGAAAGAGGGCGAAGCAGCGGAACGTTCCCGTCGACATGCACCGAGTCATCGGCGACGTGATCGCCCTCCTCTCCCGCACGGTCGACCGCCGGATCGACATCTCGGAGCGACGCAAGGCCGATCCGCCGGTCGTGATGGGTGATCCGAGCCAGCTCCAGCAGGTCGTCATGAATCTCGCCATCAATGCCTGTGACGCCATGACCGCGGGCGGTGAGATCGAGATCGAGACCGCCATGGTGGACCTCGACGAAGCGCGCGACCCGCTGTTTCCCGAGCTTCCGCGCGGCCGGTACAACGTGATTGCCGTGACCGACACCGGAATCGGCATTCCCGAAGACGTACGCGACCACGTCTTCGAGCCGTTCTTCACCACCAAGGGGCGAAGCGAAGGCACCGGTATGGGCCTCGCAATGGTCTTCGGGATCGTCAAGAACCATGCGGGGGCAATCCGCGTCCAGAGCGAGGTCGACGTCGGGACCCGGTTCGAGGTGTACCTGCCGGTCGCGGAGGGCAGGGACGCTTCCGGAGAGGCAGCGCAGGCCAGGGAGCCCGTCCGCGGGAGCGAAAGAATCCTGTTCGTGGATGACGAGGAAGTGGTCCGCGCGGCGACGGCGAGGATGCTCGCCTCCTTGGGGTACGCCGTGGTATGCACGGAAAGCGGTGAGGAGGCCGTCGACTACTACCGTGAGCACGCGGGAGAGATCGATCTCGTGGTCCTCGACATCACCATGCCGGGCATGGATGGAGGCGACTGCTTTCGGGCGCTCAGGAAGATCGCTCCCGGTACAAAGGCCGTGCTGACGAGCGGCCACGCCCTGGATGGAACCGTTCAGGCATTGCTCGACGAGGGGATGCTGGGATTCGTCCATAAGCCCTACCTTGCGGCACAGCTCTCCGAGGCGGTGTCGAGCGCTCTCCGCAGGTAGTATCCTCAGCGGTCACCATGAGGCTACTGTACCGACTCGCGGCGTGGTGCATCGCTTCGGTGGTGCTGGGGATCTGGAGCACCTGCCGCTGTCGCGTCGTCGGGCACGATCCGCGCCCGGCGTTGCGGGCCGCGCGGCGCGGCTACTCCGTTGCGCTTCTGCACGCCCACCAGGCCCTCGCCCTGATGGCCAACGACGAGGAACGCCTGTGCGCGATGGTATCGCGATCGCGCGATGGCGACCTCCTGGTGCCGAGCCTGAGAGTGCGAGGGGCCTGGGCGGTGCGAGGCTCCTCGCGCAAGGGGAATGTGGAGAAGGGCGGGCGTCGGGCGCTCGAAGAGATGAAGACCCTCGTCGGGCAGGGCGGTAGGGCCGTGATCGCCGTGGATGGGCCGCGGGGCCCCCGGAATCGCGTCCACCGCGGTGTGATCGAGCTGGCGCAGGCGACCGGCACGCCGATCATCCCGATTGCACTGACCAGCTCGCGACGCTGGATCCTCACCAGGACCTGGGATCGCTTCCAGATCCCCAAACCCTTCTCCCGGATCGCCCTCCATCTGGCAACCCCGATCGAGCCCGCGGGCCATGACATGGAGTCGCTTCGCGCCCTGGTCAGCCGCTCCATACTGGAGCTGGAATGCCGTGTCGATCCGGAGGAAGCCGCCCGCGCGGGGGCAGCGGCGCTTCTCGCCGACGCGAGCGGGTGAGAGCGGGCGTCTGACACTGCGCGCAGTAGTTGGCCTCGTTGTCGGCGTAGCGAATCCGCTGCACCGCCTTGCCACAGACTGGGCAGGGCTGGCGGTACTTCCCGTGCACCGCCATTTCCGGGCGAAACGCGGTGACCTTCTCGGGAAACCCATCGCCCACGTCGGCGCGGAGCCGCTCGGTCCACTCCTCGAGCACGTCGATGGCTGCCCGGTGTAGAGCCGCGAGGTCGCGATCGGACATCGCCCCGGTCTGTTTGAAGGGCGACATCCCGGCGCGGTGGAGGATCTCGTCGGAGTAGGCGTTGCCGATGCCCGAGAGGATTCGCGGGTCGGTGAGCGCGCGCTTTGCGGTGTGGTTCTCGGCGCGCATCGCTTCGAGGCGCTCGATGTAGACGGTGACCTCGGGGTACTCCGGCACGCTCGACGCTCTGATCCCCGACGGATTCTATCGAAGATCCGCCAGAGGACCCAGGATGGAGGGGTTCCGCGCGTCCATCGCCTCGATTCTGCCTGGTGATCTTCGCCCAGGCTGATTGACGGTGCCGGGGTATGGTCCTTTGTCACACCTGCGGCCGGCTTCGCTCTATACTGCCCGGTGGGATGCTCTACCGAACCCTCGCATCGGGTCTCAGATCCTTCTGGGACGGCCGGCGTTCCGTGCTCTTCTTCCGAAACGTCACCGCCGTGGCCATCGCCGTGCTTGCCTGCGTTCTGCCGGAGTTCGGCCCGAATCGCTTCTGGCTCGCGGGCATCCTGCTCTTCGTCTGCGTGCCCGCGGCGACCTGGATCGAGCGCCACGTCCCGGTGGAGGAGAGTGCGTGGGTCCAGCCGCTCTTCGACCTGTGCGCCCTTTTGGTGCTGATCCACCTGGTGCCGAGCCTCTGGTTCCCGGGCCTGGTGATCGGCCTGATGGTCGTCCAGGCTCCGAGCGTCGCGGAGACCCGCTCGAGCAGCGCATTCTACGCCCTGTTTGCCGTGATCCTCACCTTCGGCATGACGGCCGCCGCGCTGATCCACGACGTTCCGGGATGGGAGCTTCCCGTCCTCGTGATGGTGGTTCTCTACCCCTCCGTGATCTTCTATTCGTACCGGCAGTCGAAGCGCGCGAACGAGATCCGCGAGCGGGCGGGGGCCCTGACGGGCCTCCACCTCGTCGCCGGCGGCGTGGCTCACGACTTCAACAACGTGCTCACCGGCGTCATGGGACAGGCCGAGGTCGCGCTCCTGGAGATCGGTGGGAGTCACGCGGCGAGCGGTGCAGTCGAGGAGGTGATCCGCGGCGCCGAGCGTGCGAGCCTGCTGGCGGCGCGGCTGCTGGCTTTCTCCGGGCGCGACGTCGCCGACGAGCAGCTTCTCGATGTGAAGGCGGAGGTCGAGTCGCTGATCGGACTCATGGAGACCGTGGTTCCGAAGGGGGTCGCGCTCGAGCTGGTCGCGGCCACCGACGACGCGCGTATCCGGACGCAGCGCGTGCGGCTCCAGCAGTTGGTCATGAACCTGATCCTGAATGCGAGCGAGGCGAGTCCGCCGCGGAGTCGAATCCGCGTCGAGCTCGAGCGGATCGAATCGTCCGGTGCCGACGGCCCGTGGGTCCGACTCAGCGTGATCGACCAAGGCCCGGGGATTCCGCCCGAGCTGCAAGGGCGGATCTTCGACCCGTACTTCACGCTGAAGGAGCAGGGGCACGGGCTCGGGCTCGCGAGCGCACGAACCATCGTTCGCGATCTCGACGGCCGGATCGAGGTCGAGAGCGTGGTGGGAGAGGGCACGCGGATGGTCGTGTACCTGCCGCAGGCTTCCTCGTTGGAGGAGCCGGTCGAGCATGCCCCGGGTGCACTGATCGGCGGGGGCGTGGCGCTCGTGGTCGACGACGAAGCGGAAGTCCGTGCCGCCCTCTCGCAGATGCTCCGCCACCTCGACCACCGCGTGATCGAAGCGGCCGATGGGCGCAAGGCCGTCGAGCGTCTCCGGGATCACCGCGGCGAGGTGACGGTCGTCCTGCTCGACCTCCGCATGCCGGGGATGGATGGATGGCAGTGCCTCCGTGAGCTCCGCCACATCCACGCGGACGTCCCCGTCCTCGTATGCAGCGGCCACGATCCCTACGCCGCCGATGAACGGCCGGACGACGAGCGGGTGGGCTTTCTTCTCAAGCCCGTCCGCATCGCCGCGCTGCGCGAAGCACTCGGCCGCCTGCCGCGCGCGCCGGGGAACTGAGCGAGCGCGCCGCGAAGCCATCGGATAGGCTTCTTCCCGGTCGGTTTCCCACCCGAGCCCCGTCATCGATCGCGAGAGCCCCTCCAATGCGCGATTCGCAGCTTCGGACACGATCGGCCCGCGCGACGCAGGCTCTGTTCGTCGTGCTCCTCTCAAGTCTGCTCCCGATCTTCGACACGGCGGCGATGGCCCACGAGCTCCCGGACCCGACCTCCCGCGAGCTCCAGAGCCGCCGGCTCATCGATCAGGGCATCCAGGCGAACTTCGAGGGACGCCTCCGCGATGCGGACGCGATCTGGAAGGAGCTGCGTGCACTCGATCCCGAGGACCCTCGAGCGGCCCTCCACGAGATCGAGACCGCCTGGTGGCGGATCGTCTACGACCACGGCGACAAGAGCCACGACGAGCTGATCTGCTCGCGCTCCGACGAAGTGGTGCAGCTCTGCGAGGCCCGGCTGAAGGCCGATCCGAACGACGCCGTCGCCCTCTTCCAGCTCGGCGAGGCGCTGCTGCACCGCACCCGGCTCGAGGGCATGCGGGGCCACTTCCTCACCGCGGGGCGTCTCGGCAAGCGCGGCCGGGAGGCGCTGGAGCGCGCTCTCGAGCTGCGCCCGGACATGTCCGACATCAAGTTCCAGCTCGGCCTCTCCTCCTACTACACGAGCGTGCTGCCGCGGCTGCTTCGCTGGATGAGCTTCCTCTGGTTCGTCCCGACCGGCGATCGCACCACCGGCATCACCTACCTCGAGGAGGTCCGCGCGAGCGAGGGGCGGCACAGCCTCGACGCCCGCTTCGTTCTGATGAGCATCAACACCTATCACGCTCCGGTGAACTACCGGTCCGCGATCGAGTCCGGACGCATCCTGCACGCACGCTTCCCCGGCAACACCCTGATCCACTCGAAGCTGATCGAGGTGCTCACCAAGGCCGGCCACTACGACGAGGCGGTTCGCGAGGCGCTGATCCTCGAGGGGCGTCCCGTCGGCGATGCGGCCGCCGCCGGCCGGCCGGCTCTGGCGCGTGTGCTGCGCGCCCATGCGACGCTGCTCTCGGGGCGCACCGACGCGGCGGAGCGGATCATCGCCGACATGACGCCGGAGGATCCGGACCTCGTCCAGTGGGGCGGCGCCTTCCTGCTCGCGGTGCGCGGTCAGATCCACGACGCGCGCGGTGAGCGGAGCCGGGCGCTCGTCGAGTACCAGAAGGTCCTGCGCCTCGAGGGCCCGCGCCGCCAACCGCGCGCGACCCTGCTCGCGGAGCTCGGCCTCGAGACGCCCTTCTCAACCGCCACCTTCTCGGAGCCTCCGATCGTGGCCGCCGGCGACTGAACCTCCCTCCGCGGGAGGAATCAGTTCCTTCCTGGGCGGAGTCCGTTATCATTTCGATATGCCGCGTCCTCCTTCCCTCGATCGCATTCAACGAGCCCCGGTCCTGCGAAAGCTCCCCCGCCGGGATCTAAAACGCCTCGCGGAGCGCAGTCGCCTGCGCGAGGCCCGTGCCGGAACACTTCTCTTCGAAGAAGGTCAGCCCGGCCACAGCGCGTTTCTCGTGCTGAAGGGGCGGGTCGCCGTGCGACGGCGCCTCGGAGACGAAGAGACGGTGCTGATCGCTCTTCGCGGTCCGCTCGAATGGGTGGGCGAGATGGCCCTTCTGGAAGACGCGAGCCGCTCCGCGACCACGGTCGCGCAGGACGACGTGCGGGCTCTCGAAGTGCCGCGGGAAGCCTTCCTGGAGGCGCTCGCACTACACGGGGAAGCCGGGTTCGATCTCCTTCGCTGCGTGAGCGAGCGGCTCCGAGAGAGCGACGCAGTGCTGATCGAAACCCTCTCCAAGCAGACCGGTACCCTCGCCTCGGCGAACCGGCGCCTTCGGCGGGAGAACCGCACGCTGCGGAGCTCCAGGAACGAAGAGGCGGGGTTCGAGGAGTTCGTGGGCTCGTCGGCCGGCGCGAAGAGCGTGCGCGCCGGGGCGCGCCGCGCCGCCCGCAGCGAGACGCCGCTGCTCTTCGAGGGCGAGCCGGGGACGGGAAAGACCCTCCTCGCGCGAAGCATCCACGCGGCCGGCAGATCCGCGTCCGGGCCGCTGGTCATCGCGTATTGCAGTGCGGGCGATGAGCTGACCCTCGAGAGCGAGTTGCTCGGCGCGGCCGCGGGAACGCTCCGCGGCGGCGCGCAGGGGCGCCCCGGCCTGTTGGAGGAGGCCGAAGGAGGGAGTCTTCTTCTCGAAGAGGTGGGGGGGCTTTCGAGGGCGCTCCAGGGCGTGCTGCTCCGATTCCTCGAGGTCGGCCATTTCGAGCGCGTCGGAGAGAGCAGGACGCGAGAGGCACGGGTCCGGGTCATGGCCACCACGAGCGTCGATCTCGAGGCCGCAGTTCGCGAGGGCCGCTTTCGCCAGGATCTCCTGGCTCGGCTGGGCGCGGTTCGGATCGCGGTTCCTCCGCTTCGCACCCGGCGCCGCGACATCCCCGAGATCGCCATCCGCCTCTTGCGCGACGAGGCGCAGCGGTGGGGCGTTCCACCACTCCGGCTCGGCTCCCCGGCGCTCGAACGGCTTACTCGCTACGAGTTCCCGGGGAACCTCCGAGAGCTGGCGGGTGAGGTGGAGTGCCTCTATTCAACCCTCGACCCGGGAGCCACCGTCGCGGCGGGAGACCTCTCGGCCAGGATCCGGCGGTGCGATGAGCTGGAGATCCGGCGCTACTCCCCGGCGGTCCGCGCCTTCAAGCGACGGTTGGTCTCCACCGTGATGGCGGAGTGCGACGGTCATCAGGCAACCGCGGCAGGGGAGCTGGGACTGCACCGCTCGAATCTGAGTCGAATCATCCGAGACCTGGAACTGAGCGACATCGTCTGAAGCTGGGATCGCTGGGCTGATGCGGCATAGTATATTACGGATATTGTCGAGATAATCTATCTGATGTAATATTCCCGGGATGAGGCCGAAAGCCCAGGGGCTGGTGCTCCAGCTGCTCTCGGTGGCGGACGGGAAGTCGATCCCGGTCAGGGCGCTGGTGGACGTCGCGCTGGTCTTCGGGATCACCGCGAACAACCTCCGCGTCACGCTCGCCCGACTGCTGGCCGCCGGCCTGGTCGCCCGGGACGAACGCGGCCAGTACCGCCTGGCAGCGGCGGGACGCGCGGTGCAGGCCCACGTGGCGGAGTGGGTGCGCCTGGAGGACCGCATGGTGGTCTGGAACGGCGGCTGGCTCGGTGCCCACACGGCGGGGCTTGCGCGGAGCGACCGGACCGCGCTTCGCCACCGCACCCGGGCGCTTCGCTTTCTCGGCCTCCGCGAGCTCCGGCCGGATCTGTGGATTCGCCCCGACAACCTTGCCGGGGGGGTGTCCGACGTGCGCCGACGGCTACGCGAGCTAGGGCTGGAAGACCGGGCGCCGGTCTTCGCGCTCACGGACCTGGACGAGCCGGTGGAATCGAGCGCACGGGGTCTCTGGGACACCGAGGCGCAACGAGCGGAGTACCGAGAGACCAGCGCCCGGATCGAGGACGCCAACCGCCGCCTCGATGGCTTGGGTCTCGAGGAAGCGATGGTCGAGACCTTTCTCCTCGGTGGCCGCGTGCTCCGGATGCTGGCATTCGACCCGCTGCTGCCGGATGCGATCTCACCGGGCGCGGAACGCCGCGCCCTGGTCGAGCGGATGCTGGCCTATGACCGGCGCGGCCGAGCGGTCTGGTCGCGCTTCATGCGCGAACGCGATGCACCGGCTCTCGACTCGCTGCTGCCGATTCCGAAGCGCGCCGGCGCCGGCCACGCCAGAGCCGCGACCGGGAGAAGTGCATGACCCGAAGAGAGACGACCGAGATGCCGCAAACGAGCCAGGGTCGCCAGCCGGTGTCGCTCGGAAACCGGCGGCTCACGATGGAACCCCCGCCTCCGTTCCCGGCGGCGGTCATCAACATCACCAATCGGTGCAACCTCCGATGCTCTCACTGCTACCTCTACGTCGAGGGGAATCCGAACGACCCGAACCATCAGATTCCCGACGACGAGCTATTGGCCGAGGTCGAGCGTCTGCGCAATCGCCACGGTCTGGTCGCGATGGTCTGGCAGGGCGGAGAGCCGATGCTCCGTCGGAAGTTCCTCCAGCGTGCCGTCCAGCTCTTCGTCAAGAACACCGTTACGACCAACGGCACCATCCGGCTCGAGGACTTCGGGCCCAGCGTCACCTACGTCGTGTCACTCGACGGTCCCGAAGATCTGCACGACGCGCTCCGAGGGAGCGGCGTCTACGCGAAGGCCAGGGCGACCATCGCCGCGGTGCCCGAGGCGTTCTCCTCCACGGTTCAGGTGCAGTGCGTCGTCACGCGGCACAACCAGCACAGGCTCGAGGAGCTGGTGCAGGACCTGCTCGAGCAGAAGGTCGACGGCATGACCTTCAGCTTCTTCTGTCCGAACAAGGGTGAATCTCCGCCTCTCGCCTGGACCGACGCGGCCGAGCGCGAGGAGGCGGTCGACACCGTCCTGCGGCTCAAGGAGCAATACCGCGGCTTCATCTGGAACTCGCGTCGGGCGCTCGAGCTGATGCGACCCGCCAGCGCCGGGCTGGTGACCGCCAACTGCCCCGCGCTGCGGACCGTGATGCCACTCTACCTGGAGGGCGGGAGCCTCGTCTCTCCGTTCTGCTGCCACGGCAACAACGTCGATTGCGATCGCTGCGGTGCCTGGGTCGTCTTCGCGCACGCCGCGAAGATCCCGGGCCCGTGGGATGCCGCGCTCCCTCCGACCCGCCCGTACGGCGCGCTCGCCCAGCACCTTCGGCGGCTCGCCGACCCCGCCTCGCGGGAAGCCCTGGCGCGGGAGGTGGCGCGATGACGGCTGAGGTCCCGGAGATGATCCCGAAGCGGGCATCGGCGTTCGCTCCGCTGCAGAGGTCGCTGGGCCAGCGCCGGCTCACGGCGGAGCCAGCGATCCAGTTTCCGATGGCGATCGTCAACATCACCAACCGCTGCAATCTCCACTGCGCCTACTGCTTCGTCTATCGCCAGGGAAATCCGAATGATCCCGCCGGGGAGATGTCTCCGAGCAAGGTGCTCGCCGAGGTGGAGCGCCTCCGGGACCGCCACGGAATCTGGTGGGCGGTGTGGATGGGTGGCGAGCCGATGATGCGGTGGCGATTGCTGGAGAAGGGCGTGCGCCTCTTCCAGAAGAACACGGTCGCGACCAACGGCACGATCCCGCTCAGGGACTTCGGCCCGTCCGTCACCTACACAGTTTCGCTCGACGGTCCGCGGGAGCTGAACGACGCGGCCCGCGGCGCGGGCGTCTTCGACGGGTTCTCGCGACGATCGCGAAGATTCCCGCGGTGTTCGAGTCCACCGTGATGGTCCAGTGCGTCGTGCACCGGGAGAACCAGCACCGACTCGGGGAGTTCGTGCAGCAGTTGTTGGAGACGCGCGTGCAGGGGCTCACGTTCAGCTTCCTCGTCCCTTGCGCGGGGGAGGTCTCCTCGCGCGCGTGGGAGAGCATCGAGGAGCGCGAGGCGGCCGTGGATATCGTCTGGGATCTGAAGCGGCGCCATCCGGAGTTCATCTGGAACTCGGGGCGCAGCCTGGACCTGATGCGGCCGGCTACGGCCAGGCTCGTGACCGACCACTGCCCCCTGATGGAGCGGGTCCTTCCCCTGTACATCGAGGGAGATCACTACTCGGCGCCTCTCTGCTGCTACGGCAACGACGTCGACTGCGACCGTTGCGGCTCCTGGGGAGTGTTCGCCAACGCAGCGAGGATGCCCGGTCCGTGGGATGTGGTGCTTCCGCCAGAGAGCGCTCGCTAGGAGTCTGCGCGGCAGAAGGGGTGCGCGTCCAGCCGCCGATCTGCGCCCGGCTCTTGACAGGGGGGTTTGCCTGAGGCACGTTTGAGTGACCAGTCAGTCACTTCGAGGGATCCATGGCCGACTCCCAGCGGCTGCGCAGCGAACGTCCCGAGCGCTACCAGGCGATCCTCCAGGCGTCCTGCGCCGAGTTCGCCCAGTGCGGCTTCGAGCGCGGGAACGTCAACGCCATCGCCGAGAAGGCCGGCGTCGCCAAGGGCACGCTCTACAACTACGCCGATTCGAAGGAGGAGCTCTTCCTCCAGGCCGTCGAGTACGCCGCGGGCCAGGTCATCGCGCACCTGAAGGCGCAGATCTCACCTACGGCTTCGGCTGACGAGCGGCTGCGTCAGTTCGTGCTGGCCGACCTGGACTTCATGGATCGGCACCAGGACGAGTACATGCTCATGGTCGCCGTCTTCTACGGTGCGAACTTCCTCTACGGCCGGGGCACCTCCTACTTCTCCGTCGCCATGGGTGCCTACCGCGAGTTCTTCGCCATGCTCGAGGACATCTGCGCCGACTGGATGGGGCGGGAGCAGCTCGAGAGGCGCGGCGGGCAGGTCGTGGCGTTCCAGGTCCTGGCCCTGATCGAGTCGGCGAACCTGGCCTCCTGGGCCAATCCCGGTGAGTCCGTGGACCGCAAGCGGGACGCGGACCGAATCCTGGCCACGCTGTGCGAGGGCCTCGGGCCGATGGCGGGGTAGGGCTCGGGGAGTGCCCGGTGGCAGTCCGGACGAGGAGAATGACTGACCAGTCACCCGAATAGAAGAGGAGAAGAGATTGAGCCAGGCCGATCGACCCTACTGGGGCGTCATCGTTCCGCTTCCCGCTTCGCTGCTGACCACCCTGGCGCGGCAGGCCGAGGATCTCGGCCTCGCGGGCCTCTTTGCCACCCAGGTGCATGGCGCACCCTTTTCCACGCTCGCGGCCGCCGCCATGGTCACCGAGCGGGTCCAGCTCGGCACTGGCATCGCCATCGCGGCCACGCGGAGCCCCTTCGAGACCGCGATGACGGCGATGGACCTCGATCGCATCTCGGGGGGACGGCTGGTGCTCGGCCTCGGCGCCAGCACCACCTCATGGGTCGAAGGAATGTACGGAGTGGCCAGCGAGAAGCCGCTCTCTCAGCTCAAGGAGACGGTGCGCGCCGTCCGGACCCTCGTGGCGCACGCCCACGAGGGCCTCGAGCCCTTCGAGGGGGAGTTCTACCGGGCCGACTTCCGGGAGTTCCAGCCCACCGAGCCGCCGTTGCGCGACCGGATTCCGATCTGGACGGCGGCCCTGCGCGAGCGGGCGGTGCGGGCGGCGGGCGAGCTTTCGGATGGACTGATCGGCCACCCCATGTGGTCGACCCACTGGGCCGAGCGGCTCGTCCAGTCCGAGCTCGGGGTGGGGCTCGAGAAGTCCGGCCGCAGCCGCGAGGACATCCACGTGAACCTGTGGGTCTGGGCGGCCGTCGCCGACGACCCGCGACAGGCCATCGAGGACGCACGGGGGACTGTCGCCTTCTATGCGGGGCTGGCCCAGTACCAGCCGTACTTCGAGGCCCACGGGTTTGGGACCGAGGCCCGCAAGCTGAACGAGCCGATCCGGCAGGGCGACCTGGCCGCGGCGGCGAAGCTGGTTCCCGACGAGATGGTGCGGACCTTCGTGGCCTGCGGCAACGAAGACGACGTGCACGTCCACCTGGAGCGCGCGTGGCAGGTGGCCGACTCCATCTGTCTGGTGCCGCCACCCTGGGGTCTCGGGCTCGAGGCCACCATCGGCTATCAGGCGCGCATTGCCAAGCTCATCGCGGAGGAGGTCTAGATGGAACGCTACGAGATTGGAATCGACGTGGGTGGAACCTTCACCGACCTGGTGGTGGCCGGCGAGGGACTTCCCCTGTACCTGAAGGTCCCGACGCGTCATGACGCCCAGGCCGAGAGCGTGCACGAGGGCCTCGCGGCCGCGGCGGCTCGCCTTGGGCTTTCGCTCGCGGACCTGCTTGCGCAGAGCGCCCGGATCGTCCACGGAACCACGATCGCGACGAACATGATGATCGAGGGGACCGGCAGCCGCGTGGGGCTGCTCACGACGGCGGGCTTTCGCGATGAGCTCGAGTACCGCCGCGGTCGGAAGGAGGCGATCTACGATCCCACTCTCCCGCCGCCGCGTCCGCTGGTCCGCCGGCGCGATCGACGGACTGTCCCCGAGCGCGTAGGGGCAGATGGGTCGGTGCTGACGCCCCTCGACGAGGACGCGGTGCGCGCTCGCATCCGGGAGCTTCGCGGCGAGGGCTGCGAGGCCGTGGCCATCGGCTTTCTCTTCAGCTTTCTCGATCCATCTCACGAGGAGCGCGCCCGGGCGATCGCCGAGGAGGAGTGGCCCGGGGTCTATCTCTCGGTCTCGAGCGAGATCCTGCCCCAGGTCCGCGAGTACGAGCGCTTCAGCACCACGGCCGTGAATGCCTACGTAGGTCCGCAGACGGCGCACTACCTCCACCGCCTCGAGCAGGAGCTCTTCGACGCGGGCTTCGCCGGGGAGTTCCTGGTGATCCAGAGCAGTGGTGGTGTGATCGACGGCCGCTTCGCCGGACGCCGAGCTGCGTCCCTGCTCCTCTCGGGGCCGGCCGGAGGGGTGCTGGCCGCCACCGAGCTGCTCGCCAGGCGCACCGAGCATCGCAATCTCATCACCATTGACATGGGGGGCACCAGCTACGACATCTGTCTCGTCGCCGAGGGACGCCCGGAGATCTCGTCCACCACCTACGTGGAGCGCCACGCGGTGGCGCTTCCGATGTTCGGCATCCACACCATCGGAGCCGGCGGGGGTAGCATCGCCCGGGTCGACGCGGGCGGGCTGCTGCGGGTGGGACCGGAGAGCGCCGGCGCCACGCCCGGTCCGGCCTGCTACCGGCGTGGAGGTCGCGAGCCCACGGTCACCGACGCCAACCTCGCGCTCGGGTACTTGAATCCAGTGGCCACCTTCGGCGGAAGCGTGAAGCTCGACCTCGAGGCGGCCCGCGCCGCCATCCAGAAGCGGGTGGCCGAGCCGCTCGGCCTCTCTCTCGAGGCGGCGGCCCATGGAATCCTGCGCCTGGTCAACGCCCACATGACCAACGGCATCCGGGTGGTGAGTGTCCAGCAGGGGCACGATCCACGCGACTTCGCGCTGGTGGCCTTCGGGGGAAACGGCGCCGTCCATGCGGGGCGGCAGGCGGAGGATCTGGAGATCGGATCGGTGCTGGTGCCGCGCATGGCCGGTGCCTTCTCGGCCTGGGGCGGGCTTCGCGCCAACGCGCGGGTCGATCACCTGGCGACCTGGGTGGGACGCTGCGACACGGCCGACGGTGAAGCACTGGGACGGGTTCTCGGCGACCTTGCGAAGAAGGGAGCCACCGTCCTCGGCGGAGGCGATCTGACCCACGAAGGCCAGCTCGCCTGCCACTACGCGGGTCAGACCTCCGAGATCTGGGTTCCGGTCACGGTGACGGGAGGGTCCGTTTCTGCCGAGGCGCTCTGCGAGGTCGCCGAGCGTTTCCACGAGGCGCACGAGCGCGAACGTTCCTTCGCGAAGCGTGACGAGCCCGTCCACATCATCGGCGCCAAGGTGACGAGTTCGCGCAGGACGGAGCGGGCGGGGGAGGTAGACGAGGCGAGCGCGGAGGCGTCGTCGTCGACCGCCCCGGAGACCTTCCGCGAGGTCTGGTTCGATCTCGACACGGGCTGGATGACGACGCCGATCCACCCGGGCGAGGCCCTCGAGGCGGGCGCTCGGATCGAGGGGCCCGCCATCGTGGAGGAGCCCGACGCGACGATCGTGGTCTACCCGGGCTGGAGCTGCCGGCTCGACCAGAGCCAGGTCTACCACCTGACCAGGGAAGGAGGTGCTGCATGAGCCCGGCCGATGCGAGAGAGTCGGTGGAAGCGGTCGATGCGATCACGGTGGAGGTGATCCGCGGCTTCCTCGAGACGGTTGCCGACGAGATGTCCCTCACCATGAAGCGGACGGCGGTGACGCCGATCTTCAGCGAGTCGTCGGACTACTCGTGCGCCGTCATGGACGGGGGTGCGCGGCTCATGGCCCAGGCCCTGCGCACCGCCTCGCTTCCCGTCCACATGGGAGCCATGAAGTTCTCCGTCGAGGCGGTGCTGCGGGACTTCGCCGGAGACGTCCACGACGGTGACGTCTTCCTGGTGAACGATCCCTACCACGGGGGCTCCCACATCCCGGACCTCACCATGGTGATGCCGGTCTCGATGGAGGGGGAGCTGGTGCTCTTCCCGGCGGTTCGGGCCCATCAGATGGACACGGGCGCCATGACGCCGGGCTCCTACTCGCCGAAGGCCACCGAGATCTGGCAGGAGGGGCTTCGCCTGCCACCGATTCGGATCTGCGACGCGGGCCACCTGCGCGAGGACCTGATTCGTATGCTGGAGCTGAACACGCGGCTCCCCACCTTCCGAGGCGACCTCATGGCGATGCTGGCGGCCTGTCGCGTGGGCGTGAAGCGGATCGGAGAGATCCTGCGGAAATACGGCCGGGGGACGGTGGAGCGCGCCTGCGACGAGGCCATCGCCCAGGGCGTGCGGCGGATCCGCGCCGAGGTGGCGGCTTGGCCCGACGGCGACTTCGTCGGGGAGGCCTTCCTCGATCACGACGGCATGGGGAGCCAGGACATCGGTGTGCGGGCCACGCTGCGGATCCGCGGGGATCGGCTGACCGTGGATCTCACCGGCTCCCACGAGCAGCTTCCGAGCTACGTGAACAGCTCGAAGGCGAACACCTACTCGAACGTCTATCTGGCCGTCGCCACCATGATGGACCCGGAGATCCCGAAGAACGAGTCGTTCTTCGAGGCCGTCGAGCTGGTGCTTCCCTCCCACTCGGTGGTGAACGCGGATCCGCCGGCGCCGGTCACCGCCTGCACCCTCAACATCGGCGGCGAGATCGCGGAGGCCGTGGCCTACGCCTTCGAGGGCGTGCTTCCCGAGCGCGTCTATCCGCAGACGCTCAAGATCGGCGCGCTGGTGATGAGCTTCGGGGCCCACCCGGAGACGGGCGAGCTCTTCCTGGACGCCAACATCGACAGCGGCGCCGGCTGGTCGAGCGCCGTGCGCGGCGTGGACGGCTGGGGAGGGCTCCCCAACCACTACGGCATGTCCACGCTCGCCAACGCCGAGATCGTGGAGATGCGATTCCCCTACCGCTTCGGCGAGCGGGAGCTGGTCGCCGATACCGGTGGTCCCGGTCAGTGGCGCGGGAGCTGCGGCACGCACGCGACCAAGCGCGTTTACTCCCCGATGTTCCTCAACTTCTCCGCGATCGGCAGGCGCTGGCCCATCCGGGGCATCGCCGGGGGCAAGGACGGCTCCCCCAACCGCTGGATGCTCGACGTCGGCGGCGAGAACGAACGGGAGGAGACCGGCCTGGGCTATCTCGTGCACCTTCCGGCGGACACCTGCTGGTCCTGGCAGCTGGGGGGGGGCGGCGGCTGGGGGGATCCCCTCGAACGCGATCCCCAGGCCGTTCAGGACGACGTGCTCGATGGCTACGTGAGCGTCCTGGGGGCGCGCCGCGACTACGGGGTCGTGCTCAGCGACGATGGACGAGAACTCGACCAGGCCGCGACGCGCGACGAGCGTGCGGCCCGAAGAGGAGAGCAGAGATGACCGAGCTCGAGATAGCGAACGCGACCGAGATTCCGTGCTCACCTTGTCCTCTCGGACGCACTGAAAGGAATCGCTCATGAGGGTTCTCGAGCTGTCTCGCCTGCGGCTCGCAGCCGGCTTCGTCGCAGCCCTTCTCTCGCTCGCGTGCGGGCCCATCCTGATGTTCTCGGGCGGTCGCCTCTCGGGCGACGAAGGAGTGTGGCCCACGGGCTGGCAACACATCGCCGACGTTTCCCAGATCCAGCTCGAGACCCGTCCCGATGATCCGCACTCGGTGAACCTGTGGATCGTCGTCGTGGAGGGGGAGGCCTACATCGCGACCTCGCTCCTGCTCGGAACCGAGGTGCCGGACGAGCGGGAGTGGGTTCGCAACGTCGCGGCGGACCCCCGCGTCCGGGTGCGCGTCGAGGGCGTCGTGTATCCCGCGCAGCTCGAGGTGCTGGATGATGAGAGCTTGAAGGCTCGCGTGCTCGAGGCGTTCGCGGCCAAGTACCCGGAGCTCGATCGGGATCGCGGCAGCGGCGCGCGCTTCTACCGAATCGGGAAGCGCGACGGCTAGAGGGCGCCGCGAGTCCCGGGTGCTCCAGTCGAGGAGGCCTGCGCGACCACCGCACACAGAGGAGAGATGTGATGATTCAGTTCAAGATCGATCCGGAGATGACCCAGAACGCCGAGGCGGCTGCCAAGGCGGTGGGTGTCGAGTTGCCGGAGTTCGCCCGTCGACAGCTGGCGAACCAGCTTCACGCCCTGGTGATCGGGCGGACGCTCAACGCGCTGGCGGACCGTTTCGGGGAGGAGGTGTGGAAGATCACCGAGGAGACGAACCGCGCCCTGGGATCCGAGCTCGCCCCGCAGTTCGCCGCGCTGCTCGGCACCGACGCGGCAGACGCCCGGAGCCTCACGCGCATCGTGGACCTGACCAATCTCGTCCTCGACATCCAGGGCGAGGAAGTGGTCCAGGAGAAGAACGAGGTGGTGCGCCACGAGCGATCCTGCCTGCTCTCAGGGCTCCTCGTCGAGAACCGCTCCCACCGATACTGCGCATCGATCTTCCAGGGGATGTATCGCGGCCTCCTGCAGGCGATCAATCCGGAGGCCGGCTGCAACGACATGAAGTGCATGATGTCCCAGGGCGACGACCACTGCGAGGTCGTTACCTGGATCGGACGGGATCACGAGTAGCCATGGGCCCCATGCGCGTCGGCCTGGTCTACTACTCGGGGACCGGAAACACCGCGTATTTATCGCTGCTGTTCGAGCAGGCGCTCGTGGCTCTCGGACACGCGGTGGAGAGGCACGACCTGAAGACGCTTCCCGGGGACGGGTCGCTGCTCAAGTGCGATCTCCTCGGGATCGGGTCTCCGGTCTACCACGCGACGCCGCCGAGAGCGATCAGCCGATTCGTCGAGAGCCATTCTGGAGGTGGACTTTCACTCTTCACGTTCTGGTCCCGTGGCATTTACGCGGCCGACTGCGCGCGGATCCTGCACGAGCAGGCCCGGGCGCGGGGCTTCCGGCCAGTGGCCAACTTCGAGGCCACCTTTCCCGGTGTCGACTTCGCCATGCAGACGGGGTCGGACTCGTGTCTGAACCGCTGGCTCAACATGCGCGTCAGCAGGAATCTGTCAGAGCGCGTGGCACAGTTCGTGGCCCGGCTGGAACCGGGGATGCCGATCGATCTGGCGCCGCGGTGATGGTATACGCCGCTCAACGATCTCGCCCGACGCTACGCAGAGCCCGCCTACGATCGCTACAAGGTGGCGCTCACCGCGCTTCCCGAACGGTGCACGCGAGGTGGCTGGTGCGTGGAGAGCTGTCCTGAGCGCGCGATTCGCGCGACCGACTCCGCTGTCGAATTCGATCCTGGCCGCTGCACGCTCTGCCTGCGCTGCTATCACCGCTGTCCCACCGAGGCCATCCAAGTCGGTACGGCAACGCTCTCGAGGGGTCGCTACGCGGGCCTCGAGGGAGTGAGGCACTTCGTTCCGGTAGAGGGCTATACGCAGGGAGTTGCGACCTGCACATCGAGGGTAGAGAGCGAATGATCCAGAAGATCGGAGATGGAGCTCCGCCCCGTGGCCTCCGGCTACGGCTGTATCGACTTCCTATCGTGCTCTACAGGCTCCGCCTGGGGAGGCTCCTCGGCGGACGCTTCCTGCTGCTGCGGCATACCGGTCGTCGAACGGGGAGGGCGCGTCAGACCGTTCTCGAGGTGGTGCGCCACGATACGGAAGCTCGCACCTGGTACGTGGCCTCCGGCTGGGGGGAACGCTCCGACTGGTTCCGCAACGTGCTGGCCAGACCGGAGGCCGAGATCGAGGTGTCGGGCCGCCGCTGGGGCGTCCAAGCGCGGAGACTCCCCATCGAAGACGCAGAGCACGAGCTGGCCGACTATGCGCGGCGGCATCCCGCCGCGGCGCGAATGGTGGCGCGCCTTGCCGGTTACCGGATCGACGGCTTGCCGAAGGACATCGAGGCCCTCGCGCGGATCATTCCGATGATGGCCTTCCAGAGGAGGAGCGCATGAAACCGTCTCGCATTCTCGTGATCGGCTCCGCAGGCGGTGTGGGCCGGCAGGTGTGCGCGGAGGTCGAGCGCCAGTGCGGGCCGGGCTCCCTGGTTCTCGGCGACTACCGCCTGGAGCGTGCGGAATCCCAGGCGCGAGAGCATCCGGGCGCGACGGTGCGGCGGGTCGATCTCAAGGACACGGCGTGTCTGGAGAGCGCCCTCGTTTCCCCTCTCTCGGCGGTGATCGTGTGCCCCCTCCAGGAGCGGCCGGAGGTGCAACGGATCTGTGTCGAGCGGGGCATTTCCTGTCTCGACGTGACGATCGAGCCGGAGTTCATCGCTCAGGTGCACTCGCTGGACGCGCGCGCGAGGGAGACCGGGACGCCGCTCCTCACCATGGCGGGCATGTGGCCAGGCCTCTCGGGTCTGATGGCGGTCCGCGCCGCCGGGATGCTCGACCGGGTCGATCGGGTCGACCTGGCGCTCTGCCAGAGCACCCAGTCGAAGGCGGGTCCCGAGGGAATCGCGGACATGATGGGGTGCTTCGCGAAGCCGGTGCTGGAGCGGAGCGGCGGGCAGGCTCGCGTGGTGCCCGGCTTCAGCGTGAAGCGCCGCATCACCTATCCGGAGCCCTTCGGCAGCCGGAGCCACCGGCTGGTCGATTTCGTCGAAGCGGGCGTGCTCGCCGAGGCCCTCGGGATCGCGGAGGTCCGGACCTGGACGGGCTTCGACGGTGCTGCCTTTCAGGCGCTGGTCTCGTTCCTGCGGCGGGTGGGCTTCCTCGGGCTCTTCCGTCGCAAGGGAACCGGACTCCGACTGGCGCGCTTGGTGAATGCGGTGAAGGGTATCGGACCCGAAGGCCCCGAGCCGATCGCCCTGGTGATCGAGGCCAGCGGCGAGCAGGGCGGCCGGGCTCAGTTGGCCCGGCTCTCGCTGCAGGGCCCCTCCGACTACGGCGTCACCGCCATGTGCGCCGTGGCGATGGCGCGCCTGCTGACGGATCGCGCCGAGGCCGCCGGCGCGGGGCATCCGCTGCGCCTCTTCGATCTCCGCGAGGTGATCGAGGCGATCGACCATCCCGAGATGAAGCTCTCCGAGTCGATTCGGCCGGCGGCCGGGGAGATCGGCGAGCACCCGCTCGCATGAGGAACCCAGCCGCAAGGAAGTGAGGCGAGGTCTCCCGATGGACTCTGCGATCGAACCGCGCGCATCCACTGCACCTCTGACGCCGCTCCGTCGCCTCGCTCGGCGCCTAGCGCGGCTGACACCAGGAATGGGAATCAGCAATGAAAGACATCCTGATTGCCTATGACACTGGGTACGGCGCCACGGCCGAAATTGCGGGGATGCTCAGGGATGAGTTTCTCATTCGTGGCGCTCTGGCAGATGTATCTCACGTCACAGCAGCGGAGCGTCTTGCTGAGTTCGATGCCCTGATTGTGGGCAGTCCGATCCGGCTTGGGAGATGCACGAGAGGAATCGGACGTTTCTTGCATCGACATTCTGAAACCTTGAAGCGAATGCCGGTCGCTTTCTACTTCTCCTGCCTCAGCGCGCTAAGAGTCTCAGATGCGCCCGACCTCCCTTTCCCGGTGTACCTGGATCCGGCGTTTGGTGAGACGTCGAGGTCAAAGGATGAAATGAGTTTGATGGAGCGTGGCCACGCATATCCCTACTACCTCAAGCACTTCCTGAGACGAGTCCCCCACATTCAACCTGTGGCTGTTGCGTTTCTCAAAGGAAGGCTCGATTTCACGAGATTGAGTGTTCTTCACACGCTGATCATGAAACTTGCCATGGTGTCGATGCAAGAGATCGAGGAGGGGGAGTTCATCAATCCTGTTGCTGTACGCGAGTGGACAGAGGACCTGTACCTGGTCCAGTTCAACAGTCAGAGATGAACCACGTGCGGGCGTAAGACGGTTGTGAGATGAGTGGGAAGAGGGGAACAGGAATGATTGGCGAGGCTCCCCAGGCCCGGAGGACTGGACCATGAACATGATCGAGAAGGAAATGGCCTTCTTCTTTGGCGACGATCCAAAGACATTCGATCTCATCGCCATCAACGCGGCAAGCCTGGTCTTCTCGCTCGTCCTCGCTTTTGGCATACCGGGCATTCGCGAGGCAACGACGCCGGTCCAGAAGATCGTCCTCGTACTCATTGCCTACGATGTCCTGGGCGGTGTCATTGCCAACCTAACGGAGTCCACCAACCGTCATCACGACCGGCAGCCGAAGACGCGCTGGCTCTTCTATTCCGTGCACTTCATCCAGCCCCTGGTGCTTGTCTGTTTCTTTGACACGGGCATGGCATTCTTTCTCTTCTGCTGGCTGTTTCCGGTCGTTTCTTCGATGATCGTCCGGGAATGCTCACCCGAGGGAATCCAGCGCACGACGGCGGGCATTCTTTTTGTGCTGGGCGTCTTGGTTTACCTCTACTGGATTCCCCAAAGAACGGGCGTGGAATGGTTCGGCTACGCCTTCATGGCGAAACTGATTGTAGCGCACCCGGTTCCTTGGACACCAGTTTGAGCTACGCGGCTCTGCGTAGCT
>CAZTOU010000047.1:0-42146 GCA_964615365.1 uncultured Spirochaetales bacterium
AAGGAACGTCCCCGCTCGGCCTCAGAAGTTGTAGATGACCTGGGCTCCGATCACGGTCTGATCCTGGTCGGTGAACGCCCCTGGAAGCCGGTCGCCGTCCTCGATGAAGAGGTGGTCCGGGCTCTTGTCGATCTGCCCCTGATCGTGTCGGATCTCGCCCTTCAAGATGAGCCGCTCGGTGAGGGAGTAGTCGACCGTGGCGGTGACCGACCAGAGATCGGCCTCGTCTGGGAAGCCGAAGGCGGCCCTGTCGTCGGCGACGTACTCCAATCGGAGCGCGGTGCCGAGCCTTTCGGTCCAGGCGTAGCGCCCGGCCAGGGCGAAGCCGTAGGCACCGGGGGTCGATCCCCCGTCGTCGTCGTCGAAGGTGTAATCGGCGTTGAGCCAGATCGAGACCCGCTCGTAGGGATCCCAGGTGAAGAGCACGTCGATGATCGCGAACTTCTCGTCCTCGCTGCCCGCCGTGTCGGCCCCCCAGATCCCGTTCAGGTTGGCGGACCAGGTCTCCGCCGCGTAGCCGATGTGGCCCATGAACGCCTTGCCGTCGGTGTGGGTCGGCTGGGTCTCGAAGACGTCGTTTACAACCGCAAAGGCCCAGTCCCAGCCCTCCATCGGGAGATCGCCCGACGCCATGACGCCCACGTGGTCGATGGGCTGGAGCAGGTTGTAGACCAGACCGCGGGAGATGTTGAAGTTCGCTGGCGCCTGGGCCACCTCGGCCCCGATCAGCGTGCCGAACTTGCCGGCCTTCACCGTGATGCCCCAGTCGGTGAGGTACTGAGCGTAGGCGGAAGCGAGGTACAGGTTGTTGCCGCCGGCGTACCCGCCCGTCGGCGTGTTGCCGTCCGGGAGCAGCCCCGCCGTCTTGCCGAAGACGATCTCGGCGAAGAAACCCGCCCGGTTGTCCTCGTCGATGGGCCGCTCGATCTCGAGCCAGAGCTGATCGAAGGAGAACTGGTTGGCATCGGGGGTGAAGGGGTGCGACTGCCCGATGGCTCCCGTGTTCGCCCCCACCAGGCGGTCGTTGGACGGGTCGTTTACGTTGTACCAGTAGCTGGCGCTCACCCAGCCGGCGAACTCGAGAGTCTCGATGAACGCGATGAGCCCGTGGCTCGGGCCTGTCGAGACCGCCTTGTCGAGAATGCCGCGCTGCTCCCCGAGCTGGTGATTGGCCGCCTCCAAGCGGTCCGTCGTCGCATCGAGACGAGCTTCGAGCTCGCCCATTCGCTTCTGCATCGCCTCCAGCTCGGCCTCGACGTCTCCCGCCGCGATCACCGCGACCGGCATCGAGACCCACAAGAGCGCCGCAAACGATCCGATGATCGCTCTCCTAGTCATGAGACCTCCTCCTCAGATTTCGTACCGCGCGCTGCCGCTGCAAACGGCATGCCCGGAAAAACGTGCTGAAACCCGCACAAACGGGCGCCATTCGGCACTCGTGCAGAGCCAAAAGGCCCCCTCTCTGCACGAGGTGCCGACAGGATTGCCCGATCTTTGGTCACCGTCCGCGTATACACTATACGGTGATGGATCGGGCGAGAGGCGAGGAGAAGGGCTAGTCGCCGACCCCGGCCAGCTCCTGGAGGAGTCGCCAGCTCTTCAGCACCTGGTCCTGGGCGGCCAGGATCTCCGGCGAGGGGCTGCCGTCCTGGTCGAAGTGCCGTCGGAATCGGCCCTCGCTCCGCGCGAAGCGGAGGAAATCCACCGCGCGCCCCTCCTTGTCGCGATGCCAGTCATCCCGTAGCGAGGGGTTGCCCTTCAGATCCAGGCGGTCGCGCAGCCGCTCCCCCTTGATCGGATCGTGCACGAGCAAAGGATAGGCGCGGGACTCGACGGCCAACCGGGCCTGGTGGGCGGAGAGATCGTCGCCGACGCCGTGCTCCGGCTGACAGGTGGTGTAGGCGACCACCAGGGAGGGGCCCGGGAAGCTGGTGGCGGCGGAGATCGCATCGTAGAAGTGCTTGACGTGGGCCGCCGTGGTCTGGGCGACGAAGACCTCGGGGTGCATCATCGCAATCCGCGCGATGTCCTTGCGGGGCTCGACCTTTCCCTTCTGGACCTCGCCGTGTGGGGACATCTTCGCCATCTGTCCCGTAAAGGAGGCCGTCGACGCCTGCCCGCCGGCGGAGGCGAAGCCCTCGGCTGCGCTGGCGGACGAGTGCTCGGACTCCGGCTCCACGAAGACGAGGGGCTCGCCCCAGAGGTTCCGGAAACCATCGCCGACCGCGGCGGCGTACTCGACCCCCATGTTGGTCGAGGGGGTGATGGGATAGGCGCAGGCCCCCTGGGATCCGTGCTTCTCCACCCAGACGGCCGCCCCGGTTCCGTCCGTGACGGTGTGGATGCCCGGATGAGGCGGTGCCTCCCTTGCCTTCTCGTTCACGGCAGCACTCCCTGGCGCGGATGATCCGCGAGCCTCCGGAACAGCCGTGGCCAAACCAGAGGTCCGGACCGTCGGGGTCGAGTTTAGCCCATGGGGATGCACTGGGGCTCCGCGCCGTCGAGTTGCGGGCCCGATTCTCGGGGAATGCAGAGAGCCTTCATGGATACACCGGGAGCAGACAACGGGCGTCGCAACGCCGGTGCGATCGTGGCCGCGCAGTCTTCCGTCGATGATGGATGCGGATCTGCAGCGGCGCCGAGGGCGGCGTCATGAAGGTCGCCGACTCTGCTCAGGAAGCGGACATCACGAACTTCGTGGACAAGGGGAGCCAGTGGCAGAAGCGATGAGAGCGAGCCAAGCACTTCCGGTCGGATCCGGAGTGTCTCATCGACAGGCGTGTACGAAGCCGAAGTCGCTGGCACGGTACGTTGGGAAGCCATTGGACTGGAGGATGACTCACGCGGAGGACACGACCTCCTGCGAACAGGCGAGCCGCTCGCTCACTCCCTCGTTTCACATGGGTCCGCCGTGCCCCCCCCGGGGGGGGTATCGTTGCGGGCGGTGGCCGGTGGGCGACGTGTCACCTGTCGTGTTTGGGCGACAGTGTCCGCACTTCCCTGCACTTCGAGCAGTCGGCGGAACACCGTGGTCCTCCCCATCGGGCACGCGAATTGCGTTCACAGGGAGCGATTCAGTGAGCGTCGTAGACCTGGCGCGGGCCTTGGCGCGAGGCCCCAGCCTCACAGGCATGGGTTCTCGGAGCGGACAGGGCCCACGGGCGTCAGGCCCTGGCCGTGCTGTAAGTATTCACCCGCTGGTTCGTATACTGGGGAGAGGCGACGCCACAAGTCCAGGGATTGAAGGATTTCGTTCTTCGGAGAAGCAGCAAGGATGCTCAGAACCGCGATCTTCTCGTCTGCGATCCTACTGATTCTCGCAGCCTGCTCGGATCGCTCCCAACCGGAGGGACGCGCGGTCCAGCTGAGCACGCTGGATCGCGGCGCGAACGCCCACCCGGTCGAGCTCGCGGAGATCGAGGCGGAAGAAGTGGTGGAATGGATCCGGGCCATCGGCTCGATCCACGCGGATCAGCAGGTAGCGCTGAGCGCCGAGGTGGGGGGAAGAATGGCGGAGATCGAGGCGGAGGTGGGCGACCCCGCCCTGAAGGGAGCGCTGCTGGCGCGGCTCGACGACGAGCGGCTCCGCATCGCCAGGGACCTGGCGCAGGCCGAGGTCGAGATGGCCGCGGCCAACCTCGAGAAATCGCGACGCGATGCCGCGCGCCAGGCCAATCTCTACCAGGATCAGGTGACCTCGGAGTACTCCCTCGAGCAGGCCGATCTGAAGGCGCAGATCGACGCGGGACAGCTCAAGATCGCCCGGGCGCGACTCGCTGCCGCCGAGAGGGACCTCGCCGATACCCGCATCCTCAGCCCCGTTGATGGTGAGATCACGCGCAGACACGTGGAGGAGGGCGAGCTGGTCGAGGCGGGGAGTCCGCTCTTCGACATCGCGAAGATCGACCGCGTCAAGGTGGTCGTTCACGTCTCCGAGCTGGAGGTCACCCGGATCCGGAAGGGACAGGAGGCGAAAATCGGCGTCGACGGGCATCCCGGCGTCGTCTTCCGCGGCACCGTGAACACCGTCAGCGCCCAGGCGGACTCCCAGACTCGCACCTTTCCCGTGGAAATCCTCGTCCAGAACGATCGGGCGGAGAAGCTGCTCCCCGGGTTCGTCGGCCGCGCGCGCATCCGCGGGCGCTCCTTCGAAAGCGCCATCTCTCTCCCCGAGGAGATCGTGGTCCAACGCAATGGACGTCGGGTGGTCTTCGTCGCCTCGGGCGATACGGCGTCCGAGAGAGCCGTTGAAACCGGATTCGCGGATCGAGGGAGAGTTCTCGTCACCGAGGGGCTCGCGCCAGGAGATCGGGTGGTCGTGACCGGTCACCAATCCCTGCGCGACGGTGACCGGATCCAGCCTCGCTGAAGGGTCTGCCAGTGCACATCTCGGAATTCTCGGTGAGGCAGCCCGTCTTGGTGAATCTGCTGGTGATCCTTCTCGCCGTCGCAGCGTTCTTCACCTACTCGGCCATGACGAAGGAGAAGTTCCCGGACGTCTCGCTCGACGAAGTCTGGGTCTACACCGCCTACCCCGGTGTCTCTCCGGAGGAGATCGAGAGGCTCATCACCATCCCCATCGAGGACGAGGTGGCGGGGATCGATGGAATCGACGACATCACCTCGGTCTCGTTCGAGGGCTACTCGCAGATCGAGATCGACTTCGAAGCAAACGTCGAGGACTTTCCGCGCAAGCTCCAGGAGATCCAGAACCGTGTCAACCGGGTGGAAGACCTGCCGGAGGACGCGGAGACACCGGAGGTAGAGGAAGAAGAATGGACCACGATTGCCGTGGTCGCCTCCCTGAGCGGGAATATCTCCGAGAACGGACTCAAGCAGCTCTCTGACGATCTCGAGGATGATCTTCTCGATATCCCAGGCGTCGACGCGGTCAACGCCATCGGACGCCGCGATCGCGAGATATGGATCGAAGTCGATCCCGGACGGCTGGAGGGCTACGAGCTCTCGCTGGCCGACGTGATTCTGAGTCTGCGGAACAAGAACCTCGACGTCCCAGGAGGGACCCTCGGCTCCGGGAGACAGGAACTCCTGGTGCGCACGATGGGAGAGGCCGAGAGGCTCGATCAGATCGAGCGCGTGATCATCCGATCCACCACCGAGGGAGGCCACGTCTACCTTCGAGACCTGGCCGAGGTAAGCGATACCTTCGAAGAGGCAACGACCGAGGGACGGTTGAACGGAGAGAAGACCATCAGCTTGATGGTCATGAAGAGCAAGTCTGGCGACACGGTTCGCATCGTCCGGGCGGTGAAGGAGCTCAAGAGGGAATACGAGAAGGGCCGGCTGCCGGAGGGCGTGACGCTCACGCTGACCAACGACGCGTCCATCGACATCTCGAGCAACCTCAATGCCCTGTACGGCAACGGCGCGTTGGGACTGCTCCTCGTGTTGACCGTTCTGTGCCTGTTCGTCGGCTTGCGGCCGGCGGTGTTGACGGCCGTGGGTCTCCCGGTGGCCTACTCCATCGCCATCCTCTTGATGCAGTACTTCGGGATCACCATCAACATGCTGTCCCTCTTCGGCCTGATCCTGGTGCTGGGCATCGTCGTCGACGATGCAATCATCATCTGCGAGAACTCCTGCCGTCACATCGAGGAGGGTCGGACCCCGCCGGAGGCAGCCGTCATCGGGACCAAGGAGGTCACCTGGCCGGTGATCGCGGCCGTCAGCACCACCGCCGCGGCGTTCATCCCACTCCTGCTCATGACCGGAACGCTCGGCAAGTTCTTCGGAATCATCCCCAAGGTCGTAGCATTCGCACTCCTGGCATCGCTGGTGGAAGCCCTCTTCATCCTGCCTTCACACGTGGCCGACTTCGCCAAGCCGATCCAGAGCCGCGGGAACCCGAGGACGGCAGACGGCTGGCTGCAGGGACTGACCCGCCACTATCTCCGCCTTCTGAACTTCGCCCTCGACCGGCGCTACCTGTGCGTCTCTTCCGCGGTGGCCCTCGCGGCGGGCTGCATCGCCTTTGCATATCTCTTCATGCCCTTCGTGCTCTTTCCGGCGCGGGATGTCGAGGAGTTCGGGGTCACCATCAAGATGCCGGTCGGAACCAAGCTGGAGGAGACGGGCCGCGTGGTGGCGCAGCTCGAGCGGGCCGCCCTCCAGCTTCCCGACGAGGATATCTTCGCGGTCATCGGACGGGTCGGCACCGGTCAGCTCGCCGACTACGACTTCCGGACCGGGACCCACATCGGTCAGGTCGTCCTCGATCTGACCGAACGTTTCGACCGCGAGCGCTCGGGGCTCGAAGTCGTCAACGAGTATCGCGCCGCGATCGAGGACATTCCCGGTCCCACCGAGGTGAATTTCCTGGAGTGGCGCGAAGGACCTCCCGTGGAGCCGGCCGTGGAGATTCACCTCCGCGGTGAGGAGTTCGAGGTTCTGCGCGCCATCGCAGACGACATCAAGGCCTACATCGCGAGCATCGAGGGCACTCGGGACATCACCGACGACTTCGAGCCCGGCAAGCACGAGGCACGCATCATCGTCGACGAGGAGAAGGCCCATCTGATGGGCCTCGACATGGCGACGATCGGCTACAACATCCGCTACGCCTTCGACGGTGGCATCGCCTCCTCCATCCACGACCAGGGTGAAGAGATCGATCTCCGCGTGATTCTCCGGGAGGAGTCGCGCCGCGACCTGGAGGACCTCGAGGAGATGAGATTCCGCAACCGCACGGGAGCGCTGGTTCCCTTCGGGAACTTCGGGCGAATCGAGCGGAAACCGGGCTATTCGAACATCAATCGTCGCGACCGCAAGAGAGCGATCACGGTGAGCGCCAAGGTAGACGAAGAAGTGATCACCTCGGTGGAGATCAATCGACTCCTCCGAGAGCGCTACCAGGACCTGGGAACGAGATACCCCGGGTACGCCCTCCGATTCTCGGGCGAATACGAAGAAACGCAGGAGCAGGTGGTCGCCCTGACCAAGGCCTTCGGCGTGGCGATCCTCCTGATCTACGCGATCCTCGGCTCTCTGTTCCGCTCCTTCGCGATGCCCCTGGTCGTCATGCTCGCCGTACCCTTCTCCTTCATCGGCGTGGTGGTGGGCTTCTTCGTGATGGGCGAGCCCCTCGGGTTGATGGCCGTCATCGGGATCATCGGGTTGGCAGGCATCGTGGTGAACAACTCCCTGATTCTCGTGGACTTCATCAACAGCGGTCGCGAGGCGGGCCTTTCGCGGAGGGAGGCCACGCTTCGGGCCTGCCGACTGCGGCTGCGCCCTATCCTGCTGACCTCCATCACCACGATCTTCGGGCTGCTGCCGCTGGCCATCGGAATGTTCGGGGTCAGCGCCTTCCTGTCCCCGATCGCGGTGGCGATCGTCTGGGGCCTGAGCTTCGCCACCTTCCTGACTCTTCTGCTGGTCCCCGGCCTCTACGCCATCGTGGACGACATCGCCGGATGGGTGGGCGGCACACGCTTCTAACCCGGGCGGACCGGTGCTCGGACAGAGGCGCGCCGCAGGCGTGCCGTGCGGGAAGGGCGGCTTTGCCGGCCGTTAACCCGCCGGACGTGCCGGCAGTCCCAGCCATCGGCGGGCGTCGTCGATGTTCCGGAAGATGCGGATCTCGTCCGGGGAATCGTCCCTGAGCATCTCGAACATCCGGGTCAGCCCGAACGCGACATCGGTTCCGGTGGCGAACGCTCTCCGTGAACCCTCTCCGAACATTCGAATCGAGGCGATTTCCCGTACGCACGCACCGGTAAGCTCGACACTGGTCACACCGCGGGCATCGAAGAGCTGATCGAAGTCGGCTTCGAAATCCGGTTCGTTGCGCAGGTCTTCCACATGCTGGCGCGCATCCTGGTCGGTATACGCTCCGAACGGCGTCGTGAACACCGTGCGGAGCGAGACCTCGATCCGGTACTTGATAGGCATCCGCTCCACACCCGGGCACTCGAACCCCTCGCGGAATGCGTCGCAAGTGGTCTCGTGCTGCTGTCGCTGTTCGGCCGTCAGGCCGCGGACGCGCGGTGGATGATAGGCGTCGCCCGGCTTCCTCTCAAGGTCTCGCCGGGTGGCGGCCGGCCGGCGTGCCGTATGACAGCGCTCATACCGGGTCTCCCGGGAGATGGGATTCAATCCGCGGTAGTGTAATGCACCTGTAGCTTCCGAGGTTGGAGCTCCGGGGAGCCAAGGGAGGAGAGGACGGCGATGGCGGGAATCGCACGAGCACGAGGCGGTTGGGCGGACCGGTACCGAGACAAGTGGAGCTGGGACTCGGTGACCTGGGGAACCCATTCGGTGGACTGCTATCCGGGTGGCTGTCCCTTCCGGGTCTACACCAAGAACGGAAAGATCCTCCGCGAGGAGCAGTCCGGCAGCCACCATCCGATCGAGGAAGGCGTCCCGGACATGAACCCGATGGGCTGCCAGAAGGGGGCCTGCTGGAGCCACTGCCACTACTCCCCCGACCGCGTCACCAAGCCGCTCAAGCGGGTCGGCGAGCGCGGCGAGGGAAAGTTCGAGGAGGTCTCCTGGGACGAGGCCCTCGACGACATCGCCGACAAGATGCTCGACGCCATCCAGGAGCAGGGACCCGAGTCGATCGTGGTCCCGCTGACGCCGGAGGTCGCCGCCCAGGGCGCCCGGATGTTCTCCTCGTTCCTCGGCGTCCCCATGATGGATGGCAATGCCGAGTTCCAGGACTTCAGCCCCGGCTACCACCTGACCTGGGGGCTCTACAACCCGGTCTCCAGCATGGACGACTGGTTCCTGGCCGATCTCACCCTGATCTGGCATGCCAATCCCGTCTACACCAACATCCACTGGTATCACTACATCGCCGAGTCCCGCTACAACGGCGGCGAGGTGGTGACCATCGCCCCGGACTACAGCCCCTCGGCGATGCACGCCGACTACCACCTCCCGGTGCGGATCGGCACCGACGCGGCGCTGGCCCTGGCCATGTGCAAGGTGATCATCGACGCCGACCTGTTCAACAAGCAGTTCGTGCAGGAGCAGACCGACCTGCCGCTGCTGGTGCGGAAGGACACCGGCCGCTTCCTGCGCGGCGACGAGGTCTACGAGGGGGAGCGTGAGGACCAGTTCTTCTGGTGGGACGCCTGCTCGAACACGATGGTGGCGGCGCCGCGGCACACGCTGGCGTCGGCGGACGTGGAGCCGGCGCTCGAGGGTAGCTACGAGGTGGTGCTGAAGGACTGGAGCAAGGTGGAGGTGGAGCCGGTGATGGCAAGGCTGCGCCGCCATCTGGAGGACTACACGCCGGAGAAGGCGGGGGAGATCTGCCAGCTTCACCCGGACAACATTCGCGCGCTGGCGCGGAAGGTGGCGACGCGGAAGACCAAGATCTTCATCGGCTGGAACTCGGGCAAGTACTACCACGGGGACCTGATGGAGCGGTCGATGGCGCTGCTCCTGGGTCTCACCGGCAACTGGGGCAAGAAGGGAACCGGCACCCGCTCCTGGGCCATCTTCGGCGCGGACGGCGAGATGATGCTCTTCGGGAAGGACGGTCCGGGACAGGACGCGGCGCTGCGCATGGTCGCGATGATGATGGCGATGCGGCGGCTGCTCACCTCTTCGGACCCGACCATGACCAAGGGGATGCAGCAGAACCGCATGCTGGAAATGGCTCCACAGGTCAGCCCGATGGCCATGCCGGCGCCGCCCGCCTTCCTCTGGTACTACCAGATGGGGTACAAGGAGCGCTGGAACAACCCCGAGAACAACGACCCCACCATGAAGCGGACCTATGACGAGTACGTCACGGAGGCGATCGAGAAAGGCTGGTGGGGTGCGCACTACTCGAAGGCCTACCAGACCATCGAGCCGCGGGTGCTCTACGAAGCCGGCGGCAACATGCTGCGGCGCAACCGCGGTGGGCAGAAGCTCCTGCTCGAGCATTTCTGGCCCAAGCTCGACCTGGTCGTGTCGGTCGACTTCCGCATCACCACGACGGGGCTCTACTCCGACTACATCCTTCCCGCGGCGCAGCACTACGAGAAGATCGGCCACTCGATGCTCTCGGTGCACCACCTGCACTGGGTGCTGACCGACCACGCCACGCCGCCACAGGGCGAAGCCCTGCCGGACCTCCAGATCTCGGTCCGGCTGATGGAGGCGATCGAGCGGCGCGCCGCAGCGCGAGGGATGAAGGAGTTCACCGACTCCAGGGGAGTCGCCCACAGTCTCGAGGGGATCGGCGGCCAGATGACCCTCAAGGGGGCGATCCAGGGCGAGGACGAATACTGGGACGAGGCCCTCAAGGACACCGCCGCCATGGGAGTCCTTCCCGAGGGCACCGACCTCGCGACCCTGCGCGAGAAGGGACACGTGCGCTTCACCAACTGGGGGATCATGGCTCACGGGCAGTCGCAGGCTTCGACCATCAAGCCAGGCGAGATCCACACTCCGCTTCGCTGGCACACCGAGGACAAGATGCCCTACGACACCCTGGTGCGTCGGGCCCAGTTCTACATCGACCACGAGTGGTTCCTGGAGGCCGGCGAGGAGCTTCCGACCCACAAGGAGCCGCCGCCCGGACACGGGGGAAGGAACCGCCGCTTCGAGATGACCAGCGGCCACAACCGCTGGAGCATCCACTCGATGAACATGACCAACAACATCATCCAGAACACCCATCGCGGCGAGCCGTTCGTATTCATCAACGACAAGGACGCTGCCGATCTCGGCATCGAAAACGGCGAGCAGGTGAAGCTGGTGAGTGATGTGGGAGACACGCTGCTCGCGGCCAAGATCTCACCCTCGGTGCGGCCCGGCCAGGTGATCTTGTACAACGGCTTCGAGCCCTACCAGCACGAGAACTGGTACAGCCAGTCGGACCTGGAGCCCGGCCACGTCAAGCACCTGGGCTTCGCCTCCGGCTACGGGCACCTCAAGTACCGGATCTTCTCCTGGCAGCCGATCCCGGCGGACCGCGCGGTGCGCGTCGACCTGGAGAAGGTCGGATGAGTCCGTGGGTGCGCCGCGGTCCCTGCTCGCAGCGATGCACCCACGCTGAGGACGAATGAGAAGGTTCAGACTGAGCCAGGTCCTTCCCGAAGGCATTCCCGGTCCGGTGGCCTACTTCTACAGCAACGTGCCCGGCCGCATCTTCCGAAGCGCCCAGGAACGGCTCGCCGGAATGGTGGACGAATCCCTCCCGGAAGATGCCCGGCTGCTGATCGACGTGGGGAGCGGACCCGGCAGCCTCTCGATCGGCATCGCCAGGCGCAGACCCGCGCTCCGCGTCGTCGGTGTGGACCTCTCCGGGACCATGGTACGGATCGCCCGCAAGAACGCCGGAGAGCTCCCCAACCTGGAGTTCCTCCAGGAGAATGCGGCGCAGCTCTCCGTGGAAGACGGTTCTGCCGACATGATCGTCTCCTCGGAGTCGATGCACCACTGGCGCGAGCCGGTGGCCGTGCTCGACGAGTTCCACCGGGTGCTGCGGCCGGGCGGTAGGGTCTGGATCGTCGACGGACGCGACGACTTCGGCGAAGCCGAGCAGAAGGAGTGGTTCTCGGGCGGGCCCTTCTGGCTCAGGCTCAAGCCGGTGCTCGCCATCCAGCGGACGATCCTGCGCACCCACGGCTTCACGCCTTCGGAGTGGGAGTCGCTGGTGCCCTCGCTGGTGGCGAAGTCGCGATTCGGCGAGGGCCGCATCGAGGTCCTGGGCATCTACCGGCACCTGGAGCTGGTACGCCAGGATTCCTCATGAGGGAGGGAGGGAGCTCCGGGGACGGGTTCTCCAAGCTCTACTTCTACGTGATTCCCTGGACGGTGCCGGTCATCGTGGCGGCGCTCACGTCTCTCTTCCTCGGCTTGGGGCGGAGCTGGATCTGGATTCCGCTGCTGCTCATCTACTGGGGGACCATCTGGAGCCTGACGCTCCTCTACCGACACCGGCGGGGGGGCGTCTTCGAGAGGGAGCGCTTCCGGCTCACCTTCAAGCTCAGGGGTGAGCTCCTCTGGCTCCAGTACCTGCTGGTGTACGGCCCGCTGCTCTGGGCGATCCCCATCTGGGCCCAGAGCTACCTGCCCCATCTCAGCATCCACATGGCGCTGGTCATGATGGTCGGCGCCGTCGTCAACGGCCCCTCCGAGGAGATCTACTGGCGGGCCTGCTTGGAGGATGCGGGCAAGGCGGCAGGCGTCTCACGGCGGAGGCGCCTCGTCCTGGCGCCGATCATGTTCGCCCTCTGGCACACCGCCTTCGTGATCCACCTCTTCCCGTTCGACGAGATGTGGATCGCCGCCTGGGGCGCGACGATCTGCACCACCTGGATCAGCGGCACCATCTGGATGTGGGTGCTGCACAGGAGCGGGAGGCTGGTGCCCCAGTGCTTCTACCACGGCTGCGCCAACTTCCTGAGCGTCTTCCCCATGATCGCGATCACCGTCCTCCACCTGTCCTTCTGATCGGCGATCCTTTCCCGGGAATCGCTCGGGACCGCACCGGCGCAGCGGGGAGACCCTACGCGCGGTGATCCACCGGCCCGTGACCGTGGCCGATGCCGGGTGCACGGGCAATGGCTCGGGAGATGAAGTCCTTGGCCTCGCGGGAAGCCGCCGCCAGTGTCTCTCCGCGGGCCAGGAGCGCGGTGATGGCGGCCGAGTAGGTGCAGCCGGTGCCGTGGGTGTGCGGCGTCTCGATCCGCGGCGCGGCGAGACGCACGAAGTCGGAGCCGTCGTAGAGGAGATCGACCGCCTCTCCTCCCGGCAGGTGGCCGCCCTTCACCAGCGCAGCCGCGGCCCCCAGATCGCAGACCGCGCGGGCCGCGTCGCGCATCTCCTCCTCGCTTCCCACCGCGCGCCCGAGCAGGGCCGCCGCCTCGTGGAGATTCGGGGTGACGAGCAAGGCCCTCGGAAAGAGCCGAGCCGTGAGGACCTCCACCGCCCCTTCGTCCAGCAGCGGATCTCCGTGCTTGGAGATCATGACCGGGTCCACGACCAGCTTCGAGAGGGCGTGCTCCTCTACGGCCGCGGCCACCGCCTCGATGATCGCGGGAGATCCCAGCGCGCCAGTCTTGGCCGCGCGTACCTCGAAGTCCTCGGCAACGGCGGCGATCTGCTGGAGGACGAGCTGGGTCGAGAGCAGCTCCACCCGACGAACGCCGACCGTGTTCTGGACCGTGATCAGGGTCAGGGCGCTGGTCCCGTAGACGCCGAAGCGCTGGAAGGTCTTGAGATCGGCCTGGATCCCGGCGCCGCCCCCCGAGTCCGAGCCGGCAATGGTGAGTGCGACGCAGGTCGTCGGATCCCGCTCCTTCACGACGCCTCCCACGCGGCCTGGAAGAAGGCGAGCTCGAGCTCCATGGCGCGGCGGTAGAGCCACGCCAGACGCTCGGGATCGCCGCCGTAGCGCTCGAGCAGCCCCTCCAGCCGTGCGGCCAGGGCGTCCACCTCGGGGCTCGAGTAGGTCTCCACCCACTCGCGGTAGGGACTGGCGGGGTCGAGCACCTCCGCCAGCCGCTGCCCGAGAAACGCGTAGAGGCGCATGCAGGGCGTCATCGCCGCCGCCGTGTGTCCGATCGGCTCGAGGGAAGCGGTGCCGAGGAGAAAGTCGCAGTAGGCACTGGTCGCGGCGAGCGGCTCGGGAGAGAGCGAGATGCGCCAGCGCTCCGCGTAGCCCTGGTGCAGCTCGAGCTCCTCGAAGACTCCCACCAGCAGATCCTTGAAGATCTCGAGCCCGTCGCGATCGGGGCAGCGCGCCAGCGCCAGGGCGTAGCCCCGCGCGAACGCCTCCAGGAAGAAGGCATCCTGGGCCACGTAGACCTGGAAGCGCTCTCGCGGCAGATCCCCCGACGCGATCCCCTGAACGAAAGGGTGCTCGAGGCAGGCGTCGGCCAGATCGCGGCTCTGCTGCCAGAGCTGGCTGGCCGTGACGCTCACGGCGCGAGACCCAGCGCCGCGCGATCGGGATACCCGAGCGCGACGAGAAACATGACGCTCTTGCCGGCGGCGTGCGGAGAGAAGAAGTCGGTCACCTCGTCGTCGAAGAAGGTGAGACCCGACGCGCCGAATCGCTGGGCGTAGGCGGCCAGGTACAGGCGGCCTCCGATGACGGCGCCTTCCAGCTGCGCGGCGCGGTAGCCGCGGTTGCCGAAGCGCTCGAGGGCGCGGGGCAGGTCTGCCAGGCAGTAGACGTTGACCGCGGCATCGGCGGGAAGCTCCTGGCCGAGGCCCAGCCGACCGGCACGCCGCGGGTAGCGCGGTCGAGCGCAGTGGAGAGCATCTCGAAGGAGAGCGGGCGCTCCCCGTCGAAGGCCCGGGTGGATCCGCGCCGGCGGATCACGCGGTCGAGTGAGTCGCCGGAAAGCTCCGCGTCGGCTGCGGGTCGGAGCGGAGCCAGCGCGCCGGCCGCTTCGGGTACCTCGCAGGGAGGCGCCGCGTCCCGCCAGGCTTCCGCCTCGGCGCCGCCTTTGAGCGAAGAGGCGGAATGGGCGGCCCCGATCTTCGGGTAGTCCACCTCCGAGCGAGAGAGCGGCTCGGTCTCGAGCTGAAGCGGCGGCATCTCGGCTGCGGCCGGGGGCGGGCGATTCGAACGGCCCAGCGGAACCAGCGTCAGCGCGCCCTCGCGCTTGGGATCGAGGCCGAGCAGGCGCTCCACGGGGCCGTCCGTCCAGCCCAGAACCACCCGCGGCTCGAGCGCCCCGGTGTTGGGATAGGCGCGGAAGTAGGTCTCCCCACCGGGATAGCGCCTCTGCTTGGTGACTCCCGCCGAGAGGTAGAGAACGCGCGAGAGCGTCGCGAGATCCGGGAACCGCTCACCTGCACCGGGATCCGGCGGCCCGGCACCCAGCGCGATGGCGGCGAGCGCGGGAACCTCTCGCGCGGAGAAGTCCTTCGGCAGCGGGATGGGCTCGAGGTCGCGATAGATCTTGAAGGGGAGCGGCTGGTTCTCCCAATCGAGGAAGTGGCGGCCGGCGCGCAGGCTCGCCTGGCTGTGCTTGGTCGACTCGTGGTACTCGAGGATCGCCTCGGTGTCGCGGTTGTCCATGGCGTCCTCACCTCGCCGCATGCGCGGCGGCGCGCTCGCGCATGCGGCGAGTCTACCCCATGCCTCGCACCGTGAAGCGCGGTTCTCCGCGACGAGATCTGCCAGGGGCCTTCGATTCAGGCGGCCGGCTTCGCTTCCGCCAGCACCTCCGCGACCAGCTCCCGCTGATCCGGGGTGAGCGGCGGGAGCGGGTCCTTGACCGTCGGCTCGATGGGATGCCCCATCTGCCGCAGCGCCTCCTTGAACATGGCGTGGGCGATGGGACTGGCGGCCATGATCCGCGTCAGCTTGCCGAGCGACGCCATCTGCTGCAGCGCCGCCGCCTCGTCCCCTTCCTCGAGCGCGCGGAAGAGCGCCACCGACTCGCGGGGCATCAGGTTGGGCAGGACGCCGATGGCGCCGCGAACGCCTCGCGGGACCAGGGCGATCAGGTTGAGTGTGGTACCGGAGAGCACAGTGAAGGGCATCTCTTCGGTCAGCTTGGCCAGCTCGGCGATCTCCTCGATGTCGAAGATGGTCTCCTTCACGCCCACCATCCCCGGGATCCTCGCCAGCTCGGCGATCTCGGCCGGTGTCAGCTCGAGATGGGTCACGGCGGGGAAGTTGTAGTAGAGGACCGGAAGGCCGGCCTCGCGGACCAGGCGCGAGAAGTGGCGCTTCACGTCCTCCAGGCCCACCTTGAAGTACTGCGGGAGCGCCACCAGCGCGGCGTCGGCCCCGGCTTCCCGGGCGTGCCGGGTGAGTGCGATCGTCGAGTCGGTCCCGGTGCAGCCGGTGCCGGCGATCACCGGCACCCGACCGCGGGTCTGGTCGACGGTGACGTCGATGAGCTGGCGCTTCTCCTCCTCGGTCAGATAGGGGTTCTCGCCGTTGCTTCCGAGCACGACCAGGCCCTGTACACCCGCGTCGATGAAGTGGTCCACCATGTGTCGGACGCAGGGCTCGTCCACGCGCCCGTCGCGGAAGGGCGACAGTGTCACCACGAAGATTCCCTCGAACTCGCTCATCGGATTCCCATTCCTTTCTGGTTCGGCGCGCCCGCTTAGAAGGACGGACCCTGCTTCAGGTAGTTGAAAGGTGCCGAGCGGTTGTGCTCGGCGCAGGTCTGCCGACCGGCGGCGACCTCGAGCGCCAGGTCGAAGATTCGCCGACCCATCTCGTCGATGGTCAGTCCCTCGTCGACGACCTCCCCGGCGTTCACGTCCATGTCGCCGGGCATCTTCTGGAAGGTCCTCGAGTTGCTGGAGATCTTGACCACCGGCACCACCGGAAATCCGGCCACCGAGCCGCGACCCGTGGTAAAGAGCATGATCTGTGCCCCTCCGGCCGCCAGTCCCGCCATCGAGTCGATGTCGTAGCCGGGGGTGTCCATGATCACCAGTCCGCGCTCCCTGGGGCGGGTGCCGTACTCGATCACCTCTTGAAGCGGCGTGGTGCCACCTTTGGTGATGGCCCCCAGCGACTTCTCGGTAATCGACGAGAGACCGCCCTCTACGTTGCCGGGCGCGATCACCATGCCGGCCAACGCGCCGAGCTGCTCCTGAACGAATGCGTGGTGTTTGTTCACCAGCGCTTCGATCTGCTCGCCGATCTCGGGGGTGGCGCCCCGCCGCTTCAGGATGTGGGCGGTGCCGATCATCTCGGTGGTCTCCGGCAGGATCACCGTGGCGCCCGCACCCACGAAGCGGTCGGCGACTGCACCGACCGCCGGATTCGCGGTGACCCCGGAGAGGGCGTCGGAGCCGCCGCACTGGAGACCCACGACGAGCTCGCTGACCGGCACCGGCACCCGCTCCACCGCCTCGAGCTCCTGCTGCAGCTTCCGCGCGATGGCCAGCCCCTTCTCGGTGGTGGCCTGACTCCCCCCCGACTCCTGGATCACCAGGTCCTCCACCGGCTTCCCCTGGGCCTCGCGGATGAGGAACTCCGACTTCAACACCTCACAGCCCAGGCCGATGACCAGCGCGGCTCCGACGTTCGGGTTGTTGATGAGGCCGGAGAGCGTCCGATGGCTGATGCGGAAGTCCTCGGGCCCGAAGCCACAGCCGTAGCCCTGGGTGACGGCCACGGTCCCGGGCAGCTCACGTCCGATGGCCTCCACCACGCCGTTGGCGCAGGAGACGGAGGAGAGCACCAGGAGGTGGTTGCGCACGCCCACTGCTCCGCTCTCGCGCTGGTATCCGAGGAACGTCATTGCATTCGCCTCCCGCTTCGCTCGTGCCGCCTGCAATCCCCGTCGAATGGGGCCCTATGCCGTGACGTCGCCCGGAATCGGCTGCGTGTTGTGCACGTGGACCCAGACGCCGGCCTCGATCGCTTCCGTCGCCTCGATGATCGGCTCGCCGTACCGGTAGACCTTCCCCCCGCTGGCGATTGCGGAGAGCGCGATCTTGTGACCCACCTCGACGTCCTGCGCCGCCTTCACCGCTTCCCTGGCGTTCACCACCACCATCTGACCGGCCCGCATGGGGCGAATCGCGATGGCGACGTTGTCGTCTTCGTGATGGATGACCGCGTTGCTCAGCTCGGACGGTGACATGGCCAGCAACCTCCTCTCGCTTCCCGAGTCCGAATAAGCTACAGAACCACCGCCCCCGTAGCCGCGGAAGTCGCCCGCTCGGCATAGCGGGCGAGGTAGCCCCTGCCAACCCGGGGCGGAGGCCGCTTCCACTCCTTGGCGCGCTGCGAGAGCTCTGCCTCGCTGAGCTTCACGTCGACTCTCCGCGACTCCACGTCGATCGAGATCACGTCGCCGTCGCGAATCAGCGCGAGCGGGCCGCCCTCGGCCGCCTCCGGAGAGAGGTAGCCGATGCAGGCGCCACCGGTGTACCCGGAGAAGCGGCCGTCTGTGATCAGATAGACCTGATTGTCGAGTCCGGCGAACTTGAGGAGCGCCCTGAACATGTGCATCTCGCGCATGCCGGGGCCGCCCTTGGGGCCCTCGTAGCGGATCACCACGACGTCGCCGGCCTCGACCCCCTTGGCGAAGATCGCCTCGGTCGCCTGCTCCTCGCTGTCGAAGACCTTCGCCGGACCCTCGAACCTCCACAGCGACTCGTCGACCGCCACCTGCTTGATCACGGCTCCCGCCGGTGCCAGGTTTCCCTCGAGCACCGCGATCCCACCGTAGGGATGGACGGGAGCGTCCAGCGTCCGAATCACCTCCTCGTCGAAGACCTCGGCGGTGGCGAGGTTCTCGCCGACGGTGCGACGCGTCACCGTGATGCAGTCCAGGTCGAGCTTCGGAGCCAGCCGCTGCATCACCGCCGGGATGCCCCCGGCGCCGTCGAGCTCGGCGAGCGTCGCCGGGCCGGAGGGCTCGACGCTGCAGAGATGCGGCGTCTCGCGGGAGATGCTGTCGAATCTCTCCCAGTGCAGCGTCCGACCCAGCTCGTGGGCGATGGCGGGAAGGTGGAGCACCGTGTTGAGCGAGCCGCCGATCGCCATGTTCACGCGGAGCATGTTCTCGACGGCCGCCTCCGTCATGATCTTGGAGGGGGTGAGACCCTGCTCCAGGAGTCCCATCACCGCGACTCCCGCCTCCACGGCGAGCCGCTCCTTCTTCGCGGTGGTGGCGTGTGCCGTCCCGTCGCCGGGCAGCGACATGCCGACGGCCTCCGTCAGGCAGGCCATGGTGTTGGCGGTGCCCATCCCGGAGCACGCCCCGGCGCAGGGATAGAAGCACTTGGCGCCTTCCTCGATCGCATCCCCCGCGAATTCTCCGCGCTGGAAGCGCGCCGCCAGCTCGTCCTGCGCCGCTTCGCCCCAGCGCATCCCGATCTGCGGGATGTAGCCGGCGTACATCGGTCCGCCCGCCACCAGGATCGCCGGGAGGTCCAGCCGCGCCGCCACCATCAGCAGGGCCGGGATGATCTTGTCGCAGGAACCGACCAGCACCATCGCGTCGTAGCGGTGCGCCTGGACGGTGAGCTCGATCGAATCACAGATGATCTCGCGGCTCGGCAGCACGTACCGCATGCCTTCGTGACCGATGCTGAGGCCGTCGCAGATGCTGATGGTGTTGAACTCCGCCGGCATCCCGCCGGCCATCAGGACCCCCTCCTTCGCCTTCGCCGCCAGGCGCTGGAGATGGCAGTGGCCGGGATGCACCTCGTTCCAGGTGTTGACGATCGCGACCAGCGGTCGCTCGATCTGCTCCCGTGTGTGGCCGACGCTGTAGCGCAGGCTCCGGCGCCCGATCGACGACGGATCGCCGCCGGTGAACACGCTGCTGCGCGCCTTCTTCTGGTTCGCCTTCTCGGCACTCACATCAGCCGCCTCGGATCACTTCCGGCATGTGGATCTCCTCACGGGTGGGGGATGGGGGGAGGGGCGATGCCAAGAAGCCCCCTTCGCAGGTGGTCGGCCAGTATACCGGGGATCCGCCGGTCCGGCCCGGTTCTGTCCGCGGCGGGCACCGGTAGCACGCCTCTCTCTCGATCGGGAGATGCTCGTCACCATCCGCCTCCTTCGAGTATGATTGCCGCCCTGGTTTCGGAATCGACGACTCGAGGAGGAGAACCGTGGAGCACAGCGAACAGCAGCTGCTGGACATCTACCGCAACATGGTCCGGTCGAGGGCGTTCGAAGAGCTGGTGATCGAGGTGATGCCCCAGTGGAAGATCCCAGCCTCGTGGATGAGCGGGGTCGGCCAGGAGGGGATCGTCGGCGCACTTAGCACCCTCGCCGAACGCGACTACGTCACCTACACGCACCGTGGCGCGTACTACTTCATCACTCGAGGATCGGATCCCGGAAAGCTCCTCGCCGAGCTGTACGGAAAGCGCACCGGCTACTGCGGGGGCAAGGGCGGGCGACACATCGCCGACACCGCCCACAACCTCTTCGGGAAGAGCGGAACCATCGGCGGCCACGCGCCGCTCGCGGTGGGAATGGCCACGGCGGTACAGATCCGGAAGGAAGATGCGGTGGTGATGTCCTTCTTCGGCGACGGCACCAGCAATCGGGGCACCACCCATGAGTCGATGAACCTCTCGTCGGTGTGGAAGCTCCCCGTGGTGTGGGTCTGCGAGAACAACGGGTGGGCGGGTACCACGCCCGTCTCGATCTCCACGGCGGTGGACGACATCGCGAGACTGGCCGGCTCCTATTCGATCCCTGGCAGAAGCGTCGATGGCAACGACGTGCTGGCGGTCTACGAGACGACTCACGAGGCGGTCGCGCGCGCACGGGCAGGAGACGGCCCCTCGCTGATCGAGCTCAAGACCTACCGCATCCGGGAGTTCGCCGAAGCCGGACCCTTTCCGACCGGGTATCGCGACCCAGACGAGATCGAGGCGTGGCAGCGGCGGGACCCGATCGACCGGTTCCGTAGCGAGCTGCTGCGCCGCGGCGTGCTGACCGACGAGCGTGTGGAGGAGATCGCGCGAGAGGCGGAGGCGGAGATGCGCTCGGCGGAGAGGTTTGCGGAGGAGAGCGAGTTCCCGGCGGCGGAAGATGCCTTCACCGATCTTTACGCCTGAGAGATGGAAGGAGCGAGACCGATGCGCACCATCAGCTACGTGGAGGCGATGAACGAGGCACTGCGGGAGGAGATGCGCAGAGATCCCTCGGTGTATGTCCTGGGGTTCGGGCTCCACCTGCCAAGCAAGGGGCCGGGGCTTGTGAGCGGCCTGCTCGAGGAGTTTGGTGAGCAGCGCGTCCGGAGCACGCCCCTCAGCGAGCCCGCGGTCGCCGGCTCTTGCGTCGGAGCCGCACTGGCGGGCATGCGTCCGGTCGCCAGCTTCGGCCTTCCCGACTTCGTCTTCTGCGCCTTGGACGAGATCCTCTGCAAGGCGGGGAAGTGGCGCTACACGCACGGCGCCGAGGGGGGAATGAGCGTGCCCCTGGTGTTTCTCCAGAACATGGGAGGCTATGTCCGGGCCGGATCGGAGCACTCCCAGTCACCGCTGGCGCTCTACGCTCACGCTCCGGGCCTGAAGATCGCCGCTCCCACCACGCCCTATGACGCCAAGGGGCTGCTCAAGACGGCCATCCGAGACGACAACCCGGTGGTCTTCTTCCAGCACAAGCTGCTGGGCGGAAGCAAGGGTCCGGTTCCGGAGGAGGAGTACTGCGTGCCCTTCGGCCGCGCCAAGACCGTGCGGGAAGGAAGCGACGTCACCGTGGTGGCGACGTCCTACATGGTACAGCTGGCCAAGAAGGCGGCATCCGATCTGGAAGAACGGGGAGTCGACGTCGAGGTGATCGATCCCCTCACCATCGAGCCGCTGGATACGGAGAGGATCCTGGAGTCGGTGCGCAAGACGGGACGGCTGGTGGTGGTCGACGAAGACACCGAACGATGTGGACTGGGAGCGGAGATCGCGATGCAGGTGGTGGAGGGGGCCTTCTCATCGCTCCTGTCCGCCCCGGAGAGGGTCGGCAACCCCAACCTGCCCGTCCCCTACAGCCCGGTTCTCGAGACAGCGGTGCTCCCGTCCAAGGAGAGGATCGAGGAGGCGATTCTCCGCACGCTGGCCTCCTGAGCCTGCGGGGTCAGACTCCTAGAGCCCGGTCGGATCCTCGGCGTTCTCGAGGGCCTCGAAGATCCGTGTCTCCAGGGCGGCGGCCTCCTTGCCCCACTCTTCGGCGGCGAGCTTCGCCACCCGACCCACCCGCTCCTCGGAAGCCGTCGTCTCCAACAGGCTTGCCAGCGCGGTGGGATCGCGCGGCGGCTCGCCCGCGTGGTGTGCTCGGATGCAGCGGGCCATGCCGTCCGGCAGCTCCCACTGCTCGCACATCCAGGCGCCGACCTCCGGGTGGTGCCAGCCGAACGCCTCCAGCTCGAGCGATTCGAGCTCGCCGGCGCCGGCTTCGGCGCGATCCAGGAGCTCGGTGTACTCGCTGCCCATCCGCAGCGCCAGGAGCGGGATGGCCATGTCCGCCAGCAGAGCCGCGGTGAACTGGGCGCTGGCGTCGGCTGGGCACAGCACCTGCGCCAGCGACCTGGCGACGGCCGCGCGGCGCGCCGCCGCCCGCCAGAAGCTGGGGCCGTCGACTCCCGGCGGATCGCTCGGGAGCGCGTCCTTCACCGCGAGCGAGATGACGAGCGACTCCAGCGACGCGCGCCCCACCAGCTGCACGGCGTGGCCGAGGTCCTCCACCGCCCGCCGCGTGCCGAACGAGGCCGAGTTCACCAGGCGCAGCACGCGCACCGATAGCCCGGGATCCTGCGATAGCACTTCGACCGCATCGGACGCGTCGTTCTCTTCCGCGCGCAGCACCTCGAGGGTCTGCAGGGTGGTGGCGGGGAAGTGGGGGAGCTCGAAGTCCGATACGTCCTCCCAGGGCTTCGCACGCTTGCGCTTACCGAAGATCGCCATCGCTAGTCCGCCCGACGCGCCATCTTGTTGGCCAGGATGCTGATCAGACCCCCGAGCGTGAGGTAGCCGAAGGTCACCTCCAGGATCACCAGTGCCTGGGCGGCGGGCGAGGCCGGCAGGATGTCGCCGTAGCCGAGTGTCGTGAGCGTGACGATGCTGAAGTAGAAGGACGAGAGCAGGCCGGGCGCGTGGTGCCCGTAGTCGATGTCGACCGCGAGGAACAAGAGTGCGAAGACGGTGATCAACGCGAGTGTCCAGATCCCCCAGCGACCGAGACTGCGGCCGCAGTTGGAGGTCAGGTGCCACAGTCTGTAGAGCAGCTCGCTCGACCGCCCCTGTGTGCGGAACTCCCACAGATAGTTCTCGTCCAGGATCAGGCGCCGGATCTTGAGGGCGTTTCGAAAGTCGGCCTCCCGGAAGTCGACGCCGATCCAGTTCGCGCTCGCGAAGTCCCGCAGGCCACTGAAGCATGCTTCGCGCAGGTCGCAGTCGCGGAAGCTCGCCCTGGCGACGCGAGCCCCGGAGAGGTCGGCGCCGCGCAGATCGGCTCCAGCCAGATTGGCGCCCGACAGGTCGGCCTCCTGGAGTCGCGCGGCGGACAGATCCGCCACGCAGAGGTCAGTGCCGACCAGTGTGGACCGGCTGAGCGAAGCCTCCCGCAATCGAGCGCCCGCCAGTCGAGCACCGGTGAGATCCGCGGCGCCGAATCCCGCTCCTTCCGCCTGGCAGTCACGGAGCTCCGCTTCGCGGAGGTCGGCCATGAGGAGTTCTGCGCCGGCCAACCGGGCGCGATACAGGTTGGCCGCGCGCAGCTTCGTTCCGTGCAGCACCGCGCTCGAGAGATCGGCCTCGGTGAGGTCGGCCTCGGAGAGATCGGCGCCGGAGAAGTCGAGGCCGGACAGCTCCTCACCGGCCAGGCGGACGCCGCGCAGGCAGAGGCCGGCGGCGCTCTTGCCGTTGCGGATACTGGCGAGGGTTTCGCTCGGATCAAACGCCGCCCCGGCGGGCAGCTTCTCGGTCGCCATGCTTCGAGCCTCCCGAGGATGGCATCGACGCGACGCGGAGAGGACTGAAGGTCTGTAGCGCGGGACCTTTCAATCTGAAATGCGCCTCCTCCGGCGGCCGCCGCTATCCTATATCCGATAGCGGGAGACTCCATGAGCAGGACCCAGGAGCCGATCGATCCGGATGGCGACGTCCGTGCCCGCTACGCGCCGGGCGACCTCATCCACCACAAGCTCTTCGGATATCGCGGGGTGGTCGTGGACGTGGATCCGGTGTTCCAGCTGAGCGACGAGTGGTACGAGCAGATGGCGCGCTCCCGCCCTCCGAAAGACGAGCCCTGGTACCACGTGCTCGTTCACGAAGCCACCCACATGACCTACGTTGCCCAGCGCAACCTGGAACCCGACCGCGCCGGAGACCCGGTCCGGCATCCACTGCTCGCCGACTACTTCGACATCTTCGTCGACGGCCGCTACACCCGTCGGCAGGGAATGAACTAGGACCTGAGTCTTCCCGGATCTCGACGTCTACAGGCCGAACTGATTGGCGAAGCGCTCCATGGCCTCGCACTTCACCTCGAGTCGGGTGTGGTCCTCTCCGTCCTTCACCCACGGCGCCCGTCCCCAGGGCGAAGGCGTCCAGGGGAGCGTCATCACATGGTGTGCGCCTGCCCCTTCCAGCTCGGCCTGCAGCTCGGGTGTGATCGGCCCCAGCGGACACAGCATGACGTCGAAGGGTTCTCCCGCTGTTCCGAGCTCCTCCCGCATCGCGCGGAGCGCCCGGGCGGTGGCCAGTAGCTGCTCGCCCAGCATCGGCACGCCCAGCCAGCCGTCGTTTCTCGCCGCGCGGCGCAGAGCGGCCCGGCTCGCCCCCCCGATCCAGATGGGGATCCGCTTCCTCGGCGCTGGCAGCATCAGCGCGTGCTCGAAGTCGAAGATCTCTCCGTGGTGCTCCACCTCCTCGCCCGTCCACAGCTTCCGCCAGACCTCGATCATCTCGTCCAGGCGCCTGCCGCGGGTGCTGAAGTCGATGCCGAGGAGCTCGTATTCCTCCGGCATCCAGCCGGCGGCCACGCCGCAGACGATGCGATCGCCGGTCAACAGCGCGGCGGTCCCGATCGCCCGGGCCGCGGTGAAGGGATCGCGTAGCGCGGCCAGGTAGATGTTGGAGGCCAGCTTGATGCGCGAGGTGGCCGTCCCCATCGCCGTGAGCGTCACCCAGGGGTCGGGCCACGGTGTCTCGGTCGGCCACCACATCGTCCCGTCCGGTGTATAGGGATAGGGCGTCTCCACCTCGGTGGGAACCACCAGATGATCGGGGACCGTGACGCCTTCGAAGCCCACCCGTTCGGCGAACCTGGCGATCTCGACGTACTGGTCCACCTCCATCGTGGTCACCAGAGAAATCCAGTACTTCATGAATGATCCCTCGCTGGCCTCGATCGGCCTTCTCGGGCAGAATCTCTCCGTCGCGCTCTACGAGAACCCGCTGAAGGCCTTCGGAGCGATCGATATCTCGCAGGGCCCCACGCGTCAAGGAGACCGGTCGATGACCAAGTCCTTCCCCCTTTGGCTGCTCGCCACCCTGATCGTGGTGGGCGCGGCGTGTCGACCCGACCCCGGCAAGGAGGAGTGGACGCCTCCGCCCGCTGCTGCCTCCGCCGTCGAGATCCTGCCGCGGGAGGCGTGCAGCAACCGGGACCCGCTGCGGCGGGCCTTCTTCGGCGACCTCCACGTGCACACCCACTACTCGATGGACGCCTGGGTGAGCGGCATGCGCCTCTCGCCCGACGACGCCTATCGCTTCGCCAGCGGGCGCCAGGTGGTGCTTCCCCCGTTCCAGGGGGAGGGCGAGCCGGAGGCGCTCGGCGAGATCGACCGGCCCCTCGACTTCGCCGCAGTGACGGATCACGCCGAGTGGCTCGGAGAGGTGAAGCTCTGCACCACGCCCGGCTCGCCGGCCTACGAGACGCGATCCTGTCGGATCTATCGAGGCGAGACGACTTCGCTCCTCGCCCGCCTCTTCGGGGTCAAGGGGTTCCGCGCCCACCTGGTCGGGCTGATCGGCTTCTTCGGGCGCAACGAGGAGGTCTGCGACGGCGATCTGGGGCGCTGCCGGGAGACCTTGAAGACGGCGTGGTCGGAGATCCAGGACGCAGCGGAGCGCTGGTACGACCGCAGCTCGGCCTGCCGCTTTACCACCTTCCACGCCTGGGAGTACAGCCGCTCGCCGGCCGCGACCAAGATCCACCGCAACGTGATCCTGCGCAACGAGATCTCTCCGGAGCTGCCCTTCTCCTGGATCGACTCTCCGACGGAGCACGACCTCTGGCGCAAGCTTCGCGAGCTCTGCAACGACACCGATTCCGCCTGCGATGCGATCACCATCCCGCACAATCCCAATCTCTCCAACGGTCAGCTCTTCTCGATCTGGTACCGGGACCTCCCCCTCGAGGAGCAGAGAAGGGAAGCCCGGCAACGGGCGGAGATCGAGCCGCTGGTCGAGATGATGCAGGTCAAGGGAGAATCGGAATGCCGGAACGGACTCTACGGAGTCATCAGCGGACCGGACGAGCTCTGCGACTTCGAGAAGATCCGAGACATGCCGGGGGCCCCGTACGAGGATTGCGGGGAGGGGTTCGGAACCGGGGCCCAGGCGGCGAGGGGCTGCATCTCCCGGCTCGACTACGCGCGCTACGTGCTGATCGAAGGTCTCCGCGAGGGCGAGCGGATCGAGGTGAACCCCTACAAGCTCGGCTTCATCGGCAGCACCGACACCCACCTCGGGACACCCGGCAACACCTCGGAGCGGGGAAAGCCGGCCACCTTCCACCCCAGCCCGGTGGAGATGCTTCGAGTCGGCGGCAACAAGCGCGCGCGGGTCTTCCAGAACCCGGGCGGCCTCGCGGGTCTCTGGGCCGAAGAGAACACCCGAGATGCGCTCTTCGACGCCATGAAGCGCCGAGAAGCCTTTGCCACCAGCGGAGTGCGGATCGAACCGCGCTTCTTCGGCGGCTGGGATCTCCCCGAGGACCTCTGCCAGCGCCCGCCGAAGGAGCGGGTCTCCGTCGGCTACGGGAGAGGCGTCCCGATGGGGGGCGAGCTCTCGAGCCAACCGGGCGAGAGGGGCGGCTCGCAGGCAAGGCGTTCGCCTGTCTTCGCAGCCTGGGCCCACCGCGACCTGGTTCGCGCCGACAGCGGAGAGGGCGCGCTGCAGCGCATCCAGATCGTGAAGGGATGGGTCGGCGACGAGGGCGAGTTCCATCAGGCCGTCTTCGACGTGGCGGGGGATCCCGATGGCGGCGCCGGCGTCGACGAGCAGACCTGTCAGCCGACCGGCACGGGCGCCGATCGGCTGTGCGCGGTCTGGCGCGATCCCGACTTCGACCCGGGGCGCGCGGCGGTCTACTACGCCCGGATCGTCGAGAATCCGAGCTGCCGCTGGTCCACCCGTCGGTGCCTGGCCCTGCCCGAGGAGGAGCGGCCCGACGGCTGCAGCGACCCGCGCATCCCCAAGACCATCCAGGAGCGCGCCTGGACCTCACCGATCTGGGTCGAACCCAGCTCCTGACCGAAGAGAGGAAACCATGGCAAGCCTCGATGCGAAGGTTCTGGAGAGGTATGACCCCGAGATCGCCGAGCAGCTTCTGAGGGCGCCCGATCTGCTGCTGACCGGTCTGCCGAAGTACCTCGGAATCGACATCGTCGACATCGGCCCGGGCACGCTTCGAGCGGAGATGACCGTCAAGAAGGAGCTGCAGACGCCCTTCGGCAACATCCACGGCGGCGTGCTCGCCGTGATCTGCGACCACGTGCTCGGGTGCGTCTGCTACCCGATGATGGAGCGCGGGTCGTGGGCTGCGACCACCGAGTTCAAGCTGAACCTGCTGGCACCGGTGAGCAGCGGCGTGATCACCGCGGATGCGAAGATCGTGTCGATGACGCGCAGCACGGCGGTGGTGTTGATCGAGGCCACCAACGAAGGACGTCTGGTCTGTGTCGCTCAGGGAACCGTGACGCTTCGGCTTCCCAAGAAGAGCTAGCCCGCGTTCCTACCCGGTCGCGTTCATCCTTGTAGCCCGCTGGTCTTCTTGGCCTTTGCCAGCAGGTCGTCCAGGTTCTTCCGGATCGCGATCTTGTCGAATTTCCCCACGCTGGTCTTGGGAATCTCGTCGGTGATGAGGATGTAGTCCGGAAGCATCCAGGTGGTGATCCTTCCCTTCTCCACGCCTTCCGCTTGCAGGTACCTCATCACGTCTTCCTCGTTCTCCGTGGCGCCGGGCACCAGCGTCATGATGGCCGCGGGTCGCTCTCCCCATTTCTCGTCGGGGACTCCGACGTAGGTCGCTTCCAGGACGAAATCTGCGGTGGCCGTCAGGTTCTCGAGCAGAACGGTCGGCACCATCTCCGAGCCGCTCCTGATCACATCCTTGATCCGATCGGCGATGGTGATGTAGCCCTCGTCGTCGATCTTGGCCGCATCCCCGGTGTGAAACCATCCGCCGCGCCAGACCTCGGCGGTCTTGTCGGGCTCCTTGAAGTACTCGCCGGTGATCCAGGGGCCTCTGAGGACGATCTCTCCGACGGTGTCGTTGTCCCGGGGAACGGGATTCATCTCCTCGTCCACCACCTGCACGTCGATTCCCGGGATGGGCAGGCCCGTCTTCACCCTGACCTCATCCAGCTGCTCCTGCGACCAGTCCACCATGAACTTCTTGGAGAAGGCGGTGACCACCACGGGCGCGGTCTCGGTCATGCCGTACCCGGAGGTGGCGGAGAAGCCGGGGATCATCTTCTCGGCCTTCTTCTTCAGCCCCAGGGGCAGGGCGCCGCCCCCCACCGCGAGGTTCTGCAGGCTGCTGAGGTCGTACTTCTTCAGGTCCTCGAACTCGACGATCATGGCCAGGATGGTGGGGACGACGGCGGTGGTCGTCACCCGCTCGTTCTGGATCAGCTCACAGAAGCCTTCCACGGTGAACATGCCCGGCAGCACGATCTTGTTGGCGGCGAGGGCGTGGGCAAAGGGCGCACCCCAGGCGTGGGCGTGAAACAGCGGGGTGATGATCAACGGAACCTCGGCCTCGCCGAGAGTGACCCGCGCCGGGTCGGTGGCCAGGCTGGCGCTGATCATGACGTGAACGGTGTGCAGGTAGAGCTGCCGGTGGGTGAACATCGCCCCCTTGGGCAGGCCGGTGGTTCCCGTGGTGTAACAGAGAGTGGCGTGATTGTCCTCGTCGAGATCCGGCCACTCGAACTCGGGAGATTCCTCTTCGAGCAGAGCCTCGTACTCGAAGAGGGGCTCGATCTTCGTATCGGGGAGCCCGGGCTTGTCCGACATGTAGACGAACTTCTCGACGGTATCCTTGATCTTGTCGTAGATGCCCTCCAGCAGCGGCAGGACCAGATCGTCGACGAACACGACCTTGTCCTGGGAGTGGTTGATGGTATGGACGATGTGGTCGGGTGAAAGCCGAACGTTGATCGGGTGCAGCACCGCCCCCGTGCAGGGCACTGCATAGTAGAGCTCCAGATGCCGGTGGTGATTGAGGGCCATGGTGGCGATCCGGTCACCCGGCTCGCTCGGCCTCCCCGGCTTCACGCCGAGCGGCCCCTGTAGCACCTGGGCCAGGCGGCAGGTGCGCTGGTACCACTCCTGCCAGGTGAACCTCCAGTACTGGCCGGTGTGGGGGTTTCTGTAGACCACGCCGGTCTCGTTCGGATAGAGGTCCGCCGGCCTCTTCATGAAGGTGGTCAGAAGCAACGGGTAGCGGGTGCTGAACTCGGGATACGTGGGGGCTGCCATTTCTTCACTCCTTGGCCGGGGCTCTCGCTCTGCGGGATCCGCGCCTGACCTCGAGGCTAGCGGCTCTTTTCGGGCTGGCCGCTCACCGGCCACCGGAGGCTACCACGAGCCGCCATGGGCCCATACCCACCCACGGCCCGGCCCCCCACCCCTACAGACCCCCCGCGAGGCGACCGATACGGCATTCGGGAGGAAGGGCGTGGAGATCTTCTCGTTGGTCAGCTTCCTGGCGGCCGTGGTGGTGGGGACCGCGGTGGGTTCCCGCCTGCTGCTCCTGGCCCGCCGCACCCGCAAGCTGCCGGAGCTGGCCCTCGGGACGGCGTGTCTCGCCATCGCGCTCGGGGGCGTGTTCCTCTGCCCGTTCTTCTATCTCGCCAGCGCCTGGCCGGAGTGGGCGGTCTTCACCTGCTTGATCGGCGCCAGGCGCGGGTGGGGCTCGGTAACCCCGTGGTGACCGCCCAGATCCAGCTATGGGGTGTGGCAACCGTAGCCGTCGGCACGATGCTCGCTCTCTGGGCGCTGGCGCCGCACCTGGGTCATGCATCGGTGCTGCAATGGCCGGCAGGGGCGTTCCTGGCCAACGCGCTGGGTCTGGTGGGGGCCGGCTCGGTTCATCTGGCCTTCCTGCCGCCACTGGCGTGGCGGCGCTGGATCGAGGGGCGCGCCGCGTCCTAGAAGTCGCCGTCTCGAGGGACCGGCGAGAGCGCCGGTCTCGACGACGGAGAGAGGATCGGAAAATGGGCTCTGAGAGCGATGGAACCAATACGAGCGGGGGATACGGCTCGGCGCTGCCGATGGAGGCGTTCTTCGAGGATGCGCAGAGCCTGTCGCCGGCGGAGTTCGAGTCGAAGCACGGCAGCGGCTTCCTGCTGCTCATGGCGACCAAGGTCACCTCGCCGAAGGACACCTATTCCACGGAGCTGCAGCTGCTCTCCGACGAGGACGATGCCTCCGCACACACCGGGAGCGTCTCCACGCTCGTCCTGCCGGTGCGCTCGCCGGTCCATATCGTGACGCTGGGGCGCGCAACGGACAGCGACGTGGTGATCCCGGACCCCAGCGTCTCGCGGAGACACGCGCTGATGAAGCGACGCGACGATGGTGTCTTTCTGATGTTGGACGCCGGCTCCTCGAACGGCACCACGGTCAACGGCGCCTCCGTCCTCGCCCGCGGCCAGGGGCCTCCTACCGAGGTCAAGCCCGGCGACAACGTGCGGCTGGGCCGAGTCGAGTGCACGTTCATCGACGCATCGGCTCTGCGCGACTTCGTGATCCAGGCCGGCTAGAGCGAACCTTTCAGGAGTTCTACCTCGAGAAGAACTCGATCAGGACCCGATTGACCAGGTCGGGCTGCTCGAGGAAGAACATGTGGCCGGCCCCGTCCACGCTGTAGTGCCGGGCTCCCTCGATACCGTCGGCGAGCAGGCGCGAGTTCTCGGCGGGCATCATGCGGTCCTCGCTTCCCGTGATCGCGAGGACCGGGCAGCGGATCTCCCCGAGACGCCGCTTCACGTTGAAGACACCGAGCGCCCCGAGTTGGCCCGCGGCGCCCTCCGGGGTGGGCCAGTGCCGGATCGAGAACTGGACGAACGCCTCCAGCTCGTCCGGCTGCTCCCGGATGAAGCGATCCGAGAACAGGGTGGTGAGCCGTCCGCGCACCGCCTCTTCCGCGGGAAGGGCCGGATCGGAAGCCCTGGCCAGGATCTCCATCACCTCCCGCTCTGGCTGCACCGCGTGCCGCCCGCCGTAGGTGGTGCATCCGAGGGAGACCTTCCCGACCCGCGCCGCGTGGTCGAGGGCGAGGGTCTGGGCGATCAGCCCCCCCATGGAGACGCCGAAGACGTGGGCGGAATCGATGCCCAGGGCATCCATCAGGCCCACCGTGTCGGCCGCCATGTCCGCGATGGTGAAGGGACCGGGCGGGGCGATGGTCTCGCCCGCTCCCCGATTGTCGGGGCAGACGACCTGGAAGTGCTCCGCCAGCGCAGCGATCTGGGGCTTCCAGGACTCCTTGACCATGGTGAAACCCCCGATCAGGATGAGGGGTTCACCTCGACCGTCGATGCTGTACGCCATCTGGACTTCCCGCAGTGGTGCCGTGGCCATTGGCTGCCTCCCGGGGGAAGGGTTCCATAGCGCGGCGTTCCTCGAAAGGCCCCGCTGTCGCGGGTTGCTAGATTTGTCGAGTTCGAGATCCGAGAATCCAGGAGAACCATCACCCACGAGAAGATTCTCGGGCGGGAGACCATCGTGACCAGTGACGTCTACCTCCGGCTGTGCGAGCGCCTGGATGAGTACTCCGTGGGATTTGCGACGACGGAGTCCGGCGTCGAGCGGAGGCTTCTCCAGAAGCTCTTCACCGAAGAAGAAGCCGAGATGTACCTGAACCTGACCTGTGTTCTGCAGACGGCCGAGCAGGTGGCGAAGCAGGCCAGCCTGGATCCCGACGAGACCCTCCGACTGCTGCTGCAGATGACCGAGAAGGGGCTCACCTTCCCCAGGTTTCCCAAGTCGGAAGAAGAGCCGTTCCGTTTCGCCGCCGCCCCCTACGTGCACGGCATCGTGGAAAACCAGCTGAAGCGGATGGACGAAGAGCTGGCGGAGATGCTCGAAGAGCACTTCGTGGCGGGACCCGTCACCAGAGGGCCGCTCGCCGTCAGGACGATTCCCGTGGGCGCCGCGGTGGACCAGGATCTCCGGGTCGCGCCCTACGACGACGTGAGAGCGGTCCTGGAGAGGAAGGATCGGATCGCCATCGCCGACTGCGTGTGCAACGCCTGGCAGAGAGCCAGGGGAGAGCGCTGCGAGCAGCCGCGGGAGGTCTGCATCCTCTTCGACTTCTACGGTGAGTACTACGTCGATCTCGGGTTCGGCCGCTGGATCTCCCGGGACGAAGTGCTCGCCAAGATGGATGAGGCGCAGGAAGCCGGGCTGGTCGCCCAGTTCTCGAACAGCCAGGATCCCGAGGCTCTCTGCCACTGCTGTCCGAGTTGCTGCGCGACTCTCAGGGGGATCAAGAGAACGGGGTTCCCGGGCTTGATCCTTCCCCACAGCTACCAGGCACGGATCGATGCCGAAGCCTGCAACACCTGCGAGCTCTGTCTGGATCGATGTCCCATGGGGGCCATCTCCATGGATGCGGAGCAGGTGGCTCGGGTCGACCTGCAGCGCTGCATCGGCTGCGGTCTCTGCGTGAGCAGCTGCCCGGAACGGGCAGCGAGCCTCGAACAGCGGCCCGAAGAGAGTACCGTGGTGCCGCCCGCCCGCGGCAACTTCATGAGACCATCGACCGAGATCGAGGAAAGCATCACCAGGACCGGTTGAGCTCCGACCGGCCACCCACCCCCGGAGGCCCCGGGGAGCGCGCACGAGCTCTGATGAAAAAGCGGAGATGAAGAAGATCTTCTACGGGTGGTGGATCGTTCTCGCCACCAACCTGATCTGCCTGCTCGGATTCGGGACCTGGCTCTACAGCTTCGGCGTCTTCTTCAAGCCGATGATGAACGAGTTCGGCTGGACCCGGGCCATGACCTCGGGGGCGGCCTCCTTGCGCAGCATCGAGGGCGGCGTCGCCGGACCCGTCGTCGGATGGGCGGTGGACAAGTACGGGGCGCGCCGCGTGATCATGTTCGGGGGGATCGTCTCGGGGCTCGGCTTCGTCATGATGCCCTTCGTCAACTCGCTGGTGGGCTTCTACATCGCCTACGGAATCGTCGTGTCGATCGGGATGAGTGCGATGCTCTACCTCCCGGCCTTCACCGTGATCGCCAAGTGGTTCACGCGCAAGCTGTCACGAGCCCTGGCAGTGCTCTCCCTGGGCGCCGGGCTGGGCGGGTTGATCTGTGCGCCCGCCGCGGCGCTGGTGATCAGCCACTTCGGCTGGCGGACCGCCTTTCTGGGGATCGGCATCCTGATCTGGGTGGTGGTGATTCCCCTTTCGCTGGTGGTGCGAGAGCGGCCCGAAGACATGGGGCTTCGGCCCGACGGGGATCCGCCCGATCAAGACTCGGACCCGGGCCGGCAGGGAGAGCCCGCGAGCGCCGCGGCCTCTTCCGACTACACGCTCAAGCAGGCGCTCGCCTCCTCCGCCTTCTGGATCATCGCCCTCACCTTCTTCTTCTCGAGCCTGTCCCATTCCGTCGTCTTCGTGCACGCGATCCCCGCCCTCACCGACGCCGGAATCAGCGCGGAGATGGCCGCCTTCAGCGTCGGGCTGCTGACCGTGGTGAGCATCGCGGGGCGGCTCTCGTTCGGGTACCTGGGTGACTTCGTCGACAAGCGATACCTGTTCCTGTTCGCCTACATCCTGCAGGGGGGCGGTGTCCTGATCCTGATGATCGCCCAGGAGATGCGGACCGTTTACCTGTTCGTGGCCGTGTTCGGCGTGGGCTTCGGTGCGACGGTGCCGCTCCTGGCATCGATCCGCGCCGACTACTTCGGGCGCGCGGCACTCGGAAAGATCCAGGGATTCATGTCTCCGGTGACCATGGTGGCGGGTGCCACCGGGCCGGTATCGGCCGGCTATCTCTTCGATACGACCGGCTCCTACGACAGCGCATTCCTGGCCGTCGGCCTGCTGACGATCGCCGGCGGGTTCGTCATCCTGCTGGCGAAGCCGCACAGGAACGGCGCCGAGGCCTAGCCGGGTCTGCTGGCCTCGGTCCAGAGCCTTTGGGCGTGCTCCTGGAGGCGATCGAGGATCTCGTTCTCGTCCACCGTCAGGATGACACGCTCCTCCATCACCACCTGACCGTCGATCACCACCGTGTCCACGTCGGCGCCCGTCGCGTAGTAGACCAGGTTGAAGATCACGTTGGATCTCGGGTGGGTGATGAGCGGGCGGAGCTGCAGCCGACGCGTGTCGACCAGGATGAAGTCGGCGAGCTGCCCGGGCGCGAACCGCCCCATCTCCCAGCCGAGCGCCCGCGCGGCGTTGGCCGAGGCCATCTCCAGAATCGTCTCCGCCGGCATTGCGTGCACGCGCTGGTGGAGGTGGTTCTGCGCGATGTAGGTCACCTTCATGGCCATCAGGATGTCGAGATTGTCGCTGGCGCTGCCGTCGGTTCCGAGGCAGACGTTGATTCCGGCCTCCAGCAGGCGGGAGAGGTCGGCGATGCCCTGTCCCCGGTTCATCTTGCCGGTGGCACAGATCGCCGCGTGGAAGTCGGCGCCGGAGAGCAGCTTCAGGTCCTCGTCGTCCAGTAGCAGCGCGTGCGCCCCGAGCACGCGATTCCCCTCGAAGAAGTCCAGGCTCGCCAGATGCTGCACGGTGGTGGTGCCGGTGCGCCGGTGGATCAGGTCCCGCTCGTGGGGGCTCTCGGCGACGTGGATGTGCAGTATCAAGCCGGTGCGACGCGCCTCCTCGGCCGCGAGTCGGAGCAGTTCGTCGGAGCAGGTGTAGGCCGCGTGCGGACCGAGCATGGGCAGGATGCGGGAGCAGCGGTCGGTCCAGCGCTCGGCGAAGCGCACGCCCTCCTCCACCTCCCGCTCCGCGACTCCCGACTCTCTCCGGTCCAGCATGGTCCGGGAGAGGCCGGCCCGGATCCCGGTCTCCTCCACTGCGCGGGCCACCTGATCCATGTGAGAAAAGTGATTCGCGAATCCGGTGACGCCGTTCTTGATCATCTCCAGGCAGCCGGCCAGGGCGCCGACGTAGACGTCCTCGTCGCCGAGAAGCGCCTCGATGCGCCACATCCGGTCGAAGAAGCCCTTCCCCGCCACGTCGGCGGCGTAGCCGCGAAACAGGGTGGCGGAGGCGTGGGTGTGGGCGTTGATCAGCCCGGGGAGCACGATCTTGTCGCTAGCGTCGAGCGTTCGCTTCGCCAGGTAGCGCGATTCCAGCTCCTTCGAGGAGCCGACCTCGATCAATCGATTTCCCGCTACCGCCAGCGCGGCGTCCTCGCGAACGCCCTCCTGAGCGTCCACCAGGAGACCGTGCGTGACGAGGAGATCGCAGTCTCTCATCTCTACAACCGGAAGCGGGTGCACATCAGATACTGGAGGGGCCACTCGTCGTCGCTGTACTCGTGATACGCGGCGACGATGGTCTGGTCCGGGAGCTGGATCACGGAGGGATACCCGATGTGCCAGTACTGCGCGTAGATCAGGGTGTCCTGGAGAGTGCGGGCACCCATGCCGCTCTTGGGCCTGGGGACTCCTCCTTCCCTGATGCTGAACTCCTGCTCGATCTCCCAGGTCAACCCGTCATCCGAGAGGCAGCCGCGGACGCCCCAGGGATCCTTCCGATAGCCGTAGACCGCCAGGACCCGCCCATCCGCGAGCTGCACCACGTCCGCCGGGTAGCCCCAGAGGCCGGTCCGCTTCGCCGGACTCCAGGTGATCCCGTCGTCCTCAGAAAAGGTGAACCACATGTGGTCCTGGCGATTCGGACGGTGGCTGGTCCTCATCAGACAGACCAGCCGTCCGTCCTGGAGCCGCGTCATCCCCGGCTCGATGAAGCTGATGATGGCGGCCGGGTCGTACGCCACGGTGGACCAGTACTCCCAGTTGTCACCGCCGTCGTCCGAGCGGAGCAGGAAACACCGTTCGGTCTCCGCTCCGGATCCCGCCCCGGCCGAGCCCAGATGCCCGTGGAGCGGCATCAGGAGTCCCCCATCGGGAAGCTCGATGACGTGACCCGCTCCCGACCCTCCACAGCCGTAGGGCCCCGACACCGAGCTCGCCACGGGGCTGGTGTTGACGGCGATCGGCTCGCTCCAGCTGCGCCCCTCATCCGTGGACTTCAGGATCGCGTACCCCGTCTGCCGCTTGAGGCGTTCCGGCATGCCCGGAGGCGGGAGCCCCAGCGCCTGATCGCCCTCCGACTTGATGCCGCTGGGTGCGATGAAATTGCACACGCGGGTGTGCATCAGGAGGGTTCCATCGGAGATCTGGGCGAAGGCGCAGTCCCAGTTGCCCATGGACTCGGTGCAGGGCCAGATCACCTGCTTCGTGGAAGCGTCCCAGGTCTTCCCCCCATCTCGGGACTTGATGAGGCAGGACTGACCGCTGTCGGCGTGGATCGGATACCTCTCCTCGTTGAATCCCATCAGGATCTCGCCGCTCTGCAGCGCGACCAGGCTGACCTGATTGCAGGCGTGGGCCAGCTCCGGATCCTTGTGGACGAAGACGTGCTCGACGTCCTTCGGGGGCACCACGGGTTCTCCTCCTCTCCTTCAGCTCGGGTTCACGCCAGGTAGCGCAGGGCGATCGCGGCGTGCAGGGCGATCCCCGCCCGCATGCCCTCCTCGTTCAGCAGCATGCGGTTCGAGTGGACCGGGACCGCATCCCCCTCCCCCTCCGGTCGCACCCCCAGCAGCAGCATGGCACCGGGCAGCTTCTGCAGCACCACGGAGAAGTCCTCGGCCCCCATCAACGGTGAGGGCATGTCGAGGAAGGCATCCTCGCCGAGCAGGTCGGTCGCCACCTCGCGCGCGAAAGCGGAGAACTTCGCGTCGTTTATGGTGACCGGGTAGCCGTTCACGACCACCACGTCCGCCTCGACCTCGTGGGCGGCGGCGATCTGGGTGGCCACCCGGCGGATCCCCGTCTGCGCCCGCTCGCGGGCATCCTCGGATGTGGAGCGGAGGGTTCCGAGGATGCGGGCCGACTCGGGGATCACGTTGGTCGTGCTCCCGGCCTCGATCACCGTCACCGTCAGCACCACCGGATCGAAGGCGTCGATGCGGCGCGTGACCAGCGTCTGGAGCGCCTGCACGATCTCGCAGGCGACTGGAACCGGATCGATGGCATGGTGGGGCATGGAGGCGTGACCGCCCTTCCCCGTGAGCTTGACCTGGAAGATGTCCGCCGCCGCCATGATCGATCCGGGACGCGACGCGACCACGCCCGGCGGATACTGGGGATTGATGTGGATGGCGAAGGCGGCGGCGAGTTCGGGAACGCCGTCGAGCAGACCCTCGTCCATCATCACCTTGGCGCCGAAGTGGCCCTCCTCCCCCGGCTGGAACATGAACACCACGCTTCCAGCGAGCTCGTCGCGGTGCGCGTCGAGCAGGCGCACCGCCTGAGCGAGCATGGCGGTGTGGGCATCGTGCCCACAGGCGTGCATCCGGTTCTCGATCCTGGACTTGAACTCGAGAGGGGTGTCCTCCGGCATCGGCAGCGCGTCCATGTCGGCGCGCAGCAGAATTGCGGGCCCCGGCCGGCCCCCGCGCAGGGTCGCCAGGAACCCGGAGCTCTTCTCGCTCCGCGAGATCTCGAGATCGATTCCCTCGAGCGAATCGAGCACCGCCGCCGCGGTCTCCGGCAGGTCGAGTCCCAGCTCGGGATTCGCGTGGATCTTCCTCCGCAACTCCACCGCGTCGGGCAGCAGCTCGCCCGCCTCCGCCATCAGCCCATCGCCTGATCGAGTCATGGACACCTCCTCGCAGTTCCGCGATTCTACTCGATCCAACGCCAACCCAAGCCCCCGGGGAGGCACCGGGAGGAAAGGCGCATGACCGGCACGAACACCGCGCAGCCCGCCCTCTTCGATCGGTTTCCCGACCTGGTCGGGAAGATCGCATGGGTAAGGCTCGAGACCTCGCCCTCTCCGGTCCAGCGACTCGAGCATCTGGGTCACGACAGCCTGTGGATCAAGCGAGAGGACATCGTTTCCCCCGTCTACGGCGGCAACAAGGTCAGGAAGCTCGAGTTCGTTCTCGCCGATGCGATCGAGAAGCAGCGGGACCGCGTCGTGACGATGGGGGCGCTCGGCACCAACCACGGACTGGCCACGGCGATCTACTGCCTCCGGATGGGACTCAGCTGCACGCTCCTGCTCTTCGACCAGACGGTGACCTCCTACATGCGGCGCAACCTCCTCCTCTCGCACAAGTACGGAGCCGAGCTCGTCTATTCCAGGAACCTCGTCCGAATGGTTGTCGACTACTACCTGAAGACGAGGTTCAAGTATCCGAAGGCCTATTATCTGTACGCGGGCGGCAGCACTCCGCTCGGAACGCTCGGGGCGGCCAGCGGCGCCATCGAGCTCGCCGCGCAGATCGAGGAGGGCTCGTGTCCCGCCCCGGACTACGTGATCTGCCCCACGGCCTCCAACGGCACCATGAGCGGTCTGATCCTGGGATTCATGCTCGCGGGGCTCGAGACGCGGGTGATCGGGGTCCAGGTCGGCGTGAGCCGCGTGGGCCCGATCCCGATCGTCTCGCCCGAGACCATCATGAAGAACGTGAAGTCCGCGTATCGGATTCTCGCGCGCCGCTCGTCGTCCATCCCCGAGCTGAAGATCGAGAGGCCGCTCCTCTCCACCATCTACTGCGGGGACGGCTACGCCTGCCCCACCCCGGAAGGCAATCGGGCCATCGCGACGTTCCGGGAGCGCGAGGGCATCTCGTTGGATCCGACCTACACCGGAAAGACCTGCGCCGCGCTGCTGGATTTCATCAAGGATCCGAGCCACCGCGACGAGACGATCCTCTACTGGCATACCTACAACTCCATTGATTTCGCCCAAGAAGCCCAGGAGGTGGACTACCGCGCGCTCCCCCCCGAGTTCCACCGGTTCTACGAGGGCGAAGCGCCGGCCATCTGATCCGACCCATGTCGAGAAAGAACCCGTTCGCAGAGAGGATGCGCAGAGCGAGACAGATCCTCTGTCCGTTCTGCAAGGCGGAGGTCCCGGAGCCCCGCCGGGTGATGACGGTCTTCACCTCCGACGGATGCCTCGCCGAGCGCTGCTCGTGCGGCGCCGTCTACGCCGTGGACGAGACCGGTCGACTCGGGGGCCAGGCCCTGCTCGACGCACAGGCCGTGCTCTGTGAGGGCGATCTGCGGCTGGCGATGACGCTCGAGACCGGCAAGCAGGTCGACGTTCGCTCCCGGCCCTTCGGAGCCCAGACGATCCGGGGCGGGACGAGCCGATTCGGCCGGACCGGCGCCTCCGCCCGCGCCTGGTTCGTCCGGCACCGGGGCGAGTCGGACCCGGCCTGATCGAGCCCCGCTCCCCGGCGGAATCCGGAACCGATTCGGCATCGACTTAGGAAAGCCCTCGCCCTTTCCTAAGTCCCGCGCCGGTCCGCGTGCGGCTCCGTAACCGCCCGGCGAAACCCGCCGTACTAGACGCGTGTATATTTCAAATGCCGCATTGAAAAAGTCGGCGGCAGGGACGCGCCTCCAGCGCTCGCCGGGTGGCCGGCGCGGGGCGCGCCCAACTCGAATAGAAGGGGAGATCGATGAAGCTCCGAGGAATTCTGGTGGCGGGTGCGGCACTCACGCTCCTGGCGGGGGCGCCCACCGTCGCCGCGGCGGACAGCCACGGCGGCAAGGTGAAGTGCACGGGCATCAATAGCTGCGCCGGCAAGGGCGAGTGTGGTGCCGCGGACGGCAGCCACGACTGCGGCGGCAAGAACAGCTGCAAGGGCAAGGGCTGGATCGAGGTCGGCTCGGCCGAGGAGTGCGCCGAGAAGGGCGGCACGGTCCAGGAGTAGGGCGACCTCATCGGCCTGAGGGTCCCGGCCCGCCGCGAGAGAGGCGCGGGCCGGGACCCCCCGGCAGGGAGCAGGGCGGCATGGCGGCGATCCCCGACCTCGGACATGGCGTGGGCTTGCGGAGGGAGCACTTCGACCGGGTGCTCTCCGAGCCCACCGGGGTCGACTGGTTCGAGGTGATCTCCGAGAACTACATGGTCAAGGGAGGTCGTCCGCTCCACGTGCTGGAACGGGTGCGGCGCGACTATCCGCTGGTGCTGCACGGAGTCAGCCTCTCGATCGGCAGCAGCGACCCGCTCGACCGCGGCTACCTGGACGGCCTGCGCGATCTCGCGGCGCGGATCGAGCCCGCCTGGGTGTCGGATCATCTCTGCTGGACCTCCGTCGGCGGCCACAACAGCCACGATCTGCTTCCGCTTCCCTACACGGAGGAGACGCTCGAGCACGTGGTGTCCCGCCTGGCGGCGGTGCAGGAGCACCTCGGCCGGCGGATCGCGCTCGAGAACGCCTCCACCTACCTCAGCTTCGCGGGCTCGACGATTCCCGAGTGGGAGTTCCTGGGAGAGGTGGCCCACCGCGCCGACTGCGGGATCCTGCTCGACGTCAACAACGTCTTTGTTTCCGCCGTGAATCACGGCTTCGATCCGGAGAAGTACCTGGCTGCGGTTCCTGCGGAGCGGGTCTGGGAGATCCACCTGGCGGGACACACCGACCGCGGCAGCCATCTCCTCGACACCCACGGCGCGCGGGTCTGCGACGAGGTCTGGGACCTCTATCACTTCGCCAGTCGGCGGATCGGCGCGGTCGCGAGCCTCGTCGAGTGGGACGAGGACGTCCCCGACTGGGAGACCCTCGAGGCCGAGAGCCAGCGGGCGCGGGAGCTGCGGCAGAGGGCTCTCTCCTCCGCTTTCGGAGGGGCGTGACGGTGCAGCAATTCCCCGATCTCCGAGGAGTGCAGGAGCTCTTCTGGAAGCTGATCACGGCACCCGAGGGCGTGGCACGGGGCGCGGCAGAGCTACGGAGCGAGGGAGACCTGGAGAGCCGCGATCTCTCCTTCCTGGTGCGTCCCCACCAGGCGCTCGACTCGACCGATCGGCTCGACATCTACGCCGACATGTACTTCCACCGCCTGCGCGACTGCCTGGCGGAAGATTTCCCGGCGCTCCTCGCGCGCCTCGGCCACGCGCGCTTCCACAACCTGGTGACGGACTACCTGCTCGCCCACCCCTCCACCCACTTCTCGCTCCGCGAGCTGGGTCGCGCGCTTCCGGGATTCCTCGCCAGCCACGCGCTCGAGCGCGAGTTCCCGACTCTCGCCGATCTGGCGCGGCTGGAGTGGGCGCGGGTCGACGTCTTCGACGACGCGGATGCGGCGCCCCTCTCGCGAGAGGAGGTCCTCGCCCGCGGAGCCTCGGCGCCGGAGGGATTCGGACTGGTCCTGGTCCCGGCCGCGCGCCTGCTGCGCGTCGACGCCTCGGTGCTGCCGCTCTGGAAGCAGCTCGACGCGGGGGAAGGCTCCGCTTCGACCGCTCCCCCCCGCGGTGAGAGCTGCGCGGTTCGCGTCTGGCGCAAGGGCTTCGGGGTCTTCCACGCCTCGATGCAGCCCGACGAGGAGTGCTGTCTCGAAGCACTGGCGGCCGGGAGCCTCTCTCTCGCGGAGCTCGCCGAGATCCTGGCCGGGGCGCAACCCTCGGAGACGACGGAGACGCGTCTCGCCGAGCGCTTCGCCTCCCTCCTCGATCTCTGGACGCGGGACGAGATCCTGGCGTCGCGACCCGACTGATCGGCCTCCACGAGAGCGCAACCGTCTTCCGAACCGAGCGCTCTTGCTGGAGGAACCGCGATCTCTCTCTCTCCCCCCCCCAAGGATACTGGTGCCCGTTGCGGCGATCTGCCCTCGCCGTGGAATCATCGTGCGCTTTGGGGTGATTTCTGAAAGAATGGCCGCCCCGGGATCGGGACCCCCCGGGCTTCGAACCGCGATGCCATGGCTGAACTATCCCTGACCCTTCTGCTGCTGGTCCTGGTGGGCTTCGTACTCTACGTCCTGCACCGGCCGGATGTGGGGCCGGCCATGCACTGGGCGCTGGCTTGGATCAACGCCTTCGCGACCCTCGTGCTGGTCCGGGTGGGTGGCCACTCGCACCCGGAGTGGGTGGCGCCGCCCGCCTACGTGCTGGGGAGCCTCTTTCCCGCGCTGATCCTCGCCGGGGCACTGTCCTACTCACGGCGCCCGATTCCGACCTGGCTGCTCCCGGGAGCGCTCCTGTTCGGGCTGGTGCGCGCCGGCCTGGTGGAGAATCAAGCCTTCGCCTCCGCCCACCTGCTCTCCCTCCTCATCGAGCCGAGCATGATTCTGGTGGGCGCCTGGGTGGCCCTCGGCCCCGCTCGAGGTCCCCTTCCGGGCCTCGCGCAACGCCTGCTCCCGGTGGCCTTCGTTCTGCTCGCGCTGGTAGAGGGAGCCACCTCCATCTCATGGCTTCGCCTCGAGACCGTCTCCACGCTGGTGACGGCTAGCCTCGATTTCCACGGACCATCAGCGTGCTAACAGTGGAGCGGCTCAAGGCA
>CAZTOU010000048.1:0-42139 GCA_964615365.1 uncultured Spirochaetales bacterium
TGGCGAAGCTGACCGTGGCCGTGACCGGCGAAGACAAGCTCAACCATCGGTGCAAATGGAGCTGGTCGTCGGGCATCTCGTCGGAGTAGGACGACTCGATGTAGACGGCTCGCAGCCGATCGTCGCGGATGAGGGGCGCCAGCCGCTCCCAGAGGAGGTGTGTGGTCGGCCGCTGTTCGAGATGGTCGGGACCCGTGTCGCCCATGTAGACGACGTACTGACCGTTCGCGTCCACCAGGAAGGCGGCAGAGTCGATCCGGGCACCGTGGGCCAGCGGCTGGGCCTCGACGCACATGGCGGTGCCCGGAATCGGAGTTCGCTCTCCCGGCGAGAGGGTCACCAGATCGTATCGCGAGAGGGGCGGAGGCTGGCCGTCGCTTCCGAAGTTGGGCCAGGTGATCCAGTTGAAGACGTGGCTCCGCAAGCCCTCGATCGTCCCATCGAGCGCCATGATCGGCTTGGGGCCGTCGACGGGTGAGTTCATGACCAGACCGCTCAGGTGATCGAGGTAGGTGTGTGTGATCAGATACGCCTTGATGTGGTGACGGAGGACCCGACCCTCGATCGAGTCCGCGGAGTCGGGGGGCACCGCGATGTCGGAGAAGCAGCCGTTGGCTCGAGCCGCCCTGAGACCTCCGAGGAGGGTTCCCGCGTCGAGGCAGACGAAGTCCGTCGAGCCGATGGGCGCCAGGAGGTAGGCGGGGAGGTTGCCCTCGATCAGACCTCCTTCCACACCGAGCGGGATGCAGCGGAAGGAGGGAAGTGCGTTCTTCATGGCTCCCCGAGTCACCCACCCAACGTGATCATGATGGCGGAGATCCGGGCCCGCAAGCCCCGCTCTTCACCCTATCTCCCGCGCGGAGCGTTCGGCAGGATCCGAATGTCATCCACCCAGAGTCGCCCGGTGTTGCGCTCCGCGTTGGGTGCGTCGAAGGCGAAGGCCACGCCCATGGCCTTCGCGGGGTCAAAGGGGACCGAGCTGTCTCCCTGCCAGGCAGGCTGAGTCAGCTCGCTCCAGGGGATCTCGATCCGCTTCCATTCATTCACCGTCGCCTCGTCCGTGCTGGCATGAAACTCGAAATGGGAGAGATCGTCGCTCGTCTCTCCCTGATAGGCGACGATGACCACCTTCTGCAGGGGCTCTTCGCTGCGCAGGCGGAGGGAGAGCCCGCGCCACTTGCGCCAGTCCCGCGGAGAGGAATAGACGAGGCTGCAGGTGCCCCAGCTCGCGGGCGCGACGTCGTAGTCGATACGGAGGCCGGCCCTCCCGCTCTGGGCCTTCGCCTCGTCTAGGGCGAAGCTCACGCGGCTGTCGGAGCCCTCGTCCAGGAAGACCGCCCATGCGTTCGCTCCCCCCTCGAAGTCGTCGAGCACCCCGTCAGCCCTTTCGGCTGCGAGCGGGGGGGGCGGGGGCTCCTGGCCGGGAGGCTCCTGGCTGTGAGACTCCTGGCTGGGGGGCTGCAGGCTGGGAGGCTCCGGCCGGGCGGGCGCATCCTTCTGCCAGCGGTTGTAGAACACGTTGAGCAGCGGAACGAGCTCGCGAGTCGCCTTCCGATTGCCCGCCGGCGAGGGATGGTTGTCTCCGTTGGTGGGGTAGCGGAGCGTGTTTCCGCCGCGATTCGTGACGTGTTCGATGGCGCCGTTTCGGAAGCGGTGATGGTTCTCTGCGCCGGTCAGGACATTGTAGAAATCGAAGACCGCGACGTTGCTGCCCTGATAGCTGGCCAGCCATTCGCGCACCAGCCAGTTGTTGAAGGCCCGGGCGTTGGCACCGTGGGTCGGGTCCTGAACGGGCGGGGCCGTGATGGCGACGAACAGCGTGCCGGGCTGGGTGCGAAAGTAGGTCAGGAGCTCGTTGTAGATCGCCTTCGCGTTCCCCACGTTCAGCCCGTGGCCGCGTCGGGGCGGGTCGTTGGGAGACCCCTCGAGGTTGGAGTTCGGGAAGCACGACTTGAAGAGAATGATCCGGTTTTCGCCGCCCGGATCGGCTGCGCGCCGAGCGTAGGAGGAGAGCCTTCCATTCTCTCTGTGCAGGGCTTCCATGATTTGGCGGCTCTGGGGGCCGGTGAACCATTCGGGCCAGTCGGTGATGTCGGTGCGATCCCCGATGCTGTTGGGTCCCCAGCCGTAGTTGGTGTCGCTCACGAAGTAGTCGTTCCTGGCCAGGGCAGCGCCGAGATCCCCGTGACCGTCGCTCAGCCAGTTCTCACCGCACGAATGGTGGATGAAGATGAGCTTGACCCTCTCCTTGGGAGGACTGGGATCATCGGCCTGCGCCCGAAGCGGGAACGGAGTGATGGGCGTCGTCCCGATCGTCAGGAGAAACGCCAGGAGCCAGGGGCGAAGGGGTGCGCGACCGGGGGAAGGGGCTCGTGCCATGGGTTCTTTCCTCCGTTTTCCCAGGGTTGAGCATACCTACTATCCTCTTGCTTCACCTCGGGAACCGCGGTGTCGGTGGCTCTGAGGGGAAGGAGGGACAGCGTGAGTCAAGAGGAGCGGATCGAGGGCAGCGAGTCGGGCATCTCCGGGCGGCTCTCGCGGCGCGCGTTCGTAGGTGGGATGGCGGCGGGAGCGGCGGGCCTGTGGGGCCTCTCACGGGGAATCTCCAGCATCGGGCGCGACCTGGCGAGACCGCCGCAGCTCTACGAGTACTTCCTGGACAACTTCTGGTTCGAAGCGGCCGATCTCGATCACCAGGAGATCAATCCACCCCTCAAGGGGAGACACAAGGCCGACGTGGTCATCATCGGCGGCGGCTTCACGGGGCTCTCTTCGGCCCATCACCTCCGCCGCAGGTTCCCCGAGAAGAAGATCGTCCTGCTCGAGGGGGCCTGCTGCGGTTACGGAGCGAGCGGCCGCAACGGAGGGTTCTCCGGCGTCGGCATCCCCGGCCTGATGAGCTACGCGCAGGAGGCGGGACCGGAGCTGGGGCGGAAGGCCTTCGACGGCTCCGTCTACGGTCTCACATTGATCAAAGAGCTGATCTCGGAGCATGGCGTCGAGTGTGACTTCGAGGAGAACGGCATGCTCGAGACCGCCGTCGACGAAGAGCAGGCCGGCCATCTCGAAGACCAGCACCGGCAATACCGGTCGATGGGACTCGACGCCACGCTGGTGGAGGGCAAGGAGCTCGAGGCCGAGATCCACTCGCCGCGCTTCGTGGCCGGGCTCAAGTTTCCCTACGGCGCCATTCTCAATCCTGCCAAGCTGGCCCGCGGCACCAAATCCGTCGTGGAGCGCGCCGGCGTCGAGGTGAGAGAGCGAACCCTGGTGACGCGGGTGGTCCCGGGCAAGACCCACCGCGTGGAGACGGAGATGGGCGAGATCAGCGCGCCGGTGCTGGTGCTCGGCCTCAACGGCTATTCCCACAAGCTCGGGTTCTTTCGCGATCGGGTCCTGCCGCTCTGCAGCTACGTGATCGCCACCGAGCGGCTCAGCAGGCGGCAGTGGGATTCCATCGGTTGGGAGAACCGCCAGGGGATCTCCGATCAGCGGATCCTCTTCAACTACCAGCGACCCACGGCGGACGGGCGCATCGTGATCGGCGGGTCGGACTATCCCTACTACGCGAACGACTCGCTCAGCTCCGGTAATCACAAGCCCTGCATCGAGCTTCTGACCCGTGATCTCTTCACCACCTTTCCGCAGCTGGAGGGAGTGCGCATCGACCACGCCTGGGGAGGCACGATGGGGTTCACGCTGGACTTCGTGCCGTCGGTCGGGGTCATGGGTGAACACCGGAACATCTTCTACGGAGTCGCCTACAACGGTCACGGCGTCGTCCTCGGACAGACCGCGGGGCGCATCATCTCGGAGCTGATGGCGGGTGAGAAGAGCGAGCTCACCGACCTCTTCGTGGTGAACCACCAGATTCCCTACGCCGGCCCGCGCAATCTTCGCGCTCTCTTTGCGCGCCTCTACAAGTGGTACCTGCAGAAGGGCTCCGGCAAGACGACCGCCTGAAGCCTATGGAAGCGGCTCCGTCCAGGCGGTCTCTCCGGCGGCGATCCGCTCGGCGAGCTCGTTCGCGCACATGGGCTTCGCGAAGAGATACCCCTGCATCCTCTGACAGCCAAACGAGTGGAGCAGCTCCATCTGATCGCCGGTCTCGATGCCTTCTGCCGTCGCGACGAGACCGAGACCGCGCGCGATGGTGAGGATTCCGCGGGTGATGGTGGCGTCCGCTGGGTCGTTCAAGATGTCGCAGACGAAGGAACGGTCGACCTTGAGGCCGTCTACCGGAAAGAGCTTGAGAGCACTCAGCGCGGAGTAGCCGGTGCCGAAGTCGTCGATCACGACTCGCGCACCGAGGTTGCGTACCAGGTTGAGCGCGGCCATCGTGATCCCGGAATCCTGAAGCACGCTGTGCTCGGTGATTTCCAGCTCGAGCCTGCTTGGCTCCAGACCCGTCTCCCGAAGCGCCCGCATCACCACGTCCGGAAAGCCGCGCTCGCAGAGCTGGCGAGTCGAGATGTTCACGCAGAGCTGAAGCGGGCGCCCGTCCATCTGCGGCCAGGATGCCGCGTTGTCGCACGCCGTGCGCAGCACCCACTCCCCGATCGAGTTCATCAGCCCGCCTTCCTCGGCGTGGTGGATGAACTCGGAGGGCGGAATGACTCCCCGCTCCGGATGGCGCCAGCGCAGCAGCGCCTCGGCCCCCACGACGGTCCCCAGGCCCACGTCGACGATCGGCTGGTAGTGGATCTCGAAGGCGTTGCGCTCGACGGCCACCGCGAGGCCATTCTCGATGTCCAGCCGCTCCGTTACGATCTCATTCATGCGTTTCGAGTAGTGGGAGAAGCGGTTCGGTCCGAGCTCCTTCGCGTGGTACATGGCCGTGTCGGCATTGCGCATCAAGACATCGATGGTCGTACCGTCTTCGGGGTAGATTGCGATCCCGATGCTGGCGGTGACCCGGTACTCCTGCCCGTCGAGCAGGAAGGGTGACATCATCGCTTCGGTGATCTCCTGCGCGGCGCGAGCCGCGTCGAGCTCGCGCTTGATGCCGCGGAGCATGATGATGAACTCGTCGCCCCCGAGGCGCGCCACCATGTCGCTCTTTCGCAACAATCGCACCAGGCGCTGGGAGACGATTCGCAGAAGCTCGTCTCCCATCTCGTGGCCGAGAGAGTCGTTGATGTTCTTGAAGCGATCGAGGTCGAGAAAGAGCACGGCCAGCTGTGTCTGTGTGCGAGCCGCGTAGGCCAGCGTGCGAAGCAGATGGTCCATCAGCGCCAAGCGGTTGGGGAGGGCGGTCAGGCTGTCGTGGGTGGCGAGGTAGTGCTCGTGCCGTCGGGATTGGGCCAGGTCGGTGAGAATGCGATGTCGCTCACGCGCGTGGCGCAGGGTTCGTACCAGGAGCCGCGTGTCGCAGTGGGTCTTGACCAGGTAATCCTGGGCGCCGAAGCGGTGGGCTCGCACGGCCAGGTCCTCGTCGTCCTCGTCTCCCAGGACGACGAAGGGAATGTTCTCGGCCGCCACCCGCGCTGGCGCCAGCGTGTCGATCCCTTCGGTCTCCTCGAGGCTCAGATCGAGCAGGACGGCGGAGTAGCCGCCGTCTCGCAGCAGCAGCAGGCCCTCTTCGACGCGGAGCGCTTGCGCGATTTCGAAGCGGACGTCCGTGGCCGCCTCGAGCATTCGACGGAACCGCTGCGACTCGTCGGATCGATGGTTGATGAGGAGAACCCTCATCAGCGAGCTGTCTTCCAAAACAGCGCCCTCAGGACCGGCCGGGAGCTGCCGTTCCTTCTCATCTGCGCTTATCGGTGAACGGAATTCCCTGCTTTAGTAGTACAGACGACAGCCGATCCGCTTGGCGATTACGCTTCCCCGAGGTCGGTGGCTCGTCCTAGGGCCTGCACCCGGTCGTCGGTGCGGCGGGGTTCCTCTCGGCGGAGGCGCTCCCGAACACCTCGTCCAGCAGGTGCTCGCCGAGCCTCCGTCCCAGGCCGATGATGGGGAGGACGGTGGGCCGATCGAGCGACTCGGGAAAACAGCTTGCGTCGCAGACGTACAGGTTCTTGACTTCGGTGCGAAGGTTCTCGTCGAGCATCTCGCCGATCCGGACCGTCGCGCAGGGGTGGGTCCCGCGAAGCGGACCGACGAAGACCGAATCCGGATCGCAGCCGGCCTGCACCAGGATCTTTCGCGCCACGATCGAGGCGTGGTTCAACCGGTAGCGATCGCGAGGCGTCAGCGGCTTGCTGACCCTTCCCTCCATGCTGACGCCGCCGGAGAGCTCGTCCTTGATCTTGATCATCATTCCCATGGTCCTGCCGTAGTTGATCCAGGTGAAGGGGTACTTGACGCCCTTCAGGGAGTTGATCATCGGGTAGAGGAGCCAGGGGTCGATCAGCGTGCTCAACATGTATCCGTTGTCGTCGTCGGTGCAGGCGACGCTCATCGGTGGTTCGGAGCTGTTCCCTGCGTACTTCGAAGTCCCGTAGACGATGGTGGTGGTGTCCATCGCCATGCCGTGTCCGGCCTCGAAGAACCCGGCCTTCTGTAGAATGACCGGCGTGCCGACACCTCCGGCAGCCAGCACCACCACCTCTGCGCGGATCTCGAAGTGCGTGTCTCTTCCGAGCTTGCCGCGGACCCCGCCGGCGCGTCCGTGCTCGATGATCAGGTCGTCCACGCGGGCTCGGGTCAAGAGCTCGCAGCCGGCGGCCACCGCATCGTCGACGTATTCGTTGGCCGTCCACTTGGCGCCACACCGGCAGCCCAGCATGCACTTGGCCCCGCAGTTGAGGCGGGCGGTATGGGTGGGGCGGATGAACTTCATCAGCGGCTGCCAGTCGTAGCCGAGCGAGTTGGCCGCCTCCATGATCCGCGTGGAGCACTCGCCGAGTTCTTCGTCTGGCAGCCGATCCAGCGCGAGCTCCTTGATCGTTTCCTCGACCTGCACATCGATGTCGATCCCGTATTTCTGCTTCAGCCATTGCGGCGGCCTGGCGGCGGACCCGGTGAACATGTTGGTGGCCCCGCCGGTCATGAGCGGCCGGACGATGTTGAGTCCCTCTTCGGTGAAGAGAAGACCGCCCCGGTCCGCGTAGAGCAGAGCGCCCAGGTGCGTGCCGTAGTAGGGCTTCTCGCGGTAATCCCTGCCCCACTCGAGCAGGACGACCCGCTTGTCGGCCTGGGCCAGGTGGCGGGCGACCGAGGCTCCGCCGGGGCCGGAGCCCACGACGATCACATCCACCTCTCCTCGCGGCAGCGGCGTCTCCACGATGCTCTCCTCCCGATGCAAGGCCCGCCACGACGGGGTCCAGCGACCTGTTAGATTATCAGAAACGCCGCGCGCCGGGCCTGGAGCCCGTTTCGCGGGGAGGCGCCGCCCGCGGTCACCCCGGGGGACGGCGACCCCGGTGAGGTGCGGCGCGAGGTATAGTGGGTTAGAGGTAGTTGGACGCGGGAATGGTTCGGACAAGGAGGTGATCTTGAAGTCGGTTCGTCAGGTCCTGAGCGAAAAGGGCTACGCCGTCGAGACCGTCACTCCCGAGATTTCGGTCTACGACGCGCTGCAGAAGCTCTCCAATCTGGGGGTCGGTGCGCTGATCGTGGTCAAGGATGGAGAGATCCGTGGCCTCATCTCCGAGCGGGACTACGCCCGGAAGGGGATCCTGCAGGGCAGGCAGGCCAAGGACACCAAGGTCGATGAGATCATGACGCGGCGGGTGATCACCGTGGAGCCCCAGCAGACGGTCGAAGCCTGCATGGTCCTGATGACGGAGAAGCGCATCCGGCACCTTCCGGTCGTCGAGGAGGGACGGCTCGTCGGCATCGTATCGATCGGCGACGTCGTCAAGGCCATCATCGAGGCGCAGCGGCTCACCATCGAGGAGCTCGAGAGGTACGTCACCAGCGGACGCTGATCGCCGCTACGTCGAGGGCTCCGGCGTTTCGCCGACCATCTTCGTCCCCGGGGCCGGGGGCAGCCAGAGGGTGAACACGGCGCCTCCTCCTTCGCGGTTCGCTGCCTCGAGCGTGCCCCCGTGGCGGCGCGCCAGGTCGAAGCTCAAGCTGAGTCCCAGTCCCGTCCAGTCCCCCCAACCCTTGGTGGTGAAGAAGGGGTCGAAGACGCGCGGCAGGGATTCCTCGGGAATCCCGGGGCCGCGGTCGCGAACCGAGACGGCGACCTGGCCGCGCGCGCGGCGCACCTCCAGCTCGACCTGCGAGTTCTCGCCGCCCGCCTGGATCGCGTTGAGCAGGAGGTTGGTGGCGATCTGGACCAGCTCGTCCTCGTGGCCCAGGACGCGGGGTGCCGGTTCGAGGCTCATCTGGATCGTATCCGATCTCGCGCCCATCGAGGCCAGGGCGCTCGCCTTCACCGCCACCTCGTGCAGGTCGACCAGAATCAGCTCCTCTTCCGACGAGTGGGAGCGGGAAGAACCCATCAGGCTCTCCACCAGGCGAGCGATGCGGTGCAGCCCTTCCCTCATTTCTCCGATGATCTCCGGTGCCTCCGCTGCGAGGTCCGCATGCTTCGGGCCGATCGCTTCCCGCACCGAGTCGTCGGCGAGCGCCTCGGCCAGCTCCGCGAGGCTGCCCAGGTTCGAGTTGAGAAAGGCCAACGGGTTGTTGATCCCGTGGGCAATGCCCGCGGTCAGGTAGCCAATCGCCTCGAGCTTCTGAGTCTGGTGGAGTTGCTGCTCGAGGCGGCGCGCCTCGGTGCAATCGCGGAGGACGGTGCAGCACCCCACCACTCCGACGAGCCCCTTCACCGGGAACCGCTCCACCTCGATGGTTCGGGTGCGATCGGACTGCGCTCGGGCCAGCACCTCCTCCAAAGAGGCGCCGGCGAGTTTCGCCTCGCGGACGATGCCGGCAGCGGCGGGATTGGCGTCGACGATCTTGTCCTCGAGGTCCGCGACCAGCACACCCAGCTTCAGCTGCTCGATCACGTCCTTGCGCGCGACCGGGAGAAAAGAGGTGAGACCGGAGTCGATCGCGGCAAGCCGAATTCCCAGAATCCCGACGGCGAGAAGGATCGGCGTAGGATCGGCGTGGGTCTGGAACTGGCCGGTCGTCAGGTAGACGAGGTTGGCGAGGAAAGGGAACGACGTCGCCATCACGATGGAGAGCATTCGCCCGAAGCTGGCCTTGCCCAGGCGGATTGCCGCGAGCAGGAAGAAGCCGGTTCCGAGCGTGATGAGACTCCATCCGATCGCCGCGTGTGCCCAGAAGAGCGGTCCGAAGCGCGGTGGCTGTGCGGTTCCGTTCACGAACCAGGCGTGCGCGTCCGTGTAGAGGAAGGAGTAGATCACCAACTGAGGGATGGCGGCCATCGCGACCGGCCAGGGGGCGCGCGCGAGCCAGCGGATCCGCGCGGCATCTGCCGCGGCCCAGGCCCAGGCGACCGGCAGCAACGCCGTGCCCAGGTAGAGCAGTCGCCGGCTGAGCAGAATCTCCCCCGGCCCCTCCGCATGGGTTACCAGCAGCTCTCCCCCAGCCCACAGGGCGCACGAGGCACCCAGAAGTGCCGTGGGCAGTGCCTGAAATCGGCGAGGCCGGGTGCCTGCCACGTCCGCCAGGATCCAGAGCCCCAGACCGACAGTGCAGAGCAGGCCGATCTCGTAGAGCATCCCTCTCAGTTCGGCCGATCCGGAGCTCCGGTTGAGTAGGGGTTACTAAGGAGTACGAAAGTATCCTGACATAGCACCCGCTTCGACGACGAACTCACTCAAGAATGTATCGAAGGTGCGGGTCTTGGAAGAAGCCACGGATCAGGTCAGGCAGACGCTGAATCGATCGCATGTGGCCCAGTACGACTTCTCGAAACTGTTCGCGACTCCGGATCGCGCGCTTACCGACTCCATGGTTCTTCAGGTGGTTCCAGACGTGTTCGTCGGGATTCAGATCGGGTGCGTACGGCGGCAAGAAGAAGAGCCAGAGGCGTCCCTCTGTCGATCGCACAAACTCGAGCACCTTCTTGGCCCGGTGCGATGGATGGCGATCGACGATCAGAAACACTGGGCGGGATGCGTTGTGGATCAGGCGCTTGAGGAACTCGATGAACTTCTCCGCGTTCATTCGCCCGTCCACCGTCATGAATCGGAAGTCACCGCGCGGGCTGATCGCAGAGATGAGATTCATGCCGTAGCGTTGACCGGTCGCGGGCACGACGGGGGTTTCCCCCTTCGGCGCCCAGGTGGTACCAGCATGGGAGTCAGAGCGAACGCCTGCCTCGTCGGAAAAGTAGAGGGTGGCGCGCTCCTTCTTGGCCAATCTGCGAATCTTGGGAAACTCCTTCTCACGCCATGATTCCACGAGTTCGGGGTCGCGCTCATACGCTCGGCGGAGTGGCCTCTGCGGACTGAGCCCGAGCTTGCGAAGCATTCGGCCCACGGATACCTCGCTCAAGCGGACACCGAACTTCTCGCGAATCAGCTCGCGAATCATCGACCTTGTCCATAGCGCGAACTCAAATCGAAGCTGAAGTGGGTTCTTGCCCGTCACCGTCTTGTAGACCCATTCGAGCTGCCTCCCCGTCATCTTGGACGGGCGTCCGGAAATCGGCTTCGCCCGAAGTGCGTCGATCCCTCCTTCCCGATACTTTGCAGCCCAGCTGTAGATGACGGTGCGACCAAATCCCAGCGTGCGAATCACGTCCTCGGGACTTTCGCCCGCTTCGACGCGCTGCACGGCGCGGATGCGGATCTCTTCGAGTGTCTTGTGGTCGAGAGCGCGACCATCTCGCTTCTTTATCATGAAGCGGAGAATAGCACGTCATCTTACTTATGCACGTATTAGTAACCCCGAATCGGCCCTGGGGATGAGCGTCGGGTTGGCCACAGGCGACCGGCACAGGTCCCGGAGCCGGGTGGACTCGGGCAGGCACTTGCCTGCCGCGCCCTCCCGGGGAGGACCAGGTGCCCGCTCTCGGAGCGATGACTCTCAGCGACGGGACATCTCGAGCAGGATCTCCTGAGCGGCGTGCCGTGGCTCCCCCTCCGCAGGGGTGCGGCAGCGGTACACGCCATCTGCGTCGCAGTCCCACACGCTCGCGTTGTCGCTCACATAGACCTCGAGGATCTCGTCGATCTGACGCTTCACATCCTCGTCGCGCACCGAGAGCGCCGTCTCCACCCGGCCGTCGAGATTCCGCTTCATCCAGTCCGCCGAGCCCAGGAAGTGCTCGGGCTCGCCCCCGTTCTCGAAGCGGAAGACGCGGCTGTGCTCCAGGAAGCGGCCGACCACACCGAAGACGCGGATGTTCTCGGAGAGCCCGGGGACGCCGGGCCGGAGGCAGCAGAGGCCGCGCACGTTCAGCTCGATCGGCACGCCAGCGCGACTCGCCTCGTAGAGCTCGTGGATCATCTCGAAATCCTGGAGCTGGTTCATCTTCGCCCGGATGCCGCAAGGCCGTCCGGCCTGGGCGTGCTCGCTCTCCCGGCGGATGAGCTCGGTGAACCGCCTTCGCATGGTCGCCGGGGCGACCAGGAGGCGCCGGCACTCGCCGAAGGGCGTGGATCCCGTGAGGGAGTTGAAGACCGCGGCGACGTCGTCGCAGACCTCGGGGTCGGCGGTGAGTACCCCGAGGTCCTCGTAGACCCGCGCGGTCCCCGAGTGGTAGTTGCCCGTCCCCACGTGGGCGTAGCGGCGGACCCCCCCCTCCTCCTCCCGGACCACCAGGGCGAGCTTCACGTGGGTCTTGAGCTGCTCCACCCCGTAGGAGACGTGGACTCCTTCCTTCTCGAGGTACTGTCCCCAGGCGATGTTGGGCGCCTCGTCGAAGCGGGCGGTGATCTCGACGAGCACCGCGACCTGCTTCCCCCGTCGCGCGGCCTCGGCGAGAGCGCGCACGATCGGCGAGTTGCTGCTGGTGCGGTAGATGGTGAGCTTGATGGCGAGGACGTTGGGATCCTCTGCCGCGGTCTCGACGAGATGTCGGACCGAGCTGTCGAAGCACACGTACGGGTGATGAAGGAGGATGTCCCCGCGGGCGATCTCGTCGAAGATCGCGGTGGGCTGCTGGACGCTGGCGCGCCGGAGCCGCGGATGAGTGACCGGCTGGTGGCGGGGGAAGCTCAGATCGGGCCGGCCGTGCGCCTCGAGCTCCATCAGGTCCTTCGCCCCCAGGATCCCCTCCGTCACGAAGACGTCCTCGTCGCTGAGCCCGAGCTGCTTGCTCAGCCACGCCACCCGCTTCTTTGGCATCGAGGGGTCCACCTGGAGACGGGTCGCCCCGGCGAACTTCCGCGCCTTGAGTTCGCCGGCGACCTGCCGGACGATGCTCCCCGGCTCGCCGGCGCCCTCCTCGATGGAGAGCTCGGCCTCGTCGTCGGGGGTGCCCCCCGTCCCGCGTGTGGTCCGGAAGCAGTACACTGAGCTGGGAGCGATCTGGAAGGTCAGGTCCAGGTTCGCTGCAATCACCTGCTCGAGAGGAACGAAGCCGCGGTTGTCGGGAAAGGGCACCCAGCGGGGCCGGTTGTCCGGCACCTTGACCCGGATGAAGCGCTCCCGCTTCCCCTGCGCCTCGGGCAGGATCACCGCCAGGTTCAAACCCAGGTTGCTGATGAACGGAAAGGGGTGCTCGGTGTCCACGGCCAGCGGGGTGAGAATCGGCTCCACGGAAGCCCGAAAGTAGTCGCGGAAGGATTCCCGCTGCGCCTCGTCCAGCTCGTCGTAGTCGACGATGGGGATGCCTTCCCGGGCCAGGAGGGGCCGGAGCTCGTCCTGGACGATTCGACTCAGAATCCTGTCCTGGTCGGCGAGCTCCTCTCGCACCGACAGAAAGAGCTCTTCCGCGGTGCTCCCGCCCGGCGAGATCTTGCGAGAGCCCTTCTCCACGCGTCGCTTGACGCCGCCGAGCCGCTTCATCGAAAACTCGTCGTGGAGCATCCCGACGATGCCGGCGAAGCGAACCCGCTCCATCGGCGGGAGGTCCTCGTCCCCGGCCATTGCCGCAACACGGCGGGCGAAGGAGAGCCAGCTCAGCTCCCGGTTGAAGAACTCCTCCTGGCTCTCCCGCTCGGCGCCAAGCTTTGCCTTTGCCATGGTTCTTGCTCTCAGTGCCCTCCCCGGAGGGGCCAGGGGGGAACGAACATAATGCCAGAATCCAGCGGTGGTCCACAATCTCGAGTCGAGCGAGGCTCGGAGTGAGCGGGAACCCCCCTTTTTCTTCGGACGCTTGGAGAGGGTATCCTGATTGGCGATGGCGGTGAGAGAGAGGGAGATCAAGCTCGCGGCGCGCGCTCCAGAGGCCCTCGAGGCGCTGGTCCAGGAGCCGGCCATCGCGGGTTTCGACCTCTCGCCGGTCGAGCTGCGAGACCAGGAGGACGTCTATTTCGACACCGAGGATTTCTCTCTCTTCGCCGCGGGTTACTCCTTCCGCCACCGCCAGCGCGCCGGCGTCCTGAAGGCGACGCTGAAGGAGATCCCGGGGATGGAGGGCCGCGGGGCGCTGCAGGACCGCGGGGAGATCGAGGAGATCCTGGGTGAGGCGGGCGAGCCCCAAGGAGCCGTCGCCCGCGCGCTGGCATCGCTCGCCGCCGACGCGAAGCTCCGTCCCATCCTCCGGCTTCGAACCCGGCGCAGGGTCCGAAAGGTGAGCACGGGCGGCTCCCAGGTCGCCGAGCTCTGCCTCGACGAGGTCGAGGTCTCCCCTGGGGGAGGCTCCGCCGAGGCGGGGAGCCGCTTCTTCGAGGTCGAGGTGGAGGAGACCCGGGAGGGGGCGCAGGTGCTGGACGTCTTGGGCGATGCGCTCCTCGCCTCGCCCCACTTCGAGCCCTCGCTGCTGAGCAAGCTGGAGCGAGGACTGCGCCTCGTGGGTCGCGTCGATCCCCTCGCTGGGCGGGCGGCGCACGAGCGCTCTTCCGCCGCCACGTCCTTTCGCCTGCCCGGAGGCCTCGGCCTGCGGCAGATCGAGCGAAGGCTCGCCCAGCGGTTCTCGACCGCGCCCCCCCAGAACACGATCGAGACGCGGACCTTTCACGACTCCTTCGACTGGCGGATCCACCGGAGCGGCGGGACCTACGAGACCACCGGTGCCGAAGTCAGCCGGGTTCACCTCTGGCGCGATCGAGCCGGGCGGGTGCGACACCGTCTCCTCCACGACGGCGATCCCGGCTTCCCCGAGGATTTCCCCGCCGGCGGAATGCGCGACGAGCTCGCGGCTCTCCTCTGGGTCCGGCGTTTGCTGCCCGTGGTCACCCTGAGCCGTCGAGTTCGCACCATCGCCGTTCTCGACGACGAGGAGAAGACCACGGTGCGGCTCCGTATCGAGTCGGGCCCCGCCTCGCTCCCCGAGGTGGAGGGGGTCCTGGTGGTCGCGCCGCTCGTGCGGTTCGACCCGGTGCGCGGCTACCGCGCCGAGAAAGCGCGGGTGGCCGACTTCCTGTGCACGGAGTGCGGGCTGCTTCCGGATGCGGCGGGTGAGCTCGCGCATGCGCTCGAGCCTTTCGGCCGGGCACCGGGAGACTACACCTCGAAGTTTCAGATCGCGCTCGACCCGACGATGCGGGCCAGGGAGGCAACGCGTGCCATCCACCTCTCGCTGCTCTCCAGCATGCGGAGAAACGAGGAGGGGACACGGCGAGATCTCGACTCCGAATTCCTCCACGATTTCCGCGTCGCGATTCGCCGGACCCGCTCCGCGCTCACACAGATCCGGGAGGTCTATCCCGCGCCGTACGTCGAGCGCTTCAAGGAGGAGTTTCGTTGGCTCGGCACCGAGACCGGGGCGACGCGCGACCTCGACGTCTACCTCCTGAAGATGGACTCCTACAGAGAGGGCCTCCCGCCGGACGTGCGTTCGGATCTCGATCCCCTCCAGGAGTTCCTCGAGCGGAAGCAGCAGCTCGCTCACGACCGGCTCGTCGCCGTCCTCGACTCGGCGCGCTATCGCAATCTGGTCGAAGAGTGGCGCGCATTCCTGACGGAGGCGCCGGCGGGCTCTCCGTCGGTCCGGAACGCAGAGCGCCCGGTTCGGGAGGTGGCGTCGGAGCGGATCTGGTGGGTCTACCGCCGGATGTTGAAGCGGGGACGGGCGATCGACGACGGCGCCCCCGAGGAGGCCCTACACGATCTCCGCATTCGCGGCAAAAAGCTCCGCTACCTGCTGGAGTTCTTCCGGAGCCTCTATTCGGAAGAGGCGATCGGCCGGCTGGTCGCCGAGCTGAAGGGGCTCCAGGACGCCCTCGGGGACTGGAACGACTACCGGGTCCAGATGCAGAGCCTGCAGAGATTCGCCGCCGAGATGGCGGAAGAGGGCTCGGCTCCCGTCCGCGCTCACCTCGCGATGGGTCGCCTGCAGGGTCGCCTCGACGCCGGGCGGGTCGCCGAGCGGAGACGCTTCGCGAAACGGTTCGACCGCTTCGCCTCGCCGGAGAATCGCAAGACCTTCGCGCGGCTGTTCTCGCGGGAGAAGGGGCGGTGAGGGTGCTCGCGATCCTCAACATCAAGGGGGGCGTGGGGAAGACCGCGACTGCCGTGAACCTCGGCTTCCTCGCCGCGCAAAGCGGCTGGCGCACCCTCATCTGGGATCTGGATCCACAAGGCGCAGCCAGCTTCTACCTCCGGGTCAAGCCGAAGATACGCGGGGGAGGGAAGAAGTTGGTCCTCGGCGAGCTCGACGTCGATGGCCTGATCAAGGGATCGGACTTCGAAGGGCTCGATCTCCTTCCGGCGGACTTCTCCTACCGGAAGATGGACATCGCCCTCGACGGCACCAGGAAGCCCCGGCGACAGCTCGGCCGGCTGATCGAGCCTCTCTCTCCGGACTACGACCTCGTCCTCGTCGACTGTCCGCCGGGGATGACGCTGGTGCTGGAGAGTGCGGTCGCGGCGGCCGAGGGCCTCCTGGTTCCCACCATTCCGACCACGCTCTCGCTTCGCACCCTCGATCAGCTCGCTCGCCATCTGCGCAAGAAAGGACCGCGCGATCTCGCAGTGCTCCCCTTCTTCTCGATGGTGGATCGCAGGAGGACGACGCATCGGGAGATCGTCGACGGGGATCGTGAGGGCCCGTATCGCTTCTTGAAGTCGTCGATCCCCTACTCCAGCACCGTGGAGAAGATGGGTATCCAACGGAAGCCGCTCGGGGCCTTCGCCCCGCAGAGCCGCGCGGCGAAGGCCTACCGCGCGCTCTGGGCGGAGGTGAGTCAACGTCTGTTCGATTCCGGAGGAGACGCAGAGTGACGCGGATCGCGGCCATCGACGTCGGAACCAATGCGATGCGCTGCCTGGTGGTGGAGGTGGGGGAGGACCACCAGCCCCGCATGCTCGAGAACGTTCGCACCCCGGTCCGGCTCGCACGTCTTCCTGACCGGCCGGATCGGCAACTCCGCCGGGGCCCGGGCGGTCGATGCCTTTCGCGGCTTTCGCGGGATGATCGACAAGCACCAGGTCTCGCACGTCCAGGCCGTGGCCACCAGCGCGTTTCGGGAGGCGTCGGACGCGGCGGTGCTCCGCGACAGGATCCGCGACGAGACGGGAATCGAGATCCGCGTGATCGACGGAGCGGAAGAGGCCCACCTGGTCCGCCGCGCGATCGGCTCGGTTCTCGACATCTCCAAGGGACGGACGGGAGCGGTGGACGTGGGTGGCGGAAGCGTCGAGGTCCTGGTGATGAAGGACGGCGACGTGGTTCGCACCGAGTCCTTCGACATGGGCGCGGTTCGGCTCCTCGAGGCGCTCCCCGGTGACGGCGCGACGGACTTCTTCTCGCTCCTCACCGAGTACGTCGACGCGATCCAGGGGCGGGTCCTCACCGCGCTGGGCCGCGCCCCGCTCCGTTTTCTCGCGGCGACGGGCGGCTCGATCGTCACCCTGGCGGACCTGGCCGGCGAAGCGGCCGCCGGAGATCCCGTGCTCGGCGAGGGGATCCGGGTCATCCCGATCGCGCAGCTCAGACAATGGATTCAGCGGCTCGCCAGCATCTCCTACCGCGAGCGGATCGAGCAGTTCGATCTCCGAGAGGATCGGGCGGACGTGATCCTGCCGGCGGGTGTCGTCTACCTGAAGATCGCCGAGATCTTCGGCGTGGACCGGATCTACGTGCCCGGCGTCGGCCTGAAGGAGGGTCTGGTTCTCGATACCATCGACGAGCTCGCCCGGCGCGGCGCGATCGAGGAGCGCCGTCGCGAAATCCGTGCCGCCGCCTTCGGGCTGGGGCGCCGCTACCACCTCGACGAGCCTCACGCGACACAGGTGGCGGATCTCGCGCTTTCCCTTTTCGACCAGCTCGCGGAGCTGCACTCCCTCGGAGCCGAGGAGAGGACCCTCCTCGAGGCGGCTGCGATCCTGCACGACGTGGGCCTCTATGTCTCGATGTCGAAGCACCACAAGCACTCCTACTACCTGGTCTCCGAGTCCGACCTGGTCGGCCTCGACCGGCGGCGGCGGGAGATCGTGGCGAACCTGGTGCGATACCACCGCAAGGCCCACCCGAGCACGAAGCATTCACACTTCTCCGCGCTCTCTGGAAAGGACCGCGCGATCGTGCAGCGCCTGGCGGCGATCCTTCGCGCGGCCGACGTCCTCGACCGGGATCACCGCCAGAAGGTCCGCGAGGTCAAGGTTCGACCCGGGGAACACGAGATCCTCGTCGAGGTGGTGGCCGACGGCGACCTCCTCCTCGAGAGATGGGCCGCGCGCCGCAAGTTCGACCTCTTCGAGAGCGTCTTCGGCGTGAAGCTCGCGTTCGCAGAGGAGTGACACCAGGATGCGGGTCGCGATGATCTCGGACATTCACGCGAACCTGCCCGCCCTCGAGGCCGTCCTGGCGGACACCGAGCGACAGGCGGTGGAGCGGGTCTTCTGCGCGGGAGATCTCGTGGGTCAGGGGCCCCATCCGAACCAGGTGGTGTCGCTGATCAGAAAGGCCGGTATCCCGTCCATCCTCGGCAACCAGGAGGTCGAGGTGCGGACGCTCGCAAAGCGGGCGCGGCCCGACCCGAAGCGGCACATGCTCTGGACCTGCGCGGTCCTGAAGAAGAAGCACCGGGAGTACCTGCTGGAGCTGCCGGCCGATCGCGAGCTCGAGGTCGAGGGCGTGGGGATCCTGATCGTTCACGGAAGCCCGCACGGGACCTTAGACACCATGGTTCCCAGTCTCACCGCGGAGACGATTCGCGCCTGGTTCCCCTCCGGCGCGCGACGTCCGGAGGTGCTGGTGGGAGGCCACACCCACGTTCCTTTCGTTCGCACGGTGGACGGGATGCTGGTAGTCAACGCGGGCACCGTGGGCCGGCCCTTCGACGGTGATCCACGGGCGAGCTGGGCGCTCCTCGAGCTCGAAGAGGGCAGGGCGCGGGCGCGTATCCGTCGTGTAGGCTATCCGGTGAAGAAGACCGTCCGCGCCATGAAACGGATCGGGATGCAGAAGTGGCGGCGGCGCGCGCTCGAGCTCGGGGTGCGCCGCTGGCCGACGGACCGCGAGGTGTAAGGCCGTGTTCGAGACTGCCGAGCTGGGACAGAAGGTCGGAAAAGACGAGTACCAGGAGCGGGCGACGGCGCTTCGGGCCGAGCTCCTCGAGGCGCAGGTTCGTCTCCGGGAGGTCGGCTTTCCGGTGATCCTTCTCTTCGCGGGGGTGGACGGCGCCGGGAAGGGTGCGACGGCCAACCTCCTGAACGAGTGGATGGATCCTCGCTGGATCTTCACCCGCGCCTACGCCGAGCCCTCCGAGGAGGAGCGGGAAAGACCGGAGTTCTGGCGATACTGGCGGGACCTCCCCGGCAAGGGAGAGCTCGGCCTGTTCCTCTCCGCCTGGTACTCCTCGCCGCTCCTCGACCGCGTCTACGGGAAGATCTCGGAAGGCGAGCTCGACAATCAGCTCGAGAGGATCCTCTCCTTCGAGCGCACCCTCGCGGATTCCGGGGCGGTGATTCTCAAGTGCTGGATGCATCTCGGCAAGAAGCCCCAGAAGAAGCGGCTCCAGTCGCTGGAGAAGGACCCGCTCAAGTCGTGGCGCGTCACGGACCGGGACTGGAAGCATTGGAAGAGGTACGACGACTTCGTCTCTGCCGCCGAGCGCATCATCATGCGGACCAGCACCGGGGAGGCGCCGTGGGCGATCATCGAGGGCGCGGACCGAAACTTCCGGAGTCTGGAGGTGGGGACCAAGCTGCTGGAGGCGATCACCCGCCGCATCGCCGATGCCCCCGAAGCCGGACCCGAGCCGGCCCCGGTCTCGGACGATTCGGAGAGCGGGGCGCGGATCCTCGTTCTCTCGAGCCTGGACCTCACCAAGAAGCTCGCCAAGTCGGACTACACTCGAAAGCGTAACGAGCTGCAGGCGCGGCTGAATCTCCTCCACCGCAAGGCGAGGGAGCGGGGGATCTCCGCCGCCCTCGTCTTCGAGGGATGGGACGCGGCCGGCAAGGGCGGAGCGATCCGACGGATCACCCCGGCGCTCGACGCGCGGGACTACCAGGTGATCCAGATCGCCGCGCCGTCGGACGAGGAGAAATCGCATCACTACCTGTGGCGGTTCTGGCGCCACCTCTCCCGGGCCGGCCGCTTCATGATCTTCGATCGGAGCTGGTACGGCCGCGTCCTGGTGGAGCGCGTCGAGGGCTTCGCCACGGACGCGGAGTGGCAGCGCGCCTACAAGGAGATCAACGACTTCGAGCAGGAGCTGGTCGACCACGGCATCGTGCTTCTGAAGTTCTGGCTCCACATCTCCCCGGAGGAGCAGGAACGCCGCTTCCGGGCCCGCGCCAAGATCGCCTACAAGCGCTGGAAGCTCACCGACGAGGATTGGCGGAACCGCGAGAAGTGGGGGCGCTACGAGTTGGCGGTGAACGACATGATCGAGCGGACCAGCACGCCGATCGCGCCCTGGATCCTGGTCGAGGGGGAGGACAAGCGCTACGCCCGCATCAAGGTGCTCCGGAGTTTGTGCGAGAGCCTGGAACGCGTTCTGGAGTAGCGCGGGGGGTGGGGAGGTCGCTCACGAGGAGGGAAACCCCGGGAAGCCCTCGTCCTGCTGGACGCCGAGAGTGTTGAGCGCCATCGAGACCAGGTTGTACTGCCCCACGGTGAAGACCAGGTCCATCAGCTGCATGGTGTCGTAGCGCACCGCGAGCTCGTTCCAGGTCGCGTCGCTGAGGAAGGCGTCGCCGTGGAGCTCGTCGACGGCCCGCAAGAGCGTCGCGTCGAAGGGATCCCAGCCCTCCGCGTCGGGTCCGAGCGTGATTCGCTCGATCTCCTCGTCGGAGAGGCCCTCCCGCCTCCCGATGACGACGTGCTGACCGAACTCGTACTCGGACCGGCACAGCCAGCCGATCCGCAGGATCAGGATCTCGCGGTCGCGCGGCGGCAGGGTCGACTTGTTGAGCACGTGGTTTCCAAAGACGCCTCGTCAGAAGAATCTGTGGGTGAATTCGGGCTCCGGGAGCCGGAGGTCGTGGTGTTCGCCGACGGACGGATCGTGACCTCGAGTCCCGAGAAGGCCGGTCAGCGCGTTCAGTCCCTCGGCTGGGCCCACCGCGACATCGAGATCGTGGGAGGACTCCCCGCTGCCTCGGGCGCGTGGCAGCGCCGCCGCGGCTGAGGCTGACCCGGTGCGCCCGGCGGGCGCACTCCCGAGGCGATTCCCCGGAAGGGCCGCGGGCTCGACCGCCCGGTACCAGGGCTCGCAGTCGCGGTAAGCTTCGATCGGCACCGAATTGCCGAGGGCTTTCGACCTGGGCCGGGAGATCGAGAGACGGGGTTCCGAAGCGGTCGGGAGCTTCCTCGCGCTTGCCGGGAAGGAGGAGTCCGATGAGCGAGCTCGCCGGGAAGCAGTGCGTTCCCTGCAAGGGTGGCGTCCCCCCGCTCCGGAGCGCCGAGCTTCGCACCCTCCACGAACAGCTGGGAGGCGGCTGGAAGATCGTCGAGGATCACCACCTGGAGAAGCAGTACCGGTTCAGAAACTTCCGGGAGGCCCTCGACTTCACCAACCGGGTGGGGGAACTGGCGGAGGAGCAGGGTCACCACCCCGACATCGAGCTCGCCTGGGGACGCGTGAAGCTCCTGGTGTGGACGCACAAGATCGACGGGCTCACCGAGAGCGACTTCATCTGGGCCGCCAAGGCGGATCGGCTGAAGAGCCCGGCGTCACCGGGCGGCGGGGCTCCGCCCCCATCCTGACCTCGGCGCTGAGCTATGCTGCCAGCCCGGCGTCCGGCGGTCTTCCGGTCGCACGCTCCGGAGGCTCCCATGACGGTGCGATTCCACTCGCCGACGCGGGCGCTGGCGGCACTGGCGCTGATCTTGATCCTGCCGGCGAGCGCCTTCGCCCACACTGTCGGGGGATCTGCCGGTGCGGGCTTTGTCACGGGATTCCTTCATCCCCTCGGCGGCCTCGATCACATGCTCGCCATGCTGGCGGTGGGAATGTGGGGAGCGCAGCTGCGGAGCCCGGCGATCTGGCTGCTGCCCGTGGCCTTTCCCCAGGTGATGGCGCTGGGGGGCGTTGCGGCCATCCTCGGCATCCCCCTGTTCGGGATCGAGATCGGGGTGACGTTCTCGGTGATCGTATTGGGCTCGATGATCGCGCTCGGCCGCCGCCCGCCGCTGTGGGTGGCCCTCCTGATCGTCTCGTTCTTCGCAGTCTTCCACGGCTATGCCCATGGGGCCGAGCTTCCGGGGAAGACCGGCGCCGTCGCCTACAGCGCGGGCTTCGTCACCGCCACGGGCCTGCTCCACCTCACCGGGATCGGAATCGGCCTGGTGGTCAAGCTCCCTCACGGTGCCAAGATGCTCCGAGTCGGAGGCAGCGCCATCGCCGCTGCGGGTCTGTTCCTGGCGGGACAGCTCCTGGTGAGATGAATCCTCCCTCGTCGGCGTTTGCCCGATCCGGTCGGCCCCTCCGGGCGATCTTCACCGCGCTCCTCGCCGGGGCCGGCATCGGTCTCCACCCCGAGCCCGCCCTCGCCCACGGGAGCCTCGCGGTCGGGGACTTCTATTCGGGGATGCTTCACCCCCTGCTTCACTTCGAGACCCTGCTCCCGACGGTCGCAATGGCGCTCTGGGCGGGACAGCTCGGCGGCCCGCAATCCTGGCGCCTTCCCTTGGCCTTCCTGGGAGCGGCGCTGGTGGGTGCCCTGGTGGGGGTCCTGGAGATCGACCTCTACCTCGGAGGCACTTCACTTCGGCTCTCCATGCTGGTGCTCGGCCTCCTGGTTGCGGTTCGCGGGAGACTCCCGGCGTCGCTGGGGATTGCGATGGCCTGCCTCTTCGGCCTCTTCGAGGGCCAGATCCAGACCTACGATCCGGAGGCGAAGATCGAGCGCCCCTTTCTCTTCATCACGGGTGCGGGTAGCAGCATCGGTTTGATTCTCTTCCACGTCGCGACCCGAGTGGTTCGCTACCGGGCCTTCTGGGTGCAGACGGCGGTGCGGATCCTGGGGAGCTGGATCGCCGCGACGGGTCTCCTGGTACTGGCGCTGGAATGGGCGGGGGGCAGGTGAGGAATCGCGGCCGTCATCGGGTGATGCGACGGATCGGGGGCGCACTGCTCGTCGCGGCATCGCTGGCATGCGCTCTGCAGGCGCGGGCGCATACGCGGAGCACCTCCTACTCGAGCTGGGTGCTCGATTCCGAGGGCGCGACCGTCACGCTGCGCGTCCCCCAGATCGAGCTCACCCGGCTGCCGTGGGGGCACGTCCGAGGACTGACGCTCGACCCCAACCTGGCCGCCTACATGGCCGAGAGGTTGCAGCTGCTCTCCGACGGCGATCCCTGTGCGCTTCGCGGCGCGCATCGGGTGCTCGCCTCGCCGCCCGGCCGCGTGGCGATCGAGTGGCGCGTCGAGTGTGCGAGGAGCGGCCCGCGGGAGATCCGCAGCGCGTTTCTGCACGAGGTCGCTCCCGGGCACCTGCACTTTGCCCGCGTGAGGGAGCCGGGCGCCTCGCCGCTCGAGCGGGTGCTCACGACTGCCGCGCCGGGATGGCGGCTGGCGCCCACGGAGGGCGACGCGCCCGAGGCCTCCACCGGCAGCTCCATCTGGTCCTACGTGACGATCGGGATCGAGCACATCGGGACCGGGCCCGATCACCTGGCCTTCGTTCTCGCGCTGATCCTGATCGCGGCGCGCCTCGGGGAGGTGGCGACGGTGATCACCGGGTTCACCATCGCGCACAGCATCACCCTGGCGGTTGCGGCCCTCGGTCTCGCCAGGCCCGAGTCCCAGGAGATCGGCGCGCTGGTCGGTCTGTCGATCGTCCTGGTCGCCGCCGAGAATGCCTTCCTTCTGGGAGGTCGGCCCCGCTCGATCCCAGTGGTGATCGTGGCCGGTCTCGGCGCCATGGTCCTGCTCTCGGTGCTCGGCGTCGGCGGGATCGGATCCCTCACTCTCGTCGGGATGACGCTCTTCACCTTCTGCTACTTCGGACTCCTCCGCCTCGCCGACCGACCCGCGCGCCTGCGGGTCGCGATCTCGTTCGCCTTCGGACTCGTCCACGGCTTCGGATTCGCGGGTGTCCTGGTCGAGATCTCTCTCCCGAGGGAGCGACTGGTGCCGGCGCTGCTCGGCTTCAATCTCGGTGTCGAGGTGGGGCAGCTGGTTCTGGTGGCGGCGCTCTGGCCACTGCTCCGCGATCTGGCCCGTGTACGCGACGGAAGACCCCACCGTATGCTGGTGGAGGTGGGCTCGGCGCTGCTCTTCAGCGTGGGGCTGTTCTGGTTCCTGACCCGGGCCTTCGAATAGCGGCGCTCTCGGGCTCCGGCTAGAGGAAGGCCGTCTCTTCGGAAAGCTCCGATTCTCCCACCTCGTTGAAGGTGTTGATCCGGATCCATCCGGGTGGCTCGCTCCAGGAGCCGAAGACGAAGTGGAGCCGGACGGGATCGTCCTCATTCTCGCTGCGAATTACCACGGCGGGAATCGAAGGCGAGGTGGACTCGCCCTCCGCATCCACCATCGTGTACTTCATCGTCTCCATTCCGTCCGCGAGCGAGTACTCACCGAAGAGGATGCGAACGCTCTCCTCGAAGAGCTCGCCGGTCTCCTGGTCCGCTCGCCAGCACTGGATCCCCTGGATCTGATTGGCGTCGAGGTCGGGAATCTCGACGATCAGCGATTGGCACGGGCACCGCATCGCAACACTTGTCAGGGTCAGTGCGACGAGCGCGAGCAGTGTCGTGGCGGGTCGATGCATGCGTCGGTTCATGGACCACACACCTCCTGGGCCGAGGCTCCGGCCTCTTCTCTCGAAGTAGAATCTCGAGCGGGGAATCTGCGCAGTGAACCGGGCCGCCGATCCGATGCTCGACGACTGCTCCGTTCACGCCAGCCAGACGATGGAAGACGAGCCATGGAAGAGAGAGAAACCCACGCGGTCACGGGCGCCTTCGGCTTCTCGGGCAAGTACATTGCGCGCCGGCTGCTCGATCGAGACCGCCGCGTGATCACGCTCACCGACTCGATCGACCGCCACAGTCCCTTCGGCGCCTCGGTCGAGACGCTGGGCCAGCGGTACGCGAACGAGCTCGAGAGAAGGCGCGACCGCATTCATCGCTACCAGTGAGGCTGTTCGGCTAAGATCGCCGCCGCAGTTTCATCTGGGGGAGGAGAAAGGCGGGTGAGGAAGAGAGCCGCGCCCGCGCGCGCCATGGCCCTGTGCATCCTCGGCCTGGCGGCCTGCACCCACCCGAATGGTCCGCCGGGTCCGCTCCCCGACGGCCACCAGGCCTCCCTGGAGGTGGTCGTTCCCGCGGATGTCGCCTGGACCGCATCCGGCTTCGAAGTCGAGGCGGGCGAGACCCTCGAGTTCTGGGGGAGCGGAGAAGCTCGGATCGCCGGCGCGAGCTGGAGCGGGCGAAGCGAGCCTTCCCGGGTCGGCCCTCGCGGGACCTATCTCTACCCGGACGATGAGGCAGGCCGGGAGTTTCCATTGGCGGCGGGCCGGTCGGGCCCCGCGCCCCCCTTCTCCCTCCTCGCCCGGGTCGGGGAGGACGCCCCCCCGTTTCTGGTCGGCGAACGCCGGGCGGTTCGCGCCGAGAGCGAAGGCGAGGTCTTCCTCGGGATCAACGACTTCGAGGTCGCCGACAACTCCGGCGCCTTCCGGGTGGGGCTCCGCCGAGGAGCCGCCGGCGAGGCTCCGGCTCCCCAGAGCCCCGACGTCCGCGCTGTGGCCCTGGGTGCGGGCGAACCGCGTCCAGTGGAGGATCCCCGCGTCCTGATCCTCTTCGTCGATGGGCTCCGCTACGACGCCCTCAAGGAGATGGCTTTCGCCGGCTATCTCCCCAACATTCGCCGCCTCTTCTTCGACGGGGGGGTCGACGTCGAGCGGACCACCACGATCTTCCCCTCCAACACCCTTCCAGCGACGGCCGCGATGCTGACCGGGAGCTGGCCGGACCGGACCGGCGTTTCGACACAGATGATCTTCGACCGGGAGAAGGGCCGCCTCTCCTACCTGCTCGGCCCCTTCAGTTCGGCCGAGGTCGGGCGGCGCTTCGAGCCCGGCTGGTGGCAGCTCCGCAACCGGGAGCCCGGGACGCCGAAGCTTCTGGCGCGCTGGGTCGAGGATGCCGGGGGGAGGTTCGCGGCGACCCTCCTTCCCCTGGACGCGGCCTATCCGCCCGATCTCTTCTACCACCGGCTCGCGAACGAGACGCCTCTCTTCGGGGCCCATCTGATCAACGATCACTACATCGATCGCGCCCAGACCGCCTTCGCCGTGGAGCGCGTCATTTCTCGGGACCACCGGGTGATGATGGTGTGGTACACGGGCGTCGATACCGCGGGTCACCGCTCGCCGCGCGGGGTATGGGGCGAGGGGCGGAGGAACCTCGTTCAGATCGACGCCGACCTGGTCCGCCTGGAAGAGGCCCTACAGCGGCAGGGGATCGCCGACCAGACCTACTGGGTCCTGCACGCCGACCACGGCAGCAGTGGGGGCCGGCGGTTCGTCCATCAGAGCTACGACCTCGCCAACCGGTTCTTCTACCAGAGTCTCGCCGACGCAAACGGCGACGGGCACGCCGATCCGGGCGCGGGTCTCGGTCTGAACGTCCTCTACCAGGTGAAGCACGTGCCGCTGTTCCGCGGCCACGCCGACGCAGAGCGGACCGATTTTGTCGTCTGCGCCTCGCAGGCCTATCAAGCCGCATTCTGCGCGCTCCCGCGGCGCAGCACCTGGAGCCGAGACTGGTCCGCCCCGAATACCTATCTGGACCTGACCCGCTACCGGATCGATCCGAGCCTCGAGCCGGTCGACCTCCCGCGGCGCCTGCTCGAGATGACCGCCGAGGAGAACCTCTACCCCGGCCTGGTGAGCGATCACCCGGTTCGACTGCTCTTCTTCCACCTCTCGGCCTCCGAGGTGCTGGCCGTCGCCCGGGAGGGGCCGATGGGCCTGATCGAGCGGCGGGCGATTCCGGGGAAGGAGCGGCGTTTCGAGTACCGCTACCGCCTGGTCGAGCGCCTGGAGCCCGACCCGGAGGACACCGGAAGCTCACGCGTCCAGCTCGCGGCCGCCCCGCAGGCGGATCCTCTCGGCTACCTGGCTGAACCCTGCCTGGCGGAGCGCCTCGTGGCTGATCCGGATTGGCTCGGCCGCTGGCGAGACGACCGCGACTGGCTGGCCGCCACCGCCTGCACCTCCTTTCCGGACGCCGTCGTCCAGATGAGCCATCAGCTTCTCGACGACCCGGACCAGCCCCGCCTGGACCCGAACCAACGCTTCGACTTCGTCGCCGTGGCGAGCCCGGGGTGGAACTTCGGTGCCGGGGCTCACCAGGTCGGGGTCGACCACGGCTCGCTGTACCGATCGAGCGCCCAGATCCCGTTCCTGATCCGGGGGCCCAACCTTCCACGGGGAGTTCGGGTTACGCGACCGGCACGCATCATCGACATCCTGCCGACCGTGCTCGACCTGGCCGCGGTCCCCTACGATCCCGCCGCCGTGGACGGCGTACCGGTCCGCGAGATCTGGGCAACCGCGGACTCGATGCGTTCACCGGAGGCGGCCGCGCCGGTCGGCTTCTACGTCGACCAGGGACAGCCGGTGCCCGTTCCCGATCGGACCCACGAGCACCCGGCCATCGCCCACGACTACCAGTTCTGGTGGGACGCCCACAACATCGCGCTGAATCTGGGAGCCCTCTCGAACCAGGAGATCGTTCGGCTCGGCGATCTGGTTCTCGACGCGGTTCTCCCGGGCGCTCCGCTCCGCCCGATCGGAAGCTCGCTGGGAGCGGTGGGAGATGCCTACCACCGCCTGTCCGACGGAAACGTCAAGCGTCGCGGCGCCGAGCTCGTCTCGGGACTGCGCCTGCACAACGTCACCATCGGCGAGCTCATGAATCCGATCCTGAGCCTCCAGCACATCGACAGGGCGGCATCGGTCGTCCGCTGGGGACAGAACGTCCTCGGCGACCTCCTCTCTCCGCTGACGTCCCGGGGATTCGAACCGCTGCGCCCCGTCGACTTCGTGCTGAATCACGGCGTCGCGGGGGTGCTCGCCTTCCGCCGCGCAATGCTCGAGGGGGTCGGGCAGCTGGCACACGTCGCGGCGCAAGGTGTCGAGGCCGGCGTTCGTTCCAGCGCCGAAACCGTGGAGCGCCGCCGTTGGCAAACGGCGCGCAAGCGGGAGGACGCTCCGACGCTCCCGGCGGAGAAGCCAGAATCCGAAGATTGAGCTCTCGGCTCCGCGGCTCAGACGGACGAGCGGGGCATGCGGCGCCCGGCGATGATGTCGCGCATGATCTCGCTCGTCCCCGCGCCAATCCCCCAGTTCTGGATGCCGCGAGAGCAGCGAGCGACGTAGTTCTCCGCCATCATGCCGTAGCCGCCGAACGCCTGTCCGCAGTCGATCACGACTCGGCGCGCCATCTCGGCGCCGTAGAGCTTGGCCATGCTCACGCTCACCTCCGCATCGGGCTCCCCCCCGCAGAGCTGGTCCGCGGCGCGGTACGTGAGCATCTCCGATGCCTCGAGATCCGTCATGTGGTTCGCCATGCGGTGGCGCCACGCCTGCATCGAGGCGATCGTCTGGCCGAACGCCTTGCGTTCGGCGATGTAGGCCAGGGTCTCTTCGAGAACGTCGCGGCACACGGCGTTGACCATCGCGGCGAGGACCAGGCGCTCCCCCTGGAAAGCGCGCATGATGATGCGAAAGCCGTCGTTCTCCTCGCCGATCAGGTAGCGGCGCGGTACCCGCACGTCGTCGAAGAAGAGCTCCGCGGTGTCGCTGGAGTGGCAGTCCAGCTTCTCGAGCCGCTTGCCGACGGAGAAGCCCCGAGCGTCGCTGGGACAGAGCACGAAGCTCACTCCGCGGGATCCAGGGCCGCCCGTGCGCACGGCCAGCGTGACGAAGTCGGCTCGCGCGCCGTTCGAGATGAAGGTCTTCGCGCCCCGGATCACGTAGTCGTCGCCGTCCCGCCTGGCCCCGGTCTTGAGTGCGCTGACGTCGGAGCCGCCTCCTGGCTCCGTGACCCCGAGCGCCGCGATCCGTTCGCCGCGGATGGCCGGCACCAGCCATTCCTGCCGTAGCTCGTCGCTCCCGTGGTCGTGGATCAGGGACGTGGCCATCTCACACTGAACGCAGAGCCCGACCACGCTCCCGATGTCGCGACCACGCACAAGCTCCTCGACGAGGATCACGGTGTACCAGTAATCGAGCCCGCTCCCTCCCCACCGGGGGTCGAAGCGGATTCCGAGCAGACCGAGCTCTCCGGCCTTGCGGAAGAGGTCGTCGGGGAAGTAGGCCTCCTCCTGCCAGCGCTCGGCGTTGGGTCGGATCTCCTCGCTCGCAAAGCGGCGTACCGTCTCGCGGAAGGCTTCGTGCTCGACGGTCCAGCGGGGAAACGCCATGCTGAACTCCTTCTGGCTGGGATCGGGTGCGGCCGCGACCCGGCTAGCCGCGCTGCGCGCGCGGCTTCCGGATGCCCCGCGCGAAGACGTCGTCCATCACCGCCACGATGTCGTCGAACGGGTAATCGGCGGAGCCCGAGGTCTCCCGCGCGACCAGAACGCTGCCGAGGTGGAACATCAGGTAGGCGACCCGTTCGGGATCGATGCGCCGTAACGATTCCTCCCTCACCCCCTGCTCGAGCACGCGTCGGAGCAGGTCGACCGTCTTTCGCTCCTGGTCTCGGGTGAAGCTGTGGGCGACCGGGCCGAGGGTCATCTCGTCGTCGCGCACGGCCGCCAGCCGCAGCACCTGGTTGTTGGCATAGGTGGCGCGCGTGGCCTCCACGATGCGCCGGATCTTGCGGCGCGCGTCGTCGGCGCTGGCGCCGATCCCCTCCACTTCCTCGATGAAGGTCTCCCAATCCGCCTGCAGCAGGCGCGCGTAGAGATCCTCCTTGTTCGCGAAGTGAGCGTAGAGGGTCGCGCGAGAGCAGCCCGCCTCGCGGGCTACCTCGTCCATCGTGGTCTTGCGCGGTCCGAAGCGAAGGAAGCGTTGGCGCGCCGCCTCGAGGATGGCGCGCTGCCGAGCGGCTCCGGAAGTCGCACGCGGGCCAGGGCTTCGTCGAGCCATACATGACTATTAGACATTGTTCGTCTATTTGTCAAGTTTCGGAGCGGACGCCGCGGAGCGCGAGCGGCGGCTCGCCGCTCCCGGATACCCGATGTGCCCAAGGCCGAAGCTCCGGTCTGGATTCGGGTCGGAAACCCCGAAACGCCCCGTTTCGCTCGTCTCGCGTCTCTCGGATGCCGATGATAGGCTGAAGACATCGCCAGTCGGAGTCTCCATGGACGAGCCCGAGGATCGTGTCCATCAAGGCAGCGGCGCCGGTCGGGTACTGGTGTTCGTGGTCGCCTATCGGGCCGAGCGCCACATCGTGTCCCTCTTCGAGCGGGTCCCGAAGGAGCTCCTCAACAACGATCGCGTCCATTTTCTGGTGATCGACGACGCCGGCGGAGATGCCACCGCCGAGCTCCTGCAACGCTGGGTCGAGGCCCGGGGCATTCACAACGTCTCGGTGTCGCGGAACCCCGTGAACCAGGGCTACGGGGGCAACCAGAAGCTCGGCTATCGCCAGGCCCTGGAGGCCGGCTTCGACTTCACCATCCTCCTCCACGGAGATGGGCAGTACGCACCGGAGCTGCTCCCGACCTTCATCGAGATCTGGGACCGCACCGGTGCCGACGTGGTGCTGGGATCCCGCATGGGCAGCCTGCAGAGCGCCCGAGCCGGAGGCATGCCCCTCTACAAGATGGCCGGGAATCGCATCCTGACGATCATCCAGAACTACCTGACCGGTCTGCGTCTGTCCGAGTACCACACGGGATTCCGGGCCTACTCCTCCGAGTTCCTGCGCAAGGTGCCCTTCGAGATCAACACCAACGAGTTCCACTTCGACACCGAGATCCTGCTCCAGGCCGTGAACGTCGGCGCCAGGATCGAGGAGCTCGACGTTCCGACCCACTACGGTGACGAAGAGTGCCACGTACAGGGTGTGCAGTACGGGATGGACGTCCTCCGCGAAACCCTCCGCTACCGGCTGCATCGGATGGGAATGATGTGCTCACTCAAGTTCCGGGATCTGGAGCAGGGCTCCCGCAACTACGAGGACAACTCCTATTCTGCACACGTGCTGGCGCTCGAGGTAGTGCGCGCGGCGGCGCCCCGGAATCTGCTCGACGTCGGATGCGGGGGGGGTACGGTCGCGCGGCGCTGCCGGGAGATGGGCATCCGTGTCACGGGAGTCGACCGCCGGGAGCCGCTACCCGGCGCAGTGGATCGCTTCGAGAAGGTCGACCTGGCCAGACCTCTCCCCCTCGACGCTTTCGAGCACGACGTGGTGCTTCTCCTCGACGTCCTCGAGGAGATGCAGGATCCCGAGCGCCTGCTGCTCGACATGCGCAATCGCAGTCGCGCGCTTCGACCGGGGTCGGAGGCGCCCCTGGTGGTGGTGGCCACGCCCAACGTCGCCTTCATCACCAACCGCCTCGCCCTTCTCTTCGGTCGCTTCAACTACACCGACCGCGGGATCCTCGACATCGAGCACAAGCGCCTCTTCAACCGCGTCTCACTGCGGCGCACGCTCAGCGACTGCGGCTACCGGATCGAGACGATCCACCCGGTGCCGGTTCCGTGGGAGGCCGTGATCGGCGGCCGGCTCGGCCGCTGGCTCGAGAAGGGAAGCCGGCTGCTGGCCCGGACCTGGCCGAGCGCCTTCGCCTTCCAGTTCCTGGTGACCTGCCGACCGATGCCGGGGGTCGCGCAGGTTCTGGGCGCGCGTGAGCGTCTCGGGCCCGTGGAGGCCGACCCCGTCTGAGTCGGCCGGCGGCGGAGACCCAATGGCGCGCCTACCAGCGCCAGGCGGATTTCCTAGCGCCTCACCTCTTCGGTCCAGGTGGCCGGCACCGCGAGCAGAGGGCACGGTGCCCGCCGCAGCACCTGCTCGGTCACGCTGCCGCGAATCGCGTCGAGTAGCCCTTCCTGCCCCTCCGTGACCATGGTGATTAGATCCGGACGCATCTCGTCGACCGTGGCGGAGATGCCCTCTAGCACGCCGCCCCTCCGCCGCTGCTCCGTCCAAGACCAGCGGGGATCCTCCGGCAGCGTGAGCTCGGCCATGGGGTCGGAGTCGCCGACGTGGAGCAAGGTGATCTCCACATCGTCGTCACCCATGATCTCGGCGGCCCGGGTCGCGAATTGGATTGCGGCCTGGGCGCTGGGATGATGATCGACCGGGATCAGGACCCTCTTCAGCGAGATCCGCCCGTCCTCCACGGCGACGAAGCCTCGCGTTCCCGCGGGCACGAAGAGGCCCGCAGTTTGCGAACGCCGGGCCAGGCGGACCGCAGTCGAGCGTCGGATCCAATGCGAAGGCCCCTTCCGGTCCCGGGTGGCGAGCACCATCAGGTCGGTGGGCTGCTCGTCGAGGTACTCGAGCGCGGCGGTCAGCGGGTTCCGGCTCGCCGCCGCGACCTTGTGTGTCCTGATCCCAAACTCCTCGAAAACCGCCGAGCGGGAACTGCCCGGTTCGATCAGCTTCCACCGCTCGAGCGTGGCGCGCACCTCCGGAATCCGCGAGCGAGCGCTGCTGCCGCGGCGCTCCGCGCCGGCGTGCAGGATGGTCAGCCGCGTCTGTCGGAGGAGCGAAATCGCAAGGGCGTGGGCGAAGGCGCTCTCGCTCGCTTCCGAGAGGTCGGACGGGTGGAACACCGACTCGACCGGGGGAATCTCCGGGGGGGCGAAATTGGGCATCGCGGCTCTCCTGAGGCGGCCGGCGGTGGGCTTCCGCCGGCCGCCCGCGAGATTCATGTGTCGCCGTTCGGAGACTGGCGGTTTGCTCAGGAGACGCGCTCCCAGAGCGTGGCGTTCCCCTGGCCGAAGCCGACGCACATGGTGGACAGGCCCAGCTTGTAGCTGGGGTTGGCCTTCATGATCGAGTTGAGGGTCACCGTGATGCGGGTGCCGCTCTGACCCAGCGGGTGGCCAATCGCCAACGCGCCGCCCCACCGGTTGGCCTTCTCGAAGGGGATCCCGAGATCGCGCAAGCAGGCGATCGACTGGCTGGCGAAGGCCTCGTTGATCTCCACCGCGTCGATCTCGCCAATGCTGACCCCCGTCCGCTCGAGGAGCTTCTGGACCGCGGGAACCGGGCCGATGCCCATGATGGTCGGGTCCACGCCGGCCATCGCTCCGCCCCGGTACTTGAGGGTGTAGGAGAGGCCCATCTGGTCGGCCTTTTCGCGGTTCATCAGCAGCACCACCGATGCGCCGTCGTTGAGCGGTGAGCTGACGGCCGCGGTGACCACGCCGTCGGGCTTGAAGGCCGGCTGCATGCCCGCCATCTTCTCCAGGGTGGTGTCGCCGCGTACGCACTGATCCCGATCCACGACCTTCTTCGACCCGTCCTCGTAGGTCACCTCGATCGGCACGATCTCGTCCTTGAAGCAGCCGTCGGCGTGGGCCTTGGCCGCCTTCTGGTGACTGGCGAGCGCGAACTCCTCCATCTCCCTCCGCTCGATCTTCCACTGCGTTGCCACCTTCTCGGCGGTCATCCCCATGGTCAGATCCATGAAGTTGGGGTAGCGGTTGGAGAGCGCCGGGGGAGGCTCCATGTTGGCGCCCATCGCGATGCGCGCCATCATTTCCACGCCGCCGGCGAGGGTGACGTCGAGTTCGCCGGTCATGATGCCGCGTGCGCAGTGCTCCATCGCCGCCATCGCCGACGCGCACTGCATCTCGATTCCGTTCACGGCGACGCTCTCCGGATACCCGTTGGCGAGCCAGCTCAGCCGGCCGACGATGTTCTGCGCCCCGCTCTGGTTGGCGCAGCCGATCGCGACGAGGTCCACCTCTTCGGGCTTGAGCGGCGCGTTGCGCTCGAAGATCGCCTTGTACACCGCGCCCAGCAGGTCTTCGGGACGCAGCGTTCGGAGGTCGCCCTTCTCGTTGTGAGCTCTTCCCGTGGGTGTACGAACTCCGTCCACGAGTACACACTCTTTCATCGTCTCTCCTTTCGATCTCGGTTCGAGAGGGCGTATGGGACGCCTTCGCCGGGCTTGCAGGGTCAGGGATGGCTACGACCTCGATCCATCGCAGATACGGCCTGATGTTGCCGAAGCGGGAGGGAAGTGCAAGCGGGCCCTGACTCGCGGTCACCGCCCCCAATGATGCTGAAGAAGACCAGCAACCGCGATTCTCTGAGAGGCGCCGAGGCCCGGCCGCCGTCGGCCGGAGCCGGAATGTCGTCTCCGAGCCCATCGGCGAATCCGGGGCGCGGCGAGTCCGGCGGTCATTCCATCCCCTCGTGATCAATGGTAGGATGGAACCCAGAGGTGAACCTCTGGGAGGATAGATCATGAACGTCCGACACTGGGCGCTGATGGTGATCGCGGCTGTCTTAGTCCCTTCGCTGGCCCATGCGCAGGCCGCCGACGCCGGGGTCACCGACCTCACCAAGGCCCCGCCGGGTGCGATCATGGCCGGCGACATCGTGGAGGCACTGGCGGTGCCTCGCGGCACGCAATTCAATCCGGCAGCGCCGCCTCAAGTCCGACTGCCGATCTACTTCGAGTTCAACTCGGCCACGCCGACTCCCGAGGCGCAGGCGTTGCTCGAGAAGGTCGGTGAGGCGCTGCAGTCGCCGGATCTCGGGTCGTTCTACTTCCTGGTCGAGGGACACACCGACGACGTGGGCTCGGAGGACTACAACGATAGTCTCTCGATCGCGCGCGCGCAGGCAGTGGCGGGGTACCTCGGGGGCAAGGGAGTCGCGGGGGAACGGTTGCGGCCGATGGGGAAGGGTGAGAGCCGCCCCGTGGCCCCCAACACGAGCGAGGAAGGACGGCAGCGCAACCGGCGCGTGGACTTCGTCAACCTGGGGCAGAATCCCTAGCAGCAGTCCCCGTGCGCCTCTGGATTCTCATCGCGCTCTCTCTGGCGTGGCCGCTCCTTCCTTGCGGCGGAGGCGCAGCTCCGGCGGATCTGGTCGAAGCCGCGAAGAGCGCCGCGCAAGAGTGCAAGGACGGGGATGCCGGTGGCGCGGCCCGGGCGCTTGCCGGCCTGGTCGCGATGCTGGAGGCTGAGCTCGGCGCCGGTCACCCCGCAACCCAGCTCGCCCGTATGAAGCTGGCTCACCTGGAGGGACGCGCGTTCGAGCCGAGTCCGGCCGGGGACGAGAAGCCAGAGCCTCTGCGCCCCGAGCTCGACCGGGCGCTCAAGGGCTTGCGAGCCTGCGCCGGCCTCGGTGTCCGGCGCGCACGGGACTCGGGGACGAGGGCCAGCTTCGCCGAGAGCCTCGAGGAGGCGGGAGAGCTCTACCGGAAGGGCCGCTATCGGGAGGCGCTCGGCCCGGCGGAGCGCGCACTCGAGGCGGGGCGCGGCGGGCTCGAGATCATGCAGGCGAACGAGACCCTCGCCGGGATCCGGCTCCTCCTCGGCGATCGCCAGGGAGCGCTGCGCGCGGCCCAGGATGCGGAGGGAGCCGCGCTGCTGGTGGGCGGCGTCAAGGTTCGCATCAAGCTCGCTCGGCTGGTGGCGCAGACGGGAGATCTGGCTCGGGCGGCCGCGTCTCTCGATGAGCTCGAGCCGCTCACCAGAAAGGATGCCGGCTTGCGCGCCGAGTTCCACGAGGCGCGGGGAGACCTCGCGTTGCTGCTCGGCTCGCCCTCACAGGCGGTCCTGGAGCTGGAGAGCGCGCGCGAGATGCATACGAAGATCTACGGCGCGGAGAGCCCATCGACCGCCGCCGTTCTCCAGTTGCTGGGCGACGCACACCGTCAAGCCCGCAACTTCCCCGCGGCCTCGGACGCTTATCGCGCGACGCTGCGCGTGCGCCGGGCGCAGCTCGGACGGACCCACCCCGACACCGCGCGCACCCAGAACGCGATCGGCATCCTGCATGCCGACTTCGACGACTGGGCGGCGGCCGATGCGGCCTTTGCCTCCGCCCTGGACAGCCTCGGCGAGACGCTCGGGCCGCGGCATCCGGAGACCCTCAAGGTCCGTCTCAACCGCGTCCGCGCCGCCTGGGGGAGGAGGCAGAGCGGCTCCAACGCCCGGCAATACGCCGCGACGGTCGAGGCGCTGGGCGAGATTCTCGGCGAAATGCATCCCGAGACCGCGGCGGCGCTGCGGAACCTGGCGCGGGTCGAAGCCGAGCGTGGCCAGGTGAAGCGCGCGGAGGCTCTCCTGGAACGAGCGCTTGCCGCGCAGCGGGAGAGCCTCGGCAACGCGCACCCCGAGACCACCTTCACTCGCCTGGAACGCGGCAGATTGCTTGCCCGCAGCGGAAAGCTCGAAGCCGCGGCGGTCGAGGTCAGCGCGGCCACCATGTCACTCGGTGGAGCACTCGGCAGCGAGCACCCGCTGGTGGCCCGCTACCGGTCGGAGCTGGCGCGCATCGCCATCGCCCGCGGTGATGAAGAGACCGCGCGCGCCGAGGCGATGGAGGCCGCCCAGGTGACCGCCCTGCACATCAAGCGCTCCTTCGGCGCGATGACCGGACGGCAGCGCACCCTGCTGGCCAGGCAGAGTCGGGAGGTGGTGGGCGCCCTGCTCTCCGCGCCGGGAGGCGCTGCGCGCGAGACCTACCAGGCGCTGCTCCCACACCGCGACTCGGTCTTGCGTAGCATCGCCGCCAGTCAGGCCATCGCGCGCGAGAGCGATTCCGATACGCGGGCGATCCTGGCCGCGCTGAATCGCAAGCGCGAGAGCTACGCGGCCAGCGTGCTGGGGGGCTCTCCCGAGATGGCGGAGCGCGCGACGCGGCTCGCCTACGAGATCGACGAACTCGAGGCGGCGGCGTCGGCAGTCGGTGCGCGGGTCTCCGAGCCAGAAGCCCGAGCGGTGCTGAATGCCGCCTGCAGGCACCTTCCCGACGACGCCGCCCTGGTGGAGTTCGCCGCGTACGACAGAACCCGGCGCGGGGCGGCCGGCACGGCGATCCCTTCCTTCACGGCGCTGGTGACCCGGAGCCCGCGCTGCCGGGTGACGGCCGTCGAGCTGGGCGAGGCGGCGCCGATCGAAGCCGCCGCGGAGCGCTTCGACCGGGCGATGCGCGAGAGCTGGCTCGACGAGCCCGATGCGCGCATGGAGCTCAGCCGGCTCCTGCTGGCCCCCCTCGTCGACGCGCTCCGAGGAGCCACGCGGTGGTTCGTGGTGCCGGACGGGCGGCTCTGGGGTGTGCCGATCGGCGTGCTTGCAGATCCCGAGAACGAGACCCGCTATCTGTTGGAGCGGGTCACCGTCGGCTACCTGACCTCGATCCACGAGCTCGCCGAGGCATCGACCGGGGACGGCGGGAGTGATTTTTCGAAGACGCTCCTCTTCGGCGCCCCCGACTTCGGTGGCGGGGCCGGGAGCGGCCCGGTGATCCTCACCAACGCGGGGCCCTGCACTCTGCCTCCCTTCGAGCCGCTTCCCGCCACCGTGGCGGAGATCCGGGAGATCGAGCCGCTCTTCGGCGACTCGCGGATCATCACCGGTGCCGCGGCCACCAAGAGTCGCTTCCGGCAGGAGCTATCCAAGAGGCCGCTGCTGATCCACCTGGCGACCCACGGCTACTTCGCGGAGCAGGGCGCGTGCGGCGCCTCTTCCGAATCGAGTGCATCCTGGCGCGGCGACTCCGCTCCCGTCGAGATCAATCCGCTCCTGCTCTCCGGACTGGTGTTCGCCGGGGCCAACGCCCCGGGCCGGATCGGAGACGGCGAGGTGAGTGGCATCCTGACCGCCTACGAGGTGGCGGGTCTCGATCTCCGACAGGCGCGCCTGGTGGTGCTCTCGGCCTGCGACACCGGGGCCGGATCCCGAGAGCGCGGCCAGGAGGTCCAGGGGCTGCGCTGGGGCTTCCGCGCCGCCGGCGCCCACGCATTGGTCACCAGTCTCTGGCGCAGCAATGACGTCGCCACCCGCAAGCTGATGGCGGACTTCTACCGGGCGCTCGTCGCGGGAGACATCCCGAGCGATGGCTTTCGGGGAGCAGAGGCCCTGCGCCGTGCGCAGCTCGAGCGCGTCCGCGACGAACGGCGACTCGAGCTGCGCAAGCCCCTGGTGTGGGCGAACTTCGTCTTCTCCGGCGTGCTCTAGGCGGCTCGCTCGATCAGTAGCAGCCCTCGCTGGTGGGGTATCCCGGGATACAGGGAGGCGGTCTCCTGCTCGGCTCCGGCCGCGGCCGCGGCGTCGGGACCGGAGTTGGGATCACCACCGGGCAGGTGTTCAGACAAGAGCAGTCGAGGCAAGTTTCCGGGGGTCGCCAATCACCCGGGTCGATAGGCAGTTCGGGAAGCTGCGCGGCCACCTGCGGCAGGTCCAGATCGGCGATGTCCCTGCCGGTGATCTTCTCGGTCACCTCTTCCTCTCGGTTGGCGCGGGCGATCCAGACCGGGGTGACGTGGAGATCTTTCATGCACTCCGCCCGCCCGGCGACGTCCTGCAGCTCGAGGCGTTGCACCTCATCGGCAGTTCCATCCTTGTGGACGGTGACCTGCTCGCCAGCGCTCAGCGTGATGGTGCGGCTGCGCGTCGGGTCGCTGGTCTGGGTCCGAATCTCGACCGTTCCTTGCTCCAGCGCGAAGGTGGAGTCACCGGTCACGGGATCCACGTCTACCGAGAGGACGGTGCCCAGGATCGCTGCGATCGCCACGGGTGTGTGGATCTCGAGCGGCTCACCGGCGGCGCGGGGCCCCACCAGCGCCCGGGTGGATCCCTCCATGACGTCCACGATGGTGGCGCCGCGTTGCTCGTCGTGACGCAGACGAACGGCAGCCTTGCCGCAGAACTGCACCAGCGAGCGTCTGTCGACGAGTAGCGAGCAGGCCGCCTCGGGGCCGGTCACGATGCTCTCCCCCTCGGTCACCGTGCTGGCGATCTCCGCGGGATTCGCGCCGACGGAGGTGTCACCCTTCACCGAAGTGACGGTTCCCGAGATCTCGGCCGCGGTCGGACCGCTCATGGCGAGAGCGCCTGCCGCGACGATTGCCGTCACGGCGAGGGAGATCCGTCTTCCCATCTTCCATCGAATCCGCTGCTTCATTGTTTCTCTCCCTTTCTCACCCCCGGATCAGAACCGATAGGTGATGTAGCTGCCTCCGATGACGCGGTGGTAGTCGAAGGCCGCGACGTTCGAGTCGTGGTCCGTCGCCCAGGCGAGGAGCGAGACCTCGAGCTGCTCGGTGATCGGTCGCGTCAGCTCCAGCTCGAACTGGTTGATTCGGTCGTTGCGTCGCTTGCCGGCCTTGTCGAGCCCGACGAAGACGGTGTCGTTCCGGAACCCCCGGCGGATGAATCGGTAGGAGGCGGTGAGGACCACCTTCCAGGGAAGCTGCACGCCGAGGCCGGCAGAGAGCTCGTAGCCGTCGTAGCGGAACTCGTCTCCCTGGGGATCGTAGTTGTCGTAGAGCGCGCCGATTCGCAGGTACTGGATCGGGTCCTCGAGAAAGAAGAACTGGTTGACGCCGACGGTGTTCTGCTTCCCGTCGCGGTCGGTGACGGGAGACAAGTTATCGAAGAAGTACTCGATGTCCTGATACTGATAGAAGAACTCCGAGAGACCCCAGCGGGATTCGGTGACGGTGATGGAAGGCGTGATTCTGTGAACCCGCTGATACTTCTGGTTGAGATCGAGCTTGGTGTAGGCGAAGTCGTAGCGGAGATTCAATCGAACCGGCTCGATCCGCACCGAGCCGGCTGCCCACCCGACATTGGTGAAGAGGTCGACCTCGCCCAGGTCTTCGTGAAAGCTCCCATATCCGTCGTACCCCGCGCTGAGTCGGAAGTGCTCCGAGTCGTAGCGATAGCTCGCCTGCAGGCGCATGACGGCGCGAAAGTCGTCCTCCTCACCGATAGGGACGCCGCTCCCCACCAGCAACGGATTGCTGTCGTACTCGATGCCGCTGGTGACGGCGATCTCCCAGGGTCGGCGGGGCTCCGGGGCCTGCATCCCTTCGCGGAGCTGGCTCGCCGAGCGCCCCAGCGGGTGCATCGGTGACTGCCTCTCCACCACTCCGAGAGCTCCTGCCGCCGCCGAGAAGTCTCCCTGGTAGGCGAGCGTGAGCCCCCGGTAGTAGTTGGCCTCCGGGCTCAGGTCCGGATCGAGCTCCACGGCCCTCTCCAGGCGGGGAGTGGCGGCGGCGTAGTCCTGCAGCCGGTACATGGCGATCCCGGCGTAGAGATGGGCTCGTGCGCGGTCGGGCTCACGCTCGAGCACCCCTTCGAAAGTCTCGAGGGCCTCTTGGTTCCTTCCGGCCTCGAGCAGCGCGGCTCCGAGATCGAATTGCAGGTCCGCGTCGTCCGGCGCGAGAGCGATCGCGCGGCGGAACAGCTGGATCGCCTCGTCCTTCCTCCCTTGATCGTCGGCGATCAGGCCCAGGTAGTGGATCGCAGTCGCGTCCTCGGGATCCGAGGCCAGCACGATCTCGAACTGCTCCTGGGCTTCGGCGAGCTGCCCCTGCTCGTAGGCCACCACTCCCTGGTGGAAGGCGAGCTCCGACGCGACGCTGGCGCCCACGGGCGATGTCGCCATCAAGATCGCTGCAGCGATGCCAGGTAAGACCACCATGTTGCAGAATCGCGTGCCCTTTAACTCAAGAGGAAGCGCACCCCTCCTGGATCCCATCGAGGTTCCCTTCGTGCCAGAGTCTCCAATACGAACCGTGGTGAGATTAGAGCATCTCCCGCGGGGGCGAGTCAATGCCCAACAGCTCTCGGCTCGGCAGAGAGTCTCCATAGGGATAGTGCTCCCGTCGCGGCGCGGGTGTCGCCAAAGGTAGACCGTCGCACGCTTTTTACTCTGCGGGCGATTCTGCGATGCGTAGGGGCGTCTGCGCTGTGGACCAGACCTCACCTTCGAGCAGTCTTCCCAGCTCCTCCAGGCGCTCCCGATCCCCGCGGGACGCGGTCCAGACCAGAGATTTCCTCTTCTGAGCCGTGATGAAGAATGCGAGGTCGGAGGGAAATTCGAGCTCGCCCCGGAAGAGCATCAGCTTCAGCGTGTCCTCGCCTCCGCCACCGTGCGCAGTGAGCTTGTAGGACGGGTTTGCCCCCGGGGAAGGCAAGATCAGCGGTTCTCCCGCCACCAGCCGCATGCGGGGGTCGTGATTGTTCGGATAGAGCAGTGCGATTTCTTCCTTGCTCCCGTCGATCGAGAACAGCAGGGCCGCGCAATCGCAATCCGCCTGGATGGCCAAGCGGTAGTTCTCTCCGCTCGGAACCGGATCCGGCGCGGTCCAGATACGCGCTCCGGTATCGGACGCGGGCTCCAGCTCGAGGAGCTGCGCGCGTACCCGATCGAAGGCGTCGAGGGGTGGCGACTCGGTGATCTCCGGAGTGGGAGTGGGGGGTTCGGTGATCTCCGGAGTGGGATCAGGCTGCTCGGAGATCGTCGGGGTGGGCGCCTCGGAGATCGTCGGAGTGGGCGGCTCGGAGATCGTCGGGGTGGGCCGCTTGGAGAGAAAGGAGCGGAGATCCGGAACCAGGATCAGCGCCGCCACCACTGCGATCACCGCCAGCGCCGGCAAGAGGAGGCGAGGGCGCGGTACCCACTCCCGGGGCTTGGCTTTCTGCGGGGAGGAGGCGGTGAAGAGCCCTTCGGCCGACGCCGGTCGGTCCTCCGGATCGGGGGCGAGCAGGGAGGCGATCTCGGCGCGGAGGCCGGCGGGCAGGTTGGGCGGAAGCGGAGGGATCCGCTGGCGAATGTTCACCGCCTCGGCCACCGTGGCCCCCATCGGGACGGGGGATCCGGTGGCCGCTGCCGCCAGGACCAGCCCGAGGCTGTAGAGGTCGGAGCGCGCGGTCACGCGGCCGCCATACATCCCGAACTGCTCGGGAGACGCGTAGGAGAGCTTCCCCTTGAAGCCGGTCACGACGGTGCGATCGCCGGTCTCGAGGATCTTGGCGATTCCGAAGTCGATCAGCTTGGCCTGGTCGGGCCGATCCCCGGAGAGCAGGATGTTGTCGGGGGAGAGGTCGCGGTGCACGACGCCGCAGCGGTGCGCTGCGGCGAGGCCGGAGGCGATCCGCGCGCCCAGCGCCCGCACCGCCGTCTCGGAGAGGGGGCCTGTCTCGATCCAATCCGAGAGGCCGCGACCCTCGACCATCTCCATCACCAGGAAGACCTGGCCGTCGTCCCCGGTCAACAGATCGTGGCAGCGAACCACCGCGTCGTCGTGCACCTCGAGCATGGCTCTCGCTTCGCGGTAGAAGAACTCGGCCGCTTCGGGCCGGCCGGCGAAGGCCGGGCGAATCACCTTGATGGCGCGCAGGCCGCCGATCCGCAGGTGGCGCGCCCGGTAGACATCGCCCATTCCGCCCGAACCCAGCTGGTCGACCACCTCGTAGACCCCGAACAGCACCGTTCCGGGCGCGATGTGGCCGGGGGGCGGCTCCGTGCCAGGGGTGGGCGGCGGGACGCGGGTCTCCTCATCCACGCCACGACCCCGTGCCACGGAGCCCGCGCGACCAGCCGGCTCGGGCCTTTCGGACCATGGCGCTGCCTCCCATTCGCGGGCCCTAGGTTAACGCATGGGAATCCCCGCCGGGGCCATCTCGCGAGGCCGGCGGCGAGATGGGGTGAATTTCCTACGTGACATCGCGTGCTGGTGGGGTGATAATCGCAGCGATCCGCGGGGGTGGGTGAGAGTCGTTGGCGTGAGGAGAAGCTGGCGATGAAGCCTGACCATTGCACATCCCGAGGGGAGGGCCCCGTTCTGATGGCTTACCGGCTAGTGATGTGATGCATAAATAAAGGGCACTATGGTGCCATCAATGTTACCCTCCCGGCCAACAGTCGGAGGGGAACCTTGCG
>CAZTOU010000049.1:0-24054 GCA_964615365.1 uncultured Spirochaetales bacterium
GGGCCGCGGCCCGATCCGTTCCCAGGTTGGGAAGGGGCTCCCCCGTGTCCCTCAGATACCGGCCCAAAGCGTCCACGATGGCGTCGAGGGCCTTGTAGCGGATGGACTCCTGGGGGTTGCAGCGACCCGTCAGGATCACGGGCGCGGTCTCCCCTTCAACGGCAGCCAGACGCGCCAGGAAGGTCCGAACCAGCTCCGACTTGCCGACGCCGGAGCTGCCGTGGATGCCGATCACCGCCACGCCACCTTCCTGGTAGGTGCGCTCGAGCCGGTCGAGATCCGGCCCACGTCCCATCAGCTCGACCGACGGGTGGGGCACGGCCGCCCCGACGGTCGGCGCCTCCGGGGCGCATCCTTCAGCGAGACAGTGGAGGATCTCCTCGCCGGTCGGACGGGCGTCTGGATCGTTCGAGAGCAGGGCCTCGACCAGCGCGGCCAGCCACGCCGGCACGCTAGGCGCCCGCTCGAGTAGGGGCACGATCCTCCGATGGTAGAGATCCTCGGTCGGGAGTTCTCCGGTAAGACTCTTGTAGAACACGCCGCCGACTGCGTACCAGTCGGCGGCAGGACCGATTCGCTCGCCGGTCATCTGCTCGGGCGCCATGTACGCAAACGTCCCCGCCAGCCCGGCGGATGCGAAGTCCATCGGCAGGTGTTGGGCGATCGGCACCACCAGGTCGAAGTCGAGCAGGACCACGTGGCCCTCGGCGTCGACTTTCGTGTTGCCGGGCTTGATATCGCGATGTAGATGGCCGGCTGCGTGCAGGGCGCACACGCCAGCCACCAGCTGGGGGGCTGCCAGGCGGAACCGCTCGAGCACCTCGGCGAACGGCGCCTCCGGTGTTTCACCCCGCACGTGGCTGACGAAGTCCTGTCCCTCTATGAACTCCATGGTGAAGAAGCACGCGTCTTCACCGACCACGAGGTCGTAGAGCTGAACGAGATTCCGATGCACGATCCCTTGGACCGAGCGGAACTCTCGCTTCAGGCGGTCGATCCAGTCGGGCTCGGCAGCAGGGATCGCCTTGAGCGCAACCACCGACCCGCTCTTCTCGTCCAAGGCGCGGTAGACGGTTCCCATGCTGCCGCGCCCGACGCAGGCGAGGGGACGAAAACGCGTGTCTCCCGCAAACGGGACGGGTTCGGGAGTTTCCACTCGATCTTCCGGCATCGCCTGCGCCCTCGGCCTTGCCAGATCCTGGCCTGCACCACCATCATCGAGATTCGCGGTGCCCTGGTCAAGCGGGCCGGAACCCGGCTGCTGCGTCGGCGAGTAGTGCGGTTGGGGTGCCACTACCGGGGATCGCCGCACCCTCAGAGCCGTTCCAGGTTGTCCACCGCGTGACGGGGGCCCGCGAGGACCAGGTGGTCCCCCGGATCGATGCGGTCCTCGGGGCCGGGGACGCGGATCGCCCTCCTGCTTCCGCCGCTGCGGATCAGCAGGACCTGCACCCCCCCCCGCTTGCGGAGATCGAGCTCGGCGAGCGTCCGTCCCTCGAAGGCTCTCGGCGCCGGGCGCTCCTCCAGCACGTAGTCGCCTCCCAGGTCGACCTGCCGCTCGCTTCCCCCGATCGAAGTGCGATTCGACACACCTCCGACCAGGTCGCGCCGGAGGGCCTCCTGGTTGTAGGCGTGGATGACGTCTCGCTGGTGCACCGAGCCGACCAGGCGCCGCGGGCTCTCCGGATCGACGACGGCGACCTCCGCCGCCTGGCCGCGGCTGAAGATCCGCATCACCGCGTCGAGGTCGTCGTCCTCGGTCACGCACACCCGGTCTTCCACCATGTCCCCGGCCACCACGATGGCGCGCAGCTCCTCCTGCTCCTGCATGAGCTTTCGGACCTGGCGCAGGTAGATCGCGCCGATGAAGTCGCCCGTCTCGTTCTCGACGAAGAACTCGCTGTGGTCGCTGTCCACGATCAGCTCCATCACCGCCCCGAAGCTCGCCGAGGCGGGGATCACCTCGGGCTCGCGATCGACGATGTCGCGGACGAACAAGCTCTTCAGGACGTTGGGGTCCTCGTCCTTCGCGAGGTCCACGCCGCGGCGCCGCAGCTTCTGCGTGTAGATCGAGTCCCGGGCGAAGTAGGTGGTCACCAGGGTGCTGATCACGCAGGCGGTCATCAGCGGCGGGATGATCTCGATGGTCTGGGTCATCTCGAAGATCATGATGATCGCCGTGATCGGCGCGTGGGTGCTCGCCGCCACCAGTGCTCCCATCGCGACCAGGGCGTAGGCGCCCGAAGTGCCCGTCGCGTCCGGAAACGCCTGGTGGATGAATCCACCCAGGAGTCCCCCGGTGGCGGCCCCGAGGAACAACGACGGCGCGAAGATGCCCCCCGAGCCGCCCGAGCCGATGGTGATCGACGTGGCGGCCAGCTTCGCGACCAGCAGCATCCCGAGCGCCACGACCGGGAGGTGGCCGGTCAGCGCCTGGTTGATGGTCTCGTAGCCGACGCCGAAGACTTCCGGCAGCAGGACCCCGATCATCCCGACGAAGAGCCCACCCAGTCCCGCCTTGAGATAGCCGGGTATGGGAATCGCGTCGAAGAGGTCCTCGGTCACCGCCAGCGAGCGGATGAACGCCAGCGCGACGATTCCGGCCGCGATGCCCACGCCGGCGTAGGCGATCAGCTCGAGCGGGCTGACCAGATCGTAGGCGGGCACCTCGAAGGCGGGCTGGTTGCCGAGGAAGAGCCGCGAGACGACGGTGGCCACGACGGAGGAGATCACGATCGGGCTGAACTGGGCGATGGCGAAGTCCCCGATGACGATCTCGACGGCGAACAGCGCCCCGGCGATGGGGGCGTTGAAGGTGGCCGCGATGCCGGCGGCGGAGCCACACCCGACCAGGGTGCGGAGCTGGCGCGGCGGCGCCTTGAGCAGCTGGCCGAACCAGGAGGCCACCGCCGAGCCGATCTGCACGATCGGTCCCTCGCGTCCGACCGAGCCACCCGAGCCGATGGAGATCGCCGATGCCAGGGTCTTGAGGGTGATCACCCGCCGGCGGATCACGCCGCCTCGCAAGGCGACTGCCTCCATCACCTCGGGAATCCCCGGTCCCTTCGCCTCGCGCGCCAGGAAGTAGACCAGCGGACCGACGATCAGGCCCCCGAGAGCGGGGATCAAGAGACGCCAGTGCGCCGCGAGACTGCGCGCGCGCTCGACCGGGTCGTGGGGGTCGGCGAAGAGACCGGCCTCGACGACTTCGGTGACGCCCTCGGCGCCGCCGAAGAAGGCCCCCTGAGAGAAGCGAATCAGGATGCGGAATACGATCGCGCCGGCCGCCCCCGCGAAGCCCAGGAACACCGCGGCCAGCACCGTGAACAGATAGCTTTCCGATTGCCGGCTGCGAGCTCCGACGCGCCGATACGCCTGTCTCTCCTCGGAGCTCATCCGCGGCTCGGACTCGCGCCGCGGAGTGGAAGCGGCGGCGCAACCGAAAAACTCTCTCCGATACAGGTACTTAGGCGCAAATCTTGTGGTGACTTCTCAGGACTCCGACACCGGGTGTCGGCTACAGCTGAGCGATCCTCTCCTTCGTCTCTCTGGCTTCCTCGACGATCCTCTTGACCAGGTCGGGAATGCTCGGGACGTCGTGAATCCGCCCGACGGCCTGTCCGCCCGGATACATGCCCTCGTCGACGGTTCCCTCCCGCCATCCCAGTCTGCTGACGTTGCCGCTGATCATGGGTGCGAGCTGCTCGAGCGTGGCTCCCTCGTTCTCCATCTCCAGGATCTTCGCCGACCAGGGCGTCCGGAGCACCCGGCTGGGGTTCCTGAGCGACTTCATCACCAGGAGGGTTTCCTTCTCGTCACACTCGATCAGCAGGTCCTTGAACCCCTGGTGAATCGGAAACTCCCGGGTAGCCATGAAACGCGTTCCGATGTTGACGCCGGCGGCTCCGAGGGCCAGGGCGGCGACCATGGAGCGGCCGTCGCAGATGCCCCCGCCCGCGATCAGGGGGATGGTGGTTGCGTCGATCGCTGCGGGGATCAAGACGATGAAGCCGACTTCTTCCATGCTGGGATGGCCGCCGCACTCGGTGCCGACGACGGAGACGATGTTCGCGCCCACCCGCTCGGCCTTGGCGGCGTCTCGCACGCGGGCGCACTTGTGAATGTGGATGAGCCCCGCGTCGGCGATCTGCTTTCGTTGCGGCTCTGGGCTGCGACCTGCGGTCTCCAGGATCTTGACCCCCGACTCGATGACCCAGTCGATGCGTTCCTCGGGAGTGACGGTGATGCGCATCTCGGGGAAGAGACCCACGTTGATTCCAAAGGGCTGGTCGGTCTGGTCGCGGACCTTCTTCACCTCCTCCAGGAGCTCTTCCTTGGTCTCGTAGTAGGCGGAGGGGAGGCAGCAGAGGCACCCCGCGTTGGCGAACGGCGCCACCACCTCGGCGGTGGTGAGTCCGTGCATGGTCCCGCACTGGATCGGGTACTTGATCCCCAGCATCTCCGTCATCTTCGTTTCGAACATCGTCTTCTCCAGTCGTGATTCATCCGTCCCCAGTAACCGGGTCGCGAGACGGCTCCTCGCGCCACGCCCCGGGCCGGGGCCATTATCGGACAGCAGCGGGCCGAGGTCCAACCGCGGGGTAGCGCCGCAGCGCCTCGACCCCGCCGATCGAGTCGAAGTTCTGCCACGATCTGCTACCCGCTCTGGGAGCCCCAGCAGATCGATCGCGCGAGACAGTCCCCGGATGCCCCATCCCGAGAAGCCTAGAGAACTGCCCTCCTCGCCGACCCGCGCCGTCCCTACGGCCCCTCCGCTGGCGGAGCCGGAGCGACGGCGCGGGCGCCACCTCGCCATCTCCAGCCATCCGCTGGGCATGACCTTCTTCATGGTCTTCACCCAGCATCTCCCCACCCTGGCGCTGGTCTCCCTGGGTGCCAGGGAGACCATCGTCGGCATCCAGAGCGCCTTGTCCGCCACGGAGCTGCTTCAGCTCCCCACCCTGCGGGCGGTGGCCCGGGTGTCGATGCGCAGCATCCTGGTGGTCGGCCAAACGCTGGCGCTGGTGGCCGCCGTCCCCCTCCTCTTCTTCGACGCCCTCGCGAGCCTCTCGGCCGGCGGGAGCAGCGCCGGGGCCTGGATCGCGCTGCTGAGCCTCGCCCTCGCCACGGCCAGCATCAACGTGTCGAACACGGTCTGGTTCCCGATGCTGCGAAGCTACGTCGAGCCGAACCGGATCGGCCGCTTCTTCGGTGTGCTGCGCTCGGGCTGGCACCTGGCCCTGATCGTCTACTACCTGGCGGCCCAGTACTGGCTCGCGCGTCATCCCGGCGACTACGGCCCTCTCTTCCTGGTCGCCTGGGTCTGCGGGCTGATACGGGTCTTCATGATCTGGCGGCTCCCGGAGCGCAGCGAGCGCACCGGAGAGCGCATCCGGATTCGCGAGGCCCTGGCCCTGGTGCGAACCCATCCCCTGCTGCGCCGCTATCTGGCGGGCGTGACCTGGGGCCACGCCATGCGGATGAGTGTCGTCCCGTTCGTCATGGTGATGATGCGCCGGGAGGTGGGCTTCAGCTCGGGCGACGTGCTCTTCACCACCGTCGCCTCCTTCGCGGGAGGCCTCGCTTCGCTCTATCTGTGGGGAAGGGTGGTGGACCGCATCGGCCCGGCGCCAGTCTTCCGAATGACCGCGGTAGGGATGGGTCTGCTGACGGCGGGGCTGGTGGCGGTGCAGGACGCGGGGACGGCGACGTTGGTGGGACTGATCGCCTTCTTCTTCCTCTACACTGTTCTCACTTCGGGCTTCGGAGTGGCCGACACCCACGTGCTCTTCGCCCTCACCCCTCCGGAGGCCCCCGCGCGGATGCTGGTGATCGCCACGGTGGTGAGGCACGGCCTCTCGGGCCTGGCCCCGATCCTCTCGGGAATCGCGCTGGACTGGTTCCTCGGAATCGCCGGAGCCCCGCTCCGGGTCTACCACGTCTTCTTCGCGATCCTGGCGGTCGGCCAGGCCCTCTGCTTCCTGCCACTCCGAGGATTCCGGCGCAGCACGGCGTAGCGTGCACGATGTGTCGGACGAGATAACATCCGCCCATCCTCGAGAATCAGGGAGATCCAGCCCGTGAAGAATCCGTTCAGCTATCAGGGAAAGCGCGTCGTCATCACCGGAGCCTATTCAGGCGTTGGCGCCGCCACGGTGGAGCTGCTGTCGAGCCTCGGGGCGTCCGAGATCATCGCGCTCGACATCAGGGAGCCCCAGGGGCCGATCACCCGGTACATCGAGACGAACCTGGGCGATTCCGCGGCGATCGACGCCGCGGCCGCTTCGATCGACGGTCCGGTGGACGTGCTCTTCAACAACGCGGGCATCGCCGCCACGAACCCGGCCCTGGAAGTGATGAAGGTGAACTACCTGGGAGTCCGTCACCTGAGCGAGGCCCTGCTTCCGAAGATCCCGGAAGGCGGCGCGATCGCCATCACCGCATCGATTGCCGGTGGGCAGTGGGCGCAGCACCTGGTGGAGATCCAGGAGCTCCTGGCGATCACCGACCGCGGGAAGGCCATCGACTGGATCCAGGAGCACTCCGAGTTGGTCGGCGGCGGCTACGACTTCTCCAAGGAGTGCCTCCAGATCTACACGATGCAGAGCTCGAAGGCGACCATGGCCAGGGGAGTGCGCATCAACAGCATCTGCCCCGGTCCCATCGATACGCCGCTGCTCCCCGACTTCAAGAAGAGCATGACGGAGGCGCTGATCAACTGGCAGGTCGAGCAGACGCACGGCAAGATGGCCACCGCTGAGGATGTCGCCACGGCGGTCGTCTTCCTGGGATGCGACGCCTCGATCTTCGTGAACGGCGTGAACCTGAACGCCGATGCGGGATTCAGCGCCGCACTGACCACGGGCCAGCTCGACTTCAGCACCCTCTCGCTCTGAGTCCCCGCTGATCAGCGCGTGTCGTAGGGGTAGAAGCGCCGAACGATGTCGAACTGACCGAGCTGGTGCCCGCCGAGCCAGAGCTGGATCTCCTTCACGTCCCTCCAGTACTTCTCGACGTGGTAGTCGCGGATGTACCCGTAGGAGCCCATCAGCTCCATCAGCTTGCCGATCACCTTGTTGGCCATGTCACAGGCGTAGTTCTTGGCCGCGCTGGCGTGGCTGATCATGGCCACGGAGTGCGTCTCTCCGAACTGCTCGGGGTGGCTCAGCATGTAGGCGACCTGCAGGTAGTGGGCCCGCGCCGTCTCGATGCCCGTGATGGCGTCGGCCAGGATGCCCGCGGCAATCGAGTGATCCCGGATCGGTTTGCCTCCCACCACGCGCTCTCCGGTGTACTTGAGGCACTCCTCGAAGGCTCCTCGGGCACAGCCCACGGCCGCGGCTGCGCTCACGACCCTGCCCGTCGAGACGTTCCGCCCCAGGACCACCGTATCCTTCCCCGGTCCGGCGGCTCGGTAGGAGAGGGGTACGCGGACGTCGTCGAAGAAGATGTCGCAGTTTCGATCCGACTGAAGCCCGGCCTTGATCTCGAACTTGCCGAAGCGGAGGCCTTCGGCGTCTTCCGGAACGTAGATCATCGCGATGCCGTCTTCGCCCTGCTCGGGATCGGTCTGGCAGACCACGCAGTAGAGGGAGGAGATCCCCGCATTGCTGGGAAACCTCTTGGCGCCGCTGACCACCCACTCGTCGCCATCCCGCCTGGCGCGCGTCTTGATGGTTCGGCCGTGCATCGCCGGGAGATTCTCGACGTCACACCCGCTCTCCGGCTCGGTCATGGCGAAACAGGCGAAGGTGGGCTGCTTCTCCTGCTGCATCCTGTGATACAGGTCGACGACCTCCCGGTTGCGGCCGTAGATGGCTCCCGCCATCGCCCAGCTACTGATGCCCGCCACCAGACCGATCCCGGCGTCACCCCGGGCGAACTCCTCGATCACGGCGCAGGCGTTGGGGAGAGACGGACCGGCCGTCTCCGCGCCTTCCTCGGGGAGCTCGACGTTGAACACCCCCAGGGCGGACATCTTGATCAGCAGCTCATTGATGAGGACGTGATCGACGTCGTCGTCGAGCTTGTCCCGAATCGGCATGATCTCCCGGTCCACGAACCCTTGAATCACGTCCGTGATCATCGCGCCTGCTTCGTCGACCAACAGCGGGAAATAGCTCATGGATCACCTCTCTATGGTTCCGCTCCGCGCCTAGGCGCCGTGCTTCTCTTTCGCCACCAGCGCCGCGCCCAGGGCTCCGTATACCTGGGGGTCCGCCTCGAGCTCGGTCAGCTTCACGCCCAGGTCCTCTTCGACGTATTCCCTGACTCCGGCGTTGAGAGCCACGCCTCCGACCATCGCCACCTTCTCTTCCAGGCTGATTCTCCGGACCAGGGATGACACCTTGGCGGCGACCGAGCGCGCGATTCCGGCGACGATATCGGCCCGGTCCCTGCCACCATTCACGTAGGTGATGACTTCGCTTTCGGCGAAGACTCCACACTGGCTGGTGATGGAGACCGGGTCCTTCGATTCGAAGGCGAGGGCGCTCACCTGCTCGATGGGAAGCTCGAGCGCCTTGGCCATGACCTCGATGAACCTCCCGGTGCCCGCGGCGCACTTCTCGTTGACGGTGGAGTCGAGAACCTTGCCTTTCGCGCTCAGGTTGATGGCGCGCATGCTCTGTCCGCCGACATCGATGACCGTTCTGACATCGGCGTGGAGGAGGCGAAAGGCGCGATTCAGGCAGACGACCTCGGCGCTGTCCGCGTTCGCAAAGGGAACGGCCTTCTTTCCGAAGCCGGTCGCCACGCAGTAGTCGATCCGGTCCTGCGAGAGGCTCGCGCTCGAAAGGGCCTTCTCGAAGGCCTCCACCGCGGCCTGCACGGGGAGCTTCTTGTAGGGCATCGTCTCGGAAGAGACGATGGCATCGTCCTCGATGATCACCACCCTCGCGGTAACCGATCCCAGATCACATCCCGCGTACATCGGTCGCTTCTCCTCGTTCGTCCATCGCGGCTGCCTTCGCCGTCACTGCGGGGCCTTTTCGGCGGCAAAGAGGGCCGCACCGAGTGCCCCCATGATCTGGGGATCCTCCGGAAATCCGACGAACTCTACAGACAGCATCTCCTCGAGCATCTTGACCACGCCGACGTTCTTGGAGACGCCGCCGGTGATTCCGACGTCCTTCTTGGTGCCGACCCTGCCCGCCAGCATCTTGACGCGGCGGGACATGGCCTGGTTGATCCCCGCCGCGATGTCGGCCGTGCTCCGGCCCTCCATCAGCAGATGCATGATCTCGAGCTCGGTGAAGATGCTGCACTGGCTGGTGATGACGATGGCCTCCTTCGCCTCGAGCGAGATGGGGCCGAGCTCCGATACCTCCACCCCCAGCGCCTCGGAGTTGAGCTCGAGCGATCTCCCCGTCCCGGCGGCGCACTTGTCGTTCATTACGAAGTCTTCGACGCCGCCGTCGGTGCCCACGCGGATCGCCTTGCAGTCCTGGCCACCGACGTCGATCACGGTTCGGATGCTGGGGACGAGAAAGTGGGCGCCCTTGGCGTGGCAGGAGATCTCGCTCAGGTTGGCGTCCGCGAAGGGAATCGTTTCGCGTCCGTATCCGGTCGCGACGGTGAACCCGACATCGTCGTAGGAGAGGCCCAACCTCGGGAGCAGCTTGTCCATCACGTCGCGGGCCGACTGCTCGGCCGTGGGTCTCACCAATATGATCTCAGAGCCCAGTATGGCACCGTCCTCGAGGAGAACCGCCTCAGCACTCAGGGAACCGACGTCACAGCCAGCAACGATCATCCAATGACCACCCTTCTCGTCAATCCAGAGTCTCGAAGAACTCCGTGAACTGCTCCTTGATCACGTCCAGAGAGGTGACCCGCGAGTCCCATCCATCTCCCTCGAGCCGGAGGGAGGGGACACCGAGCTGCCTCTTGACCTCGTCCGCGACGATCCGGTAGACGCCCCAGACCTGCTTGCAGGCTGCGTGGCCGGTGAAGGCGATGCAGTCGGCCTTGTAGGTGTCGACGTAGTAGAGCAGGTCCTCCAGCCAGTTGGCGGGCATGTCCCAGCTACCCTTCAACTGGCGCGTCATGGGCAGGTTGAGCATTCCCTCCGCGAGGCCCGCCAGCATGGTGTCGGTGTTCGTGGTGTCGACGATGGGGTTGAAGTCGTGGAAGATCAGCAAGTCCATGAGGTAGGTGACGCCGATCTCCTCCTGGAACCAGTAGTGGAGGCCCGGGTCGAAGTAGATCCCGGTGTACATCATCATGAAGCGGATCCTCTCCTCGGGAAGGACGTGGGCTCCCTCCTTCATCCGCTCCGTGCACACTTCGAGGGCCGTCTTGTAGAAGTCCAGGGCGTCGGGGGTCCCGACCAGATTCAGCTTCTGGCCGAGGTGGTTCATGTTGTACCAGTTGGGGACGGGATTCGGCACCAGGCGCTTCATGTCGCTGATTTCCTGAATGATCTCCGTGCACTGGTTGGTCAGCTCACAGACCTCGCGCAGGCGATCCTCGTCCAGCTTGTTGCCGGAGAGCTCCTGGAGGGCGTCCACGACCTCTCGATACTCTTCTGTGTAGTAGTCGATGGCTCTCCGGTCGTGGGAATAGGGGACGTCGAGATACAGGGCCGGGATGTCCCACTTCTCGGCCATGTACTCGAAGATCTTCGAGTTGGGATCGCAACCGCCGGCTGCACCATTGACGACGAAGTCGGGCTTGTCCACCAGGCCGGCTTCCAGCAGGCCCACCGCGCCCCTCTGGGCGCTACACATGGTCTCGGGAAGGCCGCGCTCGACGGCCAGATCCAGGTACTCGTGGATCCCCTCTTCCAGGATCATCGCGAACGAGTTCAGGACCTCGACGCCGACCGGCACGATGTCCAGCGCGTGGAAGATCTCCGGCGAGCAATTGAAGGGGATGAAGGCGACCTTCTTCCCGCGATCTCGCGCATTGAGAACTTCGTCCCAGTACTTTGCCATGGCGGCGTTGGAGACGACCGACATCTTCCGGACGCCCGGGTCCTTGGCCATGGCCAGGAAGTTGTTCCTCCGGGGCTCGTCCAACGTGGCGAGCATGGCCTGGATGGGAGGGGAGTCGATGTCCAGATCCTCCGGCAGGTTGCTGGTCATGTTAAAGGTCTCGACCATCCGCTCCAGGGCATTGCGCCTCGCTTCAGGCATGCTCAACCTCCAATCCGCTCGAGAAATGCTTGTACACGGGTCCGGATCCGGCCGGCGTCGGCCAGTGGCCCGTACTGTCTTTCGAGTTCCATGACCGGGATGCCGGCGTCTTCCAGATCGTTCTTCAGCAGGGCGTTGTCGGTGCCGTGCAGGTCGCAGAACTTGATGTGCTGAAGGATCACGCCCTTGACGCCGGCCCGCTCGATCTGCTCCCGGAGGAAGGCGAGTCTCTGGGGGTACTCCCCGGTCATGCGGGGGCAGGGCGGGTGCTCGTAGTAGCGATCGATCAGGCTCTCGAGGGGGTCCCCGCTCTCGTCGGTGAGGTTCCAGAAGCTCTTCGCCCCGAAGCAGAGGGCGTCGGTGACGACGATCGCTCCCAGGTCCTCGACGTTGGAGATGAAGTCGGCTTCGTCCATCAAGCTGCCGGCCACCAGGAGCCGCACCTTCTGTTTGGAGCCGTTGTCGGAGTCCGACTTCACCTCCGCGAGTACCTCCCGCAGAAGCCGGTTGTACTCCGTCCGGGGCATGACGGTTGCGGCTGTCAAGATGGTCAGCACTTCTGCGCCGGTGAAGGGAGGAGACTCTGCGGTTCGCAGGTCGTAGAGCTTCCTGAGCAGGCTTCTGGTCTCGTTGTAGGTGGAGATGGCATCGGCGAGCTTCTTGGGGTCGAGCTTCTCGCCAAAATGGTCCTCCACCGCACGGATGAACTCGAGGACCTCCTCCCTGTACCTCCCTCTTGCGTGGGTAGAGATCTTGTGCGGAACGGGGAGCATGTACATGAATGGAAGGGGAATCTTGGCCTTCCAGTTGTCGTAGCAGCGGCGGATGTGGTCGCAGCCGTTGTTCCAGATCGCGCCGTCCAGGAAGTCGTACTCACCGGTGAAGCCCAGCTCGAGGCAGGAACGGGCGAAGCTGCAGTTCACGCGGGTGAGGTAGGAGTCCGCGTGGGAGGTGTCCTGCACGCCCCTGCCGGTGATCCGGTAGGGGAGGATGTCGAGAGCGCAGAGGACCTCCTCCGGCATGTAGGAACAGACGAAGCCGACGACCTTCTTCCCGTCGCGCTTCCAGGCGTCGACGTGGCTGTTCCCGAGCGACTTGGAGACCTCGGCCAGTTCTTGAAGAGCTCCCATCGTTTCACCTGCTTTCATGTTTGGTGGACCGATCGTGGTCGGGGCGGATCCGCCCGGACGGACCGGTACCCTCCAAGACTCCGGAATCCAGGCTAGCCGCAATCCCCGCCCCGGCGAAGACCGACTGGAGGGCGACGGGAAGGCGGGGATCCATCCCTCGAGAAGTGATCTCGTGTATCTCGCTCTCCCTGGGGCGCCTGGTGAGAGCCGCAGAGCCGGCTGGGGACGTTGACTGGAGTGGGTAACGCGCTATGTAGGCACTGTCAACACCGGTCGTTAGAAGGTCCAGATTTGCCCTATCACCACGGGAATCTTCGACAGGTCCTCCTCAGGGAGGCCGCTCGGGCGATTCAGGAGGGCGGGGTCGGAGAGCTCAGCCTGCGGGACCTCGCCCGTCGCGCGGGCGTTTCTCATGGCGCTCCCGCCCGCCACTTCCCCGACAAGGCGGCCCTGCTGACCGCTCTCGCCACCGATGCCCTGGAGCAATTCCAGGCCGCTCTCCTCGGTGGGATGGCCGAGGCGGGCGACTCCGCCATCGAACGGCACCGGGCCATCGGCATGGGCTACGTCCGCTTCGCCGTCGAGCACCCGGCCTACTTCCGCCTGATGGCCGGTCGCCGGGACATCTTCGAGCCCGACGCCGAGTTCGATGCAGCGTACCAGCAGCTCTTCGAGACCATCCGCGAAGCGGCAGTCGCAGCGCAGCGGGAGGGCTGGGCGGTGGGCCGCGATCCGGATGATCTACTGCTCACCTCGTGGTCGGTGGTGCACGGCTTCGCGAAGCTCTGGGTGGAAGGCGCAATTCAGGACCACTTCGGTCCCATCGATCCCGAGGTCGCAGCGGGTGCGGTCATCGACATCGTCCTCCGCGCCGGCGCCCAGCAGACGCGCGCGCCGAAGCGCGGGAAGCGCTCATCGCAGGGGGCCTGATGCGAGCGGGCATCGGACGTACGACCCAGCCGGCGCTCGCGGGGGAGAAGCCATACCATGGCGTGCCCGTGACGAGAGGTGGCTGCGATGAAGCTGGAAGCGGGTAGAGGGCTCTCCCTCCATGCGTCCCCGGACCGGTCCTGGACCATCGGCTGGGGATCTCCCGATTGGCTCGGTCCTCTCGACCTGTTGGCGGGCGGGCAGGAGCTCGCGCCGCACGCCGGAGGGTCGTCCGAGGGGGAGGACGACCTGGGCGCCTTTCGAGCGCTGGAGCTTCGGCTCGACGAGTGCCCGCTGTCGCTGCGCGCGAGCGCGCGAGCATACTCCGAGCGCGCCCTGCTCGTGTTTCGACTGGAGGCCGCGGCTCCACTCGACGCATTCGCGAGCGGCGAGTTCGACCGGCCGGCGGTCGCCTGGCCGCGATTTCGCCCTACGAAGCGCCAATCCGGTGGCCTGCCCGAAGACACCTGCGGCTTCGGACACGCCTACACGGAGTTCGCGCTCCCGAGCTTCTCCGGCCCCGAGCTCGACGGCTTCTTCCATCTGCCCTTCCGTCCCGCGGTGGTCGAGCCGCTCTTCCTGGTGACCCCGGGCGGGCGCTCCCTGATGCTGGCTCCCCTCGACAGCTTTCACGAGCAGGTGGTTGCGGTTCCGCGCCGCGGCGAGTCCGAGCTCGGTGTCCGCTGCGGATGGCACGGCGATCTGAACCGGGTGCCGGCGGGATTCGCCAGCGAGTTGGCGTGTTTCGCCGGGGAGGGACCGCGCCAGCTGCTCGACGAGTGGGCGGCGATCCTCCTGCGGCGCCACCGCACGCGCCGTCCCTCCCGCTATGCGGACGACGGGGTCGGCCGGCTCTCCTACTGGACCGACAACGGGGCAGCTTACTGGTACCGAAGCGAGCCGGATCTCGACGTCGCCACCACTCTCGAGCGCACCGTGGCGGGGCTGCGCGAATCCGGGGTCCCGATTCGCGCCGTTCAGCTGGACTCCTGGTTCTACCCCCACCAGGAGAGCCGCCCGCTCAATCCCGACTGGGGGATGGACGTGCCGCCGACCGGCATGCTGCGCTGGGAGGCGCGGGAGGACCTGCTTCCCGGGGGCGTGGATGATCTGCGCCGTCGGTTGGGTGATCCGCCGCTGATCCTCCACAGTCGGCACTTCTCCAGTCAGTCGCCCTACCTCGAAGAGACGCCTGCCTGGATCGACGGTGAGCGGGGTCATCCCATCGACCCCGACTTCTACGAGCGGTTCATGGCCCAGGCTGCCGGCTGGGGCGCGATCACCTACGAGCAGGACTGGCTGATCGAGTGCTTCCTGGGCGTGCGCGGCCTGCGCGAGGAACCCGGTCGCGCCCGCGCCTGGCAGGAGGGGATCGACGCGGCGGCGCACCGCCACGGACGGACCCTCCAGTGGTGCATGGCCTCGCCCGCCGACTTCATGCAGACGGTGACCCTGGATCGCGTCACCTCGATTCGGACCAGCGGCGACTACCGGTACATCATCGGCAGCGGTGCGCTTTGGGCATGGTTCTTCTACACCAACGCCCTGGCGCGCGCGCTCGGCCTGACACCGTACAAGGACGTCTTCTTCAGCAGTCCCGAGGGGGAGGGCTGGGATGGCGACCCGAACTGCGAGTGCGAGGCCCTGGTGGCCGCTCTCTCTTCGGGTCCGGTCGGTATCGGCGATCGGCTCGGGCGCACGGACCGCGCCCTGGTGATGCGCACCTGTCGCGAAGACGGAGTGCTGGTGAAGCCGGACGTTCCCGTGGCGGCGCTCGAAACCTGCTATCGGGGCCACCCGCACCTCGAGCCCCGTCCGCTGGTGGGCGAGGCCCATACGCGGCATCCGGCGGGCTTCTGGCACTACGTGGTGGGAATCCACGTGTGGCGCGAGGAAGCGCCCATCGCGTATCGCTTCGCCCTGGAAGACCTGGGTCCGCTTCGGCCCGAGGGACCGCTGCTCGCCTACGACTTCCGTCGGCGTCGTGCAGAGCGGGTCGATACGGATGGCGACGACCCCGTCTGGGAGGTCGAGCTCGAGCCCCGCGCCTGGGACTACCGCATCCTCTGTCCCATCCTGCCCGGCGAGATCGCGATCGTGGGGGACGTCTCCCGCTACGTCACTGCCGGCGACGCCCGCCTGCGGGACGTGGGCGCGAGCGCGAGCGGAGTCGTCTTCGAGGCGCTCGGCAGTCCCGGCGAGCGCTTCGAGATCACGGGCTGGTCGCCTCGCCCACCGCGCTCCGCGTGCGCTCTCGGACCGGCCGGGGGTGCCCCCCTTCCGGTGCGCTACGAGGCGGGTCTCTTCCACATCCCCGTGACGGTCGGGGATCGAGGCTGGCTCCGAATCCAGGTCGAGGCCGATTCCGCGGGAGAGGATCCCCTTTAGCTTCCGAGCTTCTCCGCCCAGAGGTGCGGATCGAATGGCGCGCGCCGGTTGGGACATTTCTCTCGGTGACAGAGCTGGCAGCTCTGGAACCCGTGTTCCGACGGATAGAACAGGCCGGAGACGGACTTGTTGGGGACCATCAGGCAGCTCTCGGTGAGCAGCACGCCGATCTCCTCCGGAGCATCCCCGAAGAACGCGAACAGCTCCCTCTGCTGCTCGATCGGCCAGATGTTCACGTCACCGGATCCCGGGTTCATGCTGGCCAGCTCATCCAGCAGGTAGGCTTCCTTGAGATGACTGACGAGGTGTGACATCGCGGCGTGGAGCGCCATCTCCTTGATGACGTCCCGGCAGAACTGGCCGAAGAGGTCGTCCTCGTCGATGGGCAGGAGATCCAGCTCGCGGCCACAGGTCGCGACATAGGGGAAGACCCTCTCCACCTCGTCGAGGTTGGCTCGAAGCACCTTGCTCACGAACCGCGCCCGTCCCGCCCGCGAGCCGGAGCCTTGCCCGAGGGTCCGCTCCAGCTCCCGAGTCGCCTCGGCGAGGACGACCGACTCGTCTCCCCTCTCTTCGACGAAGGCGACCTCGTAGACCGCACGGGGGCGAGCGAGCTGCGTGGCCCGTTCGATGACGCCATGGATCTCCTCCGCGTATTGACTTCGGGAATCGAGATGCAGCTGGCGGAAGACGTCGCCGGCGTCGATTTCGAAGGGAGCGTCGTCGAGGATTCGCATGCTCTACAGGTTCCTGGCTTCGCGGACCGATCCGGGCGGATTCTAGCGGAGTGCGCAGCTCGGTGGAGGCCGTCCCATTGGTGGCCTGGATCGTGCCTTTCTGGGCCGAGAAGCCCGGCCCTCTCGGCTCGAAACGAGCTCCGCTGAGGGAGAGGATCGGCAGAGAATTGGCTAGCCTGACGGCCGGGGAGAATCGAACACGGCCGGCGCGTCCCGTCGCAGCGGCAAGGGGGAGAATCATGGAGGGGTACATCCCCGTACTGATGGTGGAAGGAGAGGGTCTGGCCGAGACGTGGGAGCGTTCGCTGGTCAAGGCCTACCAGGAAGGCTGCAGCGTCAAGACGGAGTACGACAAGCCCGACGATCCTCCCAGCAAGGACTGCTCGATGACCATGGTGGTCCGCGACCCTCTGGCAGAGCCGATGATCCACCGGGACATGCCGGGGGGTCTGGAGGACCTCCAGGAATACGTGATGGAGGTGCTCGACGGCATCAAGGACCACTGCATCCGCAACACGGACGAGGATCCGGAAGACACGCGATGGGAGTACACCTACCATCAGAGGTTGTTCGCCTATTCGATTCCCAAGGTCGCCGAGGGATTCGACCAGATCGAGCTGCTGGCGAAGAAGCTGGCCGCCACGCCGCACACCCGCCGCGCCCAGGCGATTACCTGGAAGGTCTGGGAGGACAACGACTGCTACGACCCCGCCTGTCTCCAGAGCATCTGGTGCAGACTGCTGCAGGGGAACGACGCCTGGTACTTGAACACCAACATCCGCTTCCGCTCCAACGATGCCTACAAGGCAGCGTTGATGAACATGTTCGCCTTCATCCAGCTGCAGAAGAAGATTGCGGCGCGGATCTCCGAGCTATCGGGGCGGCTGGTCAAGCTGGGGCGATATGTTCACCAGGCGGACAGCTATCACATCTACGGCTCGTACTTCAGTGAGTTCGAGAATCGGTTTCTCCGGGGGTTGGAGCGGCGCACGTTCGAGGAGAGGACCTTCCGCTACCAGGACGTGAAGGAGATCATGGAGGAGGCAGTCCCTCTGATTCGGGAGAAAGCGGCGAAGATGGGCCGGTAGCCACACTTACCTCGGAATCGATCCACCGGAGTCAGCGGCTACGACACTCCCGCCGCCAGGCGACCGGGCGCGACTCGCCCGAGTCGTCTGATTGGGAGCGCAATGGATATCGAGAGATGAGAGATGTCAAGATCGTCCTGAACGGCGAGGAAGTATCCGTTCGCGATGGGCTGACCATTCTCCAGGCCGCCGAGCAGCAAGGAGTGGAGATCCCGACGCTGTGCCACAGCCCCGACCTGACGCCGGCCGGAGTATGTCGCGTCTGCGTCGTCGAGGTCGAGGGCAGCAGGGCGCTGGTCGGCTCCTGTCACACCCCGATCAGCGAAGGCATGGTGGTCCATACCCATTCCGGCAAGGTTCTCGCGGCACGAAGGGCGATCCTGGAGCTCTTGCTGGCCAGCCATACCGGATCCTGCGTCAGCGACGCCAACGCCAGGAACTGCCGGCTCCACCGGCTCGCCTCGGATCTGGAAGTCGGGCCGCCGAGATTCGAGATGAGGAAGCCCCGGTACTTCCCGGCAGAGGACGACAATCCGTACGTCTGCCGGGACCTGTCCAAGTGCATTCTCTGTTACAAGTGCACCAGGGCCTGTGACGAGATCGCCGGGAAGAACGTGCTCGGCATCGCCTACCGGGGGTTTCGATCCAAGATCTCCGTGGGCTTCGACGAGCCCCTCGTCGAGGAAGCCTGCAGGGACTGCGGCACCTGTGTCGACTACTGCCCCACCGGCGCTCTCCGCAGGTCCCCTTCGGCGGGGGGGGACGGGATGGCCTGACATGCAGAGCGGAGCCCGCGAGGAATTGCTGATCGCATTGAAGCGCGCGCACGCCGAGAACGCGCATCTTCCCAGAGAGGTCATGCTGGAGATCTCCCGCTCCCTGGACGTTCCCCTCGGAGAGGTCTTCGGGGTGGCCAGCTTCTACTCCTTTCTCTCCACCGAGCCCCGGGGACGACACACCATCAGGATCTGCGGAAGCGTACCCTGCTATCTGAAGAACTCGGAGATGATCACCCTGGCGGTGGGAGCCGAGCTGGGCATCGAGCTGGGTGAGACCACCGAAGACGGCCGATTCTCCTTCGAGTCGACCCACTGCATCGGCGGCTGCGACGTGGCTCCTGCGATGCTGGTCGATGCCGACGTTCACGGAGATCTGACACCGAGGAAGATCTCGCAGATCCTGAAGTCGTATCGATAGGACTCCGAGGAGGATGGCAGTGTCGGAACAGCGCATCGTCCTGGCGAACTGCGGAGTCGTCGATCCCAACGACATCGAGAGCTACCTGGCTCGCGGCGGGTTCGAAGCTCTCGGGAAGGCCCGAGCCGCCATGACGCCGGAAGAGGTGATCGGAGCGGTGAGGGCCTCCGGGCTCCGAGGTCGCGGTGGTGCGGGATTCGATTGCGGACTGAAATGGGAGATGGCGAGGAAGGCGGAGGGCGAGGAGAGATACCTGATCTGCAACGCCGACGAGGGTGAGGTGGGCACCTTCAAGGACAGGTTCATCCTGGAGAACGATCCGTTCACCCTGGTCGAGGGAATCGCCATCGCGGCCCATGCCATCGGCGCCAGGCGCGCGTACGTCTATCTGCGCGCCGAGTATCACCATCTGCTCGACGTGCTTCTAGGGGCCATCGCCCAGGCGAGAGAGAAGGGCTTTCTCGAACCCCTCGAGGTCGAGGTGCGCGAGGGAGCCGGCTCCTACATCTGCGGCGAGGAGTCGGCGCTGATGAACTCCATCGAGGGCCGAAGAGGGGAGGCCCGCTTCAGGCCGCCTTTTCCGACTGCGAAAGGGCTGTGGGGATCTCCGACCATCATCAACAACGTGGAAACCCTGATGAACCTCCCCTCGATCATCGCCAATGGACCCGAGTGGTTCGCCGGGATCGGGACGGCGGAGAGCAAGGGCACCAAGGTGTTCTCGGTGAGCGGTGACGTCGCGAGATCCGGCGTGTTCGAGCTGGTGATGGGGAGTCGTCTCGAAGAGCTGGTGGTGGGCCTCTGCGGGGCCGAGGACGTCAAGATGGTCCAGGTGGGTGGTGCAGGGGGGAGCATCGTCCCATTGGAGATGATCGATACACCGCTCTCCTTCGAGACGGTTCTGGGCTCGGGGGGTGTCACGGTATTCGACCGGAGCCGCGAGGTCATCGACATCGTCCATCGCAACCTCGAGTTCTTCGCCGACGAGTCCTGCGGCAAATGCACGCCATGCCGGGAGGGCACGGAGGCGATGGTGGAGATTCTCGGCAGGCTCAGCCGGGGCGACGGAGTGGAGCGGGATCTGGACGCCCTGGAGGATCTTTCGGAGGTGATGATGCTGTCCTCGCTGTGTGGTCTGGGCCAGGGGGCCGCGGTCCCGGTGCGGGATTCGCTGCAGCATTTCCAGCAGGAGTACCGGGACCGGATCGAGAAGTCGATCCTTCTCCGCGCTCGCGGGAAGGGCGGGGTTTCGTGATGTCGGAATCGGTGCTTCTGTGTCCCTACTGTGCGACGACCTGGGAGAGCTTCGGGGCTTTCAAGGCGCACGTCCTTGGCGTGCACCGGGGGGAGCCGGTTCCGACACCGGATGGGCTGATCGAGCTCCGCGTCAACGGACAGCGGTACCAGGTGAAGGTGGAGCCGGAGTGGACCCTGTACGACCTCATCCACGACAGGATGGGGCTGATCGGGGCCAAGATGTTCTGCGACCGGGGGGCCTGCGGATCCTGCACCGTCATCATGGACGGAAGACCGATTCTCTCCTGCATGGCGCTGGCCATCGAGTGCGGCGGCCGGAGCATCGAGACCGTCGAGGAGGTCGCCAGGACCCGGCCGCTCCTGATCGAGAAGTACGCGGAGCACCATGCGATGCAGTGCGGATACTGCACGCCGGGCTTCGTCGTCACCGCCAAGGCGCTCCTGGACAGGGAGCCGAGCCCCACGGAGGACGAGATCAAGGAGGCCCTGGCGGGAAACCTGTGCCGCTGCGGCACCTATCCTCAGCATCCCAAGGCGATACGAGAAGCGGCAGGGAGCCGTGAGGGGGCGAAGCCGGATGTCCAGTGACGAGACCGCGAAGATGGAGGAGATGTTCGACAACCTCCGCGCGGACGCCCATCCCCTTCCGGAGTACAGACAGATCGGAAAGCGCGGTCCGCGTCGCGTCGACGGGTTGCAGAAGGCCGGTGGCAGCGCGATCTACACCATGGACGTCCAGCTTCCCGGGATGCTCTACATGCGATTCCTGACCTCCCCATTCCCGCATGCCGTCATCAAGCGCATGGACACCAGGAAGGCGGAGGCGCTGGCGGGGGTGAGGGCCGTTCTCAGATACGACGATTCGGAGCTGCCGCGGGCGGCGGATCTGGGCGGACACCAGCCGTCGCTCGAGGCGGTGATCCCGAGCGTCGCCCGCTTCCAGGGACAGGAGGTGGGCGCGGCGGTCGCCGCCGACAGCGAGGCGATTGCCGAGCAGGCCCTCACGCTGATCGAGACGGAATGGGAGGAGCGCCCCTTCGTGCTGGATCCCGAGAGAGCCCTGGAGCCGGATGCGCCCCTGGCGGTTCCCGAGCTGCTGCCGAGCAGCAACCACTTCAATGCGGATCTCTTCGACGTCGTCGAGCTGGGTGACGTGGCGCGGGGCTTCGCCGAGGCCGACACCGTCGTCGAGTTCGAATCGAGAAGACGCCTCCACACCTGGGCGGGTCCGGAGCGGCCCTGCGGAGTGTGGCGGTGGAATGGTGACTGTCCGGAGGTGTGGGTCAAGCAGCAGCGCCCGCACATCGCGAAACGGGTGATCGCCTCCTGGTTCGGGGGCATCCCGATGAACAAGATCCAGATCCATTGCCCCTACCAGGGCGCGAGCTTCGGCGGCTGGAGCCAGGTGAGCTGGAACATGGCGGGCCACTACTGCGCCGCCGTGGTGGCCCGGCGAACCAGCAGGCCGGTGAAGTGGACCTTCACCCGAAGGGAGGACTTCTTCGGCGGTGAGATGGACGAGGGGGTCTATCGCTACAAGGTGGGCGCCAGGCGGGACGGGACGATCACCGCCGTCGAGGGAAGCGCGATCCTCAGCAATCAGCTGTGGCCGGTGTTCCACTTCCTCAAGCACCTGGTGGAGAACACCCGGATCCCCAACATCCACGGGAAGCTGTTCGTGGTGGCGACCAACAAGGGCCCCAACGTACCCACGCGCTGCGAACAGAACGCCAACACACACAGCCAGACGCTGATCTTCGACCACATCGCGGGAGCGCTGGGCCTGGATCCCACCCTGGTGGCTCTCGAGAACGATGGCGCCCACGGGCATGACACGAGCTGGCTGGACGCAAAGAAGCGGGAGCGGGGTTTCGAGGTCAGGGACAGTCTCAGGGAGTGCGTGGAGAAGGGGAAGGCCGCCGTCGACTGGGATCGCCGCTGGCACCCGGCCGGCACCCGGCGGCTCCCCAACGGCAGGATGCACGGGCTGGCCTTCACCTGGGCCCACGAGTGGGACGATTCCGCGGGCTCGAGCGAGATGGCGATCCGCATCGAGCGGAACGACGGAACGGCGAGCATACTGGGCATGGGGAGCGACAACGGCGTAGACGCCGAGAACTCCTACTGCCAGATCGCCGCCGACGAGCTGGGGATGCGCCTGGAGGACGTCTACTACAACCCGAGAGTCGACGTGGGCTTCTTCCGGATGACCCCGGATTCGTCGACGAACATGTCCGTCAACGGCTTCGCCATCCGGCACGCGGCCCGAATCCTGAAGCGGCAGATCCTCGAGGCCGCCACCAGCCCCACCGGGCAGACCCAGCGGGGCAGCTTTCCGCCGGCGTTTCCCGATGCCAGGCCGGAAGAACTCGACATCCGCGACAGCGTCATCTTCCGGAAGGCGGATCCCTCGAAGCGGAAGACGCTGGCGGAGCTCGTCGGACCATCGGGGGCCGCGGGGCCCCTCTCCTCACACGAGGCGCTGGGCGAGAGGACACCGTTCTCGGTCCCGCTCTTCGCGCTCGGCTACCACAGTCAGACCGGCGCCTACAGCCCGGATCATCCGAGGCCACGATTCTGCAGGCAGGTTCACTTCATGGAGGTGGAGGTCGACACCGAGACGGGCGAGGTGGAGGTGACCCGGGTGGTCAACGTGAATGACGTGGGCAAGGTGATCAATCGCGGTTCCTGTGAAGGCCAGCAGTACGGCGGCACCTTCATGGGCGTGGGGAGGGCAAAGACCGAGGAGGTCATCCACGACCCCGTGACGGGCGTGATGCTGAACGGGAACCTGATCGACTACAAGATCGCCACCATCCTCGATGCCGGTCCCATCGACACCATCCTGGTGGAGACCGGCATGGGCTACGGGCCCTACGGTGTCGTGGGCATCGGTGAGGACGTCGCGACGGTGGTCCCGGCGCTGCTGGGGCCCGCCGTCTACAACGCGACCGGCGTCTGGGTCGACGACTATCCGATCACGCCGGACAAGGTCCTCGAGGCGCTCGGCAAGGTCTAGAGGAATGGAGCTTCGGGGAGAGATGTGAAGAGATTCACGCATATCGACGCGTCGACGGTGGACGAAGCGGTCGAATACCTCCGTCGATACGGGGAGAACGCCAGCGCCATCGCCGGGGGGACGGACCTGCTGGGCAAGATGAAGGACAGGATCCTGGCCCGGTATCCGGAAGCCATCATCAATCTCAAGACGATACCGGGCCTGGATTCGATCGAGGAAGGCGGCGAGTTCTCGAGGGTGGGTGCTCTGACCCGCCTCAGGGACATCGCCACCCATCCGGGCATCCAGCGCCAGCACTCCGCGCTCGCCGAAGCGGCGCGCCGCACTGCCTCGCCGAACCTGCGGGAGATGGGCACCCTCGGCGGCAACATCTGCCAGGATGTCCGGTGCTGGTACTACCGGTGCGCCAACAACCGCTTTCCCTGTCTCAAGAAGGGAGGGGGAAGGTGCTACGCGATCGATGGCGACAACCGGTATCACTCGATATTCGGCGGCACCGTGGAGGAGGGCTGCTACGCCGTCCACCCGAGCGATACGGCGCCGGCATTGATCGCGTTGGCCGCCCTGGTCGAGACTTCGAAGCGCACCGTCCCGGCCGAGGATTTCTTCGCGGTGGGCGTCGGAAAGACGACGGTGCTCGACGGCGATGAGATCGTGACCGAGATCCGACTACCGACTCCGCCCGATGGAACCAAGAGCGCCTTCGAGAAGTTCGCGCTCAGGAAGTCGATCGATTTCCCCATCGTGAACTGCGCCGCCAGAATCACGTGCGCGGCAGGCCGGGTGGTGGCCGCCAGAATCTGCCTGAATGGGGTCTACGTCAAACCCTACCGGGCGCTTGCAGCCGAGGAGAGCCTGCTGGGGAAGACCGTGAACGAGGACGACGCGGAGGCGGCGGGCGCGGCGGCCGTGTCTGCGGCCAGACCGATGCGTCACAACGGCTATATGGTTCAGATCGCCAAGACCCTGATGAAAAGAGCCATTCTCGCCTGCGGATAGGCGGTCGGCTCATCCCCTTCTCCCTGGAAGACGATGGCGGCCTTCTCGGGACGGTCCTGGCATGTCTCTGCGAGGAGCTGCTGCGTAGTGGACGTGAACCATCTGTTGGCGGCGAGTCTTTCGTTGAGCATGGCATTGCTCCTGTGCTGATGATCCTCCCCCCTGCGGGTC